>JBILGC010000003.1:0-103744 GCA_044351265.1 Bacteroidia bacterium
ACCCATGGTCTCATCTGCACTCCGTCAGTTTATAAACGATACCGATTGGGGGGAATTAGATTATTTGGTTTTAGACTTACCTCCGGGTACTGGTGATATTCACCTTACCATGATTCAGATTGTTCCTTTAACAGGAGTGGTAATGGTAACCACCCCTCAGGCTGTGGCTCTGGCAGATGCATTTAAAGCTGCTACTATGTTTCAGATGATGCCAACCAAAGTTCCACTCTTAGGAGTGGTTGAAAATATGGCTTGGTTTACTCCTGAAGAATTACCTGAAAACAAATATTATATTTTTGGTGAAGGCGGTGGCAAAAAAATGGCCGAGGAGTTGCATGTTCCTTTTCTGGGAGAATTGCCTTTATTTATGCGCATTAGGCAGGGCGGAGACACCGGCAACCCGGCCGTGTTAGATTCTGAAAATAAATCACGCCAATATTTGATGGATATGGCTGAGCGTGTAGCACAGCAAGTAGCCATTATCAATGCGCAAAAGGCTGCTTTGGCAAATGCCTGAAAAAATTAATTTTGTGAACCATGAGCAAAGAAATAATTGATAAAATTGAACTGGCACTTAATTCTATGCGGCCCTTCCTTCAGGCAGATGGCGGAGATGTAGAATTAGTAGAAGTAACCGAAGAGATGGAAGTAAGGCTTAAGCTTACCGGCAATTGTTCTTCCTGTGAAATGAGTCATATGACCATGAAAGCCGGTATTGAAAATGGTTTGAAAAACGCCATCCCGCAAATATCGCGTGTAGTTGCTGTTTAATTAACTGCCAGCTGAACAAGCACACACAACGTTTCATCGGTAAAAAAACACACTTGGTCAGAAACAGCATCAATTGCCCTATGTATCAGTGCAAATTTGCTGCACCAAATCACTTAACCGATGAAAAAACGCAACACACCACATCTAACCAACCCAACCCTGAAACCGCTTGGCAAGATTGTTAACGTCTTAGCCTTGGTTCTGCTATTACAGCTTATCCTCATTCATTCTTCGATGGCTCAAAACGGTTCACAAAGCGTAAGAGGAAGAATTATTGACCAAGAAAGTAAGCAACCGCTTATTGGTGCAACCGTTTTTATTCAGACTGAATCAACCAAGCTCGGTTCTGTTACCGATGCCGATGGCTTTTTCAAAATTGTGAACGTGCCGCTTGGTCGCAGAACTTTACAAGCTACTTATGTTGGCTATGAAATGCTTACTGTGCCTGATATTGTGGTTACTGCCGGTAAAGAAGTGGTATTGAATCTAACCATGACAGAAGCAGTAGTGAAGATGAATGATGTTGTTGTAACTTATGATCGTAAAAAAGACCCTACCGTTACCAATAATGAAATGGCTGTAATAAGTTCTCGTTCATTTAATCCGGATGAAACAAAAAAATATGCCGGTGCTCTGGGAGACCCAAGTCGCATGGCAGCGAATTTTGCGGGGGTAGTTTCAGGCAATGACAGCAGAAATGATATTGTGGTTCGTGGCAATTCTCCCAATGCCATGCTTTGGCAATTGGAGGGTGTAAATATTTTTAACCCCAACCACTTTGGAAGCAATTTTAATACAGGCGGACCGGTAAGTATGCTAAATGCAAACAATATTGGCAAATCAGACTTTTTTACCAGCGCTTTCCCTGCGCAATATGGTAATGCAAATGGAGGTGTATTTGATTTAGTGATGCGTGAAGGAAACAATGAAAAAAGAGAATACATTGCACAAGTTGGGTTCAATGGTTTTGAATTAGGTGCCGAAGGCCCATTTAGTAAAAACTCAAAAGCATCGTTTATATTCAATTATCGTTACTCAACACTTGGGGTAATGAAAGCTGTTGGTGTAAACGTGGGTACAGGTGCCGCTGTTCCTTTGTATCAAGATATGAATTATAAAATTGCCATCCCGTTTAAGAATAAAAGTAAGTTAAGTATTTTTGGGATGGGAGGAATAAGCTCTATTGATTTGCTTGCAAAAGATGTTGATACCAGTGGAATTGATTTTTACGGAGAAGTAGACCGCAACCAATTTCCACGTTATGGTAAAATCGTAAATGGCATTGCCTATGAAAAGAATATAGGTGCCAAAACATGGGCCAAATTTACATTGGCAAATAGCTACAGCAGTGATAGCTATACCATGGACAGTTTGAATCTTGCCGATGAGAAAAATACATTTTTACGCGCCAAAGGAAGTTTCATTGAAAGCAAATACTCAGCGGTAGCAAACATTACCCATAAGTTTAATGCAAAAAACTCACTACATGCAGGATTTACCAATGACTTAACTGTTTTTGATTATTCCAATACTGATTATTACAACCGTGCTACCATTGATTCGGTTAGAGTTAAACAAACCGGAAATGTAAATTTATCTCAGGCTTATGTACAATTTAAGCATCGCTTTAGCACACGCTTTACAGCCAATATTGGTGTGCACATGCAATATTTTGATGTAAACGAACAATTTGTTGCAGAACCTAGAGCAGGCATCCGCTTTGCAATAAACGACCGCTCAAGCATCAATGCAGGTTATGGCTTACATCATCAAGCTTTGCCGATATATAACCTATTTGTAAAAGATAGAAGCGGTAATACACCTAATAAAAACCTCAACTTCATGCGTTCCAACCATTTTGTGATAGGTTATGAAAACATGTTTACCCAAACACTGAAATTTAAGATGGAAGCATACTATCAACTACTTGATCAGGTACCTGTTAATACCTTTCCTTCAAGTTTTTCTATGCTAAATATTGGAGCATCCTTTAATCCAACAGATAATACCAACCTGAATAATAACGGCACTGGCACCAATTATGGTGTAGAATTAACGTTGGAGCGTTACTTCAACAAAGGCTTTTATTTCCTCATTACAGGATCTGTATTCGATAGTAAATACAAAGGCAGTGATGGCGTTGAACGCAATACAGCGTTTAATTCGGGCTTTGCGGCCAATATTTTAGCAGGAAAAGAATTTAAAGTAAATAACAAAGGAAGTGTGGTGTATTTTAATATTAAGTTTACTACAGTTGGCGGCCGTTACTTCACACCAATAGATGAAACAAAATCTGCTGCAAAAGGCGAGGTTGTTTTTAATGAATCAAATGCATTTAGCCAAAAGCAAACGGATTACTTCAGATCTGACGTAAAGATTGGCTATAGGAAAGACTTTAAGAAAAGTTCAATGGAATTTGCAATAGACTTTCAAAACATAACTGATCATAAAAACATTTTTGCGCAAGGTTTTGATCGGAGAAGAAATCGCATCACAACAGAATATCAGCAGGGGTTTTTCCCGGTTCCGATGTTCAGGTATACATTTTAATTACAAGCAGGCGGATAATATTTATCTGCCTGCATCAATTTATTTGTAATTTAGCAGCTGCTGATTATGGGAATAAAAACAGAAAGCCCTTATTTATTTGATAAGCGCGATTTTGTGATACGACATGTTATCATTGCGCTAATGGCTATATTTTATGGCTTTATAGGACATGCACAGGATACACCAGAAGAATTGAGATTGAACATTTTCACTACTTTCTTATACATTGTTCTTATTTGGAATGGCAATATCTTATTGCTTAATCTGCTAGACAAAAGAATCAGTCTAGAGAAGCAACTCAGGTTTAAATTACTCATCAGCGGCAGCATAGCGCTTGCCTGGCCCATTACTGTGCATTATCTTTTTTATTTATTGCTATTCCCTATAATACATGGCCATCCATGTGATCTGAAATCGAAAGAGAATATTGCCAATATGGTTACCAGTGTTGTCATAACACTCCTTATCAACAGTATCTTCGTAGCAAAAGCATTTTTCAGTCAATGGAAAAAAGTACTACAAGAAAAAGAAGAACTGAAACGAACAAGCATATCAGCTGAGTTTGAAACACTAAAAAGTCAAATTAATCCGCATTTTCTATTCAACTCATTAAATACACTTACGAGTTTAATAGAAGAAAGCCCGGCTACAGCTACAAACTTTATTCATAAATTATCTGATGTTTACCGCTATGTGCTAAATCAGAAAGAAAAAGAAACTGTTACCCTTGGAGAGGAATTGGAGTTTATTCAGGCTTATATATACCTCAATCAGATACGTTTTGGCAATAATCTCAGGGTGCATATACATATTCCTGCAGAATGCAGAAATAAATCGATTGCTACACTTTCTCTGCAAATGCTGCTTGAAAATGCAATCAAACACAATATCATCTCTGCGAAACATCCTTTAGAAATCAATATATCGGCTAACGGATCAGAATTGCATATAAGAAATAATCTTCAACGTAAAATGAATGTGGAGAGTAATGGGATCGGATTAAACAATATCATTACCCGCTACGGATATTTAACAAAAAGTCAGGTAGAAATTACAGAAACAGAAGAATACTTTATGGTAAGCTTACCATTAATCTAATCATGAGAGTAATTATCACAGAAGACGAAACACCCGCATTAGCCCGGTTGCAGAAATTAATTAAAAAAGTAGAACCGGAAACGGATATTATTGGAACCGCTGACAGTATTGAATCTGCAGTAGAATTGTTTGCAAAAAACCCTGATGCAGAACTTGCCTTTATGGATATTGAATTGGCTGATGGCAGAAGCTTTGAGATTTTTAAGCGTATAGAAGTTAAATGCCCGATTATTTTTACTACTGCCTATGATGAATTTGCATTGCAAGCTTTTAAGGTAAACAGTATTGATTATTTACTCAAACCTGTTGATGCCGATTTGTTGAAACAGGCTATTGAAAAATTTAAGCTGCTTCATAATGGCAAAACACATTTACCTGATTTAACTGAATTGCTGAAACAGCTGCAAAAACCACCTACAGTAGCAGTTAAAAACAGATTCTTAATAAAGGTAGGTACCAAATGGATTTCTGTTCCCCTTTCAGATATCTCCTGTTTTTATGCCGCAGATAAAAGTGTGTATTTACTTACCATTCAAAAGCAAAAATATGTGTTGGACGAATCGTTGGATCAGCTTTTGCCGCAACTACCCGAAATAGATTTCTTTCAACTAAACAGAGGTTGTATTACATCCTATAAAAGTATACAAAGTGTGCATAGCTACTTTAATGGTAAACTAAAAGTTGATTTATCTCCCTCACCTGAAGAAGAAATTACCGTTAGCAGAGAACGAGCACCTGAATTTAAAAAGTGGCTAGATAGATAAGGGCAAGTAAAATCGCTTAAACGAATAAACCAGTTATCGGCTCATTTTCCCACTCAACTAAAAATATTTGTTCCTTTTAAATGCTCACATACTTTTGCACTGTTCTCGAATTTTACGTTTTAAATACTTTTCATGAAAATAAATTACTTGCTATCTTTAATCTTGATTGGTTTAGCCTCCATTGCAAGTGCTCAAAAAAAGATTCCGATAAATGGATATTTAAAAGATGCTACAACCGGTGAAGAACTTATTGGTGCCACCATTTTTATACAAGAAAATAATGCCGGAGTGGTAAGCAATGAATATGGCTATTATTCCATTAGCCTGCCTCCAGGTTCTTATACGCTGGTTTGCCAGTATATTGGATACCAAATACAAACCAAATCCATTAATTTAAATGAACCGCTTAAAATAAATTTTGAAATGGTACCGGTTGGAAAAGAATTGAAGGAGGTTAATGTAACAGCTGAAAGAAGAGATGAGCAGATTAAACGCAATGAAATGTCGATTAACAGGCTCGACATAAAAACCATTAGTAAAATACCGGCATTGCTGGGTGAGGTTGACCTGGTGAGAAGTGTACAGCTATTACCTGGTGTAAGCACAGTAGGTGAAGGCGCATCAGGATTTAATGTTCGTGGAGGAAGCATAGACCAAAATATGATATTGCTTGATGAGGCACCGGTATACAACTCATCGCATTTGTTTGGTATTTTCTCTGTTTTTAATCCGGATGCAGTTAAAGATGTGAAATTGTATAAAGGTGGCATCAATGCAAAATATGGGGGCCGCTTGTCATCTATACTTGATGTGCGCTTAAAGGAAGGAAACAAAAAAGAATTTGCCGCTCAGGGTGGTGTGGGAATTATCTTTTCAAGACTCACCTTAGAAGGGCCCATCAATAAAGGCAAAGGTTCATTTATAATTGCCGGCAGAAGAAGTTATGGCGATGTTCTTGCGGTACCTTTTCTTATCAATAATCCTGATTTTAAAGGATTGCAACTTTACTTCTACGACCTAACTCTTAAGGCCAATTATAGTTTGGGCCAAAAAGATAAAATCTTTATCTCCGGCTATTTAGGCAGAGATGCGTTTGGGGTTGAACAATTTGGTTTCAACTGGGGCAATGCCACACTCACTGCACGATGGAATCATTTAATCAGTAATAAATTATTCAGCAATACCACGGCATTTTACAGCAACTATGACTATGGTATCGGTGCAAGTGTAATTGGCTCAAGAGATGGTTTTAACTGGACATCAAGTATCATTAATTACAGCTTAAAGCAAGATTTTACTTGGTATCTTAATAATAAAAATACATATAATTTCGGTGGTCAGTCAATTTACTACACCTTTAAACCCGGTAAGGCCACATTTAAAAGTGAAGGAGCTGAGCAGCGTATTGAGCTGGCTGATAAGTTTGCGCTAGAGAATGCACTCTATATTTCTAATGAGCAAACCCTGAGTAGCCGATGGTCTGCTACCTATGGTTTGCGTTTTTCAAACTACCAATTTCTGGGTAAAGGTGTAAGGCAAAACTATACTGATTCCTTCACCGTTTTCGGGCGCACGCTGGAGAGTACAGATAGTTTTAACAGTTTTCAAAATATACAAGCCTATAACAACTTTGAGCCCCGACTCTCGATTAAATATGAGATTAACGAAAAGAGCAGCATCAAAGCCAGTTATATGCGAACTGTCCAGTACCTGCATCTGATATCGAATACGGCAGCATCTATTCCGCTTGATGTATGGACAACCAGCACCAATAACATCAAACCTCAATTATCTGATCAGGTTGCATTGGGCTACTTCAGAAATTTTGGGGCAGCAGATGATTATGAAACTTCTGTTGAGGCCTACTACAAAACCATGCAAAACCAGATTGATTACATTGATGGGGCCGATTTATTGCTTAATCCTTTTCTTGAAGGGCAGCTGCTGAGTGGCAAAGGACGCGCATACGGAGTGGAATGGTATATTAAAAAGAATACAGGCAAACTCACCGGCTTTATCAGTTATACTATCGCACGAACAGAAAGGCAGGTAGACAGAATAAATAATGGAACATGGTATCCTACCCGTTTTGATAAACTGCACAACCTCAATGTAATTACCAGTTATGAGCTTTCTCCACGCTGGACACTTAATGGTAACGTGATATACGGGACCGGAACTCCTGTAAATCTGCCATCCAATAAATTTATGTTCGAAGGTTATGGCGTGCCGCACAATCCCAATGCTCCCAGAAACAATATTCGTATCCCCGATTTTTTCAGGGTTGATTTAACGGCAAGTGTAAAAAACAAACCGCGTGTGAAGCCTGATGCATTACCAAAATCCTTTTTTAAACGTATGAAGTATACCTACGAATGGGAAGTTGTTTTTGGTTTATACAACGTACTAGGCAGACGCAATCCATTTGCTGTGTATCCAAGAATTGCTGATAACTCAAGTTATGTAACTGAACTGGTTCAGTTTTCGTTGTTTGCATTTCCTATTCCTGCATTTACCTATAATTTCAAATTTTAACGCATGAAAAGATTAAAATATATACTGCCATTAATGTTTGTGTTGCTAGCCATGCAAGCATGTATTGAAAAGATAGATATTGAAGGTGATAAAGGAGAATCGCAATATGTAATAGAAGGTATGATTGTTTATGACCCTGAGGATCCGCTAAAACTAATAAAAGATACCATTAAAATATCGCGTTCTGTACCATACCTATTTTCCGGAGAACCAGAAAAAGTAATCAATGCAATGGTTGCTATTGTTGATACAACAGGTGGCGTGCTGAACATTGATATCTGCAACCATGTGGGTAACGGAAATTATGTAACCAGTACTACCTTGCCTAAACCCAATAGCACTTATACTTTGCTGATACGCTTACCTGAAGGTGATACACTCATATCGCAATCACGCATCAATCGTCCTGTTATTTTTCATCCCGATAGTTTTTATACACGGGTACTAACCGAACGCAGCAATGGCCCCGGAGGTCCTATTCCAGAAGGTACCGGCTATGTAGAAATGAAGCCAATAGATCCTGCAGGTTTGGGTGATAGCTACCGTTTAAAATACTATGTAAAAAGAAACTCTGTTGCCTCAAACCCTTATCTAATTAAAGATGGAGCCGGATGGAAGTATTACAATGAAGTGAGAAACTTTAATGTGGTGAGTGAATCTACTGCAGGTGAAAATTCACCCAATGCACAGATTGAAATTGAGTCTACCTTTAATTTCCCTCTGAGGCGCTCTATAAATCTGGTAGAGGAACAGGAAGGCGGAACAGAATTAAAACCAAGTTACTATCCAGGCGACTCAATAAAGGTTGAGGTATACAGCATTACACGAGAACAACTCTTTTTTTATGTGAGGATGCTTCAAGAGTTAACCAATGGAACAGGTGGAGGATTTGCAGGCTTATTTGCTGAACCTGTGGCAAACGTACCTAGCAATATTTTTCCTTTAAATCCTCAATCAAAAATCAAAGCACTAGGTTGGTTTGGTGCCGCCCATAAAATAACCCGTAGAACAAAGATGGTAGACTTTAGCTTTAACTAAAAAAGTCTGTTAACTAGAGGATTGGAAAAAGGAGAAATGTTGCTAGAGTGTATTATTAAGCAAGGGTAATTCGCAAAGTTTTTGGTATCGCTGACTGCTAACTGCTGTGCGAAAGACTTCTATATGACGCGGACCATGTGTATCTGAACCAACCATATGAACCATTTTATTGGATATAAGCCATTCGGCTGTTTTCTGAACTTCTTTAGAATAATAACCCAAAATGGAAAATAAATTCAACTGAAAAAATATTCCGGCCTGATTAAGTTCTTCGAATTTTGATTTACGCTGGGCCATATAACCATAACGCTCAGGGTGAGCCAAAACCGGCTTGTAACCATTTACCTGTAAATCAAATAACACTTGTTTAAGGTTAGCAGGCTCTTCTGTAAAAGGCAACTCTATCAGTACATACTTATCGCCAAAGCAAAGTAGGTCATTATTTTTAATTTTTACTTCTAAGGCATCATCAACCATATATTCGGCCGCTGCATATAATTCGATGGGAATATTTTTTTCATTCAATTTTAATTGCAGTTGATTTGATAGTTCAGGAATATTGTGAAAACCATTCTTATAAAAATCACCCATGATGTGCGGAGTAGTAATTACTTTTCTGTAGCCCATCTGGGCCATAGCTTCAAGCACCATTAGACTTTCGTCAAATGTAATAACACCATCATCGATTGCAGGGAGCAAATGTGAGTGAAACTCCGTTGTGATAGGATTTTTAAAATTGCGGTCGGCAAGTTTAGGAGTATTTTTAAAAAGGCTGCTAAAGAATCCCATGCCTACTAAGCGTTCTCTAGAAATTCTTTTAAGGATGCAATATTGGGAACGTTAAGAGAATCAACCTTGCGGTAATCTGCAATATACAAGGATAACCAGTCGAGGCGATGAATAAGTTTATACATACTGCTAAACGAAAAATCTGAAAGCTCCATATGTATAACCTTATTATACTCTACTGCAAGCAAGCTGTTTAAGAATTCAAATCTGGAGGTAACACGTTCACTCTGCAACGAGTCAAGCATAATAAAAACTGTATCAAGCTGCCCGTAGTAAGACTCAATTACATTGTGATTCATTTCAGGTAATGTATGCTGAAAACACTCATGCTTTGCATTTTCCTGCACCTGTTGCGCAAAACGAATACCTATGGGCTCAAGCAAACCATCTGTTAAAACTACCAGCTTGCTCTTTACCTTTGGTTTAATTACTTCAAACAATTCCGTGGCCTCATCTTCGTAAGGTTTGGTATCTTCAAAGAATGAAGCCATGTTTTCTAATCCGGTTTGAGCTGACTTTCCGGTTAGCTCATTAAATATCTGAATAAGATAGGTTAATGAAAAACCAAGTGCCATGCGTGGTTGGAAGCCCGGCTCGAGATGATAACTGTGCAACTGATGTTTTGTAGCTAATTCTCCAAGTTTACCGCCTGAAGTGAGTATAAGTATTTTACTGCCCCGCTTTACAGTTTCTTCAAACATCTGTAGTGTTTCCTCTGTATTACCGGAATATGAACCGAGTATAACCAATGACTTTTCATTTACATAAGCAGGCAAACTGTAGTCTGCAATGCACTCTACCGGAACCGGACAAGAGCTGGTAAACAATGACTTTACAATGCGGCCACCTATACCAGAACCGCCAAGTCCGCCAATAACTATATTGTGGTATGAAGACGCTGACAAGCCATGCGATTTATAATTGCTCAATGCAAATGAAATCTGATAATTGAATTTTCTTAACGCTTCGTGTTGTGCATTACTCATATTATTCTAATGTTTACTTTATAAGATTTAATAAATATTGTCCATAGCCACTTTTTAGCAGTTTAGTTGCTTCTTCTTTTAATTTCTCCTTGGTTATCCAACCGTTTTTATAAGCTATCTCTTCAATACAACCAATTTTAAGCCCCTGCCTTTCTTCAATTACCTGCACGAACTGACCGGCCTGCATCAGTGATGCAAAAGTTCCTGTATCAAGCCAAGCGGTGCCGCGCTGCAAAACGCCTACCTTTAATTTGCCTTGCTCCAGATACACTTTGTTTACATCTGTAATTTCCAACTCACCTCGTGGAGAAGGCTTGATATTTTTTGCAATATCAATAGCCGAATTATCATAAAAGTATAAGCCTGGAACTGCATAATTGGATTTTGGCTGTGCAGGCTTTTCTTCAATACTGATTGCATTCATCTGCCCGTCAAACTCAACCACACCATAGCGTTCAGGATCGCTAACATGGTAGGCAAATACCACACCACCATCCGGATTATTATTGTCCTTTAGCAATTTGCTTAATCCTGAACTAAAGAAAATATTATCACCTAAAATCAATGCTACTTTGTCTTTACCAACAAATTTTTCGCCTATAATAAATGCCTGCGCCAAGCCATCGGGACTAGGCTGTTCTGCAAACTCAAAGCGACAACCTACCTGTGAGCCATCTCCCAACAACTTTTTAAACCCTGGCAAATCATGCGGTGTAGAAATAATCAATATCTCATTTATACCTGCCAGCATCAGAGTGCTCAGCGGATAATAAATCATGGGTTTGTCATAAACAGGCATGAGTTGTTTGCTTACAGCAAGTGTAAGCGGATGCAAACGGGTTCCGCTTCCTCCGGCTAAAATTATTCCTTTCATATTTTATCGTTTCGCGTACATGTTTTCATAATACTTCTGATAATCGCCACTGGTGACTTCATCCATCCATTGCTGGTTGGCTAGGTACCAATCGATTGTTTTTGCAATACCTTCTTCAAACTGAAGTGATGGTTGCCAGCCAAGTTCTTTCATGATTTTATTTGAATCGATGGCGTAGCGCAAATCGTGTCCGGCACGATCTGTTACATAGGTAATCAGTTTTTCTGATTCACCAGCAGGTCTTCCCAATTTCTCATCCATGGTTTTACAAATCACTTTCACCAAATCAAGATTCTTCCATTCGTTGAAACCACCGATATTATATGTTTCTCCGGTTTTGCCTTTATGAAACACATCATCTATTGCACGGGCATGGTCTATTACATAAAGCCAATCGCGCACATTCTCTCCTTTACCATAAACAGGTAGTGGTTTATTATGGCGAATATTATTAATGAATAGCGGAATGAGTTTTTCAGGAAATTGATTAGGCCCATAATTGTTTGAACAGTTACTGAGCACAACCGGAATTTTATAGGTGTTATAATAAGCACGCACGAAATGATCGGAACTTGCCTTTGAAGCTGAGTAGGGTGATTGCGGATCGTAAGGGGTGGTTTCAAGAAAAAATCCACCATCGTGCAAACTTCCGTAAACCTCATCCGTACTCACATGATAAAATAGTTTTCCATCATATGCGCCATTCCATAAATTTTTAAACGCATTTAGCAAATTTACCGTACCCACCACATTGGTCATTACAAAATCCATTGGATTGGTAATACTGCGATCTACATGGCTTTCGGCAGCCAGGTGAATCACGGCATCAAATCGGTGCGTTTCAAACAAGGAATTGATTTGAGCAGCATCTACAATATCTGCTTTGATAAAGGTGTAGTTGGGTTTGTTTGCTACATCAGCAATATTGGCTAAGTTGCCGGCATAGGTTAATTTATCCAGATTAAAAATCTTATAATCGGGATACTTATTTACAAACAGACGCACCACGTGTGAGCCTATAAATCCTGCTCCACCGGTGATTAAAATGCTTTTTTTTGTTGTCATCTTACAAATAAACTTAGGCGTGTATATTTAAATTTTTTAATTGCTGTTCCCATTGCCAAGCAGTTTGCATGCAGTTATCTAAATTGCGCAATGCATTCCATCCCAATTCTCGTTTTGCCTTATCACACACTGCATAAATCTGTACCACATCGCCTGCCCTGCGTGCACCTATTTCATAATGTAGTTTTGTACCGCTTACTTTTTCAAATGAGCGTATTACCTCGATCACCGAATTTCCCTTTCCTGTGCCGATATTAAATACGAAATAACCGCTTGATGCTGTTTGCTTTTTTAGATATGAAATAGCCGCTACATGCGCTTTGGCCAAATCCACTACATGTATATAATCTCTGATGCAGGTGCCATCAGGTGTAGGATAATCATCGCCAAATACAGTAAGCTTTTGTCTTTTACCAATAGCAGTTTGCGTTATAAATGGCACCAGGTTATTGGGAACACCAACAGGTAATTCTCCCAGCAGCGCACTGTCATGTGCTCCTACAGGATTAAAATAACGCAATGAAACCACACGTAGGTTAGCGGTTGCTGTTTGATCCTGCAACATCTCCTCACATATTTTCTTGGTATTGCCATAAGGTGAGTTGGCTTTTACTACCTGTGCAGATTCATCTACCAGAGGATTGGCTACATCTCCGTAAACTGTGCATGAAGATGAGAAAACCATTTCATGAACGTGGTGAGCCTGCATCACTTCAAGAAGGTTAGCTGTGCCACCAATATTGTTCTGATAATATTTAAGCGGCTGTGCCACACTTTCACCCACTGCTTTATAGGCTGCAAAATGTATAACGGCAGCAATATCGGAGTATGACTTAAATACATCGTACAAAGCAGCTTTATCTCTAAGGTCAGCACGTTCCACATGCGGACGCACACCGGTTATCTTTTCAATATGATCAACAATAAATGGCTGAGAGTTTTCAAAATTATCTATTATCAACACCTCGTAACCCGACTGCTGTAACTCAACCACTGTATGTGATCCGATATAACCTGTTCCGCCTGTTACCAATATCTTCATTGCACGTAAAAAGAGTTAATGCTTATAAGTGAATTCATTTGATGGTGTAAGAATATGAACACTTCCTTCACCGGACTCTACCCTGCCAATTATTCTTGCCTCAATTTGAAATGCAGTTGCAATGGCAATTAACTCTATTGCCGTTTTTTCATCTGTATAAAATTCAAGCAAATTACCCATATTGAAGACCTTGTACATTTCCTCCCAGGATGTTTGTGACTGTTGTTGTATCATTTGAAACAACGGAGGCGTTTCAAATAAATTATCCTTAATGATATTTAATCCCGAGGTAAAATGCAGCACTTTGGTTTGGCCTCCACCGGTATTGTGAATCATGCCATCAATTTGCGAGGCGTGTTGCTCGAGAATTTGTTTGATAAGCGGAGAGAAAGTCCTTGTAGGCGATAAAATCATCTTACCAACATTCAATGGATGTCCGGGTAAATGGTCGGTTAAATTTAGATTACCGGTATATACCAATTCATCAGGTAGCAAGGGGTCAAAAGATTCTGTATAGGTTTTATAATTTGCTGAAAGGGTATCATGTCTAGCCAAGGTTAAACCATTGCTGCCCATTCCTCCATTATATTCATTTTCATAGCTAGCCTTACCAAAGGAGGCAAATCCAACAATAACGTTTCCTGGTTTAATGCGGCTGTTGTCAATTACCTTATTTCTTGGCATACGCGCAGTTACGGTTGAATCAACAATAATGGTTCGCACTAAATCGCCAACATCTGCTGTTTCACCTCCCGTGCTGTGCACCTGTATACCGTGTGACTGCAACATGGCAATAAACTCTTCTGTGCCTTCAATAATTGCTGCAATTACTTCACCCGGTATTAGGTTTTTATTACGGCCAATGGTTGATGAGAGTGTAATATGTTGATATGCGCCTGAACACAACAAGTCGTTGAGATTCATAACAATGGCATCCTGAGCAATACCTTTCCAAACACTCAGGTCGCCTGTTTCTCTCCAGTATAAATAAGCCAGAGATGATTTGGTACCTGCTCCATCGGCATGCATAATATTGCAGTAATTCTCATCGCCTCCCAGATAATCAGGAACAATTTTGCAGAAAGCTTTAGGGAAAATACCCTTATCTACATTTCTAATGGCAGCATGCACATCCTCTTTTTTAGAAGATACGCCACGTTTCATGTATTTATCGGGTGCCATGGAAGGATTAGAATAATGCGTGCGAAGGTAGCTAATGCCGCTTGTTTATCCTAACCACAATAAATATTCAAGCCCCTGTATTTCAGCTATATTAAACTTCTTAAGAAGCAGCTGATTTGTTTACCCTAACCATTTCACCGGCAAACTCTTTATTTAAAAATGCTACCATTTTTTCACTGCTCATTCCCTCAAGCATCTTACCTTCTTTAGCTATTGCCATAGTGCCTTTTTCCTCTGAAACCACCAGAGCAATTGCATCGGTTTGCTCGGTAATACCTATAGCAGCTAAATGCCTCAGGCCATATTTGTTTTGGGCGTCAGGATTATCGCTTAATGGCAGTACCGCATTGGCTGCTTTAATTTTGCTGTTTGCAATAATAAGTGCACCATCATGGAGCGGACTCTTTTTATTAAAAATAGTGATGATTAGACGTTTGCTGATATTGGCATCAATCCATTCACCGCTGGCACCAATAAACTTCATTTCAGAAGTTTTAGGAAAAACAATCAATGCACCTGTTTTGCTCTGGGAAAGGGTTTCGCAGGCATCAACAATATCTTCAAAATTGGTATTAAAGCTTTTTTCTATCTTCCAGTTCCAGGGCAAAAACCGCAGTATTGATTTATTCTCATTCCCGAAGGTACCCTTACCTATAAGCAATAGAAATTTTCTTATTTCCTGCTGAAAAACAATTAAAATAGCAATAAATCCTACTTTGGTAAATTCTCCCAAAATTGTTTCCAGAAGCGGCATTTCAAACAAACGCACAATAACCCAAAACAAGTAAATGGTAACCAAGCCAATGAGCATGTTAAATGCTAAACTGCCTTTAAGTAAACGGTATAACTGATGGATAATACCGGCTACAAGCAGCACATCAATTATGTTTACAAGGGTAAACCTGAAGTCGTAAAACTTAAATAATTCCATTTAATGCGTTTACTATTGCTATGCATTCCATGGCCTCAGCCACATCGTGTACTCTTAAAATATCAGCTCCTTTGGATAATGCCAGCGCATGCAAAGCTGTGGTACCATTAAGGGCATGTGCAGTATCAACCTTTAGCAATTTTTGAATCATGCTTTTGCGTGATACACCTACTAATACCGGCAATTCAAATATACTCAAATCCTGGAGTGAGGCAAATAGCTTATAGTTGTGTTCCAGATTTTTACCAAAACCAAAGCCAGGGTCAATTACCACATCTTTAATACCTGCTTGTTTGCAAAGTGCAACCCGCTGCTGCAAATAGGTAATTACCTCCAAAACCACGTTTTCGTAATGGGGTTGTATTTGCATGGTTTGAGGGTTTCCCTTTTTATGCATAATAATGTATGGCACCCCCAATGCTGCTATGGTTTCTATCATCAGTGCATCATCCTCACCGGCTGAAACATCATTAACCATGCAGGCTCCGGCACGCACTGCATGGCTTGCCACTTGAGCCCTAAAGGTGTCTACACTGATTATAGCTAAAGGAAATGATTTACGTATACCTTCTATTATGGGTATAACCCTATTTAGTTCTTCCTCTTCAGTTACCTCTGCCGCACCAGGTCTTGTAGAATAGCCGCCAATATCCAGTATACGTGCTCCTGCCTGAAGCATTGCACCGGCTTGCTCAACCGCTGCTGCTACTGCCTGATGCCTGCTACCTGGGAAGAATGAGTCGGGTGTAGCATTGATAATGCCCATTGCTATCGGCTTATCCAGCACCAACAATTGTGAAGAGCAGTTAAGCGTTATTTTTTTCTGAAATGTTTGCATTTTAAAAGGCTCTGTTATTTTTGTGCCTCATACCTGCACCGAAGTAAACGTATAATCGGCTAATAAAAAAACTTAGGTGTGCAGCTAAATCTATTCAACCATAAAAAAGTGAGCAATAAAACTTCCATACAATACGATGAGGCCATCCACAAATGCCGAAGTATCTTTTTAACAAAAAGCAAAGATTATGGCACTTCATGGCGAATTATGCGCGTTTCTTCGCTCATGGATCAGATATTCATTAAGGCCCAGCGTATAAGAACCATTGAAGAGAATACGGTGAAGAAGGTGAATGAAGATGAACGCACTGAGTTTATAGGAATTGTAAATTATTGCATCATTGCATTGATTCAGTTAGAACTTAAAGACTTGTCGGAAACCAATTTGCCATTAACACAATTAGAAACATTGTATAATAAGCAGGTAGTCGAAGTAAAGGCGCTAATGGAAGAAAAAAACCATGATTATGGCGAAGCCTGGAGAGATATGCGCGTAAGTACATTTACAGATATGATTTTAATGCGCTTGCTGCGCATTCGTCAAATTGAAGAAGCAAAAGGCCAAACCATTATGTCAGAAGGCATTGATGCCAACATAAGAGATATGATGAATTATGCAGTTTTTGCACTGATACATCTAGATTAAGTGGGAGTTATTGCGTTTAAAATATTGGCGTTAAATGTTGAGTAAAATTTACCAAAACCAAACACCCAATACCTAAAACCTAATTTTAAATTTTATGCAGATTATTTATAAAGCATAGAGAAATAATTAAGAGAAACGTGTCGTTTAAAAATTGTTTTAATAAAATTAACCATGAAAATTATTGTACAATTGAGTCGCATACTGGTTGGTGTGCTTTTTATTATCTCCGGTTTTATTAAGGCCAATGATACCATAGGCTTTTCATATAAATTGGAAGAGTATTTTGAAGTATTTCACATGCCTTTCTTTGCACACTATTCGATACCCATAGCCATGTTTATTTGCATTTTTGAAATAATTGTTGGCGTGGTTTTATTGGCTGGTTGTTATTCCCACCTCAATGCATGGTTGCTGTTGCTCATGATTATTTTCTTTACCTTACTCACCGGGTATTCTGCCATAACCAATAAAGTTACAGATTGCGGTTGTTTTGGTGATGCAATAAAATTAAAGCCCTTTCAATCTTTTATCAAGGACCTGGTATTGCTTGTCTTTATTGCAATCATATTTTGGGGACACAAAAATATTAAGCCATTATTTAATAAAACCATTAGCAATATAGGCATTTTTGTTGCCCTTCTGGTTACTACTTTCTTTACCTTTTATACCTATATGTTCCTTCCTAAAATTGATTTTCTACCATACAAGGTGGGTAATGATATTGTTAAGTTGATGGAGATTCCGGAAGGTGCACCAAGAGATGAGTATGAAATGATTTTTATTTACGAAAAAGGAGGGCAACAATTTGAGTTTACTGCCGCAAACCTGCCGGCTAATTTAGACACCTATAAATTTATTGACCGAATAGATAAGCTGGTTAAGGAAGGTTATAAGCCTGCTATTTTCGATTTTAAATTATACAATGACGCAGGTATAGATTATACCGATTCGTTGTTATCCGATAAAGAACACTACAAATTGGTTTTGGTACAAAAAAGTGTGTTTGAGGGAAGAGCAGGTATGGAGCCTCAGATAGCCGCTCTTGCCAACTCATGGCAACAAGGTGGATACAAGTTTTGGGCATTAAGTGCCACTGCTCCCGAGCAGGTTGAAGTATACCGCCATGAGCACCAATTGGCTTTCTCATATTATCTGATGGATGCCACGCCTATAAAATCTATGGTGCGCTCAAACCCGGGATTAATATTATTAAAGGGTAATACCGTAATTAAAAAATGGAGCGCCTATAATTTGCCATCATTTGAAACGGTAAAGAAATATATGAACTGATTACGCATGCACAATAAGTCTGCAAAGAACATTTATCTTGTTGGCATGCCAGGGGCAGGCAAAAGTACGCTTGGTAAAAAATTGGCAAAAGTGCTTGGCTATGCGTTTATTGATTTAGATGTGAGGATTGAAGTGCAAGAGAAACTAACTATATCAGAAATTTTTGAAAGCAAAGGCGAAGCATATTTCAGAAATGCAGAACACCTATGCCTGCTTCAAACCCAACAAGAACAATCAGCACTTATTGCTACCGGAGGTGGAGCGCCATGCTATTTTAATCAGATTGAATGGATGAATGAACACGGATTAACCATCTATTTAGAGGCGGTACCACAACTTCTAACTGATCGCATTGTTGCGGGCGAAAATAGACGACCACTGTTTGAAAGGAAAAATCCAGACGAAATCTTACAATATATCATGCACTTGTTTGAAGCCCGTAAACATTGCTATGAGCAGGCTAAGCTAAAAATAAAAATACCTGCAAATAACTTGCAAACCATTGCTAAACAAGCGCTAAAGCTACTTAACCAAGAGATTTAAATAGCCCCAAAAAGGCTAAAAGGCCTATCAATGTTGAAAACCTGTGAAAATCTATTTCATGAAAAAATGCCTGAAAGCCTTGCTGTGTCTTGATTTCTTCATTCTCTTTTATAAGTTTGTTCAGGTAAAACGAACCTTAAATAAATTTTAACCATTATGAACAAGTCAGATTTAATCGACAAAATGTCCGGTGATGCCGGCATCACCAAAGTACAAGCTGCAGCTGCATTAGATGCATTCATGGCAGGTACACAAACAGCTTTGAAAAAAGGCGACAAATTAATCCTAGTAGGCTTCGGAACTTTCTCCGTAACTAAGCGTGCTGCACGTAAAGGTCGCAACCCACAAACAGGTAAAGTAATTAACATACCTGCTAAAAAAGTTGTGAAATTTAAAGCAGGTGCCGGTTTGCAAGGCAAAATCAAATAAGTTGATTTAAACTACTGTAAAATAAAAAACCCCGGCATGCCGGGGTTTTTTTGTATGAAGTTATTAATCTCTTCTGCGAGAATAGCCACCTCTTTCTTTTCTTCCGCCAAACGAGCGCCCACCTCTGTCGCCTCCTCTATCTCCGCCACGGCTACCAAAATCTCTTCTACCACCTTCGCTTCTTCTTCTGCCGTATCTTCCGTCATCACCTCCGCGTCCTTTAGAATAACTTTTGTCTTGTTGCTCACCGGAAACTTCAACCCTTAATGTTCTTCCTCTATAATTGCTTCCATGTAATCCTTTTGTTACTTGCTCTATTACTTCAGGATCTACATTTATAAATGAGTAAACACCTTTTACATCAATGCGCAACAATTGTTTTCCGCTGATACCTGTTAAGCTTAACACCAAATCTTTCATAGATCCTGTATTTAAGCCATCCTTTGAACCAACGCTAACAAACAAACGTGCACCTCTGCCTTTTGCATCTCCTTCTGCTTTGCTAGCATCTCTATCGGCCACATTTAAATCAGGGCCATTCATATATTCTGCGCTAAAGCGTCTTAACTCTAAGGTGAGCATTTTCTTTAATACTTCTTCCTTATCTAATTGCAAAAGAGGTTTTAGATGCTTTTCAACTACATCATCAAAGAATGTTTCTTCAATCTCTGTTGAATTGATTGTATCAATAAATGCTAATAATTTTTTATCACGCACTTCCATAGCTGATGGAATAAGAACACGTTTAAATTTGATATTGGCTAATTTTTCAATCTCACGAAGTCTGTAAAATTCTCTTACGTTTAATAAGGTTAGAGAAGTGCCTGTTTTACCAGCACGGGCCGTACGACCACTGCGATGTGTGTAGTTTTCAATATCATCAGGCAAATGATAATGTATCACGTGTGTTAATCCGCTTACATCAATACCACGTGCAGCCACATCTGTTGCCAATAAAATTTTAATGGCATGATGGCGAAAGCGGTTCATCACCTTCTCTCGTTGGCTTTGGCTTAAATCGCCATGAAGGCAATCAGCATTATAACCATCGCGTATAAGCTTATCACTAATCTCTTGCGTTTCATGCTTAGTGGTACAAAATATAATGCCGTAAAAATGCTCACTGGTATAATCAAGCACACGTTTCATGGCAGCATATTTATCTTTGGCATGCACAACTGCATACTCATGCGCAATATTTACGTTGGTTGAATTGGCTTTGCCTACAGACACCTCTACCGGATCATTCATATACCTTTCGGCAATCTGTCTGATTTCTTTTGGCATGGTTGCGCTGAATAAACAAACACGTTTGTTATCGGGTGTAACAGATAAAATATTTTCAATATCTTCTCTGAAACCCATATTCAGCATTTCATCTGCTTCATCAAGCACCACATATTTTATACTTTTAATGTTTACTGCTTTGCGCTCCATTAAATCCATTAGGCGGCCTGGTGTAGCTACAACAATGTGTGCTCCTCTGCGCAGTTCATCTATCTGATGCGAAATACTTGCACCACCATAAACCGAAACTACACGCACATTCTTCATGTGTTTGCTGTAGTTGGTGAGGTCGCGAGAGATTTGCATACACAACTCACGTGTGGGGCAAATGATTAAAGTTTGTGTGCTTTTTGCACTAAAATCCGTTAGCTGCAAAAGGGGTAAACCAAATGCTGCTGTTTTTCCGGTACCGGTTTGTGCTAATCCTAAAATGTCTCTTTCAGTTTCTAAAAAAACAGGAATGGACTTTTCCTGAATAGGCGTGGGATTCACAAATCCCAGTTCCGAGATGGCGCTTAGAACGGACGCGTCTAAGCCCAGATCGTTAAAAGTTGTCAATGTACGTTATTTATTAAAATGAGCGACAAAGGTAGGCTAAACATTTCATATAGTCACCATTACAGGTAATTGCGGGTTTATTTACATCGTTATAAAAACAGCATAAATTCAGTAGTTTCAGGCACTATAGGCCATAAATTCACTAAAATAATCTTATTAAGATTAAAATTAATATTCAATGTATGTGGCAAAAAACCGTTTTGGGTGATTACATTGGTCGATGTTCCCGAGATAAGGCAGAGATATTATTTGGGCATAAGGCCTTTAGCTCTTAATTTTGAAAACTATTACAGCCTATATATGAATATTAAAGACCTATTAAACAAACGCATTCTGATATTAGATGGGGCAATGGGCACCATGATTCAGCGGTATAAATTGGAAGAAAATGATTTCAGAAACAATGAACTGAAAAATCATCCACATCCTTTAAAGGGTAACAACGACTTATTATCTATTACACATCCTGATATTATTAAAGCCATACATGCACAATATTTTGATGCAGGTGCAGATATCATTGAAACAAATACTTTTAGCGGCACCACCATTGCACAAGCCGATTATCATTTGGGAGAAGATTGGGTATGGAAAATCAATTTTGAATCGGCAAAAATTGCCCGCGAAGTAGCAGATACCTACACAGCAAAAAATCCTGATAAGCCAAGGTTTGTAGCAGGCTCTATGGGGCCCACCACCAAGCTTTCATCCATGTCGCCCGATGTAAATAATCCTGGTTATCGTGCCATAACCTTTGATGAACTGGCCCATGCTTTTAAATGGCAAATTAAAGGCCTGCTGGCAGGTGGTGCAGATTTACTGCTCATAGAAACCATTACCGATACATTAAATGCCAAGGCGGCTTTATATGCAGCACAGGAACTGTTTGAAGAAACAGGCAAAACTTATCCTATTATGATTTCTGGTACCATAACAGATGCCTCAGGCCGTACCCTGAGCGGACAAACTACCGAAGCTTTCCTTACTTCGGTGCGTCATGTCCCTTTGTTAAGTATTGGTCTTAACTGTGCATTGGGTGCCAATGCGCTGCGCCCGTATTTACAGGTGTTGGCAAAGCAAGCTCCATTTTTTGTGAGTGCTTATCCCAATGCTGGGCTGCCAAACGAAATGGGACAATATGATGAAAGCCCAGAATTTATGGCAAAACAAGTAGAAGTATTTTGTAAAGAAGGTCTAGTAAATATTTTAGGCGGATGCTGTGGCACCACACCTGATCATATAAAAGCCATGGCTGAAATGGCTGCCAAATATCAGCCCAGAAAACTTGAAATAGCTTCGGCTAACTAAGAAGAAACAGAAATGAATATACAACTGATCATAGCTGGCATTATCATAGCAGCTGCTGTAGTATTTCTTATCAAAAATATGGTGCGCAGCAGCAAAGGCCATGCATGCGAATCAGGCAACTGTAAGCACGCCTTAAAGAAATAGGCACCGATAATTAGGCCTAAAATTTTATCTTGCTTCATTAAGTAATACGCATAGTGGGCCATACAACTTACTTTAGAAAAAAAACAATCGCACAAATTGCTGCAGAGGCAGAACAATTAGGACAAGATGAGCATACACTCAAAAAAACGCTTTCCTTGCGCGATATTACCTCTTTAGGTATTGCAGCCATTATTGGTGCAGGTATATTTAGTACCATTGGCAATGCCAGTGCCTCCGGAGGTCCTGCCGTTATTTTACTATTTATTTTTATTGCCATTGCCTGTTCGTTTTCTGCCATGAGCTATGCAGAGTTTGCCTCCAGTATACCTATTTCCGGCAGTGCCTATACTTATGCATATGCAGCCTTTGGTGAACTTACCGCATGGATTATTGGCTGGGCCCTGATTGTAGAATATGCCATAGGCAATATTGTAGTGGCTATAAGCTGGAGTGATTATTTTACCGGATTAATGGCAGGTGTGGGTCTGCATATTCCTGAGTTTTTAACAATGGATTATTTGAGTGCTAAAAATGGTTTTGCGCAGGCAAGCTTATGGTTAAGCAACGGGGAAACACTTACACAACCGTTGCAAGAACAAATGTTGGCTTGGCAACAAGCGCCAGATATTTTTGGCATGAAACTAATTTGCGATTTACCTGCACTTGCTGTTGTGTTTGCTATCACTGCATTAATTTACCGTGGTGTGCACGAAACCAAAACAGTAGGAAACTATTTTGTAGGATTAAAAATGAGTGTAATTGTATTGGTAATAATTGTGGGTGCATTTTATGTAAACCCGGGCAATTGGAGTCCGTTTGCGCCCAATGGGTTGGCTGGTGTTTTAAAAGGTGTAGCTTCTGTATTTTTTGCCTATATCGGTTTTGATGCGCTGGCTACAACAGCTGAAGAATGCAAAAATCCAAAGAGAGATTTACCAAAAGCTATGATTGCATCCCTTACTATTTGCACTGTATTGTATATATTAATTGCACTCACCTTAACAGGATTAGTAAGTTATAAAGAACTAGGTGTAGGCGATCCATTGGCTCATGCGTTTGAACTCATTCACCTATCGTGGATGCAAGGCATTGTGGCCATTAGTGCAGTAATTGCTATGGCCAGTGTATTGCTGGTTTTTCAAAATGGCCAACCACGCATTTGGATGAGCATGAGCAGAGACGGATTGTTGCCTGCAAAATTTAGTGCCATACATGGCAAGTATAAAACACCTGCATTTTCAACCATAGTAACAGGAATATTTGTAGCTGTACCTGCTTTGTTTTTAAATCTTAAAGAGGTAACCGATTTATCAAGTATCGGAACTTTATTTGCGTTTGTAATTGTAAATGCAGGTGTTATTAGGATGGAGAGTCATAAAAACGAATACCATGTGGGTTTCAGGGTTCCTTACATCAACGGGCGCTTACTGGTTCCATTGTTATGCTTGGTAAGTTTGTATTTTTATATAGTGTTAGGGGCAATGGCTGACGACCTAAATCTTGATCAAACCAAACAACAAATGAATATACCCATGTTGCTATTTTGGTTTTTGTTTGTGATACTGGCTATTCTATCATTCAAAAAAAGATACTCAGCCATTCCGGCACTGGGAATGATTAGTAATTTTTATTTGATGGCACAATTAAACTTTACCAACTGGGCCGCCTTTCTTATCTGGCTTTTGCTGGGCCTTATAATATATTTATTCTATGGTAGATATAACAGCAAATTGAACACCAATCAGATTTAGCTGCTGTGGTCGCTAACGATGACCCATTTTTTATCATACTTTTTTAGCAGTAAACTAAAGTATCCCGCTAAGTTTCCTTTCTCCTTACGTGTAAGATTCCATTTACCCACAACATAGGCGTGGGTGGGCGAAATCACTTCTACCTTCAATATTTCAAAATCAAGATGACCCATACTTTCTTTATCAGGGTATGATTTTTTATAATTATCGAGTGTGGCTTGCCAGCCTTTAGTGATGCCTCGTTTGCCAATAAAAGCAAGTGAATCGTTTTTCCAGTAGCCCATCATGTATTGCTCCAAGTTCCCATCGTTCCATGCATTTTTTTGGTTGATAAGGAGCTTCAAAATCAAAGTTTTGTCTGGTACCTGTTGCTTTATTTTGGCAGGCTTTCTGCGTTGCGCAGAAACCATAAAAGTTGTTGCGAGCAAAACAACAATTAGAAATTTTTTCATGTCTATTTATGAGAATTTTAGCGTGAGTAATCCTTATTGAAGCACATTTAACTATGCTATTAAATGCCAAAGCTGATCCATAAAAGCGGCATCTTTTATTTTCTCTTCAGCCTTCTCAGCAATAATTCGTTCCAGCAAAACATCATTCTTTTTACCCTGAGCCAATGCATACGCATAAGGCATCGTTGTAAAGGATACCAATTCGTACTGCGATTTAAATTTGTCCGGATAAAGCTCTGCCAATTCATGCTCAATGAACTTCTTATGCAGAAAATGTTTATCGCCTACTTTGTCGGCCATTTCATAATAGTTTTGAATGGCAAGATCAGCAATGGCATCTGCATTGGGCTTGCGCAGCTCCTGATATGTTGCAAAAACTTGTGTCCAGTTGGGATAATATTTCTCCACGCATTCATCCAATATCATCACATCTTCAAATGAACAATTCATTCCCTGCCCAAAAAACGGAACAATGGCATGGGCAGCATCACCAGCGAGCGCCAACTTATCTGATTTAACCCAAGGGAAACATTTAACCGTAACCAAAGATGAGGTTGGATTAGTAAAATAATCTTCTACCAGAGTAGGCATGAGTGGCACCGCATCGGGGAAATAGGTATTAAAAAACTGCATCACATCATCGGGCGTTTTGATGCGATCAAATCCGGTTTCACCATCAAATGGCATAAATAAAGTACAGGTAAAATCACCGGAAGGATTGGGTAGTGCTATCATCATAAACGCACCACGCGGCCAGATATGTAAATCATTTTTCTTCATCAGAAACTTACCTCCTTCTCCGGCAGGTATAGCCAATTCTTTATAACCTACATGCAAGTATTGCTGCGAGTAATTAAATCTATCTGTTGTTTGCAAGCGCCCGCGTGTGGCAGCGTAGGCGCCATCGGTACCAATAATTCTGTCAGACTGAATGGTTTTAATTGACCCATCTTCCATTTCGAACTTAGCAATGCCATTGTCTATATCTACATCCACGCATTTTGCCTGAAAATGCAGGTTGATATTGCTAAACTCATCCGCTAGCTCCAGGAGTTGAATATTTAACCTACCACGCGAAACAGAATTAATGGCCTGACCTTCTTTTCCGTATGGTTGAAAAGCAAGCTCACCGCTGATGCTGTGCATCATTCTGCCATACATGGGTATGGCATCACTCATGATTTCTTTATCGAGTCCAACTTTCTCAAGTGCTTTGAGTCCGCGCACAGAAAGGGCCAAATTAATAGACCTGCCTGCTGATATTTTATTCTTGCGCATATCCGGTCTACGTTCAAACAGGTTGATTTCAAAACCACGTTTTGCTAAATAAATGGCCAATAAACTGCCTGACAATCCTCCGCCTATAATGGTTATTTTTTGTGTCATCTGAATACTTATTAAATTAATTTTAATATCTCCGCATCATCTTCTTCTTATGCTAAGCAAAATAATTTTTCAAAACCCGTCCGATATTCCAAACCTCTTCAAAGGTATTATACATTGGCACCGGACTCATTCTAATTACATCCGGTTCGCGCCAATCGGGCAATACATTGTGTTCTACAAAATAGTCAAACAATTTTTTGCCGTTTTGTTTTACAATAATAGATAACTGGCAACCTCTTTCTGCCGGATTAGTTGGTGTGATAATCGTTATATGATCGCTAAAATCTTTTAAGATAAACTCTAAATATCCGGTCAATTTTTCACTCTTCCTTCTCAGATTTCCGATTCCGGCCTGTGCAAACAATTCAAGTGAAGCGTTGTGAATAGCCATAGGAAATATCTGGGCATTGCTAAGTTGCCAGCCTGCCGCACCTTGCATGGGCTTAAAGCCTTTTTTCATCTGAAAACGTTCCTTTTCATCATGTCCCCACCAACCGGCAAAACGTATGAGGTCCGGATTGTTTCCGTGACGTTCATGCACAAATACACCGCTGGTGCCTCCCGGACCCGAGTTTAAATATTTATAGGTACACCAAACGGCAAAATCAACATTCCAATCATGCAATTGCAAATGCAGATTACCGGCAGCATGTGCACAATCAAAACCCACATTAGCACCCACCGCATGTGCAGCCTCTGTTATGGTTTTCATATCAAATGCCTGACCCGTGTAGTAATTCACACCACCCATCATCACTATAGCCAAATCATCTTTATGTTGGTTTATTTTGGTAATTATATCTTCTGTGCGCAGGGCATATTCTCCATCACGCGGGGTAAGTTCAATAATGGCATCATCGGGATGAAATCCGTGGAACCTTGCCTGTGTTTCCATGGCGTATTGATCGCTTGGGAAAGCCGATACCTCCATCATAATCTTATAACGCGTTTTTGTAGGGCGATAAAAGCTTACCATCATGAGATGCAGATTAGCAGTAAGATTATTCATAACCACGACCTCTGAAGGTTTTGCTCCAACAACAGTTGCGGCTTTTTCATTTAAAAAATGATGATAATACATCCATGGATTTTTACCTGCAAAGTGACCTTCTACCCCAAGCTCAGCCCAGTCCTTCAGTTCCTGCTCTATGGCATTCTTCACATTCTTAGGTTGCAAACCCAAAGAGTTTCCGCAGAGATAGGTTATTGGTTTTCCATCTTTTTGTAACAAATGAAATTGACTGCGAAAATGCGCTAACTGATCTTCTTTATCTAACTGTTGTGCAAACTCATGTGTATTTAGAAATTGTGTCATATGTTGCTCTATAATTTAAATGCTGAACATCATTCAACATTCAGCATTTACATTCATAATTAAAATACAAATCTACTTCACCAAATTTACCAAACTCATTTCTAATCCCTTCTTTAAAAGACCGGTGCGCTTTGGATTAAATTGATTTAAGCGCATTAAAGCTTGTCTGATGGTTTTAGATGCGTCTTTAAAAATCTCTTCATCACTCAACTGAAATTCTTCACTCATGCAGTATGCAAAAACCCTGGCCATACCGCAGTTGGCAATAAAATCAGGGATAACCGCCACCTGATCATCGGCACTGTTGCCTATTGCGCCAAGAAAAATTTCCTTATCGGCAAAAGGCACATTGGCTCCACAAGAAATAACTTCCAAATCGTTTGCCACCATTGCATCCAATTGCTCTTGAGTGAGCATACGAGATGCTGCGGCAGGAACAAATATTTCGGCACCTACGCTCCATATTTTTTGGTTAATATCATCATACGGAATAAACTCTAAACCCATTTTTTTGCAGGTATCTTTTGATAGTTTATTTCCATCTCGCTCAACAAATAATTGTTTGATTTCTTCTTTTGAAAATCCTTTTGGGTTGATAAATCCACCTTCCCTATCAATAATACCTACGATCATTACATTCATTTGAGAGAGATAATATGCAGCTGCAGCAGCTACATTTCCCCAACCCTGAATGATGGCGCGTTTGTAAGCAAAATTTGGCCCCCAAAAATCGTAGAAATGGCGGGCAGCTTCTGCCACACCCCAGCCGGTAATCATATCAGCCACCACATATTTCTTGGCTGTATCAGGAGAGAATCGGGCATCATCCAATACTTTAGAAACACCTTCACGCAGATTATTTATCATGCGTTTTTTACCTTCTTCATTGGGCTGAAAATGGCCAACTGCTGTGCCTTCCTGCGGATGCAGCAATCCGTACTTTTCGGTAATGGGAATTACTTCATGAATTTCATCTACATTTAAATCTCCACCTGTTCCGTAATATGTTTTCAGCAAAGGCATCACCGCTTTATACCAGCGCTCCAATACGCCTTTCTTCCGCGGATCGGCCGGATCAAAATTAATGCCTGACTTAGCTCCTCCTATGGGCGGACCCGAAACAGTAAATTTTATTTCCATGGTTTTTGCCAAAGAAATTACCTCGTCCTTATTCAATCCCTTACGCATACGTGTGCCACCGCCTGCGCTACCATTGCGTAATGAATTGATTACAACCCAACCTTCGGCTTCTGTTTCGCTATCTTTCCATTCAAAAACTATTTCCGGTTGCTTGCTTTCGTACTTCTGAATTAATTTATCAATTTGCATAGTAAGGGTATTGTTAAAATTGCGGCAAGATAAGTTCTTATTCTCACCTGAGGAACTGATTTATATCAACGCGGAAAAATCGCCATAAATCGCACCACCTATGCTGTTTCTGGATGCTCCGGTAACACTTTTTAAACTGTTATTCAGATTGTTCACCCGCAAGGCCCCAAGTAATGCAAAAATAATGGCCTCTTTATATTGAATGGTTTGCTCATCAGGGATATGAATTTGGGTAATTTGTTGCTGCTGCACCTGCTCAATAAGATGGGTATTAAACGCTCCGCCTCCGGTAATAAGCATTTTTTCCGGTCGATATTTTTCCAATACCCGTTTAATCTGAAAAGCAATATGTGTAGATAGCGTGGTCATCATATTAGTCTCACTGATATCGGAAGCAGATTTAACAACCGGCCAGAATACCTCATTGATCCATTCCCGTCCGAGTGACTTTGCTGTTTGAAGGTGATAATAATCCAAGTCATTTAATTTATTTAAGAGTTCCTCATCTGCCACACCAGCCGCTGCAATTTTACCTTCATTATCATAAGCCAGATTTAACCAGCGTGCCACGCGATTCAGCACAATATTGCAGGGTGCAATATCAAAAGCCTTTATACTCTGCACACTTGTTAGACTTATGTTGGCAATACCACCCAAATTTAAACAGGCATCATAAGCTGAAAAAAGCAACTGATCACCGATGGGTACCAAAGGTGCCCCCTGCCCTCCAAGCGCCACATCAGTTGTTCTGAAATCGCATACCACCGGCAAACCGGTAATGGCATTAATGGCTGCGCCATCTCCTATCTGTGCAGTGAAACCTGCATCAGGCTGATGGAAAATAGTATGGCCATGAGAACTGATCAGATCAGGCTTGATTTGATGTTTGGCTATAAACTGATTGACCAACTGACCCATAAACTTACCATAAAACGCACTTGTTTTAGGATATAAAAAAATGGGTTGCTTATACAATTGGGATAGCCTGATGCGCCATCTCTCTTCATAAGGAATGGTTTCGGCTACCGGGCAGGCATAACTCCAATAACCATTATCATTGTTCAGTATTACATAAGCAATATCTACTCCATCCATGGAGGTACCACTCATGATTCCAATAACATGCAATTCGTTTTTCATGACAATGGGCGAAATTAACTTTTTACATTCATAAACTTTTTACCATATTTGATTGACTATGAAAACCAACAGAAGATCTTTTTTAAAACATACCGGTGCCGCAGTTATGGGCAGCTTGCTTATACCTACTGAAACGGCTAGAGCAGAATCTTTGGATGTATTAAAAAAACCAGCGGTAATTGATGATGAAGCATTTTGGAGCAGTGTAAGGAAACATTTTCCTCTTTCAACCGACTTTGCTTACTTAAATAACGGCACCATGGGGCCATCGCCATATTATGTGATAGAAGCAGTAAAAAAAGGCATGATGGATGGTGACCAATATGGCAACTATGGAGGCTGGGAAAACCTGCATGCGAAACTCGCAGCTTTTGTTGGTGCAGATGAAAAAGAAATTGCATTAACACATAATGTAACAGATGGAATAAATATTGCCTGCTGGGGATTGCCTCTTAAAAAAGGCGATGAAGTGATTATGACCACCCATGAGCATGTGGGTAATGCCTATCCATGGCTTAACAGACAACGTTTACACGGTATTGTGATTCGAACGTTTACACCTGCGCCAACCGCTGCGGAGACGTTGGAGCGCATTGCTTCTTTAATAAATAAAAAAACACGTGCACTTGCCATACCTCATATCCCGTGCACACAAGGACAAATTTTGCCTGCCAAAGAAATTTGTAAGCTAGGTAGAGATAATAGATTATTTATTTTTATTGATGGTGCACACGGGCCGGGCATGTTGCCATTGAATTTAAAAGAGATGGATTGTGATATGTATGCCAGCTGCTGCCACAAGTGGATGCTAGGACCAAAGGGAACGGGATTTTTGTACGTGAAAAAAGATTTTCAGCAAACATTACAACCTTATTATGTAGGCGGAGGCAGTGACAATGCCAAATGGAATATGGCTAAAACACCTGTCGAAATGGGCGATTATACCGACTCCGCTCACCGCTACTATGGCGGCACGCAGTCATCAGGTTTATATAAAGGTGTAGAAGCATCTATTGAATTTATTGAGAGTATTGGGATGACACGTATTCATGAACGCATCAAGTATTTGGGTAAATACACACAAGACCAATTGTTGGCATTAGGAGATAAAATTGAATTGCTGACACCAACAGAAGAACAATCGAGATGCTCTGTAAATGGCTTTAGGATTAAAGGGGTAGACTATGCCGCCTTTTATAAGAAAGCTGCAGAAGCCAAAGTGAGAATAAGAATGGTTCCGGAAAACGGATTGAACTCCCTACGGGTATCTGCACATATTTACAATCGAAAAGAAGAGATTGATTTATTGATTGAGCTCATAAAAAAAGCCATCGGATGATGGCTTTTTTTATTTCGACTTGAATAATAATTACTTAACCGGCACAAGCGTGGCGATAATATTAAAGACCATTGGTGTACCCATACTGCTGTCAGTGAAAGTTTGCTTAAGCACCAGCTTATTATCTGTTAATTCATTTATATCTAAAGCAGTTGAACTCCCCTTTGCAGTCATAGTTAGTACCTTATCACTGTTGGATAATGCCCAGGTTCCGGAAGTAGAAGAGTCTCCACATGTGATATTTCCTGGATTATCTGTGTAGGTATTACCTGTTTTATTGAAAGTGGTGAAGTCATCTACCTCACAGGAATCTCTAGTCTGTGGAGTTCCGTTGAAAGAAATAGATTCAACTTCCCAAGATTTAGAGCTTCCTCCTGTTAAAAAATCAGTGGCAGATTTGGGGCTTGAAGACGAATTTGTATCATCCTTCTTACAAGCCGTAATTGCAAGAGTTGTGGCGAGTAAGAACATTAAAATTTTATGCATAGTTTTCATATAGATAATTGATTTTTAATTATGCAAATTTAGTAAATTTTTTGATGATATTTTCCAATTCATCAAAATCCTTTATGCCCACCATTTCCTCAAGGCTGCCTGTGATCCATATGCCATCTGCATGAGTTGATTCAAAGGTCGAATAAAGTTCATCCGGGTTTTCAATGCCGCCTATAAAAAGTACAATAAGTTCAGGCAGCAATGCTTTAATTCCACTGAGTTTCTGAATATCAATTGTTGAGGATATAAAGGCAAACCCGGCACATGCGTTACCGTAGGCCTGCACCTCTTTTTCTAGCTGTTCTTCGCTGAGTGAGGCAGTGTGAATACATTTTAAGACAGGCCTGCAAAGTTTAGTAAGTTCATCTGGCAGTAATTGATTATTTACCTCAATCATATCTAACTGCAACAGTTCAGCAATTTGGTTGATTTCATCAACTGTTTGCTCACCAAATTCACCCACCATAAAAGGGCCGGTAACCCAGTCAATAATTTCTTTGGCTTTTACAGGGGGAATAAAAGATGGGCTTAATGGATTAAAACAAAATCCTAAATAATCAAACCCTGCGGCAGCACCAAAACGTGCATCCGATAAATTATTTACCGCACTCAATTTAATTTTACAAACAAAACTCATCTGTTCATTATGATTACTTAACACGTTTACCATTTAAAAATACAGCAGTCGGCATCAGCATTCTGATATCTTCCAGTTTATGCTTTAACAAATCTTTATCAACCATTATAAAATCCGCCAACTTGCCTTTCTCCAGTGAGCCTTTTAAATGTTCCTCAATAGCAGCCTTTGCTGCCCAGATGGTCATTCCGCGCAATGCATTCTCTCTGCTTAGTGCATTTTCAATCTGAAAACCTCCGGCCGGAAATTGTTTTGCGTCCATGCGTGCTACGGCTGCATAAAAAGTATGAAAAGGATTGGGCGACTCTACTGGAAAATCTGTTCCTAATGGTATCCATCCATTTTGCTTCATGAGTGTTTTTAGTGCATAGGCTCCTTTTAACCGTTCTTCACCAAGTCGCTCTTTGGCCCAATACATATCGCTGGTGGCATGTGTTGGCTGCACAGAAGGAATAATTCCGTAACTGCCAAACAAATCAAAATCATTGCTATTTACAACCTGAGCGTGTTCTATGCGCCAGCGCCTTTTCTTATCTCCATTTAAATATTTACCATACAATTGAAGAATAAACCGATTGGCTGAATCACCAATGCAGTGGGTATTGAGCTGATATGGAGATTGACTGATGCGTTTTACATATTCCTCCATCTTTTGATGTGAGGTTAGGATGAGACCATGATGACCGGGCTGATCAGCATATGGATGCATGAGGCAAGCACCACGTGAACCCAATGCGCCATCGGCATACATTTTAAATGAAGAAACATTGAGCCTTTCATTATTGATAGGCTTACGAGCCAGCCATTCGTCTACCTGATTATCATTGGCACTAATCATAGCATATATGCGCATGTGCAATAAGCCGGCCTGTTGAAGTGAATCAATGATGTAAATGATTTCAGATGGCAATCCTGCATCGCATACACCGGTTAAACCATATTGAAAGCAAACCTCTTGTGCAAGCAACAAAGAACGAATGATACTTTCCTTGTCTGGTTTAGGCAATTTATCTTCTACCAGATCAACTGCATTGTCTATTAACACACCAGTAAGTACCTTGTTTTTCTTTAGCAATTCACCTCCGGAAACATGTGTGTTTAAGTCGATACCCGCCAGTTGTAATGCTTTGTTATTGGCAATAGCTGCATGGCCATCAACCCTTTTCAGCAATACGGGAATAGAAGGAAATAACTCATTAAGTAAGCTGTTATCCGGATATTCCTTTACCATCCAATCATTTTGGTCCCAACCTCTACCCATAAGTAAAGTAAGTTGATTATTGGCAGCAAACGTTTTGCATTTTTCCAACACCTCCTGCCAACTATTGGTACCCGTTAAATCAACTTTTTGGGCTTGTGCACCCAATCCGTAAAAATGTGAATGTGCATCTATTAAACCCGGGTAGATAAATTTACCTGTGGCTTCAATAATGGTATCTGCCTGATAATTATCTAGGAGCTTACTGCTGCCAATTTCCAGAATTTTTCCATGATCAATTACCATTATCTCTGCAGTGTTCATAGCTGAATCAATGGTATTTATTACCCCTCCTTTTACGATCATATCAGCATGCTTCTTGTTACTGCATGAAGCTAGAACAATGAGTAGGCCAAATACAAACAGCGCATATTTATTCATTTCAATTAAACCTTTCATACCTTTGCTTATCATAAAAAGCCGTGTTTAGATATTTTTTTTCAATACTAATTGTTTGTTTTTGTTTTCTGAAACTTTCTGCTCAGGATACTGCCTTTTATATAAATAAGAAAGGAATAAAGTATACACGTGCTGATTATGTTGATGACAAAACAGGCTTTATACAGATAACACCTTTTCTTTATAACTCCAGAAATCACTTTGAATTACAGGATAAACGCGTGCTCACATTTGAACCTAATGAGAGCGTGAATGTAGGTGTAAAGCTAATGCATAAATGGCTGGGAGTGGCCTTTTCTGTTGGCATTAAAAACACCCAAGCCGAAAGAAGAGGCAATACAGACTATGTTAATTTTCAGTTGAACAGTTATGGCAAAAAAGTAGGATTCGATATTTACTACTCAGACTATACCGGATATTACCTAGAGAACTACAGAAAGTTTGCTGAGCTGGCAGAAGCTTATGGAAATAGATTCCCGGTGCGATCTGATATCAGCACCACCAGCATTGGCGCTAATACTTACTATATTTTTAACCATAAAAAGTATTCTTATCGCTCCACTTTTGTTCACAATGAAATACAGAAAAAAAGTGCAGGCTCAGTACTGCTCAATGCCTCTATTTCTTATTTTAGAATTAGCGGAGACTCCGCCATAGTGCCGAGGGGTATTAATAGCTTTTACGAGGATCGATCTCGATTTGAAGATGGTAATTTTTATAGTATGTCCTTGCTACCCGGATATTCTCACACACTGGTACTGTTTAAACGTTTTTTTATTACAGGGGCTTTGCTCTTAGGGGTTACCGGGCAGTATCAGGAATTCTCACAAGAAGATGAATCAAATCAAACAAGATGGGTTGCATTGCCACGTGGCATGTCGAGATTTGGTTTTGGATACAATGGCAATAAATTTTATGCCGGGCTTACCTCTATGGCCGATGCCTACAATTTACCACTGGGAAACCAATCCAGATTAACCTATTTCATTGCAAGCGGCTCTGTTTATTTTGGTATACGATTGCAGGTGCCAAAAGTATTGAAGAAAATATCAAACGGTATGGACTATTATTCTCCTGCACTTATTTTCCATCACTCCCGCTAGTTGGCGGCTTGTGCTTCCAGCGCCTGTGGCTCCATAACCATATTTCAGGACAACTGATGATATCCTTCTCCAGCATACGCGTATAGGTTTCCGTAATTTCATTTTCTTTAGTTGCAGCAGGTTGATCCGATACCAACTGAAAACTTACATGGTAATATCCCCTTCTTAACCTTTTCACCGAGGCATATAGCACCGGAAAGTTCAACTTTTTAGCCATGAATTCAGCACCTGTTAAAACAGGTGTGGGCTGATTAAGAAAAGTTAGCCACAAAGCATCTTTAGGATTGGAAGGTGTTTGATCGGCAATAAAAGCAGTGATGGTTCTTTCCTTGCGCGAAGCAATCATTCTTTTTGCTGCATGATGCATATTGAGTAAATTCATCCCAAATCGCATCCTGAATTTTGCAGTAAGCCAATTAAAAAACGGATTTTTGATTGGATGATATAATACATAAGAAGAATATGGATGATGCATCATAAACGATTGTCCGGCCCACTCCCAGTTGCCCCAATGACCTAATACCATAATTACACTTTGGTTATTAGTATAGAAAGAATCAACCAATTTTATGGATTGCTCATCATATGTACAGTGCTTTTTTAGTTGTACTTTACTAATTGTTGAAACTTTATAGGTCTCAATCATCAAATCAATTAAGTAGCGGTAATATCTTTTAGCTATGATATCAATTTCTGCAGATGTTTTTTGAGGAAAAGCATTTCTTAAATTATTATACACCACCTTTCTTCTATAGCCAAGCAGATAGTACATAAAATAATAAATCATATCAGACAAAATGTACAAAAATGGCATAGGCAGCATCATTAGAAGAACAAATGGCGCTGCCAATAAGTGATAATACCATTTTGCCTTGAATGTATCTGACATGGTTTTGCTTATAATAGTTTTCAATTATAATCTTTAAATAGCTTTATTTGAACCTATGAAAACTTTTTTATCATTTTTCTGCGCAACCATAATTGTTCAGATGTCGTTATTTGCACAAGTAAATATACAGCAGGCCGGAGTATCTTATTTTAATAATCTGGACTCCCTAGCAAGAAGCGGAACAGTGTCCACTCCCTTACCGGAAGGATGGCTCTTTGCAGAGACAGGCACAAATGCCAATAACACATATACAGCAGATATTGGTTCAGCTACTGCTGGTAATACCTATAGCTTTGGTAGTAGTAACTCAGCCGACCGGGCTCTTGGTAGTCTGGCAAGTGGGAGTTTAAACAGTAATATCGGTGCACGTTTTATAAATCAAACAGGAAATACCATCAACACAGTTGAATTAAACTTTTTAATGGAGCAATGGAGAAGTGGAGGAAGAACCACTCCTGATACTTCATTGTTTTTTTATGGCATAAATAATGGTGGTTTACTTGCTGCAAATGGCACTTGGACAAGAGACTTAAGACTTGACCTGCTTTCCAAAAGGTATAGTAACCCGGCACCTCCAGCAGGTGGGCTCAATGGAAATGATACCGCCAACCAACGTGCATATACCGGAATTGAACTAACAGGATTAACAATAAACAATGGCGATACTTTATACCTGCGCTGGTTTGATATTAATGTAGCAGGGAATGATGATGCCTTGGCTATTGACAGCTTTACAATTATTTTTAAGACCTCTTCATCTACTATAACCAAACCAAATGCCATTCCATCTTTCTCTTACAGTCAAATTACTTCACAGCAAGCACGCATAACATGGCCAAAGCCCTCGGGGTATGTTGACAGTGCACAAACGATATTATTATTTTTAAGAGCCGGTACACCTCCAGCAACTGGAAATATAACTCAGTCAAGCAACCGTTTTATTGCTTCAGATGATTTCCTCTCATCCCAAAGCAGCAGATACCCTTTTGATACAGCAGCAAAATGCATTTATAAAGGCGACAGCGGCTTTGTATCCCTGAGCGGTCTAGCCCCGGCAACTTGGTATTATGTACTTGGATATGCAACAAGAGATGCAGACTCTGCTTATTCTGTATTACGAATTGATTCATTCCAAACTGCAAGTCCGCCACAGCCGGTAAGTAATATATCTGTAGCAGGTGATATGGTAACAACTGCCAGAATTTCTTGGTCATTGCCTCCAACATACAATGCAGCTGCTTCAAGTGTATTGGTTTTTGTTAAAGCAGATAGTGCAGTTAACTTGCAAACACCCACCTTAGATCCATCTCGCTACCAGGCCAATGGAAATATAGGTTTGGGCACACCATATCAGCATGACGCTGCAGCCTCATGTGTTGCAAAAACAGATGCCCAAACCACATTGGTACTTAAATTACAGCCATCAAAAAACTATCATATACTTATACTGGTTGTGAATGATGCGGACTCAACCTATTCTCAGTCTGCGGTATTTTCATTTACACAACAGGTTCCAAATCCTCTGCCGCTTGTTCAATTAAACTCCGTTCCTTTAACAGCAACCAGTGCACAAATTACTTGGCAAAAACCTGCCGGTTATAATAATTCAAAATACACAACAGTGCTATATTTAAAAGCGGATACGTTGATTACAAATGCACAGCCACTGGCAGGCATTACATCTATTAATGCATCAACCATATTTAAAAATGGAAGTAAATTTCAATTTGATACGCTGGCACATTGCATTTTTAAAGGAGATACCAATTTGGTAACTGTTACCAACCTTAGCAACGCAAAAAAATATTTTTTAAGCGCCTGGGTTATTGAAGATTTTGATTCTGTATACAGCACAGAGGCAAAAATTCAGGTGGTATCAAAGCCTCCTCCACCGCTATATTCCATAGGCAGTATCAATAAGGCTAATTCCATAACCGGTGTTGCCGATTCGCTTGGGAAAGGGGCAACCATAAGAGGCATCGTGTATGGCTTTAACCAAACACTTAGCGGGCTTAGCTTTTTATTGGCTGATGCAACAGGTGGAATTCAGATTTCTAGCCCGGGTAAAACTTTTGGCTATCCGGTAGCTGAAGGTGATAGCTTGCAGATAAGTGGTATTGTGGGAACCCAACGCGGGCTAGCCAATTTGCAGACACTAGATACCATAGTTAAGCTTGGCTCAGCAAGGCCATTACAAAATCCGGTTATTGTAAATACACTTAATGAACCTACTGAAAACAAATTAATACAGGTAAAATGGGTTCGGTTTGTTACACCACCTGCAGGCAGCAAATGGCCAACAGTAAATTCAAATATCAAGGTGATTAAAGTAGGCACTACCGATACATTGACCATCAGGCTGCTTTCTGCATCTGCACTGGCAGGTCAGAATCTTCCAAAAACAACTATATTCACAGTAACCGGTTTAGGAAGTCAGATAAGTACCAGCTTCAGCGCACCATTTCAATTTGACGGCTACCAGATTATTCCAAGAAATGTAGCCGATATCCAACCAAACGATACACTTGAGGCATTCACACTTTTACAACCTGTAAATTCTTCTGAAATAAATATTGATACACTACCTGCAACCCAATTAAATTTAAGATGGCAACGCAGTGCCAACTTACCTATTGCGGCAGTGCCAACCTATACGCTTGAATTGGATACTGCGGCTTCATCAGGCCTATTTGCATCACCGGATTACACAAATAATTCTGCCAGCGACACTTCAATTACCCTGAATAATCAGCAACTGCGCTCATTGGCGCAAACCTTAGGAATAAAGCAAGGACAAAATTACAGTGGCAGATGGCGTGTAGTTGCAGCAACTGGCAACTATCAGCGAACATCAACAGATACGTTTACCATACTGCTTAAAAATAATTTTTCTACCGGTGTAGCTGAATGGGACCATTTTTCAAAAATGGTATTGCTTTACCCTAATCCTGCATCAGATAATGTAAGTGTGCAATCTGAAAAAAATATTGATTCTTGGTTTATTAAAGATGTTTCAGGTAAAGTGGTAGCCTCAGGTAAAACAAATTCTGGCCCCCTTCAGGAGCTGAATATTGAGGAGTTAAAATCAGGATTGTATTTTGTAACATTATACAGCGGTCGGTCTTCAGCTCATGTGAAACTGATAAAGAAATAACATAAAAGCAGTTAAGATATTGGCGTGAATATGGTTTAATATTCATATAATTGTTGGGATATTACCCTCTATATGAAAAAACTTTATTTGGTTTCACTGCTTTTTGCCTGCATAAAAATTAATGCACAGCAAAGCGGAGAACTCACTGACAAAGGACAATTCTCAGGCAATTTTCAGATGAACACGCAGTTTTATTTGCGTGATGATAAAATTGGAGCAAGCACCACCCAATACCTGAGGGAAAAATCTTCTACCGAAGCATGGCTCTTTATGAATTATAAACTAAAGGGTTTCAATTTTACGGTTCGCTATGATTTGTTTAATAACTCTCCATTATTTAATCCGTTTCAGGCATATACCAATCAAGGACTAGGCTATTGGGAAATAACCAAAGAGATAGACAAGTTCAGCATCACCGGAGGATACTTTTATGACCAATTCGGTACCGGGCTTATTTTTAGGGCTTACGAAGACAGGAATATAGGAATTGATTTTGCCGTACAGGGAGCACGCATTGTTTATACGCCAACTGAAAATCTTCGCTTGAAGGTTTTTACTGGCAGGCAAAAATATCGGTTTGATACCAGAGAGCCTGTAATTAAAGGAGGTAATATTGAGTATCGCCTGCCTGTTTCAGAAAATGCTATTTTGGATATGGGTGCTTCCTTGGTTAACAGAACACTCGACCAAAATACAATGAGCCAAGTTGCAAATACCATAAATGGATACGCACTTGAAAAACGTTTTAATCCAACGTACAATGTTTATTCATGGAATCTTTATAATACACTAAATTATAAAAAATTTACTCTCTATCTGGAGTATTGTAATAAAAGCCCTGAGGCTATTCTGGATTACAGCAACACATTGGTTAAAAAAGGAGGCAATATTTATTATGCGAGTTTATCCTATGCTACAAAAGGACTAGGCATTAATGGACAAATACGCAGGATAGAAACTTATCCGTTAAGAGTTAATCCCTTAGAGATACAACCTTTTCCAAACAGTGCAGTAATTAACTATATGCCTGCACTTACCCGCCAAAACACATATCGATTGCTTGCCCGCTACAATTCAGTAGTGCAGGAGCTTGGAGAGAATGCAGCCCAACTGGAAATAACTTTTAAACCTAATAAAAAGTTTTCTATGAACATCAACACCTCTGCAGTTAATGCACTTAATGGTGTAGATTTTAAGAGGAGCATTCCTGAAATAAAATGGGACAGCACCACCAAATTATTCAGTGAGTTTTACATAGATGCTTCATACAAATTTACCTCAGCCTTTAAAATGATGGCGGGTATACAGTTAATTGGCTACAATCAGGTTTTATTTGAAGGCAAGCCCCAGGAAAAAGCACCCTATGTAAATGCCATCACACCTTTTGGAGAATTCACTTACCGAATTACGCCTACCCGCTCTGTCAGAATGGAGTGGCAATACATGCACACCAATCAGGATTTGGGAAAATTTGTGAATGCATTGGTTGAATACAATATTGCCCCTCATTGGTCATTTGCTGCAGGCGATCTTATCAATATAGAACATGGAACGATAAATAAACCCGGACCGGGAGAAAAATTTGAGTTTATTCATTACTACAATTTTTTTGCTGCCTACACATATAAAAGCTCACGCCTAACAGCAGGGTTTTTAAAACAACCCCAAGGTGTGAATTGCACAGGCGGTGTTTGCCGCGTTGAGCCTGCATTTAGTGGCGGACGCATAACTTTAACAACTAATTTCTAATTTCGAAGTATGAAAAAATTACAACTGCTTACCTGCATAATTATTTTTTCGCTTTTGAGTGCCTGCGAAGAAGAACCGCCTTTTATAGATTATAACCCTCCAAAAATTTTATTTGATACCACTTATATCGACAATAATATCCCTTCGGCACAAAGAAAAATAACACTGCTTGAAGATGTATCAGGAGTAAAATGCCCTAACTGTCCTGATGCTACTAAAATTGCCTTGGCTACTAAAAATGAATTGCAAGGACGTTTACATATTGTGGTGATTCATCCAAACATTCCTGCGCTGGGATCTTTCGTAGATCCGGTAACTACTCCTTTTGTAAGCAAACAAGATTTTAGAACAGATGCAGGAAAGGCTATTTGTGAACAGATTATTGGCACCCCTAATTCGCTACCTCGAGGTTGTGTAGACCGCACAAAGTTCGGAGATCAACAGGCTATACTTACCGATAGAACCGTATGGAATGCAAAAATAAAAGAACGCGATGCCCTTACCACCCCGGTTAACCTTGAAATTGAACAACTGCCTTCTGCACCCAATCAGATTTTGATTGAAGTGAGTATGCATTATACCCAAAAACAAACCGACTCCAATTACTTAAGTGTGATGCTGCTTGAAGATAGCATGATAGACGTTCAGGAATATCAAACTATTGTAGATGGAATAATCACTCAAAAATTTGATTCGGCATACGTGCACAACCATGTATTGCGTGACATGTTCACGCTATACACAGGTGAGTTGCTAAACAAGAGCGGAATTACCCTTGATGCCGGCAGGGTAATAAAGAAACGCTATCTGTATACCATACCAACTGATAAACCAAAAGTAATCATCAGAAAGAAACATACGAGAATATTAGCCTTTGTTCACCGCAACAGTGCCACCAATAAGGAAGTGCTACAATCGCAGGAAATAGAAGTGAATGAATAAAAGCTTTTTATTTCTTTCTGTTTTTTATATCCTGTATGGTTGCACCGGATCTGATAAGTCTTATATCCAATCCATCACAGAACAGCACAAACAATATGCTGCATCTTTCACAGATACTGCACAATCACCGCTTGACTCAGCAGAACGCATTGCTTTTAAAGGTGTAGCTCATTTCGTGCCCGATAAAAATTATAAAGTGACAGCGAAAGTGCTATGGCTGCCATACACCGGTGCTGTTGATTTACCTCACTCAAGGGGAGATTTCAGACCCTATTTTCAGGCGGCTCAATTAAACTTTACAATTAATGGTAATGATTATTCATTAATTGGATATCAAAATGAAAAAATGCGCACACAGCGTATCTTATTTGTACCGTTTGCTGATGCAACCAACAGCAATGAAACTTATGGTGGTGGGCGCTATATGGATATTTCATACGTACCCAATGCTTCAGAAACTGTGATGGATTTTAATTTGAGTTATTACCCCTACTGTGCATACAGCCATCGCTATTCATGCCCTATTGTGCCAAAGGAAAACTCCCTGAACATTGCTATCCGTGCAGGTGAGCGTAACAGTCACTAGTAGCTAAAAATAATTCTGAAATCTAGAAAATTGGCTACCTGACGGTGGGCTAGCACATTCATGCCAACACCCAAATTGTCACTTAATCGATACAGCAAACCATAACGCTGAAAAACCGGGTCGAAATAACCACTCGGGTTAAAAAGGTAAACACCCAGTTGCTGACTAAAAATTATCTTACCCATTAAAAATTCATGACCACCGGTAATGGCTGCACGCTGATTGCTGATATCAGTTTTCCCATCTCGCTTGAGTCTTTCCCTAAGTGAATTATCAATATTCCACTCTGCCCCCAAGGTAAGAGCGTTAAATATGCCGGTTTGCTTGCTTACCTGCGCAGTTATGCCTCCTATCATCCATCTTTCTTTTTCTCCGGCCTGCACCGTTTTACTCGACCAATATACACTTATATCAAAACGGGGCGGTTTGCCTTTGTAATTTTTATATTTTGTTTTTTCTCTTATAGGGAGTGATGCCGCTATAGGCCTATAATCTATTCCCAAAGCAGCGGTTGGCCAGTTTACACCTTTATTCGGATCTTTGATGCCTCCATTAGATACATGGTTGTAATGAATATAGGCACTCATATTTAGCCTTTCAGAAAGTTTAACATGTGCACCTAATCCTAATGAAACAAAACCTGTGATAGGTAAACTGTAAGACAAATTATTTGGATTATTTATGGGATGATAAGGATTGGTTAAGTAGGATAATCCGGCTGCTGCTTTTATTGCCATGTTGATGCGATGCGTGAAAGAAAAGTATGGTTCTATAAACGCAGCTGTCGTAATAGCATGACCTAAACTCTGATTATCAAAAGTAAAGTACTGAATAAAAAAACCTGTTTTTGGATAGCAATAGCACGTGTTCCAGGTTTTGGCATCAGCCAATTGCCAGTTAAAATCAAACTGAAAACCTGTGGGATAGGAATTGGCTGTATTCTGCACCTCTTTACTATGTGCAAAAATAAAACCCTTGTGTAGGGTTGCGCCATAGCTGAAAATACTGCGCAGCGAATCTTGCTGAGCATTGGCAGTAAAGACAATGGCATGCATTAAAATAAGTAGCGCATTTTTTATTCCCATCATTACTGCGAATTAAAAACATAGCAATAAAATTTAAGCAGGTATTGAAAAGAATCATCCCAAACAGTCCTAAACAGACAAATACTCCTTATTATTTCTTGCGTATCAGGTAATAAATAGGAATACCTGCCAATACAATAGCAAGACCCGGATACGTAAAAACCGGCTTATATATTAGTAGGCTGATACATATAAAAATAGCAATTACAATATAAAGAGCAGGAAGTACGGGATAACCCCACACCTGATATGGTCTTAAGGCATCAGGTTCCTTTTGTCTGAGAATAAATACCCCGGCAACGGTAAGTATGTAAAAAAGCATGACCGCAAAAACCACATAATCCAATAAATCACCATATGAGCCGCTAAGGGTAAGTATGCTGGTCCAGATGGCTTGCATAATTAAAGCAGCCTGTGGAGAATCATGATTATTTTTTGTAGCCGCCCGTTTAAAAAATAAACCGTCAAGTGCCATAGCATAATAAACCCTTGCACCTGATAAAGTGATTCCATTGATACAGCCAAAAGTAGAAATCATAATAAATGCAGCCATTACATACATACCAACTTCACCTAAAACAGTTTGCAACAATAATGTACCAACACGGTCTGATGGTGCATGCTGTATGGCATTGAAAGGTAATATACCAATATAAATCCAGTTTATAAAAACATATAAAGCAGAAACGCTGAGTGTGCCAATAAGCAGTGATAAAGGTAAATTTCTTTGTGGTGCCTCAATCTCTCCGCCTGTGAAAGTTATGTTGTTCCATGCATCAGCAGAAAATATTGAACCAACCATAGCTGCGCAAAACAATCCCCAGTATGAAAAGCCGTTAGCGTTGGCAGAAAAAGACAGAGAAGTCTGTTGCGCTCCATGCAAATAAAGATGATACAGACCTGCAATTACCAAAAAAACTATAGCACCGATTTTTGTGAGTGTAAATATATTTTGAAGCCATGCGCCATTTTTTACCGGAAGGAAATTGAACAATGTGAGGAACCAAATAACCGCAAGTGCAAGCATCTGTTGAGATTGTATTTTAATAAACCCTAAATTGAGGAGAATGACTTGATCCGATATTAACGGAAAGAAGACTCCACTAAACTTGGCAAATGCAACCGCAACTGCAGCAATGGTTCCTGTTTGTATAACGGCAAAGAGGGTCCACCCGTATAAAAATCCAAACAGCTTATTATAGGCACGTTGTAAATACACATATTGACCTCCTGCTTTAGGCATCATGGCAGAAAGTTCGCCATAACTTAAGGCTGCCATTACCGTTATAAGTGCAGTTACAATCCATGCGAAGAGGAGCATAAGCGGGGACTGCAAATCACGGCTCATAGCAGCAGGCACTATAAATATTCCTGACCCAATCATGCTGCCCATAATGAGCATTACACAATCAAGCAAACCCAACTTTTTATTCATAAGCTAATTTAATGAAAACGAATATAGGAATTGTTTGTAGTTCGAAGAGGTATGGGATCTGACTTTTTACTGAATAACAATGAAAATTATAGATCGGAATGATTAACTGCTCTTAGAAACTATCTTGACAGTAAAAACATCAGGGGTATATGAAGCCTTTTATGCCAAGCATGTTCACTATGATCTGCTCCTTCATCATAATAAGTTAGCCAGTTAGTTTGATTGTATTTCATTTTATGCATTACTTCATCTACATTTTTTTGTAAGAGAGGATATAGCGCATCCAATGTTTGATTACCGCAATCAAAATAAATATGGTGATTAGCGGGATTAGGTATTTGTATCTCAAGATAAAGCTGCATGGCTAACGGGAATGGATTGTTTTGAAGGGTGAACGTACCGGGCCAGTGCGTGGATAGGCATGCTGCACCTCCAAATACCTCCGGATACTCGCATATTGCATATAAAGATATTAACCCACCCATGCTGCTGCCGGCAATAAAAGTGTGCTCCTGGGTTGTATACACCGAATAACTTATATCAATCTTTGGCTTTAATTCACTCACAATAAATTTCAGGTAATTATCAGATTGTGGTTTAAATGCTGCTGTTGCGCGTCCAACGTTTTGTAATTGTGAGCTTATGGTATCTCGCTCTATTTGGTTAAGCAAGAGTTCAAAAGGCTTTTGAGGAAAGTAATCTGCGTGCCTTGTTTGCCCGCCATTCCAAATACCCACCACAATAAAGTTTTTCACCTTGCCTGCTTGCATAAGTTGTGCAGCAACCTCATCTACTTCCCATGCCTGCTTATTCCATGTATTGGCAGAGTCGAATAACATTTGTCCATCGTGCATATACAATACATCATACCTGCCCGAATCAGGATAGCCCGGGGGAAGCCAAATATCAATATTACGAGGTGTTACAAACTTTGATTGAAAATCACGAATGCGTTCAACTTTTCCTAAAGTAGCTTTAGGTAAGGCATCCTGTGCATGTAAGTTAAAAAGTGAAACGCAGCAAACAAACAAAAGCAATATTCTTTTACCTAAGATTGGTTGCATGTGGCTACCCATTTTAGTTAAACTTAGATGATTTATAACTCCTTATACCAACCCTACTTACCACCGAGCGCATAATATCTGTTCATGCATTCCTGCGCCTCGGCTGATTTGCCTTGTTTATTAAATACCTCCGCAAGCAGGCGGTATGACATTGCACTTTTTTGATCTAAGGTGAGCGCCAGTATCAGGTTATCTTCAGCTTTTTTATAGCTACCCGTATTGTAATATCCTAAACCAAGGTTGTAATAAACATCTGCAACACTTCCGCCACCTCGTTTCACAGCCATTTCAAGAAACTTAAGCCCTGCCCCGAAATCTCCTTTCTGATAATGGGCCATAGCTGTGTAATAGTAAGCATCGGTATAATTGAATTTATAACTATTGGCTTTCTTGAAATACTCAATAGCTTTATCCGGATTTTTATTCAGGTTAATTTCTACCAAACCAAGAGTAGACCATGCCATATAATTTTCAGGATAAATATCAATTGCTTTATTTAAATTTCTGATAGCCTCAGGAGCGTTGCCTTTACTTAGATAGCATAAACCCAGCATTCTAAAAACTTCTTCATCTTTTGGATTATAAGCTGCTGCCTGATTGAAGTAAAAAATAGCCGTATCGAAATTTCTGGCCTCAAAATACTGATAACCTTTAGGCATCCAATTGTTCTCTCTTTTAACAACAGCAGCCAACGGAATACCGTCAGCCATTACTGTATATACTGTACCTTTAGGTGGGAAGGCACCGGCTTCCAGTTCTTTCGATGAAAAGGTACGTGAGGTGAGTATGGCATAATCCCACGGCAACTTTTGCTCTTCATATTCACGCATCCACCTAAATTCCATATCCGGATTGTATTTATTGGCGTAGTAAGATGCTGTGAGTGGCTCATTATTTATGCCCACTATCATTTTTTTATTTGGCTCTTGTTTAGCTATCCACTCTGCTGCCTCACGGCATGAGTTGGAATAATAATCCATTTCATATTTACCATAAGCACCTTTAGTGCCCCCACTTACAGCATTAAAATACACACACTCGTTCGGATGATTTTGTAACATCCAGGATGCAGGGAGAGCACATAAAAGCAACACACCTGCCAATGATGCATAACTTGTAATTTTGTTTTTAGTGATTACACCTAAGCCATCCCAGCCGCAAGCAGCAAGTATTACTATTGGCGGATAAACAAACAAGTAATGCCTCCACCCATTATAATAATACATGCTCTGGACTTCGGCATATGCAATTGGGAAAACTGCAACAAATATTACTATGCCTATGGCATACCAATTTTTATAGTTCCTTTTTAAAACCCATAGTAACGAAACAAGAAGAGCAATGCCCAACCAAACGACTTCAGGAGTATTGATAAAAATAAATTTAGGTAAATAATACCAGGGTACATTTGCCATATACATGCGCACACCTTCAAACAACTCATGGTTAAAAGTAAAATATGCCCCTTCGGTTGATTTTTTCAGCGCTTCATACCAATTGGCAAAAGGCTGCTGCTGTGCAAATGGCCATAATGAAATACCAACCAAGTGACCAACGATAACAATGAGCAGTAAAATACGCGCATAAGGCCAAATTAGTTTAATAGCATTTGACATACCTTCTTTTTTAACAACAAGCAGCCAGGAAATACCTAAAAATAAACCAACATAAGCATACCAGATGATGCCTCCTACGCGTGAGCCAATGGCCATACCAATACCGGCACCGCATAAAACCAAGTGCAATAAAGCAGGCTTAGGCAGCTGCTGAAGTATCTTTATTAAATAATAGAGTGCCATTGCACACCCTGCAGCAAATGGAATATCAGTAGGGTTATTCATGCTGTGTGCAAAAAATACAGGGCTGCAAAAAATGATTATAAATGCAAAAAATGCTCCGCGCCAAGATGTAATTTCTTTAGCAGCAAGAGCAGCAAACAACATGGCTAACAGTCCATACAACGCATTAAGCAAATGACGCATTTCAAATTCGCCCAACACACCAAAATAGGTATTAAAAAACGCACTGATTACATTAAAATGTTCTCCGTAATATCTGAACTCCTGTATAGGTGATGTAGCAGATAATGCCGTTGAATCGCTTCCAAATGAGGTAAAATAATTAAGCATCTGGTAGCCATACTGGTTATGGCGTTTGGCATCCCAGGTTATACCAAAGTCCTGACTAAAATAAGGCATGGCAATACATGCGAACAGAAAAAATGCAGCAAAAAGCAAACGATATAAGGGTTGGTATCCTGCCGTATCTTCTGCACCAAATTGCATCAGCGGATCTTTGATAAACCAGCTAATTCGTGGACCAAGAATATTGCTTACTATCTTTTTAAAACTAACCTTACGCAACTGATGCTCTTTTGCCGAAAGTGTGATTGCAACAACAGGTGTGCTTAAATAGGCAAGGCGGCTGCAAACAGAAATGCTTTTATGGTGATTGCTATTAAACCCTTTTACTGCAGCATCTCTACCAAAAAATACAAATGGATGTGTGTAATCTTTTAAACCTGCAGGTAAGAGCATGCCTGCAAGCAGATTGTATAAACCAATACCTGTTTTTTGTAAAATGTTTATTGGCAACTTGCCCGACTGGGCATTAAACTCACCAACATAAACTGCATCCAATTCTGTAAATGATTTTTTGTTCAATCCAAAACAACTTACCACAGCCTGTGGCATAAATGAAGTTGTATCATTAACCACATAAACAACCTTTCTGCAATGCTCTGCCCAATCTTTGAAACTAGCTATAACATGACATCTGCCTTTTTCTTTGAGTGCTAAAACATCGGGGAGGTTTGCAACCACACCACTTTTATCAAACACAATTAATGATGACTCTGTACGCACTTTTAATAAAGCCTGAGCCACCATATTTGCATCATCGGGCTTTTTAGCGGCATCAAATAAAAAGGTAAGCTCTTGGTCGCTCACCGTTTTTATTTGTTCTGCTGAAGGTTTGGTTGTATTCTTTTTGCTCATTTTCTTACCAATCCGGTTTTAGTAATTACAGAACTCTCCTGATAACTTTCGTAGTCGGTATTTATATCCCAAAGGTTATGCCCTGTCTGTTGCAAAATATTTTCGGCAGCCAGCATACCCATTAGTATGGAATGATCCTGGTTGTTGTATTTAAATGCGCCATATCGGCCAATAACATGCAGATGCTGAATGCTGCTTAAATATTGCTCAACCGGGTTCAGAATTTCCTTGTAACCTTTTGAGTAAACAGGATAGCAACGCGGAATGCGATAGGTATGTGCATGTAAAATTTTAGCATCACCAATTAATCCGGTCTTACGTATTTCCTCCTCGCCCAATTTATTCAGTTGTTCATCTGTCCATTTCCAGAAATCATCTTCATCATAGCACCAATATTCCAAAGCAAGTATGCTAGTGGTTTTATCCTTATATAATTGTGGAACCCAGTTTCTGAAATTGGTGATGCGCCCTGTGCGCAAATCTGTTGAATGCACATACAGCCAATTATCTTCAAACAAATTTGTTGCATCAACTTCAACAAATACTATAATGGTGTTTCTGAAACGCAGCTGCGCATTCAGATTTTTAATTTGCTCCGGGGCCTCATCAATTCTACTTACCAAAAGTGTTATCGGCATGGAAGAAATAATATGATCATAATATTTCACCTCGCCATTTTCCAGTTCTAATCCTTTGGCTACTCCGCCCTCAACAATTACCCGTTTTACAGGCGTTTTTAAAAACACATTCCCGCCTTTTTCTTTAATCAGATTCTCCATTCGGTTATACACCATGCCTGTTCCCTCAAGCGGATAAGCAAATTCGTCTACCAGGGTTTTATGTTTTTTATTTTTATCGCCAAATAATGCAGCCTTAGCAGCCTCCCACAGGGATAGTTTTTTAATACGCTGTGCGGCAAAATCAGCATCTAGTTCGTTGCATTGAATACCCCAAAGTTTTTCGCTGTAGGTTTTAAAAAATATTTCATAAAGCCTTTTCCCGAAGCGGCTGCGAACCCACCCCTCAAAAGTGCTTTTATCTCTGGTTGGAAATATTCTTTCCATTCCAAAACTGAGCATGCAGCGGGCTGCTTCAAATAAGCCCAGTTTGCTTAATGCATCAAGTGCTTTAATGGGGTAGTAATACAGGTTATTTTTATAGAGAATGCGTGTAAGGCGATTCACCATTGCATAATCTTCTTTCACTACTTCAAGCCATAGCGAATTAACACGTGTATCGCTGCTAAAAAAACGATGTGGACCAATATCCACGGTTTGGCCCCATAGCTCAACCGACTTTGCAAGCCCACCAACCGAAGGACCTGCCTCATATAAATCAACCGATGAAATTTCTTTGCTTAACTGATAGGCAGCAGTAATACCAGCAGGGCCGGCACCAATAACAGCTACTTTTATGGATTTACTCACAATACGCTTTACTTAATAATAAGTTGTAAAGAAAAGACCTTTACGATACTTTTTCAAATACAAATACGTGATTAAGCCCAAACTGGAAAATTTTATGCCTCAGCAGTTTAAATTGCGGTGGAGCAAAGATGTTGGGAGTATCAGCTGTTTTGAAGCCATAGTGCTCCTCTAGCGACATGCCATCTATGATGCGAAATAGGCGTAAAACCACCAAAATATAATCAACCAAGGGCGAGGGAACGGTGATGATAACCCTGCCTTTAGGCTTCAGATGTTGATGGCAAGCTTCAGCCAGTTTATGTTGTGCCTGAGGTGGTATGTGCTCCAGCACAGCCAACATGGTAATACAATCAAACTGTTCACCTGGTGCAAAGGCATCCGGAAATATTCCTTTAACCAAACGGTAAGTGCCTGCGTCTGCATTTTCAGCAAGCGGATCCACACCCGCACCTGTAATTTTTTGATGCTGCAACTGCTTGAAAAGTACCCCATCATAACTTCCAATATCCAAAACATGAGCGCCTGTATTAATGAATACCGCAGCCTGTGTAATTCTTTGCTTTTGCAGCAAGTAATCAAACGCCTTCATCGCTTGCGGTTAAGGGTAAGAACACTTAAAAAGAAACTTGAAAAAATGGTTTGAATACCAAGGATGATAAAAACAACTGAAGGTATAACCACACGCAGAATAGACGAGTATTCAAGCGTTCCAAAATCAACCTGATCCCAAAGGTATAATGAGTATGCCGACCCTGCTATTCCCGCAAGCGTAACAAATACACCTGCAACAATTCCTCGCTCAAGCGTAAGCCATTTTTCAATAAGTGAAATAGTTTTCTTATCAGGCATGAGTCCCGCTTGAATGGCATACCTGCGTGTAAAAATACCAAACACCATTAACTGAAAACCAATGATGGCAGCCGCTCCCGAATAAAGCATTGTATTGGTATCGAAATAAATATTAAACAAATGAACAGGGCCATTAATAATAAGCGAACCTGATATAATACCTGATAAAATGAGCAAGATACCCGGGTACAGAAATAACCAGCGCGGACTATAAATGAGTAAAAATCGGAGATGCCTCCAGCCGTCCTGCCATGTGCGCAAGTGCGGTGGTCGGCTGCGTCCCGCTACACTCAATGTAGTTGGCACTTCGCAGATGCGCAGCTTAAATAAACTAGCTTTTACAATCATTTCACTGGCAAACTCCATACCTGTGGTACGCAGATTTAAGAGTGATACAATATCTTGCCTAAAGCCACGGAGGCCGCAATGAAAATCGTTTACGGAGGAGTTAAAGAAAAGCTTTCCGATAAAGGAAAGAACCGGATTACCAAGATATTTATGTAAAAAAGGCATGGCGCCCTTGCTTATGCCACCCTTAAATCTGTTGCCAACTACCAAATCATATCCCTCTCGCAATTTTTCAATAAAAGGATTCAGGGAAGAAAAATCATAGCTGTCATCTGAATCACCCATGATTACATACTTGCCATATGCAGCTTCGATGCCGTACATCAATGCACTCCCATAGCCCTTCTCGGGTGCATGCACCACACGGGCACCCAACTTTTCGGCAATAGCAATGGAGCCATCAGTGCTTCCGTTATCAGAAACTATTACTTCTCCGCTGATATTATTCTGCCTTATGTAACGCAATGCTTTTTCAATGCATTCGCCAATGGTTTCGGCCTCATTTAGGCAAGGCATTACAATAGATAATTCAAGATTATGTTCCGGGGTCATTGCAACGAAAATAGCAAAATTAAGGGGAAGGGAAAATTGGATTGTTGGAAGGTTATTATGGGTTGGTTATTGAAAGATAAGAGGATTGATTTTATGCCTTTATGCAGTTGAGTAGTATATAAGTTGAGTGGCTTAACATTTAAAATTCATAACTTAGCTATTAGCCGTTCGAAGTTCAGTGTTCGAAGCTTTTTAACTTAATGTTCATCATCTAATATTTCTTCTCGTCTATCGCTTCTTTCCTCTTTCAGCAAAGGGGTCTTTCCTCTCTTATCTCGCTTCTTCCCTCTACTTCCCTGCAAAAGGAATATCTATGGCATCGCCCCACAATTCCTCTACTGCATAAAACTCACGCTTCTCCTCCTGAAAAACATGCGCCACCACATCGATATAATCCAACAACACCCACTCAAGGTTTTCGTATCCTTCACGGTGCCAAGGCCATTCTTTAAATACCTTAAAAACTTCTTCTTCTACTGAATCTCCAATGGCTTCTACTTGTTTATCTGATTTTGCATGACAAATTACAAAGAAGTCGGCTGATGCTTTATCAATATTGCGCATGTCTAAAATACGAATATCCTCTGCCTTTAACTCAAACATACCCTGGGCTACAGCTTTGGCTAAAGCCATGCTGCTGTAAGTGGTAATATCTGCAACTTTCTTTGTTTTGGGTCTTTCAGCTTTAGGTTTGGTGCTTACTTTTTTTGCTGCTGTTTTTTTAGGAGCCGCTTTCTTCTTTGCGGGTTCTTTCTTCGCCATTTTTTCTATCTTTGGCTGCAAAGGTAAACATTTTGCACCATCACATCGGATCTTCTGTAATTTGGCTTGACGAAACAGACTCTACCAACCGGGTAGCCAAGCAAATGGCCGAAGAAACCAGTTGTAAAGATGGTACTATAATTTGCGCACATTATCAGCAGGCTGGCAGGGGGCAAGGAGCAAATGTGTGGGAATCGGAAAAGGGGAAAAACTTAACACTAAGTGTGGTATTGTTTCCGCATGCATTAACCATACAGGAGCATCTCAGAGTAAATCTGATAATGAGTTTAGCTGTTTATGATTTTATTTCAGCTATACATCCTGAGGATATTTTTATCAAATGGCCCAATGATATTTACGCAGGTGGCAAGAAAATTTGTGGCCTACTCATAGAAAACAGCTTACAGGGCGAACTCATTAGACAAAGCATCTGTGGTGTAGGTATTAATATCAATCAAACCGAATTTATTAATTCCAACGCAACCTCTTTGAAACAGCTTACCAAACAAAACTATCAGCTTGAATCCATACTTGCTTCATTCATACTACATTTGCAAAAGAGAATAAACTCCATGTATACGCAGGATATGAATAAACTGATTGGCTGTTATGAAGAGGTGTTGTACCGCAAAGGGTTAGCCACCAGTTTTATGGTAAACCAAAGCCCACTCCAAGCCACGCCTATTGGGATTACAGCAGAAGGACTGCTGCGCATGCAAACACAAGATAGCCTTATCCAAATCAGACATAATGAAGTGAAATGGCTGCAATAAAAAACGCTCTTATAATTGATGCCGGCAACACACATATCAAGGTGGCGCATTTTAGTGGCAATACACTTCGCTCACTAAATATCATAAATCTTGCCGATACCAATCTGCTTTCCGAGTATATTGAAGAGGCAGATTATTGCATCATAAGTTCCGTATCCGTTTCGGCCGAAAGCCTTAAGCAGCATCTTTCACCCCTGCCCTGCATTATTTTTTCTGCAGAAACACCGCTTCCTTTTAAAAATAATTACCAAACACCAACTACACTTGGCCCCGACAGACTTGCAGGTATTGCAGGGGCTATGTTCAGGTTTCGGGGTAAACCGACACTTGTTATTGATAGTGGCACCTGCATTACCTATGATGTACTTACTTCTGAGGGAGTTTACGTTGGAGGTGCGATATCTCCGGGTTTGCATATGAGGCTGCAGGCCATGCAAACTTTTACACAGCGCCTGCCCTTACCAGACTGGCATTTGCCTGAAACATTTACAGGAAACAATACCGCAGACTGCCTGCTTGCCGGAGCCTACTTTGGCCTGGCAGATGAAATAAACGGACGCATAGGTCGCTATGAACAACGTTACAGCGGATTACAAACCCTGCTTTGCGGTGGTGATGCAGGCATTTTGCAGAAACAGCTAAAAAATAACATATTTGTTGCCCCCAATCTTGTGTTGGAAGGATTAAACCAAATACTTTATTTCAATGTTAAGTAAAGCCCTCAGGCTATTTTTGCTTGCACAATGTTTGGCTTTTGCAGCAATGTCACAAAATTTTACACGTTCGCCTTATTCTGCATTTGGCATTGGAGAACTTCATTTTGGTGGCACCGTTAAACAAGCAGGCATGGGCCAGCTGAGTTTAACATTAAATAACCCATTTGAAATAAATGCAACCAACTCTGCTTCTTATGGAAGCCTCTTGCAAACAGTTATTGAAGCCGGAGCTGAATACAGCAGCGGTTCTTTAAGCACTACCGCAACATCATCGCCTGCAGAGAGTTATTCCTTCAGCTATTTTAGGCTGGCATTTCCTGTTTCCTACAAACTTAAATGGGGATTTGGATTTGGATTGGACCCTTACAGCAATACTGGCTATGATGTAAGCAGCCAAGCGGTATTCAGCGATTACACTGCAACCATCAAACAAAAAGGTGTTGGTGGGTTAACACGTTTTTACGGTGGAACAGGCATTGCTCTGTTTAAAGGCTTTTCTGCAGGTGTGCAGGCCTCTTATATTTTCGGTACGCTGGAGAATGTGCAATCACTTATTATTCCGGCTCAATACAAACGGTTTAATCTGGAAAATCAGAATAGAATTATTGCTGGAGATTTTCAGTTTCAATACAGCTTTCAGTATCAGCATAACCTAAAAGATACCAACTACCGCGTAATTATTGGCGGAAGTATGACTCAGCAAAGCAATATGAGCGCAAAACGTGAATTTTTTGCGAAGTCGATGGGTATTGGCGGGTTGATTGGTGTGGTTGATACCATTGATTATCAAAATAATATTTCAGGTGATATTATATTACCAGCCTCTTATGGATTAGGAATTGGCCTGCATAAAAAAGACAAATGGTTTGCAGGTGCAGAAGCAAACTATACACAATGGAGCGACTATCGTATTTTTGGTTCAAGCGATTCTTTGTTTAACTCTTTTGGCATAAATGCAGGTGGTTATTGGGTACCGAATTACCTCGACTTTAAAAATTATTTCAGCAGGGTTGAATACCGTGCAGGTATAAGATACGACTATGGCAGCCTCAAAATTGATGGAGAAAATATTGGCAACATAGGACTATCCGTTGGACTTGGACTACCGCTGGGAAAAACCAGAAATAAATTAAATCTGGGTTTTGAATACCTTATGCGCGGAACCACCAAAGCCGGACTTATTCAAGAAGAGTATTTCCGTTTTACCCTTGGCATTTCTGTAAGTGATAAATGGTTTACACGCTATAAGTATGATTAAACATGTGCTATATGCAGTGCTGATTATCCTTGCTATATCCTGCAGTGTTGATGATGCTGAGAGGGTTAAAGTTATGACCGACAGGCGAAACATGCCTTTGGAAACAGGTAAGAATATGGTTATTCACTACACGGATTCAGGCTATGTTAAGGCTAAAATTTTTGCTCCGATTATGGAAAGATATGCCAATGAAGAAAGGAATGAAACAGTAATGAAGCAAGGCATGACGGCCTACTTTTTGAACAAGAATAAAAAAGTAGAAAGCTATCTTAAATCAAAGTATGCTATCCGCCAAGATCGTGAGCGAAAAATGGTGGCAAGCGATGATGTTATATTAGTGAACAATAAAGGAGATACCTTAAGAACAGAATTATTGACTTGGGATGAAAGTACCCAAAAAATTTATACCGATAAATTTATACGCATCACCACACCCGAGCAAATTATTTTAGGCGATGGCCTTGAATCCAACACAGAGTTTACGGAATATAAGATTTTTAAAATCAGAGGAACCATTAGCTTAAAGAAACAATGAAACGCATTATTTTCTATAACTGGCTTGTTCTGGCAATTGCATCATTTCTGGTTGGTATTTACATCAGTATTTTTGAGCATGTATTAAAGGATAAGGGCTATTTGTATTTTATAATTGCTTTGCTATTTGGTGTAATATTTTATTACCGCAGAAAAAAGGGTGATGGCAAGCAATAGTGATTAATTGAGGCACTTATCCTATTTTTGAAACTCATGGATTCAAACACCATTCTTATCATCACGATCAGTATTCTTATTTCTGCATTTTTTTCAGGAATTGAAATTGCATTTATTACAGCCAATAAGTTACTAATTGAATTAAAGAACAAGCAAGGCAGCCTGTCAGCTAAAATACTTTCACCCTTTGTAAGTAATCCTTCCCGCTTTATAAGCACTACGCTTGTTGGCAACAATCTTGGATTGGTTTTGTATGGCATATACATGGCTGCATTTCTGGATCCCATACTGCATGAGTTATTGCCAGGTATTGCAGAGAAAAAGTTCCTGCTTCTACTTATTTCAACCGTAGTATCTACTATTATTGTTTTGGTAATGGGCGAGTTTATTCCAAAGGCATTGTTCAGAATAAATCCTGATATTGTATTGCGTTTACTAGCTGTGCCTTTCCTGCTTACTTATTATTTGTTTTGGCCACTGGTGCATTTTATTACATGGTTGGCTAAATTCATTCTCAATAATCTGTTTAAACTCAACTTCACCGAAAATACTCCTGTTTTTAGCAAGGTTGATTTGGATCAATACATTTCTGATAGTGTAGAAGACCTAGATGAAGATGCAGATGTAGATACAGAGATTTTTAAGAATGCACTTGATTTTGCCAATGTAAAAGTTCGCGACTGCATGACCCCGCGAACAGAACTGGTTAGTATGAGTATACAAGGAAGCGTTGAAGAATTGTATAAGAAATTTGTTGATACCGGTCTTTCAAAAATTCTGATTCATAACAATAATGTAGATCATATTATCGGTTATGTGCATCAGAAAGATCTGTTTAAAAAACCCCAGACGATTCGTTCTATTTTGATTCCAATTGAGATTGCAACCGAAACAATGGCTGCTAATGAATTGCTAAATATCTTTACCCGCTCTAGAAAAAGTATTGCACTGGTAGTTGATGAGTTAGGTGTTACGGCAGGTATTGTTACCATTGAAGATATAATGGAGGAAATTTTTGGTGAGATTGAAGATGAGCACGATGTGGAACAACTTACCGAGAAACAGTTGGCAGAAAAGGAATATTTATTTAATGCCCGACTTGAGATAGACTACCTCAACGATAAGTACAATCTACACATACCCGAAGGTGATTACCAAACGCTGGGCGGATACATTCTTGCCAAATATGAAAATATACCTAGACGCGGAGAAATCATAGAAATAGATAAGTTTGAATTTACTATTGTTTCTACAGATAAAACAAAATTGGTGGATGTTCGCCTGCGCATCAGGTAATGAATTCACCGCATTTCTAAACGCAAATTGTGATATTTAGTTAAGCAGTTGATATTCGAAACGTGGGGATCCCTTGTTTCCATTATCATCATAAAAATCTAGAAAACGTAACTTATATACCAGGTATGGCGAATTCCTGTAGCGTAAGAAATAGTTAATATATGTTCTGGTTCTGTATCGAACACCGTTAGGTGTAAAATCAGGATACTTCCATTCAAACCCGATTTGATCCCTATCATTCAAATAACAAAGAGCAGGATTGAGGGAATGATTAAATTTAATATCATAAAACGTAAGCGTACTGTCTATAGCCGCATCAAGTATTCTTCTATTTAGATGAACACCTGTAACCTGATAGAGCAAGGGTGGATTAAATTCATAATAAATCCAACGGTATCGTAAGAATTTAAAATGCCAATTATGTATAGGCGGCTCAAAATTATAATAAGTGCCTCCGTTATCGAATGAAAAATAAACCAGCATTTTCTCAGGAGACTTATAAATATTAGTTTCCTTAATGAATCTACCTGACATATCCGCCACTGAGATAACATACTTCTGAGGAGTAACAGCAATTATTTTAAACTTAAAAATGTTATCGGGACTGCTTGAGCCCTTTCCCCTATCTACAACATAAACACTATCGAAAGTTTTGCGACTATGCCTATTACACCAATGGCTTAGTGCAAGAGAGTCCGGATTACCGGAGGCCTCATCCCATCGCCAATTTAGCTCAGAATAGTTTGTAACAGTAGAAAAATCAGTGCTGCCTGTATTTGCAACCAATACATTCTTGCCCCCATTTATATAAATAGCAAAACCTTCAGGTGCTGCATCAAAACTTAAATCCCAAGAATTATTATCTACAGACTGAACAATTCCTGAGTCAAGGTTAATATAAACCTGCTTGTCATACTCAGTGCCTAAATCAACACTCATCATGCGCACATCAAGATCTCTGGGAGGTAATTTAACAGGCGCCTCTTCTTTCTCACATGATGAAATAAACATCATCATTGCCAATATGTATGTGATATATCTTAATAATATCATTCTCTGTCTATACTTAATTGATACTGAATTGCACAAAAGTAGGTTCTACCCATAGACACAGCAGCATTATTGCCTGCCGGTGCATGCGGACCTGCAGCTAAACTAGCTTGAACATTGAGCACATCCAACATATTTTTTACACCTGTTTGAATGGTAAGTTTTTGATTAAAGAAACTTCTGCTTGCAGTAAGATCAAGCAAAGTAAATCCATCAATAAAACCCGTTTTAACTTCGCCATCTGTAATATTGTATTGAAACAGCTGCATAAGTGAATTATATTTACAGAACAATGCAACCTGCATTTTAATTTTTTTAATGAGATACCTTGCATTGCATCGATACTCATGATTTGTAAAATATTTGTCAGTAGCAATCATATTGGTAAATGTGTTGTTGATACCGATTAGCGCATAGCCCAAGCTAACAGCATAATCAGGTGCTACATATTCTGCCGTAATATTAGTCCCGACATTTCTGAAATCGCTAATGGATGTGTAGCATGCCTCCAAGGTATTGCTGTTTAACAGAACTAAATCTATTTTATTAAATATTTCATTGTAAAATAGTGCAACATCAACTTTTAGCATGTTTTCTTCTAACAGATGCTGGTGGGTTAAACTTAGCTGATAGTTATTTTGGGTTTCGGCCTTCAAATCCGGATTGCCCTTTATATTGTGAGCAGGGTCAGTAAAGTTTAAGTAAAGCTCTTTAAGTGTTGGCGATCGGAAACCCCTGCCGAAAGATGCACGAAGGCTTAAATCCGAGCGAATATCCCACTTGAGATTTAACGATGGAATAATTGGGGCCTGATACTTACTGTTATAGGTTAAGCGCATTCCTGGCCTTAGAAGTAGCCGCTGGAAAAACTTTAATTCCATGCTTGCAAAACCACTTATATCGGTTAAAGATTGTGTACCATTGGAAATACGATTGCCGGTAAACTGATCATAGGTTGTTTCATAGCCCAACTGATAATTATATTTAGCCTTATCCTTATTTCGGGAGAATGTTCCCCTGCTCATAACATTCTTAAAGTAACCTGTATCCTGCAGGTGGGCCTCAGGCACCAGATTTTCCTGTAGTGTAACAAGATCTTTTCTGGTGGTATTTACAATTCGTCTGTAATGGTTATATGCAGCCACAATATGCAGGGAGTGGTTGCTAAAAAGTTTTTGCTCATAAAATGCAGCGGTTGATATCCTTCTTGTATAATAGTACTGATCTATTCCGTAAGCGCTGTAAGGCGTAATGGTGCCGGAATCCCTATTGGTTACTTTCTCATCAAAAATACTTCCGGTTATCCTGAGCGATGAATGGGTAAACTTTTTAGAAATGCTCAAATCTCCAAAATACTGTGTGCGTGGTTTCCAAAGTTTTACCCTCGAATCCTCATTTTGAGCAAAGCCGTCAAAAAAATTTCTTGATCCATTTACCTCCAATCTCCATTCTCTGTTGAGATAGATACTTGTAAACAAATTGAGATTATACTGGCCGATATTCTCATAATAGGCTTTGGCCCCCAGCTGGTCATGAGGCTTGTATGATTTTTTTGTAATCAGATTAATGACACCGCCCAATGCATCTGTTCCAAAACTCACACTCATGGGGCCCTCTACTACTTCTATTCGTTCAATATTGTTTAAGTTAAGTTGATTGAGGTCGATAAAATTCCCTTCGCGCCCCACAACAGGCACTCCATCAATCATAATTTTTATGTTCTGACCATTAATGCCTTGAATACTCAAACCGCTTCCCAATGCAGGGTCGTTGTTAATGCGCACATTCAGTTCATTGTTCAATAAATCACGAAGGTTGACGGCACCTTGCTGCTCAATTCTTTTTTGCCCGATTACTTTTACCCTGTAAACCGATTGCGAAAGAGAGTTTTCTGCATATTGCCCCGTTATCACTACATCTTCCAGTTGCTTACTTTTTGAGGCATCTGGCTGTTGTGCCATTAAAGGTACAAAAACAACAAACACCATGCAAAACATGGTGAGTGTCATTTTTAACCTATATGAAAAATTATATTTCAACCGGAATTTACTCCACAATAAATTTACCTGCTACCATACCGTTAGGAGTTTCTACATTATAGAAATAAATTCCTTTAGCCATAGAGTCGGTATTAATCTTTGTACGAAAACCACCATCAGCAGATTCCATATTTGTTTGATAAATGCTTTTCCCGGTTAAATCCACAACCGCAAGACGTGCTTGCTTAGCTTCTGTAAATACCTCTATGGTTAAATCGGTTTTAGCTGGGTTTGGATATGCGAGTGTACGTGCCACGTTACTGTTTACTTCAGATACCGAAGTAATATCTATTGACGATTTATTGAATACAATCACATTTGGATTTGCATCAAATCTGTCAAATAAGATTCTGTATATCAAGTTACCTTTTTTAATGAAGAAGGCCATCGTATCAACAATAGGCCAAGAAGGAGTAGGTGGCCCCATAGGTGAAACTTTCCAGTCCCATCCAATTGTATTGATTATCGATGAATATGCTTTAACCATGCTGCGGTTTACGGTATCCCTTTTAACACCTAACACACGAGCTGCCATCACATTTGCAGGATTAATCAACACACCTGTTACATTGTAAAATGTATCGGCTCCCAGGTAATTTACCTTCGCATGGTAGCGGGCAAATAATATATCCCAGTTGGCTATTGGTGGTTCACGATCAACCAAGGTCTTATTCAAGATATTATAGTATGCAAACATTTTGCCGGTGAAGGCTGCTTTATTAAAACTCACATAATTGCTATCTGTATTATTTAAATTGGCAAATGTAAAGTTCCATGTTGTATCAAGAGTAAGCTGATTAATCATGAGTTTTTTATAAACGGTATTTGCGCCATTTCTTATGGCAAAAAGATAAATGACTTTGCCATCAATGTGGTGCGTATTCATGCTGTAATCTCCCCAGCCAAAATCAAACCCATTGGTTCTTCCCTGATTTAGCGCTCCAACATCCCATGATGTATCACTGTCTCTAACCACGGTCCAATTTCTCCAGTTGGTTGTATCAAAATTATTCCATGAAGCAGGTGCTTGTGTTGATTTGTATACGGTAACACCACGAGCCATATTTATGCGAACGGTAGCTGCCAATAATACATTCATTGGCGGCTGGGCATTTCTAACCGAGAATGCAATATGCCAGTTGGTGTTTCTTGCTGTATCCTTGGCACCGGTGGTGATATTATAATACACATCCAACGGATAATTAGTTGAACCACCGCCCATGGAAACTGAATCGGTGGTTTGGGCTTGTAATTGGCTAATGATAAAGGCGCCAATAAGAAGAAGTAATAGTTTTTTCATTGAATGAATTAGGTGTAATGAGTAATGTTAATTTTGTGGGTGCAAATAAAATCAATTTCATCTGCTGGCATCCTTATTACACATCCATTTTACCCTTTTATGACATAACTGGCAGCACCATATTTTAAGGCTGATTTTTATCATATTTTGCGGGTTAACGGACAAAACATATATTCGGCAACAGAAAGCCCGCTATTTCAGCCAAAGAGGGGCGTTTAACCTGATTTAAACAAAAACATATGAATACAATTTTGCAAAAAAAATGGTTTCCTCACCTGGCGGCCATCATCATTGCGCTTACTGCCATTATCATTTATTTCAATCCGCTCCTTTCCGGAAAAGCACTTAAACAACATGATGTGCAGCAATGGCAAGCAACCTATAATGAAATAAACCAATTTCAGAAAGCAACAGGAGAGCGAACCTTTTGGACCAATGCTGTTTTTAGCGGCATGCCCACCTATCTCATCGGGCCTTCCTACAGAAAGAACTTTACATCTACGGTAAGTGCCTATATCAGCAAGGTTTTACCTAACCCGGTTGATACCATGTTTTTGCTGTTTATCTGCTTTTATATTTTATTGCTCACCTTCGAGGTTTCGCCCTGGCTGGCCATTGCAGGAAGCTTGGCATTTATGTTTTCCTCGTTTAACCTTATAAATATAGATGCAGGACACGTTGGAAAAGGTAATGCCATTGCTTTTATGCCGCTTGTGCTGGCTGGCATCAACTACACTTTACGAAAAGACAAATGGATAGGTGCACTGCTTACCGGCATTGCACTTTCCCTACAACTGGCTGCAGGCCACCTTCAGATTACTTATTACTTGATGATGCTTATTGGCGTCTGGATGCTGGCAGAAATATTTATTGCTGCTAAAAACAAGCAGTTTGCTCAACTGCTGGTATGCGGAGCCTTTATGGCCGTTGCCGCTTGCATTGGTGTGGCTACAGGGGCCAATAATCTGATGCCTACAGAGGAATACGGCAAATACAGTATACGCGGCAAATCAGAACTCACCAAAACATCCTCCGGTGAAGGCAATGCCGCCATAGCTTCATCAGGCCTTGATAAAGACTACGCCCTGCAATGGAGTAATGGTGTTGCTGAGCCTTTTACCTTACTTATACCTAATTTTTATGGTGGATCAAGCTCAGCTGAGCTTAGCACCAGCTCAGAAACATATAAAATTTTAAAACAAAACGGGGTACCCAATGCCAAGCAAATTATTCAGGGCATGCCTGTTTATTGGGGCGACCAGCCTTTTACAGCAGGTCCCATTTACTATGGTGCCATTGTTTGTTTTCTTTTTGTGCTGGGGCTTTTTGTAATTAAAGGTCCTGAGAAATGGTGGATTCTGGGCATCTCAACTCTCGCTATTCTCCTTTCTATGGGCAAAAATTTTATGTCGCTAACCGATTTATTCTTTTACAACTTTCCGCTATATAATAAATTTCGCTCTGTAACTTTTATTCTATGTATCACCCAAACAACATTCCCGCTGCTGGCCCTGCTGGCCGTGCGTGATATACTTTCAGGAAAAATAAAGGCAACAGATTTAAAGAAACCCTTATTGTATAGTTTCTATATTGTAGGAGGCCTATGCGCAGTTTTTGCATTTGTACCTAATATTTTTCTTAGTTTCATCTCGCCTGTTGATGATCGCCTACCAGAATGGCTCAGACAGTCGATTGTAGATGACCGTGAATCATTATTAAAATCAGATGCACTGCGCTCTTTATTGTTTATTACGGCATCATTTGCTCTAATCTGGTTTTATTTAAAAGGCAAATTTTCAGAAACTATTTTTATCGTTACTCTTACTGCACTTGTTGTAATTGATTTGTGGGGAGTTGATAAACGTTATCTGAATGATTCAGATTTTGAAACCAAAAAGAAAAACCTGGAAGCTTCCTTTCCCAAATCGCAAGCCGATGAAATGATTTTGCAGGATAAAGACATCCACTACCGTGTTTACAATACAACACAACGTTTGGATCAGGATGCCCTTACCTCTTACTGGCATAAATCCATTGGCGGATATCATGGTGCTAAAATGCGCAGATATCAGGAGTTAATTGAATTTCATTTGTCGCGTGGCAATATGCAAACCTTCAATATGCTTAATGTTAAATACTTTATTGTGGGCGACAGTGCCAATAATATGTTTGGTCAGCAAAACCCTGACGCCAATGGAAATGCATGGTTTGTAAATAAAATTCTTACTGTTGCCAACGCTGATGCAGAAATAGATTCACTAACCAATCTCAATACCAAAACTACGGCAGTTGTTGATACACGCTTTGCCGATATGCTTAAAGGTTTTACGCCAACGGCAGACTCTGCAGCATCGATTAAACTATTAAGTTATGCTCCTAATAAACTGGTTTATGAATCGAACAGCAGTGCGGATAACTTGGCTGTATTTTCTGAGATTTATTATGATAAAGGATGGAAAGCAAGCATTGACGGACAATCGACAGATTATTTGCGTTGCAATTATGTATTAAGGGGTATGAAGATTCCTGCAGGTAAGCACCGTATAGAATTTGTTTTTGAACCGGAGGTAGTTACTACCGGAGAGCGCATTTCATTATTTGCCTCTATTGCTTTGTATGGCGGAATTGTGGTGGCCGGTGGCCTATCCTTTTTCAGTAGAAGAAAAACAGAACCAAAGAGCTGATAAATTATGCTGGAAGTATTGATGCTCATGCTCTATGCCACTTTCCTGGGCTATGCTGCAGGGGTATCCACCATACTTTCTATTATGAAATTAACTGGCGAGCATGAGCCCTGGCATCTGCGCTCACCTCTTGTGGTTATTATAGGATTTGCCGTTATCTCATGTATTATTTCCATTCTACATTTTTTGATTCCGCTGGATTGGCACTCTCATGTTATAATCTGGATCTTCATAAGCGCTGCCCTTAACGCTTGCAGCAAACAGTTAGTAAGCGTATTCCCTGATTTGATTTACCGCATACGAAAAAGCATATGGTTTAATTTAATCCTGCTGCTTATTGCCATAGTAAGTGTTTGCATAAAACCCGGTAGTGGTGATATTGCCGATTATCATCTGCAAGCAATCAAGTGGGCTGAGTATTATAAATTACTTCTGGGTATTGGTAATTTTAACCGACCCTTGGTTAATAACAACTGGTGGTTTAATCTACAAGCATTTTTCGGATGCCACAATGCTGGTTTTCATTCGGTGTATGTATTAAATGGAATTTGGTACATCCTCCTCATGATTTATTTTACACGCAATCTGAGTGAGGCTAGGCAACGCTTGTTTCGTGTTCCAATCATTTTGTTTTTACTGCTTATGGTTAAAACTGCCTTTATCGGCAGCGTAACTCCGGATATTGTCATTACAGGGATTATTTTCCTGTGTTTTGATCTGTATTTGGAAAGTAAGCAAAACAACGCATCTAAAGGCTTTTACAGCATCATTATTTCCTTACTCATATTCTGGGGAATTACCATTAAAGCCACCGCCTTGCTGCTGCTATTTTTAAGTTTATTGTTGTTGTGGTTTCTTCGTGGCAACAAACAATTTCGGATTTATTTTTTAATGATAATTGCGCTCGGGTGCATTTGGCTCTTTCCCTGGCTAGCTGGCAATGTGGTACGTGGCGGTTATTTGTTGTATCCATTTAATCAAATTGATTGGTTCCAGGTTGACTGGAAAGTTCCTGCCTCCTATTTTGAATACGATAAAATTGTTTTAAAAGGATGGGGGCGCATACCACATTCAGATATATATGCAACGGCAACCCTAACCTATAATCAATGGGTACCCGCTTGGTTTATCAACCTTGATATGTTTAATAAAGGACTGGTACTGGCATTTATTGCATCGGTAATAAGCTTGCTGATTACTTCCTTCAAACAAAAATCATTTCCCATGCAAGCATTGGCTGCTCTGGTAGGTTGGTTCATGTTGTTTAACAGCGGCCCTCACATGCGTTTTATGTACGGATATATGGTGGTGATAATGGGCATAGCCTTATCACAATACAATTTGCCTTCATTTGCTTGGGCACGAAAAGCTTATATGGGTATCTTATGTTTGCTACTGATTTGGTTAAGCGTAACCCACTCGGATAAATTATCCTTTTTTCATACACAGCCTTATCCGCAAAATAATCTAACTCAAAGCAGCATCAGTGGTTTTCCTGTTTATGTGGTTCAATCAAACAACCTATGCTGGGATCAATTTCCATGCACCTATTATATCGCAGATAAAATTATGCTGCGCACACCTGATATCAATGATGGGTTTAAGGTTAAAGAGTAATGTATAAAAGCGCTCTCTGCTCTTTACAGTTATTTTTCACCTATTAATAAAAACTGCTTACCCATAAAAGGCCATACGATTGGCATATTTAAATAAGTGCGCACCAAGAATGCATTTACCGGCAACTTGCTTTTAAATGATAAAGGCAAAAACTTTGGATGCACCTCAATAGGATTAAACCCCGCACCATATAAATGCTCTGCTACGCCACCTTCGGAAAGCAGTACCGTATGATCTGCAAAATCAAAATAATACTTATAAGTATATTTAAAGTTAGGCCCCATAATGGCGATACGGCCCCCGGGTTTGATGGCCTTATACATGCGCTCCAGAAAAAATGCAACCTGCTCTTGGCTGTGCAAGTGCTCTAAAAAATTGGAGATAAAAACCCCATCAAAATAATTTTCAGGCAAATTTACTTCTAAGTTATTTCCGGTAATAACTTTAATACCTTGATACGCCATCTTAGGTGTAATTTCACTCATATCAACTGCCCAGCGTTCCTCAGAAGGAATCTGATTGATGAACTCACAATCACCTGCAGCAGGATCGAGCATGCGCTCTGGCTTACCCAATTTGTGGTAAATAAACGTGGCAATCTCCTTCCAAGTCATGAGTTTTTTCTCACGGTCAACATCCTTAAAGCGGTATTCGTATATGCGGTCGTAGTTCATAGAAATTAAATTTTATCGTTGCCTGTTCTTTGGCAAATCATAATGGTCTGAAAATATTTCAAGATAAACTTTGCGCATGTCTTTTATGGTGCGCATGATGTTTTTAAAGCTGGTTGAAGCACCCTGACCAAATTTGCGCGGAAAAGTTTGAATGCCAACCTCACCCACTCTATAACCCTTTAGCATGGTTTTAATGGTGAGTTCAGCACCTATAAACGGGCTATCGGTAATTAAACTGATATCGGCTAAAATATCTTTTCTCACCATGCGTAATCCGGTACTGATATCACGGAAATTTGTTCTGAATATCCAACGCAACACTCGGTTGTAGATATATGAAATGAAAATGCGTTTGTTAGAATATATTTTTTTGTATCGGAAGCTAATAATCAAATCGTAGTAATCCTTTAACTTAATGAGCTTTTTAAATTCCTCCATATCATACTCATCATCTCCATCTGTAAAACAGATATAATCATATTGGGCAGCACCCAAACCTGATTTCACTGCAGCACCATAACCGAGATTTTTGGGATGATGCATGACCCTTACGTTCGAATAAAGATTAGCTAATTCATCGGCAATTTTTCCTGAATTATCAGGGCTGCAATCATTGATGATAATAACCTCAAACATGCCTGCACACTCCTTTCCAAAAGCAAGTGCCTTTTCCGTAACAGTTTTCACTGTTCGCTCGTCATTATAAACCGGAAAGAATATGCTAATATTAGGCTTGTTCATAGCGGGCGAAAAGTAATTAAAATTTCAGTTTTTTAAATATAAACCACGGCAAATATTGCAACACCCATGATAATGGCAACCAAAAAACCGGTACATATGCCAATCCTGTATCTTTATTTCTGTTCTTAATCAGGACTTGCGCAACGCGCTCAGGCTTTGCAACAGGAAACAATAATTTCTTACCTCTGCTTAAAGCTGTTTCCATGTAACCTGCCCTATATACCTGAATACGCATAGGGCCAGTTGCAAAATGATGCCGTAAACCTAAAGCCATATATTCCAATGCGATTTTTGAAGCACTGTAGGCAATATTGGCTCCGCGTGGCCTAATTGCTGCAATAGAAGATATGACAGTGATATTGGATGCCTTATTTTGAAGATGCATACAGCAGGCACGCATAATGTAACTAATGCCTAAACAGTTTACCTGCATAAGCTTTGGCAGATAATCAACCGAATCGGAGCCTTTATCCCGATCATCAATAATACCTGCAGTAATATAAACTTGCGTGCAATTGGGCATCAAATCAAAACATTGTTGCATAAAAATTGCTGCCGAATCTGCATCGAGTGCAGCCAGATCAATCGGTTTCACCGCAGCATTTATCTGATATCTAACTTGCAAATGAACAGACAAAGCCTTCAAGTCTTCTTCGCTGCGTGAACTGATGATTACATCATGACCTGCTTTGGCCAATTGCTCTGCAACGGCTCTTCCTAAGCCTGAACTTGCTCCAATAATGAGTGCTGCTTGTTTCATTATAATTCTAATCTTGTTCTTAATTCACTACCAAATCGCTTTTGCACATCGTGCTTATTAAGTGCTTGCTTAAATTGCTCATATTGCGGAAAACATTGTTTTACCAGTTGCGCACCTGCTCTGCTGTCTTTACTTAAATTAATAATGCCACCATATTTTAAAGTAATTTTATCCAATGCCTCAAAAAAAGAAATCGATTTTTTGTTATTAGGCACATCAATGGTAACACAGAGTCCGCTTCCTGAAAAACTGATATTATGAGGCTCCCCTTTAAATATTTTTAATGAGCCTAATGCAATTGGCATATTCATTTGAGCTATGATTTTCTGAATTTCAGCAACAGCTGCCGACCATTTATCTAAATCAAATATCACTTGGTATTCTCTGAATCCTTTTTTACCAAAAAAATAGTAGTACACCTCTTTGCTATAAATAGGGAATGAAGCCTGCACCAAATCAATCACACGATGTCGAGGTTTCACCGCATCCATTAACTCATAAACCCTGTTCATGGCTTTAATGGTAAAGTTATTATACAATACAGGTATATTTTTAAACCGATTGAGCTTATTGATATAAGGTTTAGGATTCAATATCTTTTTTTCTGATAAATGATTTTCAAGGTACACAATGCCTTTTCCAAAATGCTTACCCCTTAGGTTAAAATTATTCCAAGCATAAATATAATCATACTCTTCGGCCTTCTCGGTCATCAGCGCAACGGCTATATTCATATTCGGAACTTTAACGGCCTCAACTAACATAAGGTTGCCGCTTATTTTCTTTAATACAATGCTTGCCGAAACAATAATACCCGTTAAGCCCATGCCACCAACAGTTAAATTAAACAAGGCTGACCCCGGTAAGCATGTTTGCAAGCCATAATCCGGATGAAACAGCGTAATTGAATGTACCCAATTAATGAACGTGCCAACCTTATATTGAGATTTGCCATGCACATTAAAACCAATGCAGCCCCCAACGGTAATGGCAGGATAACCCGGCAAAACAGGAAGTACCCAGTTTTTAGAAATCAGAAAATTGTTAAGCTCCCCTGTTGCTATTCCTGCCTCAACGGTAATTATACCTTTCTCCTCATCAAATGCCAATATGCGATTAAACTGCCTCATATCCACAGATAAGCAATAATTACCTGAAGCCGCTGCGCTGTAAGATAAGCCTGCACCACGAGGAATAATTGGCCTGAGCAATGGCAGGTTCAATAAATCATGGTAACGCTCTGGTTGAAAGAGGTCACTGCTGGTAGCAATTGTTTTATCAAAACTTTGAATGGGTTGAGACATTTTATCCATCAATATTAAGGCATTTGCACGTAGTTATAAAATCAAGCATCAGACCTGCATTGTACTATAATTAAATACGCAGATTATTTGGTGGCCTAAATGCAAAATAATTCTATTTTTACACCCGCTTAAGCATAATCAATGGCTGAAAAGATTTTAATTATCGGTGCCAACGGACAAATTGGTACCGAGCTGAGTGCAGAACTCAGAAAAATTTTTGGAACCGACAACGTAGTTACCTCCGATATCAAAGCCCCGCAGCAAGCTGAAGGGCCTTATGAGTTGCTGGATGTAATGGACAGAGAAAGCATGTATGCCATTATTAAAAAACATGGCATTACGCAGGTATATTTATTGGCTGCATTGCTTTCGGCCACGGCAGAGAAAAATCCTAAGCTGGGTTGGGACCTAAACATGCAGGGATTGTTTAATGGTTTAGATGCTGCCAAAGAAGGACTGATAAAAAAGTTGTACTGGCCAAGCTCTATTGCTGTTTTTGGACCCACAACCCCGCGCATAAATACTCCTCAATATACAGTAATGGAGCCCAATACCATTTATGGAATAAGCAAACAGGCAGGCGAGCGTTTTTGCGAGTATTATCACCAGAAGTATGGTGTAGATGTGCGTAGTTTGCGCTACCCCGGATTAATTGGCTACAAATCGGCACCAGGCGGTGGAACCACAGATTATGCCGTTCATATTTATCATGAAGCATTAAAAAATAAAAGCTACGAATGCTTTTTAAAAGCAGGCACAGTTTTGCCTATGATGTATATGCCTGATGCCTTACATGCAACCATTGAACTGATGGAAGCACCTGCAGAAAAGGTGAAGATACGCAGCAGTTACAATATTGCAGGTGTAAGTTTTGATCCGGAAGAAATTGCAGCATCCATTCGCAAACACATGCCTGAATTTACCATTAGCTATAAGCCTGATTTCAGGCAAGCCATTGCCGATAGCTGGCCTGCCAGTATTGATGATACTCAAGCACGCGATCACTGGGGCTGGAATCCGCAATATGAACTGGATAGCATGACCAAGGACATGCTACACCATTTGGGTAGCCAAGCTTCATAAATGCATTAAATCACTTTCTAAAATTTCACGTAAAAAAAGCTGCTCAACTGAGCAGCTTTTTTTACTAATTATCAAGCTAGCATCATTACTAATCAACTTTTAAATTAAGATAGCTAGGAATAAGATGGGATGGGATGGCAAATCCAACACCCTCAGTTGCAAAACCAACAAGCTTAGAAGTAACCACACCATGCAAATTACCTGCTTTATCAAAAAGTGCACCACCACTATTTCCGGGATTAATACTCATATTTACCTGGAGCATACTTCCACTATTTACCTTGCGCTCATTAGAAAGAATTCCTAAGCTGACTGATTGGCCTAGCTCAAGGGATTTAGGAGTTCCCACTGCATAAATCTCAGACAATTTTTTATAGCTTTTTTCACTTTTCAATTCAAAAACAACATCGAAATTTTTCTCAACCTTAAGTAAAGCTAAATCTCTTGACTTGTTATATCTAACTAACTTAACAGGAATTTCTTCGCCATCGGACAGCACAATTTTAATATCGTCCGGTCTGCCTGCATAATCTCCAGCAATTACGTGGTAGTTTGTTAAAATATAACCATCATGGGTTATCGCAAATCCAGAACCATGTCCTTTATCACTGCGCTTAATTGAAACTGCAGCAGCGGTTGCATCACCAATCTCTTTGACCACTTTGGTAGGCTTTTTCAAAGTTATTATCTGATCATTGATAGAATAATTGGAATCAACTGCAAGATGTTTTTGAAATAACTCACTCTTTAATAAGGTAAAGTAAGAAAAGTCAACAGCATCTGCATACATTTGATAGCTCTTATCATTTGCAAGGAATATGCTGGGAAAATTACCAGAGTAGCTCCAAAAATTTTGTGAATCAAGTTTCTCTCCATAGCTATTCATTACATACCATGTAATATTTAATTTGGTTTTATAGAATGAAGCAAAATTTGTTTCAATTTCATATAAATAAGATTTTTTAATAACACCTTCAAGATAAATAGTGTTGTTATTGTCCTGAAAAACCTTGTTAACCGTATCAATATAACCGGTGGTTTTCAAGGTATTGAATACCATTTCCGAGAATTTGGTATCGTCATAATTAACCTCATTTTTATCTGAATCTGGCACAAGTTTTTCTTTAGCTGTTTTCTTCCTCTTAGCAGCTTTAGCAGCTTCTTTTTGTTCTCTTTTGCGCTCATCTGAAAAAAACTCAAGTTCTTTAGCTTCAATATCCTTTACAATATTTGTATGAGTTGTGTATTCTACATCATCAATATATCTAATATCTTTACTCTTATCATCAATCTTAAGTTTTATTGCCTCCAGCTTCACATATTTTTGGTTATTGCTTCTTTTCTCAAGTAGGTTACCAGATTTCAATGGTATATTTTTACTATATGGAAAAAACTTATTGTCCTCTATATACATATCTACAAGACCTGGATACACAAAGAAACCAAAACTCATTAAAACCAAAAATGGCCTTGCCACCGCTCGCTTAACAGGCACAATTACATCATAGGCATCTTTGTGTTCAGGTGTTCTAACAATTACCTGCTGCGCTCCATTTTTCTCTACTTTGGCACTAAACGATTTACCTTTACCAACTAACTCGTTTCGTAAAAAAACTTTTGCATCTTTATTGTCAGTTTGGAAAGTAACAGTTTGTTTTCTTGGAATTAGAATCCAACTGCAAGAACCTAAAATACTTACTAAAAAGAGTAATGCCGCAATTCCAACAATAGAATGCAATTTGAGAATGTTATGCGGATTGAGAAAATGAAAGATATTGGAAAGAGTGCGGATGTGTGGTGATTTCATATTTGATTTATTGATTTTAACTACTTAAGGATCTCTCGTGATATCACAATGCGTTGCACCTCTGAAGTACCTTCATATATCTGTGTAATTTTTGCATCACGCATCAAACGTTCTACGTGATATTCTTTTACATAGCCATATCCTCCATGCACCTGAACGGCTTCTGTTGTTACCCACATAGCTGTTTCTGATGCAAAAACTTTTGCCATAGAACTGGCCAGTGCATAATCTTGTCCTGCATCTTTTAATGCAGCAGCTTTTAAACATAATAAACGCGCTGCCTCTATTTGCGTAGCCATATCAGCAAGCTTAAATTGTATGGCCTGATGATGCATAATTTCTTTACCAAATGCTTTGCGCTCTTTAGAATATTTTAATGCCAACTCATATGCCCCACTGGCAATACCCAATGCCTGAGCTGCTATACCAATACGGCCACCTGTTAATACTTTCATGGCAAACTTAAATCCAAAGCCATCCTCCCCGATCCTGTTTTCTTTGGGCACTTTCACGTCAGTAAACATGATAGAGTGTGTATCGCTTCCGCGAATACCCATTTTATCTTCTTTTTTACCTACGGTAACACCAGGCCAATTTTTCTCTACAATAAATGCATTGATACCCTTGTGTTTTTTATCTACATCGGTTTGTGCTATCACCAAATAATATGAAGCTGTATTGCCATTGGTAATCCAGTTTTTAGTTCCGTTTAGTAGGTAGTGGTCACCTTTGTCTTCTGCTAAAGTGCGCTGCGAGGTAGCATCACTCCCGGCCTCAGGCTCTGATAACAAAAAAGCTCCATGAACTTTACCACTTGCCATAGGCACTAGGTATTTTTGTTTTTGTTCTTCGGTGCCATAGGTTTCAAGCCCCCAGCAAACCAATGAATTATTAACCGATACCACAACAGAAGCGGATGCATCCACCTTTGATAACTCTTCCATAGCTAACACATAGGAAATGGTATCCATTCCAGAACCTCCGTATTTGGGGTCAACCATCATGCCCATAAAGCCAAGTTCGCCAAGCTTTTTTACCTGCTCATAAGGAAACTCCTGCTTATCATCACGCTCAATTACACCCGGCAATAATTCAGTTTGGGCAAAATCTCTGGCTGCCTGCTGCACGGCCAATTGTTCTTCAGTTAATTCAAAATTCATAAATGAATTGATTTTTCAGGTGGCGAAAATAAAGTTATCTCCACCATAAAACAATAGTATTTCTAAGATTAATGAAGTGAATGAGTGTGTTGAACGCTACCTAAACAACTCACATCCAACCTTTTCTTTTGAACCAAATCAAAATAAACAGGGTTATGAGCAACATAAGACCGAGTACCATTGGGTAGCCGGCAGGATGATGGAGTTCAGGCATGTAATGAAAATTCATACCATAAACACCTACAATAAAGGTAAGTGGTAGGAAAAAGGCCGTAAAAACAGTTAATGTTCGCATAACCTCATTGGTGCGTTGAGAAGAGAGTGAAATATAAATATTCATTAAACTGTTGATGCTATCATATACTTCCTCAATAACAGTATCCAATTTGGTATAGTAATCTTTTAAATCCTGATGGGCAGGAATTCGCTTGTTGTTAATGCCTAGTTTTTCAGGTATCTCTTTGCTTAGGTTAGAAATGCGCCTGATAACATAGGTTTTTCTTTTAATGAAGTAGAGATTCTGAAGTAGGTCAGGGATGCGCTTTTTGAGAAAAATTCGGCTTTCATAAAAATCTATCTCAGCATCTAGTTTTTGAAGTGGCTCTTCATAGGTTTGCATACAGGCTTTAACCAGTTTACAAACTAAAATATATGGCTGCACTGCTGAAGCGTAGCGTTTTACCGCATCATCAAAACCATCAAAAGATTTACGGTGCACAGTGATTACAAAATCCTTACCCCAGAAAATAGCCAGTTTGCGGCTAACCAGGCGTATGGAGTCTGCATTTTTGGGGCACTCGGTATCATAATACCTGCAAATCATAAACTGCACCTCATCAATCAACTCAAATTTGGGTAAATGCTCAGGTTGCATACAATCCTGCACTGCAGCGGGATGAAGCTGATAGGTGGCAGCCACTTCATTAAGCTCTTCTTCCGATGGATCCACTAAATCAATCCACTCAAATCCGCTTGCATTTTTATTATTTAAGATTTGCTGCATAAACGAATGTAAAAAATCAATAACTGTTTTTGTTAAAATTTTTTCACCATATGTTCGTTGCCTAATTAGAGTTAATTCTTTTCATAATTGTGGGTATTGGTGTAACTACCAAGAAAAAAGAAACCCCGGCCTTAACTCTGCCGGGGTTCTTTTTTATGCAATAAATTGGAATCTTGGATTAAGCCATTGCAGCATTCTTAGCTCGCTTCCGGTCGTTTTCATTCAAAAGAATTTTTCTTAACCTTAAAGATTTAGGAGTAATCTCCACGTATTCATCTTCCTGGATATATTCCATGCACTCCTCTAATGAAAAATTAATTTTAGGAGCAATTTTTACATTATCATCACTACCTGCCGCACGGAAATTAGTAAGTTGCTTAGCGCGTATTATATTTAACACCATATCATCAGGTCTGATGTTTTCGCCAACTACCTGTCCTTCATAAACTTCATCTCCAGGCTCAATAAAGAAACGCCCCCTGTCTTGCAACTTATCTATCGCATAGGCGGTTGCGGTACCTTTGTCTCCACTAATTAATACACCTGCCAAACGAGAAGGTATTTGACCTTTCCATGGTTCATATCCTTTTAAGCGGTGCGCCATAATAGCTTCACCTGCTGTTGCCGTTAGTATATTATTTCTTAAACCAATAATTCCTCTTGAAGGTATGCTAAATTCGAGATGCTGCAAATCGCCTTTCGGCTCCATAACCAGCAACTCTCCTTTACGCTGACTTACCAACTCTATCACTTTGCCTGCAGACTCTTCCGGAGTATCAACAGTTAGAATTTCTATAGGTTCACACTTTACCCCATCTATTTCTTTTACAATAACACGAGGCTGACCAACCTGCAATTCATACCCTTCACGCCTCATGGTTTCAATCAGAATAGATAAGTGCAAGATACCGCGGCCATAAACCAAAATTGCATCAGGCGAGTCGGTATCTTCCAATTTGAGTGCAAGATTTTTTTCAGTTTCTTTTTCCAAACGATCTCTTAGGTGTCGGCTAGTTACAAACTTGCCTTCTTTGCCAAAAAACGGTGAGTTGTTAATGGTAAACAACATGCTCATGGTTGGCTCATCTATGGCAATTGGTTTTAAGCCTTCAGGGTTTTCAAAATCAGCAATGGTATCGCCAATTTCAAAACCTTCTATGCCAAACACCGCACAAATATCACCGGCTTTCACTTCTTCAACCTTTGCACGGCCCAAGCCTTCAAACGTATATAGTTCCTTGATGCGACTTTTCTGTATAGAGCCATCGCGCTTAACCAATGAAACAGGCTGATTAACCTTGAGTGTACCCCTTAATAAACGGCCAACCGCTATACGGCCTGTAAAAGATGAATAATCAAGAGAGGTAATTTGCATCTGCAAAGTTCCTTCATGCACTTCAGGAGGTGGTATTTGTTCAATAATATCGTCAAGCAATGCAGTAAAATCTTCAGTAGGTGTTTTCCAGTCTCTGCCCATCCAGCCCATTTTTGAGCTTCCGTATATGGTATGAAAATTTAATTGCTCTTCGGTTGCATCGAGGTTAAAAAACAAATCAAAAACGGCATCATGCACTTCATCCGGTCTGCAATTGGGTTTATCAACCTTATTAATTACCACAATTGGCTTTTTACCAAGCGAAAGTGCTTTGTGCAATACAAAACGGGTTTGAGGCATGGGACCTTCAAAAGCATCTACTAACAACAAAACCCCATCGGCCATATTTAATACACGCTCCACCTCTCCACCAAAGTCTGCGTGGCCCGGTGTATCTATGATATTAATTTTAACGTCTTTGTATCTAACCGATACGTTTTTAGCCAGAATGGTAATGCCACGTTCACGCTCCAGATCGTTATTATCTAAAATAAGTTCGCCTGTTTCCTGATTTTCACGAAATAGTTTGGTTTGATGTAAAATTTTGTCAACCAAGGTGGTTTTTCCGTGGTCAACGTGAGCGATGATAGCTATGTTTCTGATGTTTTGTTGCATGAGCACCTTAAAAAATTGAGGCGCAAAGGTAGGCAATACTTTTGTTATTACCTGATTAAGTTAAAATTAATGCCCGGATGATGAGTTGTTTTCTAACGAAATGCCTTGTTTATCGAGCAGCTGTTTTGCCTTTATACCATACCATGCCAAATACATAAAGCACAATACAGCAACCCAATACGAAGCATGAATGCCCACAGAAGGCATATCAGCCATCAATCCCTGTATGGGAGGAATAATAGCCCCACCTACAATCATCATGATTAAAAAAGCAGAGCCCTGAGAGGTATACTTACCCAAACCCGCAATGGCAATGCTAAAAATGCATGGCCAAAGTACCGAGCAGGCCAAACCACCACTTACAAACGCATAAGTTGCGAACGTGCCGGAGGTAAATAATCCTGTAATCATACCTGCAATACCCAGCAGTGCAAAAGCGGTGAGTGATTTGAACGGATTATCTCCCCAGAAAAGATTAATAAGGATAAGTAAGGTTATAGCAGGCAAATACACGAGCATTGCAGACACCTGATAACCGTGAAGGGCATTGGCTCCTAAAACCACGGCAAACGCAAGCAATGGAACAATAACCTGGGCCAGTAATTTTGAAAATCCGGTAAAGTTAAAAATGGTAACACTGCCGGTCCATCGGCCAATCATTAAACTTCCCCAATAAAGCGAAATGAAAGGAGATATGGCTGCATCTGATAATTTGCCAAACTCCGGCAAAGCCAGCAAGGCTCCCATATTACTTTGAATACTTACCTCAACGCCTACATATATGAAAATAGCTATCATGCCTAAAACCAGATGAGGATATGCAAGAGCTCCCGAGCCTTTTTCTATGCCGACATCATTGGTTAAAGAAGGTAATGCAGAAAAGCCAAAGAATAATGCCATTGCAGCAAAAAGAATCGCAACCCCTGCATACAATCCGCTGATAGAAGTAATGGAGGCTGAAGATGCGGGTGAATTAAGCGCTCCAAATAATACATAACTTACTGCAACAGGACCAATGGTAGTGCCCAAGGAGTTGATGCCGCCCGCCAAATTTAAACGATGTGCTCCGGTTTGAGGTGGGCCAAGTGCTAATACAAAAGGCTGCGCACAGGTTTGCTGCAAAGAAAACCCAAGAGCAATGATAAAATAAGATGTAAGAATCATGGCGTATGAACCAACTTGAACAGATGGTATGATGGCTAATGCACCTAAGGCTGAAAGCAGCAAGCCATATACAATTCCTTTTTTAAGTCCAATTTTATTTAACAGGTCTTTACCACTTATCATTCCATATGCAAACAAGCCCAATGAGCCAATAAAATAGCCGCCATAAAAGGTCATATCAATTAACTGCGACTGAAACTGATTGAGCTGAAAATGCGATTTACAGAATGGGATAAATATGCCGTTTGAAGCAGCTATAAAACCCCAGAAAAAAAATACAATGATGGTGCTGTATAATTGAGAAGGTTTGCTTTGCATTGGTTGCTTTTCTTTCAAAAATGAGAGATAATGCCAATCGGGGCAAATGCTATTCTCCACATGGTGCCCGAATTGACCTAAAATAAAGTCAGAGATTTTCCGTTTATCCGAAAATGTTTCCGCAGAAGGAAAAATGACAGCTAAATTAATAGCTATATATTAGATTCGAATTAATTACAATTCCCTTAAAAAGCCTCTTATGAAATTAATCAGCGCAATTATTCTAATAGGATTTGGATTGTTCCAGTTTAAAACTTGTTCTAAAGTAAAGCACAAAGAAAAAACTGATTGTGCTGTAAAGGAGCAAAGCTGTGTAAATGAAATGGTTCTAGGTGGACCCGTTACCATATTAATTTCATCCAGAGAAAAGAAAAAAGCCTGAATTTAAAATGAACAAAGCTCGGTTATACTGGTACTGCCAGCTTGGGGGATGGACACTTTTCAATATCATTGAAATCATTAGCTATGGTAATATCATAGGATACAATCAAAATCTTTTTATTAATGGTGTGATCAATTTAACGTTGGGCATAGCCATTACCCACTTGTATCGTAGCTTTCTATTAAAAACAAATTGGTTGAGCTTACCCTTATATAAACTCATACATAGATTAATCTGGGCTATATTGGTAATGTCGGTTGTGTTATCTGTCATTAATATTGGTCTTGACCGGCTGCTTATTCCCGTTTTCAGAGAAATGCCTATTTCAGTTGAGCTTGTAATGCCATATTTTTTCAACTTCGGAAAATATATTTTGCTTTGGGTGCTAATCTATCATCTCTTTCAATATTGGGAGCGTTCATTAAAAGCTGAACGGGATTTCTATCAACTGGAAGCTGCTGTAAAAGAAAATCAGTACAATAATCTCAAAACTCAACTTAATCCGCATTTCCTTTTTAATTCCCTCAATAGCATTCGTACGTTGATTGATTTAAATCCGGAAACAGCAAAGAGTGCAATTAATCAGCTATCAGGGTTATTGCGAAGCTCTCTGCATAAGGGAAACCAAAAAACGGTTTCACTTGCAGATGAACTGCAAACAGTGAAAGATTATATCGCTATTGAAACCATCAGATTTGATGAGAGACTTAAATTTTTTTTACATACCAGCGAAGATGCTCTGGCTTGCCCGGTTCCTCCGCTGATGTTGCAAACCCTTGTTGAAAACGCTGTAAAGCATGGTATTTCCATAGCAAAGGAAGGTGGACGCATCAGCCTCTCGGCTAAACGAATTGGCAACCACCTGCATATAAGTATTGAAAATACCGGCCATTACCTACCTAAAAGCTCACATCAAGGTGTTGGATTAGCGAATACCATTGAGCGCCTTAAAATTTTATTTGATGACAAGGCAAGTTTTGCAATTGGTAACACCGATAAAAATATGGTATTGACTGAAATAATTTTACCTGCATGAGCATTAAAACAATTATCGTTGATGATGAAAGACTGGCCCGTGAAGGCTTGAAGAATCTACTTACAGATTTTCCTGAAATTGATATTATTGGTGAGGCTAGCAATGCAGATGAGGCGATTGATATAATTGAGAAACTAAAACCGCAATTGCTTTTTTTGGATATTGAAATGCCCGAAAAAAATGGCTTTGTGCTGCTTGAGGAACTTATTGATACACCTTGCGTAATTTTTACTACCGCATACAGTGAATTTGCCATCAAAGCTTTTGAGGTTAATGCATTGGATTATTTACTTAAACCTATACAAACAGAGCGCCTGAGAGACGCAGTAGTGAGGGTAAAAAAGGAAATAGCAGATATCACTGCCGACCAGTTAAAAAACAGGCTTGATGAAAAAGATCAGGTCTTTATCAGAGATGGTGAAAAATGCTGGTTTGTTAAATTGGAAGATATACGCCTAATAGAATCGTCAGGTAATTATGCAAAAATCTATTTCGATAAATATCATCCGCTCATTCATAAAACACTCAATGCGTTAGATGAAAGACTCACACCAAGCATGTTCTTTCGTGCCAACCGCCAACAGATTATTAATTTGCGGTATATAGATAAAATTGAGCCTTTCTTTAATTCAGGTTTTATTATTTATATGAAAGACGGTAAAAAGGTTGAAGTATCGCGCAGGCAATCTGTAAAGTTTAAAGAAATGATGAGCTTATAAACTATACAGCTCCATTCCATTTTCTGATAAACCACTCCAGGCTAAATAGCGCGACAATTAAGAAGAAAATCCATTTTAGGTTAATCCAGCTTAATATTTCCTCCTGTTTATAAACAACAGGTTTAATATTTTCATTATCCCTTATGGCTTTTGCCAATTGCTTTGGCTCATTGAGATAAAATAAGGAGGCACCTGATTGTGATGAGAGCTCGCGCAATAACTGATGATCGGCTGTGGTATGCAAGAATTCTACCTGAAGCGGTACAACTATAAACTGCCCTTTTAATATTTCATATTTATTGCCTGCAATTGTTTTTGCTGTAAAACTATAGTTTCCGGGAGGCATCAATCCTGCATTCAATTGATACCCTTTTCCGCTTTTACTGAATGTATATTGAAATTGTTTATTTCGGCTATCAGTAATAATCATCTGCACATCGGCCGTATTGATTAGCTCATAGCTTTCATTATACACTTCGGCATCAAATATTACAGGTTCTGCTTCGCTAAAGCGTTTCAGGTGATTAATTTTAAAACGTCCTTTATCTTCTTTGGAAGCAAGATATTGGACAGTTTTGCCAATAAGCATATTAAATGTTAGTTGCCTGTTTTGCTGAAAATCCCATAGTCGCCATTTCCACAATCCCTCTCCACAAACAAACCCTTTTCTTACACCTTCACCTCTGGTAAAAAACCACAAAGGATAATCGGTTTTTACATACCCTATTTGCTGTTTGAGTAAAATATCTGCCTCCGAGCGAATAATATAATTTCCATAAGGTGCAAACAATGGTGGGAACTTTGAGATTCGATCTGCATCTTCATCTGTTAGTACAAATGACGCAAATGTATTTTGAGCAACAGGCTGGGCATCATTACTTGCCATGCGGCTTGATTGCACAAGCAAATCATTTTCTGTTTGGTTCCATATGGAGAGATTGGTTTGCGAGCCCAGGATATGCAATACTGGAATCTTCTGATCATTGATTTGCCTGATAAGCATGGCTCCCTCGCCTCTCGGGCCGGGGAGCTGATGCAAAACCATCAAACTTATATCCTTAGTTAAATTTACCGATTCGTTTCCATTGATAAACTGAACATTTACTTCGTAATTCTCATTTTCTGCCATGCTATTGCGCAAAGCAGCTATATCAGGATGAGGAGCCAATGCAACAATTTTAATCTTTTGCTTTCCATTTATAACTTGTACAAAAACATCGAAGCGGTTATTGGCTATAGATGCTTCACCTCGCAGCGGTGCAACTTTTATAACAAAATGTTGCGTACCCTCTTTCCCTGCTTCTACATCCAGTTGTATGGTATTAAAAAATCGTCTGCGGTCTATTGTGATGGCTTTGCTATGAATCAATTGCTCCTTGTTTGTAACACTTAGGGTTGCTGCCTCCCCCTGGTATCCAAAGGCACGTATATCAATACTTAAAGGAAATGTATTGCCTTCATAAACCAATTGGTTGTGCCTCACTTGCTGTATGATGACATCTTTCTGCTGAACGGTATCACCCAATGCAACTGTATAAACTGGCGAACGCATCTCGGCTGCTGCATACAAAGGGTTACTGCCTTCATTATAAATTCCATCTGTTGCGATAACAATAGCACCGGTATTTTTCCAGTCGAACGTTTGATTTACCTCTTTAAAAACATTTGCAATATCTGTTTGCTTGTCATTAAAATCAGGTACGCTACCTGCATTCATTTTCTTTCCAAATACATAAGTGCGCAGCTCAAAATTATCTCCTAGCTCATTCGTTAATTCATCAAGCCAATTTGTGATTGCCTGCTTTACACCTGCCGAATCTTTTACAGCCTGCACTGATTGCGAATTATCTAAAGCAATGATGATGTATGGCTTTTCTGTTTTGGAAGAAATCCATTTAAACAAGGGACCAAGAATAAGCAGGCAAAGAATAAATATACCAGCGAATCTGATAAATAGCATTAACCTATCCATCCAGCGTGAGAACCTACCCGTAAATTCAAGTTTATGATTCCGGTATAGAATCCTCGCACCGGCAATTGCAACCAGTAAGGAAGGAATAATAAGCCATGCAGATAACTCAGTGCTTAGAAACATGAATTTGCTTCTGAAAAAATTACATTACCATACCACCGCAAACATTGATAGTTTGGCCGCTGATATAAGCCGACATATCTGATGCAAGGAAAAGTACGCAGTTGGCTACATCTTCAGGAGATCCACCTCGCTTCAGTGCAATACCTTTTGTCCACTCTGCGCGCACCTCTTCCGATAATGCCTCTGTCATTTCTGTTTCAATAAAGCCCGGAGCAATGGCATTGCAACGAATATTGCGTGAGCCCAATTCTTTGGCAACCGACTTTGTAAAACCAATCATACCAGCCTTTGATGCAGCATAATTGGCCTGACCTGCATTGCCGGTAATTCCTACAACAGATGTAATATTGATGATAGAACCAGATTTAGCCTTCATCATTGGGCGCATAGCAGATTTTGTTAAAGCAAAAGCTGATTTCAAGTTGGTATCCATCACATCGTCCCATTGCTGCTCTGTCATGCGCATGAGCAAACCATCACGGGTAATACCGGCATTGTTTACCAAAATATCCAATGAGCCAAAATCCTTTACAATTTCATCTACAATTTTATCTGCCTCTGCGAACTCAGCAGCATTGCTTTGAAAACCTTTGGCTTTTACACCAAGAGCAGCTAGTTCTGCCTCAAAGGCTTTTGCTTTTTCTACGGAGCTCACAAATGTGAAAGCAATATTGGCTCCTTGTTGTGCAAGTTTTAATGCTATACCCTTGCCTATGCCTCGGGTGGCACCGGTAACCAATGCAGTTTTTCCTGTTAAAAGTGTCATGCGTAATTAAATTATCAGGCGTAAAAGTAAGCTAGTGAAAGCTATTGTGCAAATTCATTATTGGCTGCCTGCAGCACACTCTGCGGATCAATCACATGGCCGCCTTCAAAAGTAATCATGCGGGCTTTGATGACCTGCATGAGCTGAATATATGCCTGAAGTTTTTCAGATGATATTAAATTATCAGCATTACCTGTAATATACGTTACAGGAGTTTTTGACAATACAGGATGAATGGGGTTTTGCATTTCGGCAGCAATTTCACCCGAACAAACAACAAAATGGCTAATTGTAATCTTGCCAGCTGCAAGCCATCTGGAAGCAGTTGCAACGCCCTGTGAAAAGCCCAGCAGTACTACTTTAACCCGTGCTGCATTTATCTGAAGAGATTCATATAGTTGATTTAGATATTCAATATAATCTGCTATTTCATAGAGGCGATCTTCGCTTGTCATCCATGAAGCGGCCGGACTACCTCCAAAGCCTTTGGCATAAAATTTATTCAAGCCTTCTGGCGCAATAATGAATCGCTCATCATTATCAAGCATTTCAAATTGTTTAATAAAATCAGATCCAAGTTGTGCATAGCCATGCAATACAAACCAAACTTCTTTTGTTTGATGATTCAAAGTACCCAAAGTGAAAAAGCGGGCAGTTTTCTTTACAGTAAGATAGTGGGTTTGCATGGTTACTTTCTTATTTGTGCAAACCAAATATAAACGAGCACACATCCGGTAAGATCGGCTAGCATATCAAAATAATCAAAGTTTCGGCTAGTGGTGAGCCTTCCTTGCATAACTTCTGTGAGCGCACCATAAACCGCTGCACCAATTGCAGATAATCTTAAATGAGTAAGGCTTGGGACTATTGCCGCGTTAATAAGTAGGAAGGTTTGCGTTGCAAACAAAAACAAGTGAATTGGTTTATCGAAAGCAAATAAACTATCTAAACTTAGTTGCTCAAGGGTGCCGGTATTGGCAATGGTTGCAAACAGAATGAACATTGCCCAGAGTATGGCATACTTATATCTAAGCAACGTTAACATCATAAAATATTATTCTTGATTAATTGCTTTAATACCCGGAAGCTCCTTGCCTTCAAAATATTCAAGCAATGCTCCTCCTCCGGTAGAAACATAACTTACCTTTTTTTCAAAACCGAATTTAGCCACAGCTGCTGCACTATCTCCACCGCCAATAAGAGAGAAAGCTCCTTTTTCTGTAGCCTCTGCCACGGCAATAGCTGCCGCTTTGGTACCTGCCTCATAATGGCTCATCTCAAACACACCCATCGGACCATTCCATAAAATGGTTTTTGAATTTTTTATTACTTCATCATTTGCTGCAATGGCTTTAGGGCCAATATCTAATCCCATCCAACCCTTTTCAATCATCTTATTATCGCACACCTTATGATTGGCTTCATTGGAAAAAGCGTCAGCCACTACTGAGTCCTCTGGCAACAAAAGTTTCACACCTTTTGCTTCGGCTTTTTTCATTAATTCAATACACAAATCCAAACGGTCGTCTTCGCACAGTGAAGAGCCAATTTCATAACCCATTGCTTTTAAAAAGGTATAGGCCATACCTCCTCCAATTATGAGGTTATCTACGCGCTCAAGCAAGTTTTCCAGTATCAAGAGTTTATCAGAAACCTTTGCACCACCTGTAATGGCTGTAAACGGACGCGCAGCATTTTTCATCACCTTTTCTGCATTCTCAATTTCTCTGGCCATTACATAACCAAAGCATTTTGCCTTAGGAAAAAATTGCGCTATTACAGCAGTAGATGCATGAGCGCGGTGAGCTGTACCAAATGCATCGTTTACATACACATCGCCATACGCTGCCAATTTTTGGGCAAAAGCAATATCACCTTTTTCTTCTTCTTTATAGAAACGCAGATTCTCCAATAATAAAACCTCGCCCGGTTTAAGCTTTACAGCCATTTGAGCTGCATCTGCACCTACGCAATCACTTGCAAATTTCACCTCTACTCCCAATAGCTCAGATGTATGTTTAACCGTATGCTTTAATGTATGCTTGTCATAATCCACAGTGCCATCTTCTTTTAATTTCTTTAACGGACGACCCAAATGAGACATGAGAATGCAGGAACCGCCATCGGCTAAAATCTTCTTAAGTGTTGGTATAGTAGCTCTTATACGTGAATCATCTGTAATTTCGAAAGTCTTTTTATCCAGCGGAACATTAAAATCCACACGAATCAGGGCTTTTTTGTCTGCAAATGAAATATGGTCAACAGTTTGCATGGTTAAATTTATTAATGTAAAAGTGAGGCAAAAATACTTTTTTTGAGGAGATTTAATATTCGCTTATGAATATGATAAAGAACATAACAATATGGTTATGCTGCCTTGCAGGCTTAGGTCTGGTTTCATGCAGCAATGAACAGGAGAAAATGCTTTGTAAAGCTTGGCAGGTAAGTGATGTTGTTTTCGTAAATGAATCGCAATCATTGGTGCAAAGTGATACCCTTCAGGGCAATATGCAAGAGGTTACCAAAACTTTAATAACCGATGTGCTTAAAAAAAATATTCATGTGTTTAACGATGATGGCACTTACCTAACAGGAAATGCAGTAGCCAAGACCGAAGGCAAGTGGGAACTAGAAGGGAAATCCATTCGATTCATCACAGAAAAAGAGGGTAAAAAAACAGATAAAATTATACCCATTGAGAAACTGCTAAAAGATACGTTGATTCTGCTTATGAAAAATGATCAGTCGAGCATGCAAATGAAACTCATATTGACACCACTGCAACAATAACGATGAGTAAGAGAATAGTTTGGTATAAAGTTTATGATTTTAGCCTACATGGTGCAGAACCGCAGCAGCTTAATTCTGCACGCACCATTGATATTGAAGGCAAGCGCTTATGCCTGGCAAGAACAGTAGAAGGGTATTTTGCAATTGATGATAAGTGCCCACATGCAGGTGCACGTTTTGGGATGGGTGGCTGGTGTGACAATGGACTAGTGGTGTGTCCGGTGCATCGCTACAAATATGAGGCAAAAACAGGCAAAGGACTGCAAGGTGATTTTGTAGAAACCTATCCTACTGAGCTAAGAGCAGACGGTGTATACGTTGGGTTAAAGTCTGATAAGCCACGTTGGTGGCCATTTTAGTTTAATCAACAAATTTATATCCAACTCCGCGCTGCGATAAGATGTATCGGGGATTTTTAGGATCATCCTCAAAATATTTTCTAAGTGCGAGAATAAAATTATCAATGGTTCGAGTGTTAGGGATAACATTATAATCCCAGACTACTTTTAATATATGCTCCCTGCTCACCACCTGATTCTTATTTTCAATTAGCAGTTTCATCAGTAAGATTTCTTTCTTGGTTAAATCCACCTTTCCTTGCACGCCAAAGGCTTCGTAACTTTCAAAGTTTATTTTGTTATTGCCAAATGTGTAGACTGCGTGCGCTTTCCCCGACTCAACATTTCTAAATTTTTTACTTTTCTCTAATAATTTACTTACCCGCAATAACAACTCTTCCAGCTCGAAAGGCTTGGTAAGATAGTCATCAGCACCCTTACGTAAACCTTGAATGCGATCTGCACTTGTGTTTTTTGCTGAAAGAAAAAGCACCGGAACATCTGCATCATGCAAACGAATATGCTCGCATACCATAAGTCCATTCATTTCAGGCAACATGATATCAAGAATAACCAAATCAAATTTCTGTTCTCTGAATGTCTTAACTGCAGTGATGCCATCAGTAGCTAAAACAACTGTATATCCTTCTAGTTCGAGATTGAGTTTTAAGGCGTGGTAGAGATGCTCTTCATCTTCTACTAATAAAATTCTAATCATGATTAAATAATGAATGAAAGTTCGAAGGTAGTCCCTTTGGGGTGGTTATCTTTCACCGTTATTTCACCTTTCATGAGGTTTAACAGATTTTTTACAATAAAGAGACCAAGCCCCGTACCCTTTGTTTTTCTGACACTCTCATCACCTACCCTAAAAAACTTTCCAAAGAGCTTCTTCTTATCCGTTTCACTTATGCCATTGCCCTCATCTGTTACACTTAGAAGCACCCTATCCTTTTGGCTATTTATGCGCAGATCAATGATTATTCTCCCATCGGCAGGGCCATATTTTTCAGCATTGCTTAGCAGATTAACCACCACAGTTTCTAATGCCAGCTGATCAGTTAGCATATAAATTTCATCCTGAATATTGCAAATGAGCCTTGGTTTTAAATTTCTGGGTAAAGCATACTTCTCAATACAATTGGTTATTGTCTCGCTGATGTTGAGATTGGTATTATTCAGGATGTATCTCTTGCTATCCAGTTGCGTAGCGATGAGTATATTCTCAACCAAATCTTTCAATCTATTTGCATCGCTTATAGAGTTGGTGATAATAACCTGTGATTGTTCCTTACTTAATTCACGCTTCATTAAAGTTTCAAGATAAAGTTTTATAGAAGCCAGCGGTGTTTTCAATTCATGTGTAACGGAGAGTAAAAAATTATTCTGTGTCCGGTTAAACTGCAACCTAGAAAGCAGTGAGCGGTATATCCAAATGATTCCCCAGAATAATATAAACACCATCACCACACCCTCCATCAGGTACATATTTATTTTACGGCTAAATTTTTTCTCTATGGCCGTGTATGAATCCTGCTTGGGCCTTATCATAAAGTTTTCAAGCGGGTTCAGATTTTCATCAAAAATAATCTCCAGTTCAGGCCAATTGGCGCAAAAGAACTTCTTTAGGTCAGATGTATCTTTAATCATTTCCTGTGCAACAGCTCCGTTACACTCAAGTGTTGCTTTATAGCATAGTAATTCCAACCGCTCCTTATGCATTTCAGATAGGTTATTTGCCGAATCGATATGAGAGTAGGTCCACCAGCTGAAAGCGACAACAATGTAAACCGATAAGAAAGTAAAAATGATTCCCGGCTTTTTCATAAAATTAATAAGACTAAAGCTTCTTTAATAATTTATAAATCCCAACTGGTTTTATTGTTACGTATATATTTTCTTAAGTTGAGCCAAAAAGCTGCAATCAAATAAATAACAATAGGAGAACCCATAGTGATAAAGGATGTATAAATAAAGTATAATCGAATACGAGAAACAGAAATACCAAATTTTTCTCCAATATAGGTGCACACCCCAAAGGCATGTTTTTCAAAGAAGTATTTGATTTTTCCCATCCTAGCAAATGTAAGTTATTTTCTTAAAGCGATAAAAAGCTACTTAGCCATTGGATAAACATTAGTTACCTTCCATCCTTCATTCATATAGTGCTTTACATCTTCAGGAAAGATGAAATTGATTATCGTTCTGGAAGCAATTCCTAAACCAAAGGAGAGAAAGAACGCATTGGTAGAACTGATTTCTGGTGATTCATATATATCTTCAACCACAAAAAGCAGTCCTATGACTGAACCTATCTGCAATCCTGCTTTGGATAAAATTCTGGCTGGGCTTATGCGCCTGAATGCCATGATATCTTTAATAGCAATAACTTTATAAGCAGGGCCTCTTTTATGCGCCCTTTTACGCTGACTAATAGTAGCGAAGTTATTTGTTTTGGTAAAATCATGACCTAGTGTAACGGTGCTATCAGAAATTTCAGTAATTATTTCCTTATAAAATTCCGTCTGTCCATTATAGCCTTTGTATAATACTACTAATTGCTGGCCGGGTTTAGCCGTTATCACTTCTTTGGTTTGGGCGTTATAAAAATAAAGAGCTGGCTGACTCAGCCCCAACAGAGGCAAAAGAAATAATACTGTTAAAATAATTCTATTCATGGAGTAAACTATATTGTCCGAAATTACAATGTAAACAAGCTAATTCGTCACAATAGTACTGTTTTAGTTGCAATAAAGCCTGACTTTGCGCTGCATTTTGTGCCTTTATGCCTTTTAATTCCCAAAATTTAGTATTGCTGTTTGGCTCTGCTTTAAGTTGCTCAATAAAAAGCAATGCCCTTTCACCTAGTTCAGGCTGATTCATTTTTTTTCCATAAAGGAAAAGCGCAGGTATGCTTGCATTGATGAGTATGAGTTGAATAGCCTGATTGCTTAGTTTACCTTCACCGGACAACGCATACAAAGCTTGCAGCTCGGTAATTGTTTTTGCTTGCAACACCTTTGAGAACAGATGAGACGACTGATGTATAAGTGCAGCAAACTGCTTTATACGTATAGTAGGAAAATTAGAAGGCCGGGTTTGTGAAAACTTCCAAACATGCTTAGGCAAGGCCTCGATAGCATACTTCTTTTGCAGGAATAGAAATTCATTATGCAATTCAGCCTGTTCTTTCTCATTAATAAGGCCTGCAGTGCCCATAAGCATTGCCAATATTTGGGTGGCATTGTTCTTATGTTTTGCAAGTGCAATAAGCGGAATGCGCTCTGCAAGCCATTCAAAGGGTTGAGCATTGGTTTTCATCCCAAAATAACGTGCAGTAAAAAGATAAAAGCTCTGCTCCCAATTGTGGTTTGTTCTTATTAATAAATCATTCAGATAATTGCATTTCCTCTCCAAACGCTCAACCAGCAAGCGCTCCAGCCATAATTGAACTTTGCCCAGTTCCGGAAGTTTAAAAATCGGCTCACAGGCAATGGTATGTTTATTCCTGAGTAGATAGGCATATTTTCTAAGCAATGAAGGAGGCAGAAGATTTTTGAGTTCTAATGTTGGTATTTCCTGCCCATGTATATTCAAAACAGGTTTGTCGTGATGGTATACCACATGTAAAATTACGTTATCATATGCCCTGTCTAATTGATGACGGTGTTGCATCCATTCAGATGAATTGATATGCATCTCCAAATTACCGGCCCATTCCGTCTTACCGATTTTGATGCGAACATTCATAAAATCAGGCCCTGCATCCTTGTTATATAGCCCATATTTAATAATCTGAATAGGCTCACCCTCTGTAGTGAACAACTTATTACCTGATAAAAGTTTACTTTGCCATATAAAATGTAACAATTCTTCCTTCATAGATTATCAAAAATAATAAAACATCAGACGGTTCGGAGGTAATTCGGTAAGGATATTTTACATAAATCAATTCGAATGATAATTCTGACAGAAATCATGAAAACCAAAACTGCTTAACTATACTTTTGAATGATTGAATTGAATATGACTATTGCCCATTGTTTCATTAACAAAAACAAGATGCGTCTGGTGTTTGTTGCATTTTTATTTATCGCAACTTCTACCGTTGCTAAATCAAACCCAATTGATACAGTGCGGTTTTCTCTTACTACCATAATGCTCAATGATGGCTCTTTGATTTATGGCATGCTTGAATATCAGACAACTGATTCTGTAGCTGTTCATGATTTTAACTTAGGCAGAATTGCCATTTCAGCAAAGGATATTAAAGAATTGGATATTAAACAGCTTGAAGGTAAAGTAGTAATTGAATCTGCAAATGGAAAAATTCTTATAGGAGAACTGATTGGGTTGAATAGTGGCCTGATATTTCTAAAGTCAAGCTCGGCAGGCAACATATCCTTTCCTGCAAATCTGATTAGCAGAATAACTCCATATGCACTTTTTGCAAGCAGAAAAGGGAGCATTTGGTTTGCAAACCCCAATGCAACCCGTTACTTTTTTGCCCCTAGTGCAATACCTTTAAAAAAGAAAGAGGGGTATTTTCAAAATGCCTATATCATTGGGAACTCTGTTAATATAGGAATAACCGATAACCTTACGATTGGAGGTGGTGTAGTGATACCTTTTCTTTTTTACATCACGCCTAAAATATCGTATAAACTAACTGAACGTTTTTATGCCGGTGCAGGGGTTTTATTTACACAATCTTTTATTAGTGATATGGGCCTAAGCGCGGGTATTGCTTATGGCCTGGCCACCTATGGCACACCAGAGCACAACATGACCCTTGGAGCAGGTTATGGTTTTGCCAGCTTTGATAATAAATATAGCGCTACACCAGGGCCCATTGCCACAGTAAATGGTATGACAAGAGTATCAAAGAAAATTTCTTTGGTTACAGAAAACTGGATGATACCACGAGCGGGCTATAATAAAGAGGTATTGATTAAGAGCGAAACCGGCAGTGAATGGATAGAAACCATGTACGAAAAGAAGAACTTCTACTCTGTTGCATTATCCTTTGGTTTACGTTTCATGCCAAACTACGCAATAAGCATTGATTTTTCAGTGGTCAACATTGCGACTGACCCAGACACAAAAAATGTAACCCTTCCTTATCTAGATTTTGTATATAAGTTCTAGCTTGACGAAACTTAACCTACAAAATGATATAAGTGTGCCAAAAACAGAATTCAGTTTGCTGTTTCTTGATTTATATTCAATCCCCCCCCCTTCAAACTAACAACAGCTGACTGAATTAGGAAGGTGTTGTGCATTAAACAACGAAACTTACGAATACTTATTTAATCAGTTTAACTGTTTTTGTGATATTGCCACACTGCACTTTCATGTAGTATACTCCTGATTGATAAGCAGCCAGTCCATTTAGCTCAAAAAATGTTGTTTTATTCTGCTCACCTTCCTGCAGCAACATGCCATTGGCATTAAATAAGCTCCATGAAATATTGCCAGCCATCTCTTCATTGAATTGAAGTTTAATTTTATCTTTAAAAGGAATCGGGAATACACGCAAATTCAGATCCGATGTAAGCGTTTGTACTGTTACAACTTTAGAATATGCGAATGTTTCATCATAATCAACCTGTTTAATTCTGTAATAAATAAACTGATTGGCGTCTTTATCATAGAATGAGTAGTCTCTTTGAGTCTTGCTATCACCTTCTCCTTCAACAAATCCAATATCTTCAAAATCAACACCATTAATTGACTTTTGAATAAAAAAGCCTCTATTATTGGTTTCAGATGCAGTTGCCCAATCAATGATGACTCCTGCCTCTTGGCGATAAGCTGATATATTTAAAAATTGTACGGGTAGCGCTGTATTACATGAATTATATACGAAGCCTAACAGAACAGGGTTAGCATTTACTCTATTGTATACGCGGTTAAATCCACCTAATCCATTACTAATAACGCACGCGCGATGTGCCGGATTTGGGAAAGTTTCGTGGTTAGCAATTACAGAACTGTCGCCATTAACAAATTTATACTCAAAGGAAGCAGGGCAAACATTGTTCACTATAGCCTGAAAATGATTTGGCAAACCTGCAACTGGTGTCATTCTAATTGCACCACTTACCCATGTCGCTGTTCGAAAATTACCAATTACATAAATTCTGCCGAGCGGATCGGGTGACTGACCGGTTAAATTAACTGCAAAGGTAATGGTAGATGGAGGAGGAATTGGAGCACAAGCAGAGGTAGCACCAAAGCAAGGAATGCTCAATGTGCTATCTTTGATAGGAACCAATTCTCTATTTCCCGAAGGCGTTGAAAAGGTTCCTTCCCAGTTAGTAGCACCATTACTGTGAAAGCGAAACTTATACTCAACCGCAACCCCGGAATCAAGTTGCAATATTCGGTTATAAACATTTGTTGTTCCTGCCCTATTTAGTTTATATCCGTTGCTCCACATAGACAAAGCTGCAACAGAACCTGTAACTGTAACAGAATCTATACCCGAGCAATTGCTGTTGGTAACATCAACAGAGAATGTAACATTGTATTTAGGAGCAAAAGCTACAACATAATTATTTCCTCCATTATCATTTACCTGAAGGCCACACAATGTTCTATCTAACTCTGTTAGCTGATTTAATCTGGAAAGAGGCAACGTAGAAGTAAATGCATAATACCTGATTGAAGTACCTGGAGCCTGCGAAGGTATGATTGCTTGCCACGTTGTATTAGCAGGTGTATTAATTGATGTTGCCTCCAATATCGTAGTAGTGCTAGTAGATGCAAAAGTTGCGGCACTCGTAAATCTAACAAATACACGTTCACCCGGAGATGGCGCAGCAGAGGTAGTGATATTCACAAGTACATTATTATTAACTTGTACACTATGCGAGACATTAGTTGGCGTTACCGGATTATTCAAGGTATAGCCTACATAATATCTGGCATTCACATTGGTATAACCGCAGTCATTAAAAACAAATGTATACCTGCCGGCTGTACTCATATTTAAACCCATATCCTGACCTGTATTATATGCATCAGCAATATTGATGGAGTCTCTACGGGCCTGAACCACGGTATTAAAAACCCATTTGTTTTGAAAACGATTTGTTGAAGGTCCTGATATAAAGAGAAAACCTGCATTACTTCCTCCTGCCATATTAGAATTGGAAACATCACCGCCCGTTACCTGGGCATTATATGTTTTGACCCACTGTCCTCTGCCATCGGTTGGATTACCGATTGTAGTGGTAATTCTTCTGTAGGTAGCATTTGCTGCAGCTGATGTGCCATAACTATTCATACTGCCGGTTACCTGAACAGGTTCTCCTGAAAAGATATTTTGTGCATGAAGATGCAAGGAGCTAAATGCAAAAAGAATCACCAAGGTTAAACAACTAACCTTTAATAAAAGTAATTTCATTTTCATAGATTCATTTTTTAAAGTTTAATTAATTTAAATATTCGGGTATTGGTATGGTTTTGTATGGTTAAAAAGTAAAGTCCTGTGGGCAGATTATGTGTTTCGATATAATAACCTCTGCTAAGATCATCCGTCTCAAAACATATAGCGCCTGTTAAGTTTGCAATGGTTATCTTAGAATGTGAATTTTCCTCGCTAAAGAAAAGCTTATCATTAACCGGATTGGGATAGAAAATACTATTGTATTCTGATAATGGTAATAAACCCGTAGTGCCAATGGCCACTGAAATAGATACAGTATCTGCGCAAGTTTCCGCTGGAAATACGCTAATTCTTCCGGAATTTCCACTTTGCCAAACTACTTTTACTTGAGCTGTTACACCACCTTCAACTAACTTGCCATTATTACTAACATCCCAAAAATAAACACTGAAATTTTTATTGGCAGCTTCATAGCTAACTGTATCTGCAATTTTCACTTGTTTTTTACCAATAATACTATCTACACCCAAAGGCTGGCATACTGTAATAGCTAATTGCCTCTGATTACTGCATGTATCGTTGGCTTTTACCTTTAAGTTAAACGTACCCGCAGTAGTCCACTTTATTGCAATTTTATTTGTGCCCGCACCAGTTTGGATAGATCCTCCGTTCACATCCCAAATTGCATTCAATCCAACAGGTAAGGTTGTTTGATACTCATATGTTTCATTAATAATTACAAAAGTAGGTCCGGTAACTTCCCCAATCGATGCGGGGAAACGCCTTATTATTTCAAGTGTTGAACTAATGATGGTTTTTGATGGTGAAACCAATCTAACCAAACATTTACCTGCAATAACCGGAGCAGGAACGGTAATATTAGTTTGGCCCACCTGATTAAATAACCTTACAGTTCCTGCATTGATAGGCTGGGCGAAACTACCCGATGTATCTGAAATTTCAATCACAAAAGTAGTATCCGTATATTGTGCAGAACGAAGTTTATACTGTATAGTTACAATATTATTTCCGCATACAATATTTGGAATAGGATTACTGATTTGAACTTCCTCTTTTTTACTGCACTTGTTAAACAAAAACTCAGCTTCTTCTGAATTACCTGATAAATTTCTGACCAATATTCTATTGAATCCCCCAAGGCCATTGTTCACCAAACAGCCTCTTTCATTTGGATCTGGAAATGATTCTGAATTTGCTGCAAGCGAACTATCTCCATTCATAAATTTATATAACAAGGTATCTACACATACTTGCGTTGTAAGCTCAAACAAACCAGGCTTGCCAGATACAGGCTGCATCCTGACTGCCCCAGACTGCCACTGTGGTTGTGTGAAATTACCAATGACATAAACCTTTAGCTGGGGATCGGGAGTTATCTCAGATAAATCAACTCTTAACTTTACTGCAGATGGCGGCCAAACAACACCACACTGCCCCTGCTCACTAAAACAATAAGCAGGAAGCAAACTATCCTTTAAAATTCTTATCTCCCTGTTACCACTTAAGGTTGAAAAATTACTCTCCCAAGTTGTTACACCTTTTATATGGTATCTGTATTTATACTCAAGTAATATACCCGAATCCAGCATAAATGTATCTGTATACAATAAGCCGTTTGCTTTTAATTTGCGAGCGTACACCCAGCTACCAATAGCAGGATGGTTACCTGTTAGTGTAACTGAATCTAAAGCAGTGCATGCCAATGGTCGCATATCCAACCGAAATATTTGTCTATATCTGGGCACAAAAGCATGTTGAAAGTTGAGACCATTATTATCAATCACCTGCAATGCGCTTAGCGATTTTCCTGTTTCATTTAAAGCATTGAGTTGTGCTTCCGTTAGTGTAGAGGTGAAAAAATAATACATAATAGAGGTTCCGGATGCAGCTACTGGCAAGGATACCTGCCATAGCGTATCAGCAGGTGAATTGATTGAGGCGCATGCAAGAACATTGCTATTTGAACCGGAGGCAAAGTTTGTACCGGATGTGTAACGGACATAGACCCGCTCTGTAGCAGAAGGTTTGGCAGAGGTGCAAACCTGCAATTGCAATACATTGTTGGGAAGCACCTGCATTACAGCTCCGCTTAATTGCACAGGCTGGTTTTGGGTATAACCTACATAAAAGAAACCATTGGTTGCAGTATAGCCACAGTCGTTAAAAACAAAAGTATACCTACCCGGTGTACTCATGTTTAAACCCATATCCTGACCAAAATTATAGGCCGAGATTGTATTGATGGTATCTAATTTTGCCTGACCAACTCCTGAAAAAACCCATTTATTTTGAAACCTGTTTGATGATGGTCCTGAAATAAATAAAAAGCCTCCACCCGAGCCACCGGACATATTTATATTACTTACATCTCCGCCTGTTGGCTGTGAGTTATAGGTTTTAACCCATTGCCCTCTACCATCTGTAGGATTTCCTGACGTAGTGGTAATCCTTCGGTAGGTAGAGTTGGTTGCAGCTGCTGTGGTAAAGCTATTCATGGTGCCTGTAACCTGTAGCGGCTCTCCTGAAAATATGTTCTGAGCAAGGGCGAGTTCAACGGAAACCGTAAATAGAAATGAGTAAAGGAAGAGTAGTTTCATGGGCCGGCTTAATGTTTTATCAGAATTTTCTTTATTTCATTGGTTTGGGAAGTACTTACTCTTAGTAGATACAGACCATCTGCAACCCCGCTGATTTCCAATTCCCCTTCATTACCTATATCATCTGCCTGCAGTATAATTTTACCTGAACAGTCCATCAAAATAACGGATGAAATTGGCTGCTTCAGAGATTGAATAACCAACTTATCGTTTGCAGGGTTTGGAAACACATTGCTCAATTTACTTATTTGTAAATCCGAAAGTCCCACAGGATTTACCGGTTTTGTATTTAGTTTAAGGTCTGTATAAACAACATAATCTCCGGGTTGAAGTGAAACCGTTTGATTCACATTGGTTACATTAATAGAATCTCCCGTAATATAATTATACCACCATCCTGTATGCTGAAACCCCGGTGTAAGGTTGAGCGCAACCACATCAAAGTTTCCTGCAATAAGCGTATTCATGCTATCGTGGTTTACTTTTAAAATCTTACCTGTACTTACAACATTGTAAACATAATTGTCTGAAGAGAATGAAACATGTTGCTTTAATCTGGCAAGTGCTCCTACCTGACTCAAAGTGGCTACCCGTTCAGGATTATTCAGATATTCCCATTTAAAGGGCTTGTTTCCTGTTCTTCCATTGGTATTGATTGAAATTTCATAACCCAACTCTCCGCCCTGCCATATCATTTTGGGCCCTTTTTGCGGAAGCAATAACGCATGGTAAGCAGCTACCCGTTTAAGTGCATTACTTAAGTTTTTTGTGCTGTACGATCCGCTGACATTTCCGTAATTTAGTGCAAAAAACATCACACGTTCTTCATCATGGCTTTCGGCATAGGTTACTAGATTCGGGAAATTCCAACCACGTGTTTTATAGTTACCCCAGCTTAAGTTCGCTTTAGAATTATTATAACCCATCATTGCCTCAGCATAAGCTTCCGTTAATTTACCCCATAGCATAAAGCCCATATTGGCCAAAACCGTTTCTTCTGAATTATCACCTAGATGCTCCAAAATTAAATAGGCATCTGGTGCATATTTGATAATTTCATTTCTTATTCTACTCCAGATATTAATACGTGACTGATCATAAGCACTCCATGCGGCTACATCTCCTAAGGTGTTTTTCTGGGTAAATCCTTTAGAAAGATCAAATCTGTAGCCATCAATTTTATATTCTGTAAGCCAGAATTTAAGAACCCTGTCTGTAAAATCCTTTACCGCATTTGCTTCGTGATTATAATCATACCCTACACCATAAGGATGCTTATCTACCTCATTAAACCATGGGTTTTGAGGGGTTGGCTGCCCATACTGGCCGGCAGCCGGATTAAAGTACATCCTTACCTGCGGATTCTGACCAAAGGAATGATTAAGCACAACATCCAAAACCACTGCAATTCCATTGGCATGACATACATCAACAAATGCTTTAAAATCATTTTTGGTTCCATAATATTTATCAATGGCAAAATAGAACATCGGGTTATAGCCCCAACTTTCATTTCCCTCGAACTCCATAATTGGCATAACTTTTACACAATTTACACCAACCCTTTTCAGGTAGCTAATGGTATCAATCATTGTTTTAAAATCATGCTTGCCAATAAAGTCTCTTATTAGTAATTCATAAATAACAAGCTGATCATTGGTGGGCTTTTTAAAATTGGTCACTTTCCATTCGTAGGCAGGTTGACCAATTTGCAAAACCGAAACCACCTCATTGGTTTTACCTGTTGGATAAGGTTTCAAATTGGGATATGTTTCTGCACTAATCCAGGGGTCATTCCAAGGGTCAAGGTACTTCTCAGCATACACATCAGCTACTTTCATCTGCCCATCATCAATGCTATATTGAAAACCATACTCCAAACCTTTTTTTAATCCTGTTATCGTTAACCAATACCTGTTTTGGTCAGGAGTTTTTCTCATCAAATAGTCTGTATCAAACTCCCAGTTGTTAAAATCGCCAACTACATAAACAAAACTTTTGGATGGGGCAAACAACTGCAAGGTAACCGTAGAGTCATTGATATAGTTAATGCCATCCATAATACCCGAAGGGGCAGCAGCAACAATGGGATTTAATCTGGGCATGATATAACTGCTGTCATATGATTTTGTGCCGTTGGAGTTACCCTCTAATACCAAATTAAGTCTACTGCTACCTAAAGCCGCAAGGGTATTCTTATAGGTTAATGAACTGGCACCAACAGCCTGCGCAACTTGCGTACCGTTGGCATAAAGTATAAGGTTGGCCGGAGTTGATGCAGTTGCCGAAACCGTGAATGAATCTGATAAATTGAAAAAACTTCCCTTTTGAGGACTGTTTAACTTAGCCTGAAAACCGCCCTGATTAATATCAATAAAAATATCTCCGCCCGAAGTAGTCTTGCCTGTTTTTGTGCCATCAGCGTTTCTAAATACCAAAGCCAATCGAAGCACCGCTTCTCCTGAAGGAATGCCATAATAAGTTCTTATATTACCGATATTTAAGGTGTACAAGTTAGACGTGCCAATACGAGTTAATAGCGCTTTTGGCAAATTGGTTGTCCAGTTGGCAATCACATATCTCCAGTCAGAACCCGAAGTACTTGCTGAAGTAATAACTCCAGTATGGGCATATATGGTATTCTCTCCAAGCAATCCTCCACTACCCTGAGATGCATCGAAAGTAATGACAACACCATTATCATCAGCTGTAGCAAATGGCGGGTTAATGGTAACAAGCTGGGCAGCCATTTTTCCGGTGTATAGGCAAAACAAAAAAGTCAGCAAAGTAAAGTGCTTCATCATATATTATCTTTAATAGTAAAGGATTTTTAATCAACTATCAAATATAGCAGATACTGTTTTAAATATCAATAAATGTAAAAATTACACTTAGTAGTAAAAACAGAAAAGAAGAAGGTATTACCGTAACTTATTCTGCTGATAATAATAGCGGATTGGATAAACCGAAAATTAGAGCAAATCTGATTTTATTTCCTGAAAGAACTGTCAATCAAAAAAAGGATATGAAATTACACCGATGAAAAATTTGCCTTTATAATGCCGTAAATAAGCTGCAGGTACTTAATTATTCAATTAAACCCATTATTAAACCAGCAATAGTAGCTACGAAACCGCCTGTTCCAATGGCAAGAAGGCCCAAAAACATTACACATCCATCATCTCCCTTTAAGCGTGGATTATTTAACAATAGAAACATAAACAATACAGCAAGTGTCAGTTGCCGCTAGGCTTGTATGGCATTTAAATTATCCAGAAGTACGTTTTGTTACAAGGCCTTTTAGTATTTCAGTATAGGGTTGCATACAAGCAATACTAGGGCATAAAAAGAGGGACTCTCCGAAAGGGGCAAGCATAAAAAACCCTTAAGAATCTTCTTACACGGTTACCGGATGGTATGGTTCCCCCGACACAAGCATTTCCAATATGGCAAGAACAAAACAAAAAGCCCCGATAAAATCGAGGCTTTTTGTTTTGTGGTGTGGGAGGGAATCGAACCCCCGACACAAGGATTTTCAGTCCTTTGCTCTACCAACTGAGCTACCGCACCTTTTAATAGAGGGGTGCAAATCTAAACTTTTTCCTTTTCTGTCCAAAAAAAATATCAGAAATAAGCTATTGCTCTTATCCTTGATGGCAAGTGGCAACTTTTTTCTATTATTGTATCCAAGCATTTGTACCGATGATCTCACAACTATTTTTTCTGCTTTTAACCTCAGCTGCCATCTATGTTTTTGCCAAAAACCTTGCAAAAATCAGACGGAATATTCTGCTAGGAAAGGATATACAATTCAATGATAACAAAGCTAAACGCTGGCAAACCATGCTAAAGGTGGCCTTCGGGCAATCCAAAATGGCAGTTAGGCCTGTTCCGTTTATCTTGCATTTAATTGTTTATGTTGGCTTTGTGCTCATTAATATTGAAGTTTTAGAAATTCTCATTGACGGACTTTTCGGAACCCATCGGGTGCTTTCATTTTTAGGCCCTATTTATCATCTGGCTATCGGATTTTTTGAGATACTGGCCTTTGGCGTGCTCGTGGCATGTGTTATTTTCCTGGCTCGTAGATATATTTTAAAATTGGCACGATTCCAAAGTCCTGAACTTAATGGCAAGCCAAATAAAGATGCCGCCACTATTTTATTTGTTGAGATTGTTTTAATGGCTGCATTATTAAAAATGAATGCTGCCGACCAGCTGCTGCAAAGCAGAGGTGTAAATCATTATTTTGAGGCAGGCTCATTTCCAATAAGCAATTGGCTGTTTGTGCCTTTATTTAGTGGCTTTTCAGATTCCACGCTAGTTTTAATAGAGCGTGCGGCCTGGTGGTTTCACATCATAGGCATATTTGCCTTCATGAATTATCTGCCCTTTAGCAAGCATTTTCACATCATCATGGCTTTCCCGAATACTTTTTATTCAAATCTAAAAGCCAAAGGTGAGCTCAATAATATGGCCAGCGTTACACAGGAAGTTAAACTAATGCTTGATCCGGCCGCCCAAATGCCTGAAGGCTATGCCCCTCCTACCAGCTTTGGTGTGAAGGATGTGCAGGACCTTACCTGGAAAAACCTGATGGATGCATACACGTGCACAGAATGCGGAAGATGCACCAGCTGTTGCCCACAAAACATAACAGGAAAATTGCTTTCGCCACGCAAGATTGTAATGGATGTGCGCGACAGACTGGAAGAGGTTGGCAAAAATATAGATGCCAACAATGGCGCTTTTGTTGATGATGGTAAAAACCTGCACAGTTATATATCCGAAGAAGAATTATGGGCATGCAACACTTGCAATGCCTGTGTGGAAGCTTGTCCGGTAAATATCAATCCTATGGAAATTATTGTGGAGATGCGCAGGTATAAAGTAATGGAGCAATCTTCTGCCCCTGGCTCCCTAAACAATATGTTCAGCAATTTGGAGAATAACCAGGCGCCTTGGCAATTTAGCCCAATGGACCGAGCAAACTGGACACAGAAATAAATCGCAGAGATTTATTTCTCATTTTAATTCCTGCTTTAACTATATATTCTTTTATATACAAGCAGGCCGTCATGGCCTGTATAGGACAGGATTTCAGATAATGGTTTTTGAATCATAGTATCTGAGAAGCCCAGCAGTAATTTATTAAATAAAGATTTTAGCTGTAAATGCAGATGAAGATTGTTATCAATAGATAGTAAGACCTCAGCAAGGCAGGAAAAAGCGATACGTTGTTCGTTTTCTGACCAATACTTCAGATTGTCTTCGCAATACTCTAATACCTGTCTGGTGTATTTTTCAGCTTCTAAATGCAAATTATTCAACTCAAGCCACCATATTTTATATGCCAAGTATCTCATACGCGGAAAAATAAAGAGCTTGTTCAGCTCCAATAATTTTATAGAATATTCCTCATATAACTTCTTTCCATATTTCTTTGCTTCTTGTTTTTTATTCTTTAAGATAAAATGCCTAAAAAGAATACAATTGCCAAAAACAAATTGCTGGAATTGGGGCAGACTATTTTTTGGGTTGGCCTGTTTGAGATAATATTGAAGACCCTCAGCGTAGCCAATTAATTTAAATTCAGGATCAATACAGTTTTCAAAAAAACAATCACGTACAACGGGAAGATGCGAGAACCTTTTAAAGAAAGCAAGATTGTTATTTGGATTTGATAGCAGGGACTGATATATCTCGAGCCCTAAGCGCATCTTTTGGTGTTGTTCAAGTTCATGGAGCTGCTCTGTAAATTCCTGCAGAGGATAAAATGAATTGGTATGGATGCATACTTTGACCATACTTTTAACAGGTTTATTTTTTACAGTAATAATACCTAATCCAAAATCAAAATCACGCTGTTTACGCTGCCATTGCTCAAAATCGTTCATGTTATTCATGCCTATAAAAGCAGCCAGTTTATCATAGGTATTCGTATAAAACGAGTGACTTTTATCAGGAGATAAAATCAATCTATATAAAGTTGCCTCAGAAATATATCCTGCGCCTTTTTCCTGTATTTTCTTAGAAAGTATTGCACAGTCTCCACGGGTTCTAATTGGGAAGGTAGCGTAGATAAGAAGGTGTCTTATCAACTCACGGATAATATCGTCAGAGAAATGTTTGGTAGGCTTGCCCATGCATCACAAATATAATATTAACACCAAGGTATTTACACAACTTGACCCAACTTGACTCATTGAGATTGGATGAATAGTGAGTTACTTAGCGATTACAATTCCCTATTAGTAATCAGTTTGCAATAAAATAATTTACAAAGTCGAACCATTCATTATACTGAAGTATTTTATAAAATGGAGTCCAGAACCCATGCAAAAAACGGGGCGTAACCGAAAAGCCAAATGAGTAGGAATTAAATATTACTTTTATGAGACTAATCTTCTTATTTTTAACACTACTTAGCTTAAACAATCAATCATTTTCACAACAAAACAACAAGGCGCTAGGAATTTGGCAAGCCTACTTAAACGGTAAGCCTTTAAAAGCGTCTGACATAGGTATGCCGGGGGGTAAGGCAGCTAATTTTTTAATTCACTATGTTTTCACAAAAGAAGCCTGTTTTATGACTGTTACAATTAATAGGACATCGATATCTAAAAATAATATAGCTACTCTCAAAAAGAATGCGATGAACGACAGAACTATTATGAATGGTTTTGCCGCAGAAGGAACTTATTCAACTTTCGAAAAAATCGATGATATGCCCGATGAACTAAAATCAAAATTTGAAGATATTACCTACTCAGAGGGTATGTTCTTTATTGAGGGTAATATATTGAACAATCCTTCTAGTTTTTATTTTAATCCTAAGGATTCAAAACTAAAGGGGTTAAATAAAGATAATATACTGGAGCTAATCAAGGTTGCACCTTCTTGGTAAGCAAGTCAGATAAACATGTCTAATAAATATCAAAATTCACGTTAAAACAATTTAGCCTAAAATTAAATTCTAATGAATAAAATATATTTCAGGCATAAATTTCTTATTCTTACCCATTTACTCTGCATTTTGAACAAATCTTT
>JBILGC010000049.1:0-14668 GCA_044351265.1 Bacteroidia bacterium
CAGCTGATATGCGTGCTTTTTTCTCGGGATCTTCAATAGATCCCCTAAGCACCACATAGGCCAGATACATGAGCATACCTATGGCGGCACTATTTAATTTAGGGTCGTTGGTCCATGGGGTTCCCCAGGTGTTTTGTGCCCAAATCATTCCGGTAATTAAACCCGCAATACCATATAAAATGGCAGCAGTTACAAATCCGGAAGCTTCTAAATCACGGTGCATATTATTTGATGAAAGGTACCTGATGGAGCCAATCATGGAAGCCATTAAAAGAAAAATCATTCCAAACCACATAGGCACGTGGTAATAAAGGTTGCGTATGCTTTGTTCTAATATAGGCAAATCAGGCACCGGCATAAGCAAACCGCCTATAAACGCATAAAACAAAAGGGCAATGCCCAATAATTTCCACCAATAATGCATATGGGCGCAAAGGTATAAATTTAGACAAGAAACCGTTATTAATTTTGAAGGAGCTATGCACATAAAAAAGCCGCCCTGATTAATCAGGGCGGCTTTTTTATAAAAATATATTACAATTTAGTTTTTAATGAATTTTGAGTTGAATAGGGTTTGATTGCCATCCCTGATTTCAATGAAATAGATTCCTGAAGCCAGCGATTCAATGTTTAAAGCTACTTTTTTGTCTAATACGGTATCTGTTGAGATCAATAATGACCCAGCGATATCATGTACATTAATTGAAACGCTTGTATTATTAGTGTCTTCTGTTGAAATATTCAGGATATTACTAGCAGGTACAGGATAGATCATGATATTTCGACCTGAACCGAAGATATCACTGATGTTTGTATTGTTAAAATTAACAGGTAAAATAAGGGAATAGCTGTGTTGGCCATTTAAATCAACCTGCTTAATTCTGTAATAGTTAATCATATTCAGTGAAGGTGTTTCATCAATGAAACTATAATTGCTTTCCATATTGGTAGTTCCACTTCCTTTAATTAAACCAATTGATTTAAAGTCTTTGTTATCCAGAGATCTTTCCAGTTCAAAATGGCTGTTATTTAGTTCTGCAGCTGTGCTCCAGTTGAGGAGTGTTTGCTCGCCTTGTTTATTAGCTTTAAAACTTAAGTATTCAACCGGCAAGGATGAGCTTGCTCCGGCAAAGTAAAGTTTAAACCTTCCTGCACCTGTTGAAGCTGTATTGGTATTGGTTGTGAAGTTGTAGTTTGAAGTACCAGATAGATTAATAAGTGAATTCTGGAATAAATCATGCAGAAATACTTGCGTACCGATAAAACTATTTACCCCGTCAAATATCAATCTATAATTGTTTGCTACAGCAGATTGATTTACAAATAAGTTTACAGTGTCGGTATTAAGCAGGGCAGAGGTATTCTTTGAATTGATATCTAAATAATTGGTGCTACCATTGTTGTAGCAGGCAAGTTGACCCAATCCAAAACTTAATTTGGACGCATCAAAAGCATCTGAATCGTTACTTGCATCATTTCTGTAATGAATGAAACTATAATTATTGCTGGAATCGTTTAGATTTTTAAGTGTTATGCTCAGTAGGTTAGGCAGGATATTATTTTTAAAAAAGCCATTAGGTACACTACTTGTGGATTTATGTGCTTCATTAAAGGTTATATTTGCAGATCCGGTAGCTGTTTTAAATACCCAGAAAGACTGGCCTGAAGGTATGAAACGGGTTGCAGCTCCTGCACTTCCATTCCATGAAACATAACCTGCACCTCCCACATTGAGGGTGTAATATATATTGTTGATTACCCCACTGTTTGTTGCTCTAAATGCATCAAAATCAAGTGTAGCAGCAAATGGATTACCAACGAGATTCCAACCGTCAGTACCTGCCGCACTTGCTTTAGATACCGATACATTGAATGGGCCTGTAGCAGGTGTGCCTGCTACCGATAAAGTAACTTCATTTTGTGAACTAAGTGTTCCATCCAGTCTTCCAGCGTCAGAGCGATCTCCTCTAATAAAAACACGGTAACCAATACCTGCACTTAAGTTGGTACTGGTTGGATTACCAACCGATACCCATCTGTTGGTAAATGCTCCACCTGCGCTTTCGTCATAAGTGAACATAGATGCGCTATTGCTTGCTGTCCAGTCGAAGCCATCGGCATTAAAATTAGAAGTGCCAACAGGGCCTGTTCCGCCTGAGCCTCCGGTTATAAACATTTGCGATTGCCAGTTATTTCTTATGGTTGCGCTGCTGCCTGAAGTAACAGGTGCGGCAAGGAAGCGCCAGCTGCGTGAGCGTGAAGGGATGTATCTTTGTATGTTGGCATTGCCGGAAAAAGGTGTAGCACCATCACATGCGCCAATTTGTGCTGTTTTTCCTGAGGTAGAAACCAGTGTTACATTACCATTTAAATTTATGGTTCCTCCTCCGGTAGAGGTTAGTAAATCAGTTATTTGTATAGCATCAGTAATGGTTGCTGTACCACCTGTTTTTGAACTGATTAGGTTTGCAATTGACATGGTGCCTGCATTTCTGAAATCTATATTTTGAGCACTTGCACCTCCTAAGTTAATGGTACTGGTAGAAGGCGTAAAAGTACCTGAATTCGTTACATTTCCCTGAAAGGTTAATTCATTGCCACCTGAAACGAATGTAGCTCCGGCATTTATAGTGAATGCACCCGCTATGTTTAATTTGCCGGATGACAATGTTACGGCTGCAGAAGTATTGCTAATAGTAACCCTGGGCAAGGGAGCAGCGCTGGCATTGGTATTACCGGTTATACTTTGGGCTGTTGTTCCATTTAAATTAATCAAGCCCGTTAAATTAGCACCTGCGGTTGTAGCTAAGTGATTGGTTAATACAAGATCTCCAGCTAAATTAATGGTACCTCCACTGAAGGATATAACAGAAGATGAATTGGATCCTGAAATTATTAAACGATTATTAACTGTTACATTTGAGCCAAATGTAAAGGTTAATGGTGAACTAGATGTGCTAAATAGTTCTAATCTATGGAAAGTAATTGCATCAGGAATGGTTCGGTTAGAAGCTGCGGAAAATCTAAAAAGGCCGTTATTGTGGTTAAATGTTCTGGTGCCAAGAGTTCCTGAAGTCCATGCTCCTGTTATAACGGTTCCTGAAGTCGTATTGCTTGAAGCATTGAATATTCTTGTTCCTGTACCTCCGGTTCCAAAACTAAAGTTTCCATTAATGTTAATAGAAGATGCATTGGTTCCGTCAAAGGTTCTGTTTGAATTGCTGCTATTTCCGAAAGTAAATCCAGCACAAACGAGACTTGAGCCATTACCAAGGATTAATGATCCGGAACTTAGCGTAATAAGGCCAACTTCTAACGTTAAATTGTCATCAAGGGTAACGATACCGCTATAGCCATTTATAAAAGTGATAGTGAATCCAACATGCACAAAATTCGAGTTAGCATCAATGAAGCAGTCATTGTTGGTTTCGTTGCCATCAAAAATAATATTGTTGAAGCCATCCGGCTGACCGGCAGTCCAATTACCATCATCACTGAATATGCCCGTTGCATTTGCGTCATTCCAAGTGGTTTGAGCAAAGCTTACCATATTAATAAATGTGAAAAAAGTAAATAAAAAAAGCAATGACTTTTTCATACGTGCAAGATTAAAAAGTTTTTATAAGCGCTTCAAATGTATAAAAGTTTGAGTTCTAACGCAAATAAATATTTAAACAGCATTTTGGGTATATTAAAAGATATTCTGCTATCAAAACTGTTCAAATGTCTAAAGCGTTTGTTTACTAACATAAGCATTTTATTTTGAACCTCAGTACTTTTTTTACATGAATTATTTTAATTTCTAAATTTTAAATAAAAATCATAAAATTACTGTTGGTTTTGTTTAAAAACACTAACTTTGAAGTTCTTTTTTATTTAAACAAAATGAACAAAATTATTAATCTAATTATTATTATTTTATCCATCGTTTCTCATAAAATCAGTGCTCAAAACACCTACACTTGGAATGTTTCAAATGGCGATTTTCAGGTGGCAACAAATTGGCAGCCAAACAGAAACGTACCAAATTTAAGAGATACGCTTGTTTTTAATGGTATCACTACGCCATTAGCTGTGGTTAGTAATATTCCAACTCAAACTGTAGCATGCATAAGGGTAGTTAACAGTGTTAATCTGATTTTTAACAGTGCAGTGTCTCCAAGCGCATCAGGTACTATTGTAAGAAGTGGACAAAACGTTACAGGTACAGGAACAAACTTTACATCAGAAATGAGGCCTTATGATCAGCTGTTCACTTTCACCTCTGTAAATCCATATGTAGGATATACTAATATTGGTGAAGTTACTTTAATTAATTCGAATACATCAATCACAACATCCAGCGCAGGAACAATAAACCCGGCCAGATCTTATGCAGTATATCCTAAACTTGTTTGTAAAGCAGTTTCAACTACCATTCCTGCTTTTGAGGTACAGCAAGGATGTTCGTTAAATATTGCTTGTAACACACCAGGCTTAACCATTTGGGTTGATACAGGTGCATATGCAAGTATCCTAGGTTATGTTAATTTATCTGAAAGGAGCAGATTATATGGTATTAACGCAAATTCTTTAAGGTTTTTAGCCAATTCAACATTGAGTTGTGATGCAACTTTTGCCGGAAATGCCTTTGGACTTACAGGTCCGGCAAGCGTTGCTACTTTTGATTCATCATCCACATTTATTCAATCTGCAGGTGCAAATCCATTTGCATTAACAGCTCCTGCTACAAAGGTGATATTTAATTCAGGAAGCAATTTTATTTTTAGGTCAACAACAGGTGGTCCCGCACTATCAGGAAGAAGTTATGGAAATTTTATTTATCGGTCTCCAAGTTCTTATTCATTAACCGGAGGGGCATCCGGCAGTAAAATAGAGGATTTAATTGTAGATACCGGACAGTTAACAATTGGTTTTACAGGAACATTAAGTTTAGCTGGGTCAATCAGTGTAAATTCACCAGGTAGGCTTGTTATGTCTGCAACTAGTGGAACCCCTAACTATATTTTTAACGGAAGCAGGCTGCAAACGATAGGAGGAAATGGATCCTTGGTCATTGATTCATTAACTGCTTCAATCATCGACTTTACTATTCAAAACAGAAATGGCCTTAGGTTAGATCGTAATTTGGAATTTGGCGGAAGATTGATTTTAGATACTGGCGCTTTAAACTTAAACGGCAATGTCTTATTGCTGGGAACATCTAGCGGCAGCACTTCAGGGGGTATTTTTGCCAATGCAGGATATATTTCAGGAAGTGGTACCCTTAGCAGATATTTCTCTGCCACCAGAACCTATGCGCATGATACAAGCAGCTTGTTTCGATTTGGTTCATCGGCTACTAATTTAATATCATTTACCATTTCCGGAAATCCAACAACAGATGGGTTGGTAAGTGCAAGTTTTGCGGAAGCTAGCGGATTCAGTAGCTTCACTACTCCGTTTAATGATAATGCCACCAATGCTGTATTGGTAAACGTAAGGCAAAACAGAAATTTAACCATCAGCACAGGTGGTGGGTTTTCAGCAACAGGTTTGGGATTGCGTTTGATTACTACTGCCAATATTGGGCAAGTAAATAACCCTGCAAATATTAGGATTACGCTTGTTGGGGGCATTGCCCCGGGAACAGCAGCAGATGGAGGCGGAACAAATACATCTCCATTTGCAGAGCGCACAGGCTTAACGCACGCCAACCTTAATAACACTTTTTATATTGGTGCCAGTGCTACCCAAAACCCATTACCTGCAAAGCTCATTAAGTTTAATGGAGCAGTATACGGCAAGGATGCCTTGCTCAGTTGGACAACAGCAAGTGAGCAAAACGTTGCGGCTTTCTTTGTACAAAAAAGTGCTGATGGTTTGATTTTTACAGATATTGCTAAAGTATCTGCTAAAGGTAACTCATCAGAACCGTTGCATTATTCTTTTACCGATGAAGGTGCTTTTGAAAACAGCCATCTAAACTATTATAGGTTGCGTATAGCGGATAACGATTCTAAAGAAGCTCATTCAGAGACCATCGCATTGAACAGCAATCAACTTGCTCATTCAGCTGTTTTAATTGAAAATCCGGTGAGCAGTGTTGCACAACTTGTCTTTTCTGAAGAGATAACAGGAGTTGTGCATTTGCGTTTAGTGGATTTGCAAGGTAAAGAGTTGCTGCGCATGGATTCAAAACTCAATCAGGAAAAGACATTGAAGATTGACTTCGAAAAACTTCAGGCAGGCTTGTATCTTTTACAAATCATGCACAAGGGTCAACTTCAAACCATTAAGATACAAAAGAAGCCATAAACCTTCTGAGTAAATTATTGATAATATAAATTGTTTACAAACATATAATTAGGTAAATTTATATGTAAATAACCATTTGTTAAATGGTGTATTTGTTTATTTTATTTTCTTAGCATAAAATGAAAAATCATAAAAAAAACATTACTAACCTATGTATTAATCCTAGGTAGCATTTTATCAGTTAAAGCGCAGGTTTACCTTGATGAGAATTTTAATTATGGAAACACGTCTGATAGTTTGACATCACCGCTTTTAACTTCTTCATCGGTTTGGAAAACGCATAGTGGTGCAGCGAATCAGATATTATTTCAAACAACAGGATTATCTTATACTGGATATGCAAGTTCGAATATAGGTGGTGCGGCTGCTATTATTAATGGGTCAGGGTCTAGGCAAGATATAAACTGAATCATTCCTATATCAATTAGTTCCGGTAATGTTTATGTTTCGTTTTTATTAAATGTATCAGTTGCTGGAGGTAGTGGTACAACTTCTGATTATATCTTTCATTTAAACGACACTTCAGGGAATATTCTACCAAATAATGTATTTAGAGCTAGAGTATTCATCAGAGATGGGAGCAGTCCTTCTACATTTCAAATTGGTGTAAACAAGGGCAGTAGTACAACTTCAACTGTTTGGACAACAACAAACTATAATTTAAATTCTACACATCTGGTTGTATTAAAGTATATATTTTTACCTTCTAGCACTACAAATGATAACGTTTATGCTTGGATTTTTAGCTCAGGTATTCCTGCGTAAGAGCCAGCACCTATGCTAATAGCCACAGATATGACTATCGCTGACTTTACAAAAATTGGTTCTGTTTGTTTAAGGCAAGGAAGCACTGGTACCACATCAGCAATTATTGATGGTATTAGGGTTGCTGGATCATGGAATGATGCACCACTCCCTGTATCATGGCAGCAATTTGAAGTGCTTTCAAAAAATGGTGTGAATGAGTTGATATGGTCAACCTCATTAGAACTTAACAACAGCCATTTTGTAATTGAGCGCAGTGCTGATGGCAATATTTTTGAAGCCATTGGATCACAAAGAGGTATGGGCACTACAGCTCAAACCAGCAATTACTTGTTCACTGATGAAAAACCGCTTGCAGGCATCAATTACTACCGCATAAAACAGGTTGATTTTGATGGTGCATTCAGCTATTCTGATGTGCGTGAGGTAAGCAATGAAGCAATTATACCTATAATGACTGCCTACCACCCTTGAGTTGGTTGATTTAACAGGGAAAGTGAATCATTACCAACTAGCTGAGGTAAACGAAAACAATTCGCAATTTGATATCTCTGTTGCTGATTTACCTGCAGGAATTTATTATGTGAGGGTTAGCAATGCGCTTACTACAACCATACAAAAAGTGGTAAAGCATTAATATTTCTAGACTAAGATTGAAAGAAAGCCTCCGCAAGGGGGCTTTTTTATGGGTAGAGTTGTTGAATGGTTATTGGTGACATGGCTGGTATTGTGGATTGAAAGATTGCAGGATGTAATATTAACTTAACCATCAATCGTATATCATTTAGCATTCAATATTTACCAAACCATTGTGCCTTTGTGTCTCTTTTGTTCACATAAAAAAGGCCAAGCCCTTTATTTTCTTGGAATCTCGCTTTTTGCATCTTTCCTCTTTCAGCGCAGCGGTCTTTTATCTCTTCGCTCACATATCGCTTAACAAAGAACATCGTACAAAAAAAGCCTTTCTTAAATCATTCTTTTGCCGAAGCTCGCATGAGGCGGTCGTTTATGGCACGGCCAATATCCTTATCCGGAAATACCTCTGCAAGTATGCAGTCAATATCTAAAGTTTCTGCTTTGCGCATGGCTGCAAAAAGATTCTGCGCTGCTTCGCTAAGGTTGGCATTGGCAGAAAGGCAAAACTGATTTTCTATGGGTATGTCATCATAAACCGATTTGAAAGAAATAACAGCAACTCTTTTTTTATCTTTATCATGAATCAGTTGGGCAATATTGCCAACTAAAATGGGTTTTAGCGGAGCATAATGTTTGGTGAGCATGCCAGGTGCCAAGGGTTTTTCTTCAGGCATCATGTTGCTGAGGTGAATAGTTTTATCGTTAACGGGGCCTATTATTTGCTCAATTTTTTCTTTACTAATTCCACCATGCCTTACTATTTCGGGTTTGTTTTCTAAAAAGGAAATAATAGTAGATTCAATTCCCACTTCACAAGTTCCGCCATCTAAGATATAAGGTATGGCATGTCCCAGTTGTGTTTGCACGTGCATTGCTGTTGTTGGCGAAATATACCCACTTGGATTTGCACTGGGTGCAGCCAGCGGAAAATCGAGCATACTAAGCAATTGCAGCGTAACCGGATGATTGGGTATGCGAATGGCTACAGCTTGCGTTCCTGCGGTTACCATATCTGGTATGCGCGGGGTTGATGGAATGAGATAGGTGAGTGGCCCTGGTGAAAAATGTTTCAGCAAATCCTGCATAGCTTGCGGCAGCAGCAGACCCCACTCTGTTAACTTATCGGTGCTGTTGGTGTGTATAATAAGCGGATTAAACTGAGGTCTGTTTTTTATGCGGTATATGGAGGCAACAGCGTTGCCGTTAAATGCATTTGCGGCAAGGCCATATACGGTTTCCGTAGGTATAGCCACCACTTCTCCCGCCTTAAGCAGCAGGGCTGCGTGTGTGATGTCATTCCCAATCATAACAGGCTTATTCCGAACTTCCGGTTTCGCCTCTGCGCAGGTTGTATTTTTCTATTTTATTATAAAGGTGGCTTCTTTGAATATCAATTTCCTGTGCAGTTTTAGCCACATTCCACCCATTCTTTCTCAACTTTTCTTCAATAAATATTTTCTCAACATAGTCTTTAAACTCTTGCAGGGTATCATATTTTTCAAATACACTTTTTTCATTGTTTTGCTGGTGCATGGGGCTGGCATATTTTACCACATCTTCTTCGGTTATTTTTTGCCCGCTTAATATTACCAATCGTTCCACTACGTTGCGCAGTTCGCGTATATTTCCGGTATAATTCAATTTCTTCAATTCATTAAAAGCACCGGGGGCAAATGATTTGCGAGATACACCATTGTCTTCACAAATTTCTTTTACAAAACGCTCAGCCAGCAAGGGTATATCATCTTTTCTTTCGTTGAGTGAAGGAACATGAATCAAAATTACACTCAGGCGATGGTAGAGGTCCATCCTAAAATTTCCTTTTTCAATTTCTTTAGGTAAATCTTTATTGGTGGCGGCAATAACACGAACATTCACATCAATATCCTTATCGCCACCTACACGTGTTATTTTATTTTCTTGTAATGCTCTTAAAACCTTTGCCTGAGCAGATAAGCTCATATCGCCTATTTCATCCAAAAACAAGGTACCTTCATGAGCCTGTTCAAACTTGCCTATACGTTGTTTAATAGCTGAGGTAAATGCACCCTTCTCATGGCCAAATAATTCACTTTCTATCAATTCAGAAGGGATGGCTGCGCAGTTTACTTCAATCAGTTGGAAACGGGCACGATTGCTTTTTTCATGAATCCAGCGTGCTACTAGTTCTTTACCTGTTCCGTTTTCACCGGTTATGAGCACGCGTGCATCTGTTGGTGCAACTTTTTCAATGGTGTCAGTTATGTTTTGAATGGCAGGCGATTCGCCAATAATTTCGCGGGTTTTACTTACCCTGCGTTTCAGTACTTTGTTTTCTATCACCATTGATTTTCGGTCAATGGCATTGCGCAGCGTAATCAATAATCGATTTAAATCAGGAGGTTTGGAAATAAAATCATAAGCTCCTTTTTTGGTGGCTTCTACTGCAGTATCAATTGTGGCATTGCCGGATATCATAATAAAAGGGATATCATCAGTAATCTCTACTGCTTTGGTTAGCACTTCAATGCCATCCATCTTTGGCATTTTTATGTCGCATAGCACAGCCTCAAAATCATCATTCTCAATTTTCTCAAGCCCACTTAATCCGTCTGTTGCTTCTTCTACCTGATAGCCTTCATACTCCAAAATTTCTTTCAGTGTATTGCGAATGGCTTTTTCATCATCAATTATTAATATTTTTCCCATGTTATAACGTTGTGTTTAAATGAAACAGCGCAAATAACATTTTTTTATCACATTGTTATCTTCAAAAAGTTAACATTTTATGAGGTGCAATTGTTGTTGTTAGGGGATGTTTCAATTGAAGAATTAAACTTGGAGTTTATTGGCTAGCTCAAACAATTACTCAGTTAGATTTGGCATGTTCGCAATGTCATTTGGTGTATCTATGCTTTTTATTTCCGAGGGGGTATTCGGTACAATTCGCTTCACATTCATTGTTTTCAGAAAGTGCCGCAATGATTGGTTGCCTTCCTTAAACCACACTTTAAGTTTTACTAATGCACTTGTTTCATAAATTGCTAAAAGTGGCTCATCAAAACCTGTTTCCGGGTTTACATAACAAACAATATCTATTTCCGGACTTCTGGCCTGTATCAATTTTAAATAGGTTTGCGCATTTGCAAACGGATAATCACAACCGCAAAGCAAAATCGGTCCATGCATTTCTTTCAATATAAAACTCATTAATCCTGTAATAGGGCCTGCGTGGCTAAGGCAAGGATTATCTTGCACAATTGCTAAGCCACTGTTTTGTATTTCTTTTTGGTTCTCATTGCACGATATAAAAACCGACTTGCAAAAAGGAAATATATTTTGATAAACATATCGATATTGAGCCATTCCATGATAAACTATCATTGCTTTGTCTTTCCCCATCCGCATGCTTTGCCCACCGCATAATATAAGTCCGTTTGGCAATGGTAAATCGTATATTAGGTTTGGTGCGGTTAATATTTTGGCTTCAGATAATTGATAATAATTTATGGCAGGCTGCAATAAATAATCTCTTATAACCAGCAACAGGTTTACTTGCGTGTATTTTGTTTTTACCAATGCAATTACTTCGCCCACAGCCGGCTCTAGCCCTTCGTGGCGGTCCATCTCCAATCTGCCAATTTCATCAATAATTAGCCATTCAGGATTTTTATGCAAGGCTTGTAGTATAATATTCCGTGCATTTTCGAATCCTTTTTTGCTAAAAGTAAATTTACCGATGTCAATACTTTCCTCTTTCGTTTCTATTTGCAATGGATGATAGATTTTAGGGCCAATATCATACAACATTCTCTTGCCGTTTAAATCAGGCGTAAGGATGCCATGTGCGTTTGGTTGGTTTTGTAACCATTGTTGCAAGATTCCTGTTTTGCCAGTTTGAATAGGTTGACTAAGGATATATACCGGCATTATTCATTATTTAAAAAGAGCGTTAGCACCAAAAGCGTAAATACAAATTGTTTATACATGTAAAATCCGGTGTGTTTGGTGCGTGCTATGCGCAAGGCTGGCGTAACCAAGTTCCTTAACTCGGGCAATAGGTCCATCAATGATGAAACACCTGCAACATGCTTACTTTTTTGTTTAATGATCCATTGTTGCAGCAGCCATTTAATTAAAGGATTTATGATGAAAAAAAGCAGCAGCAAAGCAGCAATTGTTCTTGTTATTGCATATAAAGCTTTATGGGCAGACCCCAGTATCATAAAAGTACTGATAATGAATAACAGCATAAAAAATGTAGCTATCCACTTGCCTTTCTTTTTAAAATTTGGGGTTGCAGATTCTTTATCTGCAATGGTGGTAATATTCCTATAATCCGCTAAGATCTGATGAGCCTCATTGCTAATATACTCAGGAAGTTTTGACGCCCAATTGCCTAGAATTAATCCCCAAATGCTATATACAAATGTGTAACCGGCAATGAGCCAGAAACTGAAAGAAAAATCATTGCTCAAATGAAGGTCCTTTGTAATGCCTCTGAAAAATAAATCCAGTGCTTCCCAAATGGAATTGCCAAAAACGAGAGTCATTACCAAAAACTTTTGTATAGCAGATTCAAACAAGGCAATACAGCCAAATAACATAGCTGCCGATTTATGATGGACAATGGACCCGAAGATGAGCGAACCTGCCAGTCCTTGAAATCCAACTGCTATATAGGCCATAGGAGGCGACTGTGGGCTTACGGCTGCTTTTATCAGGATTACCAAAATAGTAGCCCTGCTTATTTCTTTCCATCGGTTTTGGCTGTAACAGGCAATAAGAGTTATGATTACAATTGCAAAACCACCCAGAAAGAAGCCTGTAAATGGAATTTTAAATGCATGCATAATGCCACCCAAGCCGCTTTCACTCAAAGCCCATAGGGCTGTGAGACGCATGGTCTTATGGCTTGTGATTGGTTTCATGTGTGGGTAAAAATACAAATCTTCTTAAACATCCTTCAATTGCATATCTTGCAGGCAAACTTAAACGTATTGACATTTTTTGATTTAAACCTAAACGATAGTTTGCTGGATGGGCTGGATGCTATGGGTTTTGAAACGCCAACTCCCATACAACAGTTGGCTATTCCTCATGTTTTAGCTAAACATGATTTAATTGCCTGCGCCCAAACGGGAACAGGTAAAACAGCCGCATTTGTATTGCCTGTTATTCATAATATACTTGAACACGAGAATAGAAAACTGAGTACACTCGTTATTGTGCCCACGCGTGAACTGGCACAGCAAATCGACCAGCAGATTGAAGGTTTGGCTTATTTTACGGGTGTAAGCTCAATGGCAGTGTATGGTGGAGGTGATGGATTAAGCTGGGAACAGCAGCAAAAAGCCTTACGCACCGGGGTAGATGTGGTAATAGCCACACCCGGAAGATTGCTAGCCATGCTCACCTCTTCAGGCTCTTTTGATACCAAGTATATCAAATATTTGGTGCTGGATGAAGCTGACCGTATGTTGGATATGGGTTTTTATGATGATATCATTCGAATTATTTCCTTTATACCTAAAGAAAGGCAAACCTTGCTTTTTTCAGCAACAATGCCCCCCAAAATTAGAACGCTTGCTCAGAAAATTTTGCATCAACCCAAGGAAATTACAATAGCCATAAGCAAGCCGGCAGAGGGCATAGCCCAGCAAATGTGTTATATTGGTGATGCTTACAAAACCTCGTTTTTACTTTCTTATTTGCAGGCAAGGCAAGATGATCGTGTCATTATTTTTGCATCAACCAAAGACAAAGTGAAAGAGCTGCACAGAGAGTTGGTTAAAAGAAAGGTTAATGCACAGGCATTTCATAGTGATCTTGAACAGCCGGAAAGAGAAGAGTTGATGAGGGCATTTAAAAACAATGAAATAAAACTGCTCATTGGCACAGATATCTTATCAAGAGGGATAGATGTGGAAGGAATAAGTCTTGTTGTAAACTATGATGTGCCTCCCGATCCTGAAGATTATGTACACCGAATAGGGCGCACAGCCAGAGCCGAACGTACAGGCACAGCACTTACATTAGTAAACGGGAAAGACTTTATTAAATTTAAGCGTATTAAAGAATTAACAGGAAGTAATATTTTGGAATTAGCGTTGCCGGAAGGTATGAAGGCAGATGATCAGCGAAGGTCAGCTCAAAGTTTTCAGAAACTGCCAAGCAATAAGCACCGAAAAAAATTTTAGAGCTAAGGCTTAAATCGGAAAATGAAGGTGATTGTTCCGTATTGTTCTTCCGGCCCGTCAGGCTTAGTACTGAAGCGGGTTTCAAGCGCACCTTGTTTGGCTTTTTCCAAAAGCACCGGACTTAAAGTAGTTGTTCCTTTCTGACCGGGAGTAGCTTTAATTACTCTTCCTGTTCTATCAACAACTACACCAACAACAACTTTACCTGTTTCGCGAGAGTTCTCTTCAACATTGGGTCGCCTGGCTACGCTTCTTCCTTTAAGGTCAAACGAGCCAATGCCGTCACCATTGCCATTCCCAATTCCGTTTCCGGTTCCGTAGCCACTGCCATTTCCTCCGTTGCCACCGGTTCCATCCGGTGAACCATCGGGCGAGCCATCAGGATTACCTTCATTGCCCGGTATTTCACCATCTCCTGAGCCAGATTCAGAGGCGCGGTTATTGTTTTTTCTGAATAAGGCACGCTCATCGGGTCTTCTTGGTGTTTCAACCGGTTTTTCTATGATTTTCTTAATGGGTTTTTTAACCTCATTAATTGGCTTTTTTATTTCTTTTTTAGGAGTTTCTACCACCGGTGCCTCTTCGGTTTCCTGGGTTGTAACGGGATTTTCTTCTTCAACCACTTCTTGCTCAATGGGAGTAACCTGAGAGGGTTCTTCAACAGGTGTAGGAGAGGGGCCTCCCATATCTGGTTCACCCAAGCTAATGGCCATACCTGAACCACCTGCATCTAGTGGCGGATTTGGCGGATAAAGCATCATAAACCAAAGTAGCAATAAACACAATGCATG
>JBILGC010000091.1:0-4562 GCA_044351265.1 Bacteroidia bacterium
ATGTTTTCATTAAACGCGTCTACCTTACTTTTGTAATTTTTGTTGTAATGATCGCGGAATGCTTTAACGTGCTTGTATGCCGGATCATTTTTAAGTAATGCTATTCTCGGATTTTGAATCCATGCCTTTGTCATTTCCTTGTCGGCAAAAATACTATTGGCAAACACCTGATTGGTATATTCTTTTATTGCCTCACGCATATTTTCTTTGTTGGATGACGCAACAAAATCTGCCATGTATGCTGGCTGCTGGTCTTTTGCCACATCGTTATAATAAAATAAAAGTATGCTATCAAAAATGCGTTTATCTGCCTCTATGATTGCTTGGTTATATGGCATTTCCTCAATAGCACTTAGCAGTTGGGCCTGAACTGTTTTGGTTGCCTTTTCATCACCTTTTTCCAGGGTTTCTTCCAAGCTTATGGCAAAAGCTGCAAATTTAGAAACCGTGGGTGCCTGAATACCTTCATTCAGGTAAGTTCTAAGTATACTGTAAGGTTTGTAAGTTGCAAATTCCTTTTCTACCTCAGTTAATAGGTTCTTGTACTCATTTTTATCGGCTGACCATTTTGCAAATGCTTTCTCTTCTTTCACTTTTTGTTCGTAAACTTTGTTCTTCTTTAGTTGTTCTGCCTCACCGCGGAAATATTTCCAGTAATTTGCAATAGAAGCAAAATCGCCTGATAGCTTTAAACGAACGTCTACATCCTTATTCATTTGCTCTTTCCATGCATTGAGGCGCACTTCACGTAATTTTACAATAGCAGGATCAACAAGATCGGTTGCAATTTGTACACCTTGCGAAAACTCATAACGATTGGTTCGGCCCGGGAAACCCATAATCATAGCGAAATCACCATCCTTAATGCCTTTTATATTAATGGGTAAATGATGTTTAGGAGTATATGGAATATTATCTGCAGTATATTTTGAAGGCTTGCCATCTTTACCGCTGTAAATGCGAAACATGCTAAAGTCTCCGGTGTGGCGTGGCCACATCCAATTATCTGTTTCACCTCCAAATTTACCAATATTTTGAGGTGGTGTACCAACCAAACGGATGTCGGTAAAGCGCTCAAATACGAAAACATAATATGCGTTACCTTTAAACATTTCACGACATTGAGCTTCGTAATGCGTACATTTGGTAATACGTGAAGTAATGCTTTTAAATACAGAAGGCAGGCGCTTTGCTCTTTCTTTTTCATTTAATGCACCAACCGAATCCAATACTTCTTTGGTGATTTCTTCCATGCGCACAACAAAAGAAACGGTTAAGCCAGGCACGGGGCGCTCCTCCTTATGCGATTTTGCCCAAAAACCATTATCCAAAATATTATCTGCTGCTGAACTTAACTCTGATATAGCATCATAACCGCAATGGTGATTTGTTAGTACCAAACCTTTTGATGAGATAACCTCTCCGGTACAACCGCCACCAAACCAAACAATGGCATCTTTAAGGCTAGAATTATTCACATCATATAATTGCTCAGGCGTTAGTTTAAGTCCTTTCTTCTTCATGTCTTCATAGTTGTAGTTTTTGAGCAGGAGAGGCAACCACATACCTTCATCAGCCTTTACGCTGAGTGCGGAAAACAGCATGCTAAACGACAGAAACAGTAACAGATTCTTTCTCATAAGTTTTAGTTTATTTAATGTATTAAAGGGCAACGAATGTAGCGGAAAATTGTATTTTGAAAAAGCATGAATTTAAATGCAACTAGTTGTTTTTTTGCAAATTAAATAGTAGAGTGATAAAGATCTACCCTAAACTTAACAATTAATTAATATAGAAGGTGGTTGATGCATATACATTTGCCGCATTAATAACCCTCATTCATGTTTGGTTTAGACCCCACACTAACCGCACTGCTTATTTTTTGTATCACACTAGCCTGCGCTTTCGAATTTATTAATGGTTTTCATGATACAGCCAATGCCGTAGCCACTGTTATTTACACCAATTCCTTAAAGCCTTGGGTTGCGGTAACATGGTCTGCCATATGGAATGCAATAGGGGTTTTTGCAGGAGGCATAGCCGTAGCAATGGGAATAAGCAATTTGTTGCCGGTTGAGGTATTAACGGATACGAATATTCATCACAATATTGCTTTAATTCTTTCTTTATTGCTTACTGCCATTGCATGGAATTTAGGCACTTGGTATTATGGCATACCTTGTTCCAGCTCGCACACATTGGTTGGTTCTATACTAGGCGTGGGCTTAGCTTATTCCTTAATCGCAGAAAATAAATCAGTTTCATATGTTAATTGGTCGAAAGCTACAGATATTGGCATGTCACTTATACTTTCACCATTGGTTGGGTTTAGCTTAGCCATTGTGCTTATGTATATACTAAGGCAAGTGGTTAGAAACAAGATTATCTTTAAAGAACCCAACACCAATAATCCACCACCAACTTGGATCAGAGCCATTCTATTATTAACATGCACAGGAGTTAGCTTCTCTCATGGTTCAAATGATGGACAAAAAGGGGTGGGGCTAATGATGCTGGTAATGATTGCCGTTGTTCCTTCATACTTTGCTATTAATCAAGAGGCTGATGTCAATCAGTATCGGGATAAACTGGTTGAAGTAAGACAAGTATTGGCTAAGGCAGATATAAACCAACTTAATACTAGCGATAGTTTTGAATTAGTTAAGCTGAACGTGCTATTAGGAGAAATGCAACAACAACTTGCTGTTGCAGACAATTTTCTTGCCTTCAGAGAAGAAGAGCAATTTGCGTTACGAAAAAGCGCCATTCTTATTGGTAAATCAAGTAAGAAGTTACTTGAAAGTGATTATCTAAATTTAAGTGCAATGGATAAGAAAAAATTGCAGGGTGATATTGCTTCACTTAAATCATTAACAGATTATGCTCCTTACTGGATTATACTTCTAATTTCTCTTTCATTGGGTTTGGGAACCATGATAGGTTGGAAGCGGATTGTTAAAACAATTGGTGAAAAAATTGGTAAACAACATCTGACCTATGCTCAGGGCGCATCATCCGAGGTTGTTGCAGCCAGCACCATAGGCCTCTCCACATGGCTTGGATTGCCGGTAAGCACCACACAGGTATTGTCTTCCGGAATTGCAGGAAGCATGGTTGCCAGCAGGGGAATAAAGAATTTACAGAAAAACACCATTAAGAGTATTTTTATTGCTTGGGCACTTACGTTACCTGTTACCATTTTACTGGCAGGTGGCCTATTCCTTTTATTCCGCGTAATAATTTAGCATACTAGCTCAGCTAAATTTCGTCTTAAAATAGGTGTATCTATTTCAACCAATTGTCCAACCATTCAAAGTAAACCCTTTGCCACAAAACAGAGTTTTGTGGCTTGGTTACCCAATGGTTTTCGTCAGGGAAATAAAGGAAACGGCTTTGTAATCCCTTGAGCTGTGCAGCAGTAAAAGCTTCCATTCCTTGAGTAATAGGCACACGGTAATCTTTTTCGTTATGAATTACCAGAATAGGAGAGTCCCAGTTTTGAACGAATTTGTGTGGCGACTGATCAAAGTTTTTTGGTCGTGGGGTGCTCCAATATGCACCTTTGTTATCGTTATTGGCAAACCACATTTCCTCTGTGCTGCCATACCAGCTTTCGGTATTAAACATGCCGCAATGAGCAATGAATGTTTTAAATCTTTTTTGATGATTACCTGCCAGCCAATACACTGAATAACCGCCAAAACTGGCACCAACTGCTGCGCGCTTATCTTTGGCAACCCAACTTTCTTTCGATACCTCATCAATAGCGCTTAAATAATCACGCATACATTGTCCGCCATAGTCACCAATAATGGCATCTGTCCACTCTTGGCCAAATCCTGTAACGCCTCTTCTGTTTGGTGCAACCACAATATAGCCGTTGTTAGCCATAAGTTGAAAATTCCAGCGGTAGCTAAAAAACTGACTTACCATACTTTGTGGCCCTCCCTGACAATAGAGTAGGGTTGGATATCTTTTTTGAGGATTAAAGTTTGGAGGAAGGATTACCCAAGTAAGCATTTGTTTGCCATCTGTGGTTGTAATCATTCGTTTTTCTACCTTACCCCAGGTGATATTATCGGTAAGTGCTTTATTGGTAAAGGTAATTTGGGTTTCTGTGCCTTTAGCTGAAATATTAAATAATTCCGTTGGCATACTCATATTTTGTTTAGCACCTACCAATACAAAAGTTTTCTTATCAGGAGATTTTGCGGAGATGCTCAGGTAGTCATGATCACCAATTGTTACTGGCTCAACTGCCGAATAAGTTGCCCCTGTTTTCTTAACTTTCTCCTCGCTCATAAATACATTACGCGTACCTTGATATTGTGCAATGAAGAATATTTTCTGATCAACCAGAGCATTTCCAATCCACTCAAACTGTTCAACAGGGTAGTCAAATTTTTCAGTTATCTCAGTTGTGTTTCTGTTTTCAAATTGGTAAACCATGAGTCTGTTTTTATCAGCTTCATTGCTTATTCTTCGCATACTTAGCCATGCTAATTTTTTTCCATCTGGTGAGAATGCAGGTTCTATATAATATCCTGCATTGTTTTCAGTTA
>JBILGC010000067.1:0-9380 GCA_044351265.1 Bacteroidia bacterium
AACTGTATTTTTTGTTTCTAAGTAAAATACATAAATATCACTGTTTGTGCTCAGTGCCTCCTGAGTGCCGCTAAGTTTCCGGCTGGTATATGCCAGTTTTTTACCATCCGGACTCCAGTTAAACTGTTCATCTCCGCCACTTGGTTGTAGTGGTGCATCATATTTTTCATCTTTCATTATATCTGATGCCTCACCAATTAGTTGTCCGTCAGAATAGCCTGCCAAAAATAAATGGCTGTACGCATAATCATGCCAGCTATCCCAGTGTCTGTAGAAAAGTCCATCAATGATGCGCGCTTTTGTTTCGGGTAAATCACTGTACATCTCTGCTGCAGTGCGATCCAGTTTTACATCTGCAGTGTAAGCAATATGTGAAAGTGTAGGAGAATATTTATAGCCGCTAATTCCTCCGTTAACAGAAGTAATTTGCTTCTTACCAGTTCCATCGGGATTAATTTCATACAACTGTACACTGCCGTCTGCAGATGAAAGAAAAGTTATTTTCTTTCCATCAGGTCTCCACTTTGCGTTAAATGCATTAGTAGCATCATCGGTAACTGCAACCGGATTTCCACCTGAAGGTGGCAGCACATAAAGAATGTTGGTGCCTTTATTAGAAGCCAACTCGTATTTTTTTACTTCAAAAAGTATTTGCTTAGCATCAGGCGCTAATTGAGGGTTGGAAACTCTTCCAAATTTCCAGAGCATTTCCGGGGTTAATCTTTCTTGGGCACTTGCATGCAACGCCAGAATGAGTAAGAGGTAAATTACTTTTTTCATAGGGTTATATAATCAGATTTAACGGCAATATATAAAATGAAAATGAAGCCCCAAGTTTGTATCAATTTGAGTAGACCAAATTATCTTTTATTTTGAGAAGGTGCCTTAATGGATAAGTCTGTGTTTAACTTACTTTTAGAACGTCTGATAATTATCTTGGTGTTTGAATATATTTTTTTGATTTTACAAGTTATTTGCTTGCTTATTAAGCTGTTTTCTAAAAGTTTGAAAAAAATATTAGCCTACTAAAGGCTATTTTATATCTTGTGCAATTGTGCATGAACAAGTTAAGACCTCAAATTCTTATATTAATTTGTTTGTTGGCTTGTCAATCAATTACAAGTCAGGTAGCGCTATTTCCTGATTCGTCTGATGAATTGACCGATACGTTAGAATCTGTTAAAGTTTCTTCTGAACTCTCCGATGCATTTAGAACAAACATAACCCGAGCAAGAAGAATAGATAGTTTGGTTAATTATGCCTACACCTTTTTAGGCGACAGATACAGGCGTGGAGGTACCGGTGCTAAAGGGTTTGATTGTTCAGGTTTTACGCTTACCGTATTCAAAAAATTTGGTATAAAATTACCTCATACTTCAGCAGGACAGGGTTTGGTAGGATATGAGGTTAATCTTAAAAATATAATGAAGGGTGATTTGATATTGTTTAGGGGACGTAACAGACGCAGTAGAAGAATTGGGCATGTTGGTATCGTAATCTCCGAAAAAGGACAAGCCGTGAGGTTTATTCATTCCAGCACAAGTGAAGGCGTTAGGATAGATAGGTTGGATTATGACTATTACAAAAAAAGATATGTAAAAGCGGTGCGATTGCCTGATCTGCATCGTTAAATTTTGGTATTATTGTTTGAATATGTAAAACGCATTAATATATGAAAAGACCGATTGTAATATTTCTTCTGTTGGTTATTACAGCTGTATCTGTAAACGCCCAAACTGCAACAGTTAAAGAGAAACTTATCGAGGTTTCGGGTAGTGCAGAGATGGAAGTACTACCTGATGAAATATATCTGAGCATTTTACTCAGGGAGTATATGAATGACAAGAGTAAAGTTAGAGTGGATGAAATCGATAAACACTTCATGAAAGTATTGAATGAACTCAAAATCGATAAAAAGGATTTAGCTATTGAAAGTGCTGCCGGTTTTTATAACTGGGATTATCACAAACAAAAGGGAACAGACTTTTTAGCGTCAAAAACCTATATATTGAAACTAACTGATTTGAATAGGTATAACCGACTAATGGAAAGATTAGATAATAAAGGCATACAGCATGTTTACCGTCAGCGAACCTCGCATAGTAAAATCGAGGAATACAGACAAAAAGTGAAGATAGATGCATTGAAAGCTGCAAAAGAAAAAGCAAGATTAATGCTTGAATCAATTGGGGAGCAAATGGGCGAGGTGATGCTGATAAAAGAGACAAGAAATGATGCTTACAATCCAATGCAGCAAGCTATGCTTTCTAATTCAACTATGGATGGTTCGATGCCTCAGGAATCAGTGACTGAATCTGACGTACAAAAAATTAAAATACGTTACGAGGTTATGGCTACCTTTCGAATAAAATAGCTAATTGAACCAATTGGTTACGAAAAGATTACCAATTCAATTTTTTTCTGAGGGAATCTTGTGTTTTTAACACAAATAATTTACTTTCACTATTTATTTACACAGAGTATGAACCGTTTATTTATAATTGTTAATCTTTTATTTCTTTACTATACCGCAAGTGCGCAATCAGTAACAAATTATAGTTTTGCCTCAGGTACAACCTCTTTTGTGCAGCTCACCGGTGGAACTACGGCCACTCTAAATGGTAATACCGATGATGGATTTTATACAGGAATTCCAATTGGTTTTAATTTTATATACAATAGTACAGTATATACAAGCCTTTCAGCCAGTACTAATGGTTTCATAAGCCTGGGTTCAAACATCAGCAACATAAATAGCCAGGCCAATAATCTATCTACAGGAACCGGAACCACTTCCCCTAGGCCTATAATCGCTCCTTTATGGGATGATAATGAGATGACTTCTGCTAATGGTTTTAGCTATCAAACAAGTGGAACGGCACCAAATCGTGTATTCACGGCAGAGTGGCTCAATATTCAATGGAATTACAATGCAGCGGCAGGTTGTTTATCTATGCAACTAAAGCTTTATGAAGCCAACAGCAGGGTAGAGTTTATTTACAGACCGGAAGCGGGAGTGCTTGTTACACCTTCGGCTTCATTAGGCATCACCAATGTGTTAACGGGGCCACGAAATTTTCTTTGTCTTACTTCTGTTAGTGGCTTGCCATTCGATACCTCAACAGTTAACGAAACAACCACAATTAATACAAAACCAAACAATGGCCAAAGGTTTTCTTTTAGCCCACAGTATGCCACTCCTGCCGCTCCAGTAGCACTTACCTATAGTGCTATTTCTCCAATGAGCATGAATGTAAATTGGGTAGATAATGCAACTACAGAAACCTATTATCAACTTTTTATATCATCAGATGCAGTTAATTATAACCTCTATTCAATTGTAAATTCAACCACACGAGCCACTACAGGTGCAAATTATTCCGCTTCAATTACAGGTTTAATGCCCGGGGTAACATACTACTATCGTTTATTTGTATGTAATGAGGGCAGCCTACCAGCAAGTTTTGTGGCAGGCAGCCAGGCAACACTTTCAGGTTTATTAAGTGGTGTTAAAAGTGTTTGTCCAACCGGCTGCGATTATCCTACCATTACAAATGCACTAAATGATATTAGAAACTTAGGAGTAAGCGGTAATTTTATTTTGGAATTGGATGCAACGTATGATCCGGCTTTAGAAACGTATCCTTTAAGTTTTGGTAATTTACAAACCACAGCAGCAAATAATGTCGCCATCAGGCCTAAAAGTAACGTAACAATTCCCATTGTGTTTACCGGTTTTGGGTCTTCTACATATGAATTGAATAATACCCGATTCTTAACAATTGATGGAAGAAGAGCAGGAGCAGGTAGTGGCGGATATATACAGATAACCAATTTGACCGGATCAGGCGCAGCAGTTATTTTTACAAATAACTCTAGCAACAACACATTCAGAGATTGTATCATTACAGGAGCTACTTCAAGCATAACTTCCGGAGTGATTGTTTTTGGTACCAGCTCCGCAGTTTCTGGAAACAATGGTAATACGATTATTAATTGCACGATTAAAGATTCAATTGCTACACCTATTCAATGTATTTATTCTTCCGGAAACACAGCATTTCCTAATCAGAGTAATATTATACAAAATAACCGCATCATTAATTATTATAATGGTTCAAATTCCAATTTTGGCATCAATCTGGTAGCTGCCTCTGAGAATTGGACTATTAGCGGAAATAGTTTTTATCAGGAAACGGATAGAAGCTTATCATTTAATTCTGCCACTGCTATTTCAATTGCATCTGGTTCGACTCATACGATTCAAAATAATTTCTTTGGCGGCTCTCTTCCATTTTGCGCAGGCACTCCGCTTAACTACACCGGTGATGGAACGGTTAGTATGATTAGTATTAGCACAGCGGTATCAGGAACTGTTCAGGTTACCGGTAATACTATCTCGAATATTAATCTAGAACTGAATAATAGCACCCATTACCTCATCAATCTTGTCAATGGTGCATTTAATGTAAGCAATAACTTTATTGGCAGCACCACACAGAATGGTAATGTTCGATTATTTACTAATGCAACCGGCTCAATTTTTTCTGCAATAAGCTTAGGTGGTGGAAGTAATTACGGAAATGCACTCATAAGTGGAAATCAGATTGGTGGCATAACAATTAATGGCGGAGGCACTGCTGCAATCAGAGGAATTAATATTACGGCAAATACATCACAGCTTGATATTACAAACAACTATTTAGGCAGCCCATCGATTAACCATTCAATTGTTGATTCAACTTTTGCAGATGTTAACGGAATATTTCTTCAGGTTACATCCACAAATAATAATGTAACCGGCAATACAATCTCTAATCTTACAGCTGCATCTAATTCAAGTTCAAATCGTACAACTGGTATTTTTGCTCAAGGCACAGGTGCATATAATATCAGCAGCAACACTATTAGAAGATTGGTAACCACAGGCACAAACACGGGCACAACCAATCTTGCTCACTTACATGGTATACTCATAACAGCAGGCGGTAGTGGTTTGATTTGTAATAATAATAACATAGATGGACTTATATCTTTAAATCCTTTTCTGACATTATCAGTTAATGGTATTTATTTTAATACTACTGGTACGGGCAATTTACTTTCTGGTAATGTGGTAAAAAGTATTTACCCTTTTAGTAGCGGAACATGCACCATTACAGGTATTTTTAATGCCACATCCTCTACCAATGCTTATAATAACATAGTAAGGCTTGGCATTGATACGGGTGGTATTGATATGAATATCAATCATAATATCATCGGAATTCAGGATGCAGGTAATTCAAATTCTTATATTCATAACTCGGTTTATATTGGCGGTGCAAACATAGGAGGCGCCTCAGCTGCAAATACTGCTGCTCTTTTCAACAGTACATTCTCAACTGGAACAAGGATTATTGCAAATAATATCTTTGCCAATGTACGCTCTAACAGCTCAGCAACATCAAAGCATTATTGCTTATTCCTTTCAACAACTGCCATTAATGGTTTAACTATAAACAACAATATTTACTTTGCTCCGGGTAATGGTGGGACCATAGTTCGTTATAACAATACTGATGTAAATTTTCTGAGTGTGTGGCGAGCTGTTGCTAATTTTGATATCAATTCTGGAAGTGGTAATCCAAATTTTGTGGCACCTCAGGCAGCAAATGCATCTTTGGATTTAAGGTTGGGCGCAACTACACCTGCTGAAGGCACAGGATTAACCGGCACCCCGGTAACCACAGATTTTGAGGGTCAGACACGAGCTTCATTAACTCCGGTTGATATCGGTGCTGATGCAGGAAATTATCAGACTGTAGATATTTTTGCATCTGTAATTACGCATACACAGGTTGGTAACACATCATCCTTCTCTAACCGCACAATTTCCGCAGTTATAACAGATATAGGCACCGGAGTAAGAATTTCAGGTTCATTACAGCCTCGTTTGTGGTATCGTAGAACATTGCCATCAGCAACTTCTTGGGTGAGCACCGGAGGGGTGTTAACATCGGGAACACTAATCAACGGTACCTGGAGCTTTACGCTTGATTATGCTTTAATACCGGGTATACCTGCCATTAATAATCAGTATCAGTATTATATTGTAGTTCAGGATTCAGCATCCCCAGTGAACATTGCTATTCTTCCGTTTAGCGGAGCGTCTCATGCTGATGTGAATACACAACTAAGTGCACCAACTATACCTTTTAGTTATAGTCTGGTGGGTAACTTACCACTTTTAATTAATGTTGGGATTGGGCAAACTTATACCTCACTTACGGGTGCAGGTGGATTGTTTAATGCAATCAATAATGGAGCACTATCTGGTAATACTATTGTTACTATTGTTTCAGATATAACCGAAACCGGTAACAATGTTTTGAATAATGCAGGACTTGGTGGATTTAATTTGCTCATCAGGCCGGATAACCAATTGCGTACCCTTTCAGGCACATTTGCACTAGGAGGCAACGGTTTGATCCATTTGAATGGAGCTACAGGAGTAACTATTGATGGCGGCCCCAACAGAAATTTGCTTATCAGGAATATTTCCGGCACTACACCTTCCGGTTTAACTGCTCCAACTATTTGGATAGTGAACGGAGTAAATGACACCATTAGAAATTGTATAATCGAGGGTAATAATTCAAACTCCTTTTATGCTGCTATAACCATTACTACAACAACTGCGGGTTCAACATCAGCCGGATTACAATTATTAAATAATATTATCAGAGGCGATTTATCAACTGCAGCAAATAGTCCTGCCGCATGTATTAATGTTTCAGGTGCGGCCAACAATATTCAAAACCTGACTATTCAGGCAAATACCATTTTTGATTTCTCAACCTATGGTATCGTGTTAAGTGTTTCAGGTAATAATGCTTTGATAGGACATCCAACAGATACTTCACTAGGGAATAATATTTACCAACGGGCCTCTAGAGGTTCCCAAAGCTTTATTGCTGTTTTTTCTGGTACAGGTCATGTAATAGGGTCAAATAAATTATTTAGCAGTATAGGGATAGTTCACAGTGGAACGAGCAATGGTATCTGGGTTGCAAGTTCAATTAACGGAATAACTATAACTAATAACTCTATTGGTGGTTGTAATCCAAACAGAGGCGGTGGTTATTTCCAAACTAGCGGCACTTGGAACGCCATCAATATGACGGCCGGAACGTCCATATCATCCGTGATTTCTTCAAATAGGATCGGAAGGACAAGTGCAACTAATTTTTATGGTATCAATATAGCAGGAGGTATGGTTAATATATTGAATAATCAGATTGGCGAGTTGCAAGATACCATCATTGCCAACGGTATTATAAATGGCATTACATCAAGCAGCAGCAGTGCAATACAAATTCATTCAAACAATATCTCTCACCTAATCAATCGAGGAGCTAACTTTGCTCAGGGTGTAAGTATTTCTTCTGGCACCAATACCGTAATTGGAAATACTATTCAAAGTTTGTATACGTCAGCTACAACGCAAACTGCCCCTGATTTTGCCTGTGTAGGCATTCGTATTTCTACAACTACATCAGGAAATATTGTAAAAGGTAATTCAATTTTTACCTTGGTTAATACAAGTTCAACACTTGCCACATCGGTTGCAGGAATTGCAGTAAATAATACCTGGACAGGCTCGGAGGTATATGCCAACCGAATTTATGGATTAGACGCTACCAATACTGCAGCAGGCGGTAATAGTGCAGTTATTTATGGTATTTATATCGGATCAAGTGGATCGGCAACATATCACAATAATCAGATTTCTATTATACCTCAGACAATTAATAACCAAACTCGTATTAGGGGAATAGAATTGAATACGTCCGGAGGAGTAAATGAATTCTATTATAATAGCATATTTATAGGAGGCACTGCAAATGGAACCAATAGTACGTCTGCCTTTTTTCGTAACACATTTAGTGCAGCTGTGGCATTAATAGTGCGTAATAATATATTCTATAATCAGAGGACCTCCTCTTCTCAAACGCATTATGCACTTTCTTCAGCCTTTTTTGGAAGCTTTACACATAACAATAATTTGTATGCAGGAACGAATGTTAATTTTATTGAAAATCCTGTTGGTACAAGTCGCACCTTAGCCAGTTGGAATTCACTCACAGGTAATCCAGTTAATAATTTAGGAAACCTTACTAGCGAAATCCCCTCTTCCCAATTCTTTACATCAACGGCAACAGGAGATTTGGCTACTAATTCTTGTCGTGTTTCGAATGCCGGTTCTGTTGTGAGTGTCACAAACGATTTTAATAATATTACAAGAGGCAGTACTCCTGATATTGGATCAGTTGAATTTACAACAGCCTCCGGTTTGCCTGCTATTACTAGTCAGCCTTCGGTACCTTCTGCTGTATGTGCAGGAGCAGGCACACGCACCCTAACAGCTAATGCATCTGGTTATGGTATAAATTATCAATGGCAACACGAAATAGGTGGACTATGGTCTAATCTAATTAATGGAACAAATTACTCCGGAGTTGCAACAAATAATCTTAGTATTATTAATCCTCCTATCTCATTCAATGGTAATAAATACCGTTGTTTAATTACAGGTGCATGTCTGCCTATATTAGCAACAGATACAATTGTTTTAACAGTTAATGACATAGTAAACCTTACTTCGCAACCATTGCTAAGTGCAGTCTGCTCCGGTGGTAATGCCAGATTTATTGTTGCAGCAACAGGAAGTATTCAATCTTTTCAGTGGCAGATTAACACAGGATCGGGTTGGAGCAACCTATCAGTAAGTGCTACCTATCCGAATGTTACAGATGATAGTTTGAATATTCTAGGTGCTTTATCATCGTTTAATGGTTATTTGTATCGTTGTGTTGTCAATGGCAGCTGCAATAATGTTACAAGTAACCAGGCAGTATTAAATATCAATACACCGCCTACAATCACTGCACAGCCATCTAATACTGCCACTTGTTTGAGTGGTAATACAACTTTTACTGTAGCAGCCTCTGGTAGCGGACTAAACTACCAATGGCAGGAAAATCAGGGTTCAGGCTGGAATAATCTAACTAATGGTATTACTTATAATGGTGTTAATTCTGCAACCTTAACTATTAATGGAGCCACTCTTTCTATGAATACCTACCAGTATCGCTGTGCTATTTCAGGCACCTGTAGTCCAAATGCTAATTCAAGTGCTGCTGTATTAACCGTTACACCAGCCAGTGCAGGCGGCAGCGTAAGCGGAGGCACAACCATTTGCTCAGGCTCAACCAGTGGCACATTAACTTTAACAGGCAATACAGGCAGCGTAGTAAGATGGGAAAGTTCGGTAGCACCATTTACCACCTGGACCAGCATCACCAATACAGCTACAACGTATACATCAGGCGCACTCA
>JBILGC010000017.1:0-36981 GCA_044351265.1 Bacteroidia bacterium
AAACTCTGCTAAAGGATTGTCATACATATCGCTCTGATCCTCGTTGGTATTATCCAAACATTTAAAATCTTTTTCTATTAGCAGATAAAGCTTTTCCCCGCCACGTAGTGTTATGTTGTTTTCATAACCTACTCGCTCTGTTTGTACCCAATTTGTTGCATCATGCTCCGGCATCAGCATTACAACCGTTTGATTAGATAAGTCTGCACTCAGTTCATTTGCTGTGGAATCTTTTTTAACTGCGTAACTTAATTTGCCGTTTGGCAGCAAGGTGTGTTCTTCAATATATCCCTCTTTAGCAAATTGATCTACCTCTGATTTGGTAAGGCGTATACGTATGCTGTTTCCTTTTATTCTCAGTTTCATATGTCGGAAATAATTTCGCTGTGGCAATATATATTAAAACGATTAGGTCGCAAGAAGCCAATTAACGTTATGCCGGATTCCTTAGCCATTTCAACAGCTAGGCTGCTGGGTGCGCCAACAGCGCAAACCAATCCTATGCCGCACATTACTGCTTTTTGAATAAGCTCAAAACTGGCCCTTCCGCTTAATAGTAGAATAAAGTTTCGCAAAGGCATTTCGAGAGAGGTATTGCCACTCAACGCGGCACCGGCAATTTTATCTAATGCATTATGTCGGCCTACATCTTCCCTAAGCAAGAGTAGTTGACCTTGTGCGTTAAATAAGGCAGCAGCATGGATGCCACCCGTATATTCAAATACCGATTGCTGTTTTCGCAATATCTCCGGCAACTGAAGAATGGTATTTTTTGAGATTTTTAATTCATGTTTTTGCAGTGTAAATGGGCAAACCGTTTTAACGGCATCAATACTTTCTTTCCCGCAAACACCACAACTGCTTGTGGTGTAAAAATTTCGCTGAAGTTTATTAAGATCTAGATTAACATTTTCATTTAATTCAACTCTAACAATATTTTCTTTATTTTCTATCGTATTGGCTTCTGTACAATACTTAATCGTATTAATGTCTGATGCATGTTGAATTATGCCTTCGGTAAACAGGAATCCTAAAGCCAGCTCAAAATCATTGCCAGGTGTCCGCATGGTTACAGATATGCTTTTTTGCAGTCTGTTATCAGCAGAGCCAAAGCCTAACCTTATTTCCAGCGGTTCTTCACATGCAACCAAATCAGCTTTAAACGACTTCTCTTCGCTTTCTATTTTTTCGATATAAACATGCTGTACGCTTGCTTTGGTCATCAAACGAAGTTATATTTTTCTAATAAAAGTTTTAAGGTTTTTAGCGTGGTGCTATTATTTATAACAGAGAATAGCTGTCTCCATATTCCGGTATCTCTATTTCAGCTTTTATTTCACCTTCTTCTAAATTTTCTTTCATTGCAAGCAGGTTGGGCATATCTCCATGCACCAGAAATACCTTCTTCAAATTAGGTTGGTTACAGGAAATGATGTAATTATAAATCTCATTTTTATCCGGATGGGAACTGAATACATCCGTGCGGCATATTTTAGAATACACCCTATAATTACGACCCTTTATGCTAATTTCCTGCTGGCCCAGCAAAAGGCGGTGTCCTAAGGTGCCTTCCGCGCAAAAGCCTGCGATTAAAATGGTACTGAACGGATTTTGAATATTATTTTTTACGTGTTCCTGTATTCTACCTCCTTCTACCATTCCGGCAGCAGATATAATGATGCATGAATCGGTATAACCCATTAGTTTCTCATGATCATCATAGTCTTTTATCCAATATAACTCTTCGAAATCAAAGAGGTTGCCATGTTCTTTTAAAAATGCAGCTGCCTCGTTATTGAGCAATTCCGGATATTTCTCATAAGTATGTGTTGATTTAACTGCAAGTGGGCTATCTACAAAAACCTTAACAGGAGGCAACAATCCTTTTTTATTCAATTTGTTTAGTACATGAACAATAGATTGTGTTCTTCCCACGCTAAATGCGGGAATAATTAGCCGACCTTTAATTCTGATGCTTTCATCGATATATTGAAGCAAATCATTTTCAGCCCGCTCAGAGCTGGTATGGTTGCGTCCGCCATAAGTTGTTTCTGTTATCAGGTAATCCAGATTATTCATAGGACTTGGCGTTCGTATGAGTTCAGCATGGCTTCTGCCAAGGTCTCCTGTAAATCCAATTCTAATGGGTTTGCCATCTTTCTTGGTTTCTATAACCACACTTGCTGCACCCAGCAGATGCCCTGCCTCTATCAATTCAATAGAAGTATCTTCATTTACCTGAAATTTTTTATTAAAAGGTAGGGTAAGCATTTGCTCCATTGCTTTGGCCACACTTTTATCCGTGTAGATGGGTTTAGGCACCAGATGTCTTTTTGTTTTTGATGCCCTGCCTAATTTGCTTTTATATTCATCCAGCTGAATATTGGCACTGTCAAAAAGCAAATGTGCTGCAAGATCTGCAGTAGCCGGTGTGCAGATGATATGGCCTTTATATCCTTCCTGTGCCAGCGTTGGAATATTTCCTGAATGATCAATATGGGCATGAGTAAGAATCACAAGGTCAATTTCAACCGGATTAAAAGGAAAAGAGAAGGCGCGTTCATTCAACTCGCGTTTCTGCTCATAATTCATTCCGCAATCCAGAAGTATCTGATATCCGTTATCTAATGTAATCAGGTGCATGCTTCCCGTAACCTGTCCTGCTGCACCCCAAAATGTAACTTTCAATGTATATCGCTATTTGTTGCAATTAAATAAATAAACACAAGAGTTGGTTAACAGTTTTAATGATTCAGGCATGCAATCAGAAACCTGCTCTTAATGTCAGGATAAGATTTCTGCCGGGAGCGCTAATGCCTGAGGCAAAAACACGGTAATTTACATCCAAGATATTATCTAGTGCACCCATTACTTGTATATGTTTATTTATGGCAAATGCACATCTAATATTTAATGTATGCCATTCGGGTGTGCCGGCAACAGTCGCGTATTGAGGATTGTCTTCTCCGGCAAGATTATAGTCAGATATATTTTTCCAGCCATTATACAAAGCATACAACTCGCCTTTAAATTTTCTTATTTTTAATTGAATTCCGGTTTTACCAAACATTGGTGGTATATGATCAAGCGGGTAGTCTGTTGAATCTGTTTTGATGCGGCCGTAGGTATAAGTAAGGGTAGAGTAGATGGCACATGCCGGTGTAATATCCGCATGTATACCTGCAAACCCACCATAGATATATGCTTCACCTTTGTTTACAATAGTAAATACTGTGCTTTGCTGGCCTAAATAAGATATTGAATCTGCACCATTAAGATTGCTCTTACTTGTGGTTAGCGCATCAACATAGCGAGTGTAAAATACTTGTCCTTCCAACTTAACTTGTTGCTTAACTATTTTACTGATACCCATTTCTGCATTATAGGTGTATTCAGGTTTTAATTGAGGGTTAGGCACAATTAGCATCCCTGCTCTCGAGTCAAATACTTTGGTCATGTCATCTACGTTTGGTGCACGGAAACCACTGGCTGCATTTGCGGTAAAACGCCAATCTTTACCCGGCATATATACTATGCCGATATTGCCATTGAATGCCTGGTATTGTTGATTCAATTGATTAAAGGGTAATGGGAAAAACGTTTTATCAATAAATTTTGATTCTAGTGTTACTCGGCTAAATCTTATTCCATCTGAGAGAATCAGTTTCGGATTTATTTCCCAACTGTGTGTAAGATATGCGGCAACGCTCTGCATTATTGAGCCTCCGTCAGGATAGCGGGTATTAACAGGCAGAGCTCCCTGATTTAAAATATTTTCTTTTTGAGCTTTTGACTGCACGTCATTATATACCAGCTCTGTTCCGTATCTGATTTCGTGCTTACCCAAATCTTTTTCAAAATCGACATTTATTGCTGCTATCTCAACAGTTTCTGTTCTTCTGTTAATGGTGTCACTTCTAAATTTCCTGTCGTGTCTGCTTTCTTCTATTTGTTGGGTAGAAAGAATAATCTGTGCCTTGTTATACAAACTGTTTTTATTGCTGAGGTTAATATGAAATGCACCAAGCAATCTCTTTTGCGGACCATAATACCATTCTGCAAATCTGGGAATCCCTGATGCAGTTTCTGTTAGTCGATCGTATCGATTAATTTCGGAAGAGTTAGAATATTGAAGGTTTAATCCAAGAATTACTGTTTTTGAGACTTTAAAAAATAATTTTTCAATCAGATCATATTGGGTATATCCTGATTGTTTTTGCAAATTCACATTGGAATTTTTTATAGCGCTGTCTTGTCCGTTTATGCGTTCTACATAAAACAATCTTTTGCCCCAGTTGCCATAAAACGGATTGCGGTTGTTGCCTTGCATCAAATCATCAAATTTGCTCATGGTAAAACTTCCCGCATAAGCCCATCTTCCTTGCCCGTACTTCAGATCAATATGTGCAGTTTGCTCACCGCTGGCAGTTGCATATCTTACGAAAGCGTTGCCTGAAAGGATCATATTATTTGGAGCAGTAAATTGTGGTTGTATGGTCGTAAAATGCATAACCCCGCCTAAAGCATCGCTGCCATAAACTGCTGAACCCGGTCCAAACAAAATCTCTGCCCGCTCAACAGAAGCATTATCAAGTGTAATGATATTTTGCAAATGACCTCCGCGGTAAATGGCATTGTTCATGCGCACACCATCAACTACGATTAACACTTTGTTGGCTTCAAATCCTCTTAGCACAGGACTTCCGCCACCCAACTGACTTTTCTGCACGAAAACGCTCCCTGAGTTTTGTAATAAATCTGCACTGTTTGATTGATTTATGAATCCGATATCCTTGCTGCGAAGCACCAATATTTGTCTGGGTACATCCTTTTGGTTTTCTTCAAAACGGGAAGCAGAAATAACCACATCATTCATAAGTATTTCTCTTTCCTGCAGTTCGACTGTATAATTTATTTTTATTACATCGAGCCAAGATAATTTTATGTCTTGATAACCCATAGCACGAATTAGAACAGAATCCGGAAGTTGTGTGCTTAATACATTGGTTTTCCCGTTTATGCCAGTTATTATAACGGCACTACCTGTCACTATTTCCGCCTTGGGGATAGGTTTTAGTGTTGTTTTATCTCTCACCAGAATTTGCTGTGCTATGGCACATGTTGCATTTAAAAGAAACATTATAAAGACAAGAACCACCCTTATATTCATATTATTCTTCATGTAAATTGAAAGCTGTACAGACTTAATTATTCTATCCGTTTATTGTGGCAATATGTTAAAAATATTTAGGTTTTTAAATCTCCATAAGCATTTCTTAGTATCTTCGGCAAATGCAAATAAATCTGCTCTCCAATCAAAACTCATTGTTGCATCAGTTTGTAGCTGAGCTTCGTGATATAAAAGTACAAAAAGACCGCATGCGCTTTAGGAAAAATATTGAACGCATTGGTCAATTAATGGCCTATGAAGTAAGCAAAGTATTAGCATGGAAAGAGCAGCTTATTCAAACACCGCTGGGTACGCATCAATCAAAAGTGCTGGTCGAGCAACCTGTACTAGCTGCTATTTTAAGAGCGGGCCTCAGCATGCATCAAGGTGTATTGGATTGTTTCGATAAAGCTGATTGTGCATTTATTTCTGCTTACAGAAAACATCTCGATAATCATACTTTTGAAATTGTGGTTGAGTACTTGGCTTGTCCTGATATTCAAGATCGGATTGTGCTGCTTATTGATCCTATGCTTGCCACCGGACAATCTATTGATTTAACTTATCAGGCATTGCTAAAGAGAGGCACTCCTAAGCAGTTGCATATATTAAGTCTGATAGCCTCAAAGGCAGGTGTATCCTTTCTACAAGAAAAGTTACCACACGCCACACTCTGGATTGCAGATATGGATGACAGCTTAAATGAAGATGGATATATTATTCCGGGACTCGGAGATGCAGGCGATCTGAGTTATGGAGAGAAACTCTAGATAAACAAAAAAGGCTTCTTGATCAGAGAAGCCTTTTTTGTTGGGATTATTTTATGATTATTTAGGAACATTCTTATCAGCATTGCTGGCATTCATATCAGTCCTTTTGCTATTAAATTCGTCATCGACTGATATTTCATAATTCATAAAGCTATTTTGACCACATACCCATCCTTGTCCTTCACCGGTAAATAAAACTTTAGTAAGAATATTATTTGTAAATTTATTGTTATTACAACTACTCCAATTTTTTCCATCAAAGCAAAACATACTTCCTCTATCTCCAACGGCCCAGGCTTTTTTATCACTTAAGGCATAAACACTTCTGAGACGCAAGCCTTCCGATCCATTCACCTGTATTTTGTTCCATATCCCATTTTCTAAAACTAGAAATGTGCCATTTTCTCCAACTGCAAAACCATAGTTCTCATCAATCATTGAGATAGATCTTAACTTATTAATGGTGGGTGTTACCATCTTGCTCCATTTGCCATTTTCATACTTGATTATTATACCATTTTCACCAACAGCGAATCCGATGTTATTGACAAATTGAATACTGTATAACTGTTCATTCGCACCTTCGCATGTTGTTTTACGCCATTTTTTACCATCAAAATAATAAATATGTTGTCCATCAGCTACTGCCCAAGCGCTTGTTTTAGAAATGGTAAATACGCCTTTCAGGTCAATCAATACTTTATTGTCTTTGCTGATATCCTTTTTGTCAATTTCTACATTTTTAAAGAAAGTCCACGAATTATTACTTTTGTTATATTGATAGAAAGTGGCATTTTCTCCAATAATCCATCCGTTTGTATCTGCTGAGAAACTGATACCATAAAATGCTGAGGCGGCATCACTTAGTGCTTGTTGCTTCTTCCAAGACACACCGTCAAACGATAAAATGGTTGAGCGATCACCTACTGCAAAGCCGTAATTTGGATTAAAGAAAAATAAATCATTGAAGTAAGTATTTTGCGCATGGGCATCATCAATATTTCCAATAGCATCTCTCCATTGGGCTTGTACTGGTAAGCCATTTAAAAAAAGAGTTAAAACAACTAAAGACTTAATTAATTTCATAAGCCAAAAATAAAATTTGTCATAACCTATCATAAAATTACTTATCACATTAATGTGAATAAGTATGCACAAAAATGTAACTCGCCAAAAAGTCATAATTAACTTCTGTGTTTGTTATTCCCTTGTCATTCTTGAATAGGCAGTTCTATGACTGATATCTTGTATCAGGTAAGGTAGTATAAGGAGATATAATTTTTTGGACATATTATTTATAACTAAGCCACGTTTCTTAGTTAATGTTAAAATATCGTAGATGAGGCGATAGAATTATTATACGTTTCGCTTTTATTAATTGAATGGCAGGCAAAATAGATGCTACTAGATAATTCGGTAGCTTAATTGATTAAAACATCTTTCTTGATTGCATCTTGTTTAATATTGCAATTCAAACGTTAATATGGTATTATTGACAGATGGAAAAAGAATTCTATGCGCACGAAACAGCCATAATTGATGAGGGCTGCACCATTGGAAATGGTTCAAAAATTTGGCATTTCTCCCATATTATGCCCAATTGTATCTTGGGTGAAAATTGCAATATCGGACAGAATGTTGTGGTATCTCCTGAAGTGGTGCTGGGTAACAATGTAAAAGTGCAAAATAATGTCTCAATCTATACTGGAGTAACCTGTGCCGATGATGTTTTTTTAGGTCCATCTTGCGTCTTTACCAATGTTACCAATCCGCGAAGCGGTGTTAACCGTAGGGGGCAATATTCCAGAACGCATGTTGGTAAAGGTGCATCTATTGGTGCAAATGCCACCATTGTTTGCGGACACGATATTGGTGCGTTTGCGTTTATTGGTGCAGGTGCTGTAGTTACCAAAAATGTACCTGCCTATGCATTGCTGGTAGGTAATCCTGCAAGGCAAATGGGCTGGATGAGCGAGTTTGGGCATCGACTGGTTTTTGATGAAACAGGCAAGGCTGTTTGCCCCGAAAGTGGTCAGGTTTATCAATTATCAGATGGTTTGGTTAATCGCATCAGTTAATGGCAGTTAAATATATTCTACAAAAAAATCCATTTGTGGTGCCCACTACAGACGGTAAACTTATTGAAGAGCATTATGGTCGCGTAGCAAGTGGTAATTCTGGTTTTTCTGTGGCTCATATGGTTGCACCTCCGGGATGGTCAGAGCCTTTTCAAACTCCTCGGTTTGATGAAGTAACTATTGTTATTAAAGGAAAGAAACAAATTGAAGTGGATGAAGAAAAGATTGTATTGAATGCAGGAGAGACCATACTTATTAAAAAAGGTACTCGTGTGCGATATGCCAATCCTTTTGAAGAGCCAACCGAATACTGGAGTTTATGTGTTCCTGCATTTTCAATTGAAGGTGTAAACCGTGAGTAGGGTATGAGAAACAGCTTTCTCTTTATTGCAATGCTATTATGTGTGGTGGCTGGCAACGGCTGGGGTTTTTATGGCCACCGAATGATTAACCGATTAGCGGTTTTTACCCTACCCGAGCAATTACTGGGTTTTTATAAAAAGCATATTGAGTTTGTAACCGAACATGCTCCTGATGCCGACCGCAGGCGCTATGGTGATCCTGAAGAAGCCTGCAGGCATTATATTGATTTGGATGTATATGAAAAATGTGCCCCTGTTGATACAGTTCCTAAGTTTTGGAAAGATGCCGTAGTAAAATTCACAGAAGATACCTTAAAAGCATATGGCATTGTGCCTTGGCATATACAAGTGATGAAGTTTAGATTAACACAGGCTTTTAAAGAGAAAGATGTTTACCGCATTTTGCGTGCATCTGCAGTTATCGGTCATTATATTGCTGATGCGCATGTGCCTTTACATGCCACCCAAAACTATAACGGACAAATGACAAATCAACACGGGATACATGCCTTTTGGGAATCTCGTTTACCGGAGCTTTTTGCAGGTGATTATGATTTTTTTGTTGGCCGTGCAACTTATATTGATGATGTTTTGGCAGCTGCATGGCAAGCCAGTGAAAGCAGTTTTGCGGCAAAAGACTCTGTTCTTGATTTTGAACGAAAACTTAGCCGAAGCTTTTCACCTGATAACAAATTTAGCTACGAGCAAAAAGGCCAAACTCAAATTAGAAATTATTCCAAAGACTACGCTTCCGCTTTTCATAATATGCTACCCGGACAAGTTGAGAGAAGAATGCGCTCTTCTGTTTGGATGGTTGGCTCAGTATGGTATTCTGCATGGATTGATGCGGGTCAGCCGGACCTCAGTGATTTAGCAGATAAAAGTAAACCTATGTCTGATAAGGAAAGAAAACAGTTAATTGAGGAAAATAAAAAACTCAGTGTACAAAAAATGATTGGTAGGCAGGAAGAGTAACTAGTTCAGCTCTTTCAGCTTTTCCTGCAAGGCATAAACTTCATCACGCAGTTGTGCAGCTTCCATAAATTGCATTTCTCGTGCAGCTTTCATCATTCTCATTTGGGTTTCATCAATGGCCTTCTGCAGTTGTTCTTTATTCATATACTGCACAATAGGGTCGGCAGCCATAGTTGCCTCTTCCGGCTCCACATAATAATTTGCCTCATTGCCTTGCTTGGCATCAGCCACACTCGTTTGTTTCATGATTTCATCTTTACTCTTCATGACTGTTCGAGGTGTAATGCCATGTTCCAGGTTATAAGCAAGCTGCTTTTCGCGCTTACGCTCATTATCCTCTAATGTTTTTCTAATACTCTCAGTAATATGATCGGCATATAAATTTACCTTTCCTCTTTCATTTCTTGCAGCACGGCCAATGGTTTGTATAAGTGAACTTTCACTGCGTAAAAACCCCTCTTTGTCTGCATCCATAATGGCCACAAATGAAACTTCCGGCAAGTCTAGTCCCTCACGTAATAAGTTAACACCAATAAGCACATCAAATTTACCTAAGCGTAAGTCGCGCAAAATTTCAACGCGGTCAAGTGTTTTCACCTCACTGTGTATATACCTGCATTTAATATTGAGCCTTGCAAGATATTTGGTTAATTCTTCAGCCATTCGCTTGGTAAGGGTGGTAACCAAAACACGATCACCCATCTTTATTCGCTCATCAATTTCATCCATCAAATCATCTACCTGATTAATGCATGGCCTGATTTCAATTACTGGGTCAAGTAAGCCGGTAGGACGAATAATTTGTTCAACCACCACACCTTCTGATTCTCTTATTTCATAATCTGCCGGGGTAGCGCTCACATAAATGGTTTGCCCTACCAACGCTTCGAATTCATTAAACGTTAACGGACGATTATCCAATGCAGAAGGTAAGCGGAAACCATACTCAACCAGATTCTCTTTTCTTGAACGGTCACCTCCATACATGCCGCGAACTTGCGGAATGGTAACATGACTTTCATCAACTACCAGAAGAAAATCTTTAGGGAAATAATCCAGCAGGCAGAAAGGCCTTTCTCCGGGTTTTCTTCTGTCCATGTATCGGCTATAGTTTTCAATACCGCTGCAATAGCCAAGTTCTCTCATCATTTCCAAATCAAAATTGGTGCGTTCTTCCAGTCTTTTGGCTTCAAGAAACTTTCCTGATGATTTAAAATATTCTATTTGTGCAACAAGATCATCCTGTATATCTCTAATACTTTGTTGCAATTGCTCCTTGGGTGTAACATAAATATTAGCAGGGAAGATGGCCACATCTTGCAAAGTTTCCATTTTCATTCCGCTCAGCGGATCAATCATTTGTATTTCCTCAATTTCGTTTCCGAAAAACAAGATGCGAAAAGCAAAATCGGCATAGGCAGGATATACATCTACGGCATCGCCCTTTACCCTAAAGGTGGCACGTTTAAAATCTGCCGTGGTGCGAGAGTAAAGCGAATCAACCAATGCATATAACAGCGTATTACGCGCTATCTTTTGCCCTTTGTGCAAACGGATAATACTGCTTTCATAATCTTTAGGATTGCCCGCACCATAAATACAACTTACCGATGCCACCACAATTACATCGCGTCTGCCGGATAGGAGAGAAGAAGTTGTTTTTAAACGCATCTTTTCTATCTCCTCATTGATGTTCAGGTCTTTTTCAATATAGGTGTTGGATTGTGGGATGAATGCCTCAGGCTGGTAGTAATCATAATACGATACAAAATATTCTACCGCGTTGTTAGGAAAAAACTGTTTAAACTCTCCATACAATTGCGCAACCAATGTTTTGTTGTGGCTAATAATGAGTGTGGGTCTTTGTACTTTCTCAATCACATTTGCCACTGTAAACGTTTTTCCAGAACCTGTAACCCCCAGCAGCACCTGAGCTTTTTCGTCTCGCGTAATACCCTCCGTAAGCGCTTTTATTGCTTCCGGCTGATCTCCGGTTGGTCGGTAGTCTGATGTGAGTTTAAAATTCATTCCGCAAAGTTAATTTCATGTGATGATTAACACACTAAAAAAATAAATAAAACAAAATACTACTTCCTAGCAGTTGGTCTATCCCTTCAATACTATTGTATATCAGGGTCGAACCTAATACGTTGAACAAAATATACAGTTATGCGCTGCTGTGAACAAAGTAAGGGGCTGCTTTCCTAAAACCCTTCTATATTTGATGCCTATGAAAGTAGGAATATTTTTTGGCGGGAACTCACGCGAGCGCGAGGTAAGTTTTGCAGGAGGCCGCACGGTTTATGATAACCTGGATAAAACCTTGTTTGAGGCCGTTCCCATTTTTGTGGATAGCTTTAATAATTTCATTCTGCTCAATTGGCATTTTATTTATAAAGGAAGCATACGTGATTTTTATCCGCCTGTTTCTGCCTTGAAGTCTGCCAAGTATCCAGTGCAGATTTATGCCGAAAGTATAAAAAATGCCCACACTGATAATGGTCTTAGCTTGGCTGCTCAGTTGGGAAAAGTAATTAAACCACACGAGTTAAAGGGCTTAATCGATTTTGCTTTTCTTGCCCTTCATGGAAATTTTGGCGAGGATGGTACCATACAAGGTTTGTTGGAGTGGATGCAGATTCCATACAGTGGCTCTGGTATTATGCCTTCTGCTTTGGGCATGAATAAACGCTTGCAGAAAAGCTTAATGAAAGAAGCCGGTATGCACGTGCCTGCTACCTTTAGTTTCTCTAAGCAAGAGTGGTTAAATGGCAACCGTAAAAAAATATTTGCCTCGGTGCAGGCATTGTTTAAGAATCAATGTGTGGTAAAACCTGCCAATCAGGGCTCCTCTGTTGGTGTATCTGTTATACAAACAAATAACTTCAGTGCATTTGAATTGGCCGTGAATAAATCATTTTTTATTCACTCAGTTACCTATGCTGATTGGAGAAAGCTAAATCAGGAGGAACGCATCAGCTTTTTGCAGAAACTGTCTGATGTGAAAGAAGGAATTGGGTTGCCTTGTCTGCTAAATGATAAAATGATTTATCATCCGGATGAGTTGTTTGCGTTGTTTGATAAAGAACTGCCTGCAGCAAAACAATTGACACTTGAAGGTTACTACAGTGAAACAGAATGTTTGATTGAAGATTTTATTGAAGGGCATGAGTTTAGCTGCATTGTTATTCGCAATACAGATGGCCAACCCATTGCCTTACCACCTACAGAAATTGTAAAAGGGAAAGAAGTATTTGACTATCGAAGCAAATATTTGCCGGGCCTTAGCAGAAAAATAACGCCTATTGATTTGCCGGAAACTGAAATTGAACGCATACGTAAGGCATGTGCACAGTTATTTGGTTTTTTTGGCTTTCATGTTTATGCACGCATTGACGGATTCATAAACAATCAGGGCAAATTGTTTCTAAACGATCCCAATACCACATCGGGTATGATGCCTTCTTCCTTCTTCTTTCATCAGGCTGCAGAAATCGGTTTAAATCCTTCACAGTTCCTTACCTATATCATACGTACCTCTCTAGCCGAGCGTGTGGCTTCTTTATCTACCCATGTTAAAGAAAGAGCATTGTTAAAGAAATTGGATGCATCTCTGCTTGCCGGTAAAAATAAAAAAAGCACCAAAAAACGGGTAGCTGTTTTTATGGGAGGATACAGCACAGAGCGGCATATATCTGTTGAAAGCGGACGCAATATTTATGAAAAGCTGGCCTCATCTGCCAAGTATGCACCATTCCCGATATTTGTTACGGGCAATGATGATAAGCATGAATTGCATATGATACCCGTTAACATAATGCTTAAAGACAACGCGGATGATATCAGGGAAAAGGTTTTGCACTTTAAGCGCTCTCCCGTAATTGAAAAAATTGCAAAAGAGTGTAAAGGCATTTTGAAGCAGTTTGGTAATGATGCTGCGTTACGTGTGCCTAAAAAAATTACTTATAATGATTTGGCCAAACTTGCCGATGCTGTTTTTATTGCCTTACATGGCAGGCCGGGTGAAGATGGCACTGTGCAAAAAGAATTGAATCGCTTACGCATTCCTTATAACGGTTCAGGCGTTGCCAGTTCTCAAATTACCATCAATAAATTTGATACCAATGAGCTGCTTAAAAAACATGGCTTTTTGGTTGCAAAGCATATGCTGGTTTTAGAAAAGAATTGGAAGCAACAGCGTGCACAGATTATTGCAGCGGTAGAGAAAATCGGTTATCCGCTTATTGCAAAGCCGGCAGATGACGGTTGTAGCAGTGCGGTAAAGAAAATTAAAAGCAGAACCGATCTGATTAATTATGCAGATGGCGTATTCAGACAAACCCCGAAAATTGCGCCAGCATTGGCAGAACGTTTAAAACTTAAACCCAAAGAGGAGTTCCCTAAAAAGTCATATTTCCTGGTAGAAAAATTTGTAGAGAAAGGAAGTAAAGCCACGCATTTTCTGGAGGTGACCGGTGGTATGCTTACACACTACCGCCAAAACAAACCGGTTTATGAAACCTTTGAACCCAGTGAAACTTTGGCCGAAGGTGAAGTGCTGAGTTTAGAAGAAAAGTTCTTGGCAGGGCAAGGACAAAACATCACGCCTGCGCGTTATGCCAAAACATCTGTGGCTCAAAAAATAATTAGCAAAGAGGTACAACAAACCCTTATGAAAGCAGCAAAAGTTTTAGATGTTCAGGGCTATTGCCGCATTGATGCTTTTGTTCGCATCATGCCTAAAAATAAAGTAGAGGTAGTATTTATAGAAGTAAACTCACTTCCCGGTATGACACCCGCAACGGCTATCTTTCATCAGTGTGCCCTAAACGGTTATAAACCTTATGAGTTTATAGATCAGATACTGGAATATGGCACGGAACGTACACGCAAAAACAAAGTAAGCTAAATTTTACAGCTGCTTTGGCAAGTTGCCAAAGGGATTAAACAAATCTGGGGTCAGTTTCCATTACATGCCCGCAACTTTTGCAGGTGCGCAAATCTTCTGAAGCATAGTATTCCTTAAACCGCGGCAAGAAATCTTTTTCAATATTATGCAGTTCAAAATAGGTTTGGTGTAGCGGATAGTTGCATTTTTCGCAATACCAGTGCAGCCCGTCTGTATAACCTTTGCCTTCTCTCACGCGCTCAATTACTAAGCCTATAGAACCTTCGCTGCGCACAGGTGAGTGTGGAATTTTAGCAGGACATAAAAACATATCGCCCGGGCCGAGTGGAATTTCCTGCACCTTTCCTTCTACCTGAATCCTTACATTTATTTGCCCTTCTAGCTGATAAAATAATTCTTCCGTTTCATTATAGTGATAGTCTTTTCTGGCATTGGGTCCGCCTACAATCATTACTATATAATCTGTTCCTTCCGGATACAGATTTTTATTAGCCACCGGAGGTTTTAATAAGTGGCGGTTTTCATCAATCCATTTTTTTAAGTTAAAAGGTGCTCGTATCATAACTATGGTTCTTTATGTTGCCAAGTTAGTAAATTTCCTAGAGTATTAATGCAGTTGTTCTGTACTTTCTTCAAAAGCTACTCCGTAAGTTTTCAGCTCATCTAAGATGGGCTCGTAAATCTCTGCATGCAAAGGCATTTGCACGCCTGTAAGTTTTATTTTACCCTGAAGCAGTTGTTTGGCAGCTATACCTAGGGGCAGGCCAACCGTTTTTGCCATTGCGGTATATGTTTCATCCTCACCTTTTACCATTAGGTTGCAAACCAGGCGGTATTCTTTTTTATTAATGGTGTATTCAATGTTATGCTGCATCACAATCATATCCAGTTCTCCTTTACCAAGTTTCCATTTATGCTGCAGGAGCAATTGCAGTATTTGTGCAGGTGTGCCCTCATTCAGTTTTATCTGTTCTTCATCAAATAAGCCCAGCCAATGCAGTTGCTTAAATGCTTCATCCGTTGTTTGTATGCCAAGAAAATTAGCTATCCTTTCTTCCAGTTGTGCCATTCCTGTTCCGGGTGTAAATGCGCTTGTAAACATTCGGTAAGTAAGCGTTGATGCATCTGTCATGATAAATGTGTCATCAGTTAGGCCAAGTTTTATGAGCATATTCCATGCGTGGCTGTAACCTTTTCTGCGCAGGGTTCCACGCAAAACGGTATGTGCACCTTCAATACCATAAGGCTTGATATAACCTAAACTGTCTCGGTTTGCGTATGACTCAAAAGCTTCGTTCTTCATCAACACAGGTTCTGTTTGGGTAAAGATGCGGCCCTGAGGAATAAATTTTAGTTCATTGTTTTCAAGGTATTTGGCTGTGGCTTGTCCTGCCAATACTATATTTCTAGGGTTCCACGTAAATTTGTAATGCCACGGGTTGGTATCAAACTCTGGAGCAACCAAGCCTCCGCAGTATGATTTAAATGAGGTGATTTTAGCACCGGCACCTTGCAACCGATGTATCGCTTGCATGGCAGACAAGTGGTCAATGCCAGGGTCTAATCCGCATTCATTTAAAAACAATACACCCGCCTTTAGTGCATCTACATGTAAATTATGCATTTCAGGAGAGATATAAGATGCGGTAATCAAATGTTTTTTATGCTTTAAGCAAGCCTTTGCCACAATAATATGCATGGCAGGAGGTATGAGTGATATTGCCACATCATGCTCTGCAATTAGTTGATCTAGTTCAAATGCGTCTGATACATTTAATCGTATGGCTTTGAGTTGCGGATGATTTCCTGCTTTTAATATGGCCTGATGCTGATCTGCATCTGCAACGCTTACCATCCAGTTTTCTTCTGCGGCAAGTTTACTAAGGTATTTAATGAGATAGGATGATGATAACCCTGCTCCAAGTACTAATATCTTTTTCATTGAAAAGGAAATATGACGTTTGCGAAACTACACATTACTCAAGAATTTTTAGTATCATTGAATAGATGGAAGAAATCAGAAGAGAATCTGTATTAAAAAAGTACAGCAGCTATGCCGAGCTAAGCGGAGAAGACTTATCTTTACTAAAGGAAGCAAAGGAAGCGGTGCATACCAGCTATGCGCCCTATTCTAAGTTTTATGTAGGATGTGCACTGTTGCTTCAAAATGGAATAATTGTTAGGGGCAGTAACCAGGAAAATATTGCATACCCAAGTGGTTTGTGTGCCGAACGTGTGGCTATTTTTCATGCAGGTGCTACTTATCCTGATGTTCCTGTGGTGGCAATGGCAATTACAGTTAAGGCACGCAACTTTTTAGTTAATGAGCCGGTGATGAGTTGCGGTGCTTGCCTGCAGAGCATGAGCGAATATGAACTCAAATTCAACCAACCCATTCGCATTATTCTTCAAGGAGAAACAGGCGATGTTTGGATTGCAGAAGGTTTGCGCACATTTATGCCTTTTATGTTTTGGCTGGATGAATTAAGAAAATAACGGATGATTATAGAGGCCAATGTGGTTGACATCCCTTCGAGGCAAATTTATGGTGCATCCTTACACATTCAGGACGGTATCATAACAGCCATAACCGCTACAGGCAAAACATATACTCAATATATACTTCCTGGTTTTACGGATGCGCATGTGCACATTGAAAGTTCATTGCTAGTGCCTTCTGAATTTGCGCGCATGGCCATATTGCATGGCACCGTTGCCACCGTTAGCGATCCGCATGAAATAGCCAATGTTTGCGGTATGCAGGGTGTTGAATTTATGATTGAAAACGGCAAACAAGTTCCGTTTCATTTCTTTTTTGGTGCACCCAGCTGTGTGCCTGCCACATCTTTTGAGACAGCAGGTGCTTGTGTTTCTGCTGCCGATGTTGAAACGCTGCTGAAACGCGATGATATCCGGTATTTATCTGAAATGATGAATTTTCCGGGAGTGCTTCAGGATAATGAGCAGGTACTAAAAAAAATTAAAACAGCGCATGCGCTCGGAAAGCCGGTTGACGGACATGCACCGGGATTGCGTGGTGCAAACCTCAAAAAGTATATTGATGCAGGTATTTCAACCGATCATGAGTGCTTTACCTTGGAGGAAGCCGAAGAAAAGTTAAAACTAGGTATGCACGTGTTGATACGCGAAGGAAGTGCTGCCCGCAATTTTGATGCATTGATTCCGCTGCTCAATACCTATCACAATCAAATCATGTTTTGCAGTGATGATAAACATCCCGATTCTCTTGCACTTGGGCATATTAATCAGTTGGTGGCGCGCGCACTGGCTGTGGGATGTGATTTCTTTAAGACCCTTCAGGTGGCCTGCATCAATCCGGTGGTGCATTATAAGCTTCCTGTGGGTTTGTTAAAGCTTGGTCATCCTGCCGATTTTATTCTTACTTCTGATATCAAAACATTTGCAGTTGATGAAACCTATATCCGCGGTAACTGTGCAGCAAGAAAGGGTAAAACCCTAATTGCTTCCGTTCCTGTTGAGCCCATCAATCAATTTATATGCAAGGCGAAACAAGCTGCCGATTTTAGCATTACACCTAAGCACAAGCAGGAGGTTATTGTTTGTTTAGACGGACAATTGATTACCGATAAACTTATTGTTGATGCCGAAGCCTGCACACCTGCGCAAGATATACTCACCATTGCTGTGGTAAACCGCTATGCAGATGCATCGGTGGCTTGTGGCTTTATTAAAAATATGGGAATTAAGAGCGGTGCCTTTGCTTCATCCGTTGCGCACGATAGCCACAATATTGTGGTGGTGGGTGTGGATACCGAAAGCATGTGCAGGGCAGTAAACCTGCTCATTGAAGCTAAGGGTGGATTGAGTGCAATAAATGCCGAAGAGGAATTGGTATTGCCGCTACCTGTTGCGGGTTTAATGAGTGTAGCTGATGCTTGGCAGGTGGAGCAGGATTACACACGCCTTGATAAGCTGGTGAAACGCATGGGTTCCGGTTTGCGTGCGCCATTTATGAGTTTATCCTTTATGGCATTACTGGTTATACCACACCTTAAACTTAGTGATAAAGGATTATTTGATGGAGATACTTTTACATTTGTTACATAATAGACCATACCATGAAAACGATTGATGAATTAGAACAACTTTTGTTTACCCATGCCATTGATTTGCTGAGCAACCTGCAGCCTGATACCAAACCTATTTGGGGCCATATGGATGCACAACGCATGGTAGAGCACCTTTCATTGGGTTTGCGTATTTCTAATGGGGCAATTGATTTAACAATTTTGAATGGAGATGAAGTACGAGCGCTTAAAATGAAAAAGATTTCATTGCTTAGCGACCGACCCATGCCCAAAGGTTTTCAAAATCCGGTAATGCCTGTTGAGCCTATTCCCTATGAAACGGCTGGCTTGCAAGAGGCCATCAACCTGCTCAAGGAAAATTTACAGGACTTTAAAAATTATTTTGCCCAAGCCGGAGCAGATACTACCCGCATTCACAATATGTTTGGACCATTAACTTATCATGAGTGGCTATTGTTTCACCACAAGCATTTCTCTCACCACTTTTCTCAATTCGGACTAATTAAAGAGGACTCGTTTTTATAACAGTTTTGTTAAATCCTCAATTCCCATCGGGCGTTTCACGGTAAATCCTTCTCCATATTGTGCGCCAATAAGTCTGCCAAATTGCAAAGCTCTACCTTCAAGAAAATCAAAAAAGTCTTTGCCTGTAATAGCAGATTCCGGCTCACTCGAATTCGGGTCATAAAATTGACTGCTGAATGCCTTGATGCATTTTACTTTGGTTTTAAAATACGCAGTAATGTCAACAATAATATCCGGCTTAGTCCAGTAGTCTTGAATATAATGATAAACCGCTTTTGGTCTCCACGCTTCTTGTGTTTGCCCTTTGTGTATGGTTTCTATTTTTCTTAATCCTGATAAAAAGCAAGCCTCATGTATCAGATCGCCTGCTTTGGCATGGTCTGTATGTCTGTCGAATTCAGAGTTGCAAAGCACAATATCCGGCTGGTACTTTCTAATCATTTCAATGGCCTTAAGCAAATGATGTTCGTCTTTAATAAAAAATCCATCTCTGAAACCCAAATTTTCTCTTACGTTAATGCCCATAATGGCAGCGGATGCAGCAGCTTCTTTTAGTCGCAACTCTGCATTCCCTCTTGTGCCAAGCTCGCCTTTGGTTAAATCTACGATGCCCACTTTTTTGCCTAATGCAAGATGTGCAAGCAATGTTCCACCTGCGGCCAGTTCAATATCATCCGGGTGCGCGGCAAAGGCTAAAATATCCAGTTTCATCATTGGTTTTTAGTCAATTTCGGAACGAAAGTAAGCAACTTAAACTTTATCACCTCTATTGTGGCATGCTCTTAAGTAGGAGAGGTGCTGCTGCGTTAAAGATTTGCAGTGATTATTTTTTGCAGTTTAACGGATTGTGGCCTGGTAAATGAGTAAAAGTAATCAATCATTCTGCCATCTTTTCCTATCAGGTACTTATGAAAGTTCCATCTGGGGAAACCATTGCTTTTGGGATTGATGGTTTTGTTGGCCAGGTTGGCATAAAGGGGATGAGCACCTGCGCCTTTTACATGTATTTTTTGGGTAAGCGGAAAACTTACTTCATAGGTGATTTTGCAGAAGGTGGCAATGCCCTCATTGGTTAAAGGCTCTTGCTTCCCAAAATCATTGCTTGGGCAGGCCAAAATTTCAAGTCCGCTGCCTTTAAATTGTGTGTAGAGATTTTGGAGTTCCTTTAATTGCGGTGCAAAGCCGCAACCCGATGCGGTATTTACAATAAGCAGCAACTTGCCCTTAAAATCAGCAAGCGATATCGTTTCGCCTGTAATACCGGTAACCGTAAACTGGTAAATAGAAGTATCGGAAATTATTGCACTCATGATAACACAAACAACCCAGTTGCAAAAAAGATTTAATAACCCGCGTGTGCATTATCCATGCACAGTTGCATGGCAGTGCTTCTTACAATTGCCAGTTAATTTCGGCTATGCCATTTTGCCTAAGGTAATGATTGCATTGGCTAAAATGTTTGCAACCAAAAAATGCTCCTCTTGCCAGCGGGGAGGGGTGTGCTGCTGTTAAAACCAGGTGTTTGTTTGCATCTATCAGCGCTTGTTTACTTTGCGCGTACTTGCCCCAAAGCATAAACACTAGATGCGAGTGTTGTATGGATATTTTCTGAATAATTGCATCTGTAAATGTTTCCCAGCCTTTGTTTTGATGCGAACCCGCTTCATTGGCCCTCACAGTGAGTGTGGCATTTAAAAGCAAAACGCCATTATCTGCCCATTTACCTAAGTTGCCCGAAAGGGGAATGGTGCAGCCCAGATCGGCATGCAATTCTTTAAAAATATTTTGTAATGATGGGGGTACCGCAATACCATCGTTTACGCTAAAACACAGTCCGTGTGCCTGTCCGGGTCCATGGTAGGGGTCCTGCCCCAAAATAACTGCTTTTACTTTATCGGCAGGCGTTTTATCCAACGCTGCAAAAATGAATGAGCCGGGCGGATAAATGGTTTGGCCTCCGTTTTTCTCTTCCAATAAAAACTTTTTTAACGCAAGGAAATAAGGCTTCTCAAATTCATCATTTAACAGCTGCTTCCAGCTTTCATGCAATTTAATCTGTTGGTTCATGCAGCGAGAATAAACGAGTTTTATATATTTGATTTAACAAGCAATACTTATTATGAAGGCAAGATATACTTTTTACCTGTTGTTTTTCTCGGTGTTCAGCATGGCGCAAACTGCAAAAGATTATTCAGTGCAACTTAGGGCTGCCATTTCAGATGCTACCCCATCTGTAACCATTAGCTGGCCTAGTGATACTACCGGCCTGAATTATATTGTCTATCGCAAAGAAAAAAGTAGCTTAACCTGGGGCACTCCGCTGGCTACTTTGCCCAAAACGGCAACACAATACGTTGATAATAATGCAGCCGTGGGAAGTGCTTATGAATACTATGTGAGAAGAACCTATACTGCAGCCAACCGTTTTGCTCATGGCTATATTTATGCAGGTATAAAATTGCCTGAAACAATTGCTAAGGGAACAATGCTTTTGTTGGTTGATGCCAACTATGCGCAGCCACTGGCAGCAGAAATCAGAACCCTTCAGTTAGATCTTGTTGCCGATGGATGGGCCGTGCAACGCATGGATATTTCGCGCACTGCTTCTGTTGCTGCAGTAAAAAATAGTATTCGTTCCAGGTGGAGTGCCGATACCAGTATTGCTGCCGTATTTCTTCTGGGAAAAATACCTGTGCCATATTCAGGCGGGTTTAAAGCAGTTAGTGGGCAAATTTACCCTCCTGATGGACACCCCGAGCATGGAGGCGCATGGCCTGCAGATTTGTATTATGGCATGATGAATGAAAACTTCTGGACAGATACCGATGTAAACGATACCACACCGCAGCGTGCGCAAAACGACAATATACCCGGTGATGGCAAGTTTGATCAGATTTACCTATACCCGGAGCAAGTGCAATTGCAAGTGGGTAGGGTAGACCTTACCAATATGTCAACCTTTGGCAGCAATGATACATTGCGTATAAAAAGATATTTGGATAGGGCTCATGATTATAAACTTGGCAAACTGCAAATAACCAAACGTGCGCTGGTAGATGATAATTTTGGAGCTATGAGCGGTGAAGCCTTTGCTGCTTCCGGTTGGCGCAATTTTTCTGCCATGTATGCCGATTCTGTTTTTGCTCGCGATTATTTTACTGCTCTTAAATCGGGCAACTATCAGTTTACCTATGGCTGCGGTGCCGGCTCATACACTTCATGCAGCGGTGTGGGCAATACAGCAAACTACAACAACGATTCGGTTAACGGTATCTTCAGTATGACCTTTGGAAGCTATTTTGGCGACTGGGACTCGCCCAATAATTTTTTGCGTGCACCCCTTTGCGCACCTAAGCCTATGCTGGCAAGCATGTGGAGCGGCAGACCATACTGGCATTTACACCACATGGCACTTGGTGAAAATATTGGTTATGCTGCGCGCCTAACGCAAAACAATTATTATTCTTTTACCGGAACCGATGCCTTGGGTTATGTTTTTAACAGCGCCCCAACATTTATTCATATTGCACTCATGGGCGATCCTTCTTTACGTTTGCATCCTGTAAAGCCTTCCGCATCTGTTCAGGCAAATCCATCTGCCGATTCAATGAAGGTATTGGTAAGCTGGCAAGCTTCTCCGGATGCAGAAGGTTATGTGGTGGTAAGAGCTCGCAATCTTTACGGGCCATACAAACAGGTGGCACGCCTAACCACTGCCGACACGCTATGGACCGACCCTTCGCCCGACAATGGCATGAATTATTATATGGTACGAGCCATGCGCCTGGAGCAAACGCCCAGTGGCAGCTACTACAATGTATCTTTGGGTGTGCCCGATTCTGCTTTTAGCAAAAGTTTTAATGCATCTGCACCTGCGCAGCAACTTACGCAACCCGTGCTAACCGTTTACCCCAACCCCACAAGCGGATTGGTATATGTGTGGCACGAGCACACGCCCTTTGCGCTAAATGCGCATGTTTACGACCTGCAAGGCAGGCTCGTAATAAGCAAACAATTGCAGGCCGAAGACAATAGCCTGCATATTGCCCAAGCCGGCATTTATATACTAAAGCTTAGCAGCGGTGATATAGAGCAATACAAAAAAATTGTGGTAAGGTAGGGAAGCAGTTGCAGCAGCCCGCAGGGTTCTATTTGCAAATTGGATTGGTGTTTATTATCGGTTAAATAAATGACCGTATAAACCAATTTAATTATACGGACGATATTTAACTTATACACTCACGCATCTAAGATGCGCGCAAATGGGGAAACATAGAAATCTGGATCAGCTTTATCATTGAAAACTGTATGAAAATGGTTATAGATACCACGCGAAGGGATTAGCTACGCTGAATTTCGTTTCGCGCTGCAGCGGGGGTCAACCCTTTTTCAAACGTTATTTTAACATAATAAAACAGGGATTAGTTCGATGCGCTCATGATCCTGAATCGATCCATGCTGAAAAAGTAAAACCAAGGCTTGCTTCGCAACCCTTTTTTTTCATTTACCTCCGTGCCACTAAAACGTTGTTTTAGGGACTGCGTTAAATGAAAAAACCTTACGCTTGGCGTAAGGTTTTACTCTTATTTGTGGTCTCGACAGGATTCAAACCTGTAACCTTCTGATCCGTAGTCAGATGCTCTATTCAGTTGAGCTACGAAACCTTAATGAGTCGGCAAATATAGTGCAATTTCAACTTTATGCAATATGCTGCGATAAATCAGTTGGTACTGCTGCTGCTTGCAACAAAAAAGCCGGGTATTAAACTCCGGCTTCCGTTTTATATGCATTTGTTTGTTATACACCCAAGCTTTGCAATGTTTCGTTAATGGCTGTAAAATTGGGTAGCTCACCTGCGTTTTCTAATACCTCGGCATATTGTATGGTGCCGCTGGCATCTACCACAAATGCAGCACGTTTGGCCACACCTTTCAGTCCCAGAATCCAGTCTTCATAGATGGCACCATAAGCTTTGATAGCATCTTTATTGAAATCAGAGAGCAGATCAAAATTTAGATTTTGGTCTTCTTTAAATTTAGCAAGCGTAAAAGGCAAATCAACAGAAATGGCCACTACGCTGGCTTTATCATTGCTGTATAAAGCAATGGCATCCCTAGCGGTGCATAATTGGGTGGTGCACACTCCGGTAAATGATGCCGGAAAAAAATGAATAATCAGGTTTTTGCCTGCAAATTGTTCCAGTGTTACCTCTTTCTTTTCGGTATTAATAAGTTTAAACGAGGGGGCTTTGTCGCCTTTTTTTAGTGTCATAGTAATTTTGGTTTATTTAAATAGCAATCTTGATGTAAAATTGTTTTACCCGCTTATGCGTTTTATAATTCTGAGTTTATGAGAATATTCCTCCTGCTCTGCATCAAATATTCCGTGCCCATCAATCTTATCAATTCTTACACGGCCTGATGCATGAATAATTTCATCCGGGTTAAGCATCATGCCCACATGGGTAATACGCCCTTCTTCATTATCAAAAAATGCCAGGTCTCCGGCTTTGGCTTCTTCTCTAAAACCAAGCGTTGTTCCGTTTTCGGCTTGCTGCCATGCATCACGCGGCAGCGCAAAACCGCAAATGCGGTAAACAATTTGCGTAAAGCCTGAGCAATCAATACCAAACGGAGAGCGACCACCCCAAAGGTAAGGTGCATTTAAAAACTGTTTGGCCACATAAATTAAATCTGCTTTGCCGTATCCGATATTGGGTAAATCCAATACATATTCCTGGTGGTTAAGTTTAAATGAACCATCACGGTAATCAGGCAGAAGGCTCCCGGGTAAAATAAAGATGGATTCATTGCCACTTATAGCTTTATTGAATGGATAACCAACAGAAACGGCTGCTTGGGAAGGTTCTGCTAAAAGTTTATCTGCTTGTTTGCTGCTTATCCAGCCTTCATAGGTATCAAAATCAGTTTTGATAAAGGTCCACCCGTCATTGCTTTCAATGATGCTGTAGGTTTCACCAAACAAAAGCATGGTGGTCATTTCAGCAGTGCTGCTTGCTTCTTTGCGCACAGGAATACAGGATAGTTTACAAATGCCTTTCATGTTGCTTTATTTTGGTTTAGTGAGAATGCCTGAATGTTTTCATTTCTGCCATGCACTTTAATACTATTATGCGCTGGCTTTTCTGCGTTGATTTACCCAAGTCATCACCACTTCAAATTGCTGCTCGCGGCTTAAATGCGAATTATCCAGCTCAATGGCATCAGCTACTTTTTTTAGCGGACTGTCGGCACGGGTAGAATCAATGCGGTCTCGCTTTTCCAGATTGGCCAGCACTTCTTCGGCAGTGGTATTTTGTCCTTTTGATTTGAGTTCATCAAGCCTGCGTTGCGCCCTGATTTCAGGTTTGGCAGTAACAAATATTTTAAGTTCAGCTTCCGGAAAAACAACGGTACCTATATCACGTCCATCCATTACAATACCTTTTTCTTTGCCCATTTCTTGTTGTTGTTTTACTAAAAATCTGCGCACCTCGCTAATGGCACTCACATCACTCACCACACTTGCCACGCGAGGGTTTATACGTATTTCTTGTTCCACATTTTCTCCGTTCAATAAGGTCTGCTGTGTTTGCGTTTCCGCATCGTAGGTAAAATTGATTTGAATATAAGGAAGCGCTTGGGCTACCATTTCCGGATGGTGAATATCAATCTGGTTTCTGAGCAAGTATAATGCAACAGCTCTGTACATGGCGCCTGTATCAATAAACCGATAGCCGAGTTGTTTGGCTAATTGTTTAGCCAATGTGCTTTTGCCGCAAGAGGAGAAACCATCAATGGCAATGATAATTTTAGATTCAGGCATTAGGCAGTTGTTTCAGCAAAGTAAAGCAACGCGGGGATAATTAGGAAGACGTTTTTTTCTTTTTCAGGTACTCGTTCATAAATACAATAAACGAAACGTGGTTGGTAGAGTGGCCCACATGATAGCCTGTGCGGCCATAAGCCAACTGAAATTTTGAAAGCCTTAAACCAAAACCCCATGCAAATCCGGTCATTCCTCCGGTTTCTTCCAGTTTCATTTCCCACCTGCGCAAGTGGTTATATCCCAAACCCAGATAAAAACTTTTTCCAAGCAATAGTTCACCGCTTAAATTCAAATGACTCAATACCTGATCAAATGCGTTGAAAGATTCCGGTATAGGCTGGCCCGTTTCCAGATCCTTTCTCAGGCCGGGTTTATTAAGATTGTTATAGAGCAATCCACCCGGGTTTTGCAGGTTGTGTGCCACCAATGAAAAGCGAAAGGGTGCATGTGCAAACTTTTTACTTACACCTACCTGCAGGTTAAATGGCAGTTGCTCATTATTGCCTTGTCGGTATGTTTTAATTTGTGTTCCGAGGTTTGATGCTACAACAGATAGCGTAAGCAATTGCTCAGGGTCGTAATAGGTTGCTGATAAATCTGTTGCAATACCCAAAGAGGTGTAGCTCTCAAGTGTAGAGTAAATAAATTTTAACTGACCGCCAACGGTTAGCTTATTAAACGACTTGGCATAGCCGGCTTGAAAGCAATACTCAGCTGCAGTAAACTCGCCCAATACATCTCCGGTAGCACTGGTTTGCCTAAAAGTGCCATAGCTTATGTATTGCAAGCCAGCCATAAATGTGCCCACACTGTCTTTATGCTTGGCATAAGCCACGTGGCCGGCACCAATACCGTCAAAATAAAATACGTGGTTGTATGCCAACTGATTGTCCATATCCTTGCTAAGCAGCGAAGGATTTTGAGAGGCCAGATTCACATCGTTTTCACGCGTGGCTATGGCATATCCGCCTAGGGATGCAATGCGTGCATTGGGTTGCAGGCTAAGAAACTGATAGGTTGAGGTGCCGCCAACCTGAGCAAGGGCCAGCCGGTTTAATAAAACAAAAAGAATTAGGAGTTGAAATCTCACCGATTCAAAAATATTCAATTAAACGATAATTGATACCATAAATTATGGCAATAAAAAAGCCCCTTGCGGGGCTTAATAAATATAATTAAAGATATTAATCTCTTCTGCCAAGCAGCATCATTACCCAGTATAGCAAAGAGGCAATGGCAGAAAGCGCTGCAACCACATAGGTCATGGCCGCCCATTTCAATGCATCTTTAGCCATATCACGCTCATCACTCATCACAATGCCTTTATTGGTAAGCCATGCAAGGGCGCGGTTGCTTGCATCAAACTCAACAGGCAACGTTATCACAGAAAATAAGGTAATAACAGCCTGGCAGGCTATGATGGTAAGCAATACAATCTCAAACGGAAATGCTTTAAATAAAAACATACCGCCAAACATCATCACCATAATAATGATATTGAGTATGCGTGCACTTGCATTTTGCACAGGAACCATTGCCGAACGAAATTTGAGCATACTGTAGGCATTGGCATGCTGCACCGCGTGTCCGCATTCATGCGCAGCAATGGAGGCGGCAGTAATATGCCTGCCATGATATACATCGTGGCTTAAATTTACCGTTTTGTTTAGCGGGTTGTAGTGGTCGGTTAAAGAACCTTCGGTGCTGATTACCTTTACGTCAAAAATTCCATTGTCTTTTAACATGGATTCTGCAATTTCGGCACCACTCATGTCATGTCGCAATGACACCTGACTGTAACGATTTACTTTTGAGCGGAAGCGCCAGCTAACGCCTAAGCTAAGCAAGGCAAATACAATAAATAATAGTAGCATAGTTTGTTTTAAAATGTGTTAATCCGTCTTCAATAATTGTTCCACTTTATCAGAAAGCAAATTTAATAATCATAATAACCACAGCTATCAAAAACATGAGGATGGATATTTTATTGATGCCATGCATCATCTTTAAATTAAAAGAATGCGGGGCTCCGGATTCAGGTTTTTTCCAAAACGTGATATAGGAAATAAATTTTTTAATGATCATATTACGAAAAACAAACATACAGATATATAGTTTGAAACAAAAGTGCTATTTAGGTTTGTATAAAAATCAAATTTAGACATACCTAAAAATACTATATTTGCTTTATGTATTCATTTACCGAAGAAAATTACCTCAAAGCTATATACAAACTTTCTGAGAACAACCGGCAAGCCATAAGCACCAATGCCATTGCAGATATGCTGCAAACCAAAGCGGCATCGGTTACGGATATGATTAGAAAGTTGGCTGAAAAAAAATTGCTAAAGTATGAAAAATACAAAGGAGTTGAATTAACGGAGAAAGGTAAGCGGGTTGCCATAGACACCGTGCGCAAGCACCGCCTATGGGAAGTATTTTTATGTGATACCTTAAAATTTGGCTGGCATGAGGTGCATGAAATTGCAGAGCAATTGGAGCACATCAATTCTGCTTTGCTAATTGATAAGCTGGATGCTTTTTTGGGTTTTCCTTCACATGATCCGCATGGTGATCCGATACCAAACAAAAACGGTGATTTTAAAAAATCTGAATTTGTTTTGCTCAACACCATCAAGGCACATCAGCAGGTAGTGATGTCTGGTGTGGCAGACCATAGTGCATTATTTTTGCAGCACCTTAATAAAATTGGTTTAACGCTGGGCACATCATGTAGCATTGACGAAATCAATGCCTACGATGGGTCGCTTAAACTCAAAATAAATGGCAAACTATACATCAGCATCAGTAAAGATGTGGCCAAAAATATTTTAGTGAAACAGTATTGATGATGAGACAGGGAAAATCATTAAGTGAAGTGCACGAGAGTGTGAAGGTGCCGGAAAAGAAAAATTTTCTGCGAACGCTCTTAGCTTTTGTTGGTCCGGCTTATTTGGTTAGCGTGGGTTATATGGACCCGGGCAATTGGGCCACTGATATTGCCGGTGGTAGCATGTTTGGGTATAATCTTATCTGGGTATTGCTCATGAGTAACCTTATGGCATTGCTCTTGCAAAGTTTGGCCGCACGTATAGGCATTGTTAAAGGTTGGGATTTGGCTCAGGCCTCTCGTCAGCAGTATCCGCAATGGGCCAATATTTCACTCTATGTATTTGCCGAGATTGCAATTGCCGCATGCGATTTGGCTGAGATAATTGGAATGGCCATCGGTTTGCAGCTGTTGTTTAATATTCCGCTTGTTTACGGAGTGTTGCTTACCGCCCTCGATACCTTTTTACTTCTATTCTTGCTCAATAAAGGCATACGCAAAATGGAAGCATTTATTTTGGTGCTTGTAGCCATTATCGGTGTATCTTTTGTGTTAGAGATGCTTATTATTAAACCGCAGTTTACCGAAGTGGCTAGAGGTTTTGTGCCTTCTACTTTGTCTCATTCTGCTTTGTATATTGCCATTGGTATTATTGGTGCAACAGTAATGCCGCATAACTTATACCTGCATTCTGCACTGGTGCAAACCAGAAAGTTTTCTAAGGATGATGCCGGCTTATCTAAAGCAATTAAATTTAATTTTATTGATTCAGCTGTTGCACTCAACCTGGCATTTTTTGTTAATGCAGCTATTCTTATTCTGGCTGCAACTGCTTTTTATAAACTCGGGTATTATGAGGTTTCCGATATCAAGGATGCCCACGTTCTTCTCCGAAATATTTTTGGCGATATGGCTCCTGCTTTGTTTGCTATTGCATTGATTGCCGCGGGTCAAAGCTCAACCATAACAGGCACGCTTGCCGGACAGATTGTTATGGAAGGCTATCTAAACCTGCGTATCAGCCCTTGGTTAAGGCGTTTGCTTACTCGTTTGGTTGCAATTATTCCGGCATTGTGCACCATTTTGTTTGTTGGCGAGAATGAGTTGGGAGATTTGCTGGTGTTGAGTCAGGTTATTCTGAGCATGCAGCTCGGTTTTGCTGTAATCCCACTTATCCATTTTACTTCAAGTAAAAAACTCATGGGTAAATTTGCCATAGGCAACACACTAAAAGTGCTTGCATGGATATCGGCAACCATTATTGTGGCGCTTAATATAAAGCTTGTTGCAGAGGAGCTTCAATCGTTTTTTGCATTTCTGGGTTCTGATTACTGGTTGTTAAAAATGCTTATTTTACTGGCTGTCGGCTTTGCTCTTTTATTACTTGGATACATTACAATAGAGCCATTTATTCAAAGGCGTAAAGAAGAAAAAGATGTAGTGCCTCATGGCAAAGCCATTTCATTTTCTGCTGCTGCTATGCCGCAATACAAGCATATTGCCTTAACGGTTGATTTCTCGGCTAATGATGAGTCAACCATGCAACATGCATTATCAATGGGGGGTAAGTCAGCAGATTATTTGCTTATTCACGTAGTAGAATCGGCCGGGGCCATTAGCTTGGGAAATCAAATATTGGATAACGAAACAAGGCATGACTTGTTTAATTTAAAAGCCTATCAAACCCGATTAACAGAAATGGGCTATCGGGTAAACATAGAGTTGGGTTTTGGTAAATCAGCCCGTGTTATAACGGATATCATCAATAAAAATGAAATTGATTTGGTGGTAATGGCAGCGCATGGCCATAGCGGCATTAAGGATTTTATTTTCGGTTCTACAGTAGATAAGGTAAGGCATGCGGTTCGTCCTGCTGTGTTTATAGTTAAAAGCACTAACTGATGGAGCAACCATTTTCTGAAATAAAGGCAAAGAAATCGTTCGATGAAAACAAGAAATTCTTTGAGCGGTTGAAAAAGAAAAAGCCTAAAGATCTTGATCAGCAGTTTGAGCAGTTGCATAACAATGCTTTTGAAAAGATAGATTGCCTAACCTGTGCCAATTGCTGTAAAACCACAGGTCCTCTTTTTTTGCAGAAGGATATTGAAACCTTGGCTAAACACCTAAAACTAAAACCCGGTGATTTTATAAAGCAATACCTGCATATGGATGAGGATGGAGATTTTGTGCTGAATGTATTGCCGTGCCCTTTTCTGGGTGCAGATAATTATTGCTCAGTGTATGAAGCCAGGCCCAATGCATGCCGAGAATACCCGCATACTAACCAGCGAAAAATGCATACTATTTTTAAGGAGACACTCAACAATACGCTCATTTGCCCTGCTGTTTTTCAAATCGTAGAAAAGCTTAAATCTGTTTATCCTTAGTTGGCCTGCGCATCTAAAAATAAGTCTTTTCTGTCGGCTGTTGGCAGATAGCAACTGTCATTCCTTACAAACCAGCGGTAACGGTTGTTTGCAATAAACCGATACATGGCATTTCTGATAAATGCAGGAATAACAAACAATACAACACTGCAGCGATAAATGCCTCCTAGCTTTTGCAAGGTCCTAATGGCAGCATCGGAGCGCGTATACAGCCTGCCACCATCCATCAAAACAAATGTATTGGTTTCGGTATCCGGTGGTAATGTATTTGCTGCAAAAGCAGATTGCAAGGATGCAAAACGAAATACATTTTTCCGATCGTTTTTGAGTATAAACTGCACACTGCGGGTACATAAGCCGCAATAGCCATCAAAAAAAATAACCGGATGCTTGCTTGGGTTGGCTTGCATGATATTGTATGCCGCAAATGTTTATCTTCGCGCCTTCAAATTTAGTACAATATGTTTGAAAGCTTAAGCAGTAAACTCGATAATGCCTTTAAAACGCTTAAAGGGCAAGGTAAAATCACAGAGATCAATGTAGCCGAAACCATTAAGGAAATTCGCAAGGCATTGCTTGATGCAGACGTTAACTATAAAATTGCCAAACAATTTACTGATACAGTTAAAGAAAAAGCACTAGGGCAAAATGTACTCACATCGGTTTCTCCCGGACAATTGCTGGTAAAGATTGTAAATGATGAACTGTCTTTATTGCTTGGAGGCCAAACAGCCGATGTAAACTTTAGCGGCAATCCTACGGTTATTTTAATGGCAGGCTTGCAGGGTTCAGGTAAAACAACACATACAGCCAAACTCGCATCTTTCATTAAGAAAAAAGGTAAAAGTGTAATGATGGCTGCAGCAGATGTATACAGACCCGCAGCTATTGAGCAGCTTAAAGTTTTAGGAGCTCAGATAGATGTGCCTGTATATTTTGAAGACGACAATAAAAATCCGGTTAGCATTGCCCAGCACGCCTTGAAAAAGGCAAAGGAAGATGGGGTAAAAGTGCTCATTGTGGATACAGCAGGGCGTTTAAGTGTTGATGAGGAAATGATGGCTGAAATTGGCAACATTAAAAAAGCGCTTTCGCCTCAGGAGATTTTGTTTGTAGTCGATTCAATGACTGGTCAGGATGCCGTGAACACTGCAAAAGCATTTAATGATGTGCTGGACTTTAGTGGTGTTATATTAACCAAGTTAGATGGTGATACCCGCGGTGGTGCTGCACTTTCTATCAAGTCAATCGTTAATAAGCCAATTAAGTTTATCGGAACAGGAGAGAAGATAGAAGCGCTTGATGTTTTCCATCCGGATAGAATGGCACAGCGTATTTTGGGAATGGGTGATATTGTAAGTTTGGTTGAGCGTGCGCAGCAGGTGTTTGATGAAGAAGAAGCAGAGCGTATACAGAAGAAGTTGCTTAAAGACCAGTTTACGTTTGAAGACTTTTACACCCAGATTCAGCAAATTAAAAAAATGGGTAACCTCAAAGATTTAATGGCCATGATTCCGGGTGTGGGCAAAGCGGTTAAAGATCTAGATATTAGTGATGATTCTTTTAAGCATATCGAAGCCATCATCAACTCTATGACTCCTGCTGAGCGTAAAACACCTGATATCATTAACGGGTCGCGTAGAAAGCGCATAGCCAGCGGCAGTGGTACTGATATCCAAAAAGTAAATCAGCTGCTTAAGCAATTTGAAGACATGCGCAAAATGATGAAGACCATGAGTAAATTTCAGGGGTCAGGACGCGCCATGCCCAATATGCCTTTTATGAGGTAATATGGCTTGCTTACAGAATTATCTGTCTTGATTCAAGGCAGGCTGTTTTTAAAATCCTGGTAGCGCTGCTCAAATGTTTGTCCCGTTATGCTTCCCAAGGCTTTCCATTCATTTTCAATATTCACAACACGGTTATCAGGGTTGGGGTGTGTGCTCAAAAATTCAGGTGGACTACTGCCTCCCTGATTAATTATTTTTTCAAAGAAATATTTTGCTCCTCTTGCATCATACTCGGTAGGGTAGAGGTAAATCACTGAATATTTATCGGCTTCGGTTTCATTGTCGCGGCTAAATTTTAATCCAATTACTGCGGTTGCCATTTCTGCCACCAGCCCGGGATTATTGCCCAATACCACGCTCAGCAATGTTGTGATGCCATAAATTTTTGTAAGCTGATCGGTGCTGTGTCTGCGGTCGGCATGGGCTATTTCATGCCCCATTACACCGGCCAGTTGTGTTTCATTGTCAAGAAATTTAATGAGGCCGGTATAAACATAGATATAGCCGCCCGGTGTGCAAAAGGCATTAAGCACCTTGTCATTCTTTATTATCTTGGTTTGCCACTCAAACTTATCCTTATAAAAAACTTTACTACCATCAAGTATGGTTTTGGAAATACGCCTTAAATGACCATAAGCTACAGGATATTGTGTTTCGCTAAGGATGGGATATTCCTGCGGATTTTTTTCAATCTCAGCAACGGTTTGTTTACCCAGCTGAATATCATCAGTTATGCTAAAAATATTAACGGAGTCATCATCCGGATTATCTTCCGAGCAGGAGGAGAGGCCTAAGCTTAGCGTAAGGGTTAGGATTAAAGCCCAAACGGAATGTTTGAATATGCCAGATGGTTGCATCATCATCTCAAAAATAAGGTTATTTATTTAATTGGGGTAAGGCCATATTTTTTTCCCAGCTCAAGCATAAAGTTTACTGCTGCTTCTTTGGTATTGGGAATTTGTCCTTCCAGAATCTGTTCTCTGATTTCTGTTTTAATGAAACCTACTTCTTTTGATGGTCCTATTCCAAAAGTTTTCATGATATCTTCACCTGTTACCGGAGGTTGCCAGTTACGCAGCGCATCACGCTCTGTTACATCAGCCACCATATGCTCAACTTCTTTAAGTCGCTTCCGGTATAACTCCAGCTTGTGATGATTTTTGGAGGTCATATCTGCACGGCAAAACATAAACAAGTCATCAATATCTTCTCCTGCATCTACAATCAATCTTCTAATAGCAGAATCTGTTACGCCATCTTCTGCCAATGCTTTTGGCCGGTGATGCATAAAAACAATTTTCTCTACAAATTTCATTTTCTCATTCAGCGGAAGCTTGAGTCGTCTGAAAATACCCGATACCATTCGGCCTCCTTTATCTTCATGCCCATGAAAAGTCCAACCACTGCCGGCCTCAAATCTTTTGGTTACAGGCTTTGCAATATCATGCAGAATAGCAGCCCACCTCAGCCAAAGGTCATTGCTTTCGGTGCTTAAATTATCAAGTACCTGTAAGGTGTGATAAAAGTTGTCTTTATGGGCTTTACCTTCTTTCGTTTCTATGCCATGCATTGCATGCAGCTCAGGAAAAATTAATTTTAACAGTCCGCATTCAAACAAGAGTTTAAATCCTACTGAAGGAACAGGAGCTAAAATCATTTTGTTCAGTTCTTCACTGATACGCTCTGCTGAAATAATTTTTATACGTTCTCTGTTGCGGCTAATGGCTTCAAAGGTTTCAGGGGCAATAGTAAAACCCAATTGTGCTGCAAAGCGGATGCCACGCAACATGCGCAGCGGGTCATCACTAAAAGTAATATCAGGATTTGTTGGTGTTCGTATGATTCCTTGGTTCAAGTCATTGATGCCATTAAAAGGGTCAACCAAAGTTCCAAAATCATCATTTAAACTGATGGCCAATGCATTTATTGTAAAGTCTCTTCTGTTCTGATCATCTGCTAAAGTACCGGGCATTACTTCAGGTTTTCGCGAGTGTGCTGCATACGACTCCTTTCTGGCACCAACAAATTCTACTTCCCACTCTTTGGTTTTTACCATTGCCGTGCCAAAATTTTTAAAATATGCATAATGTGCATCCTCACTGCAAATGCCGGCAAATTCTTTAGCAAGGGCTATGCCGTCACCTAGCACCACAATGTCAACATCTTTTGATACCCTATTTAAAAAAAAATCGCGCACATAGCCACCAACCACATAGGCTTCAACATTGCTTGTTTTAGCTATATCGGCAATTTGCTTAAATATGGGTGCTGTTATTGCTTCTTTCACGCGGCTAAAATACAAATCCGTTATTGTTTTCTTTTCAGATGAATGCCTTCCAGTTGAAAAATTGCAGATACAAACATGCGCAAGCCTATATTGGCTCCAATAGGATGGTAAATCTCATCTTGATTAAACAAATTACGAAGGGTGGCATTTAGCAAGAGTTTATTTTTAAAAACCGACTTGCTTATTCCTAAGTCACACAGGAATAATTGTTGCATGCTTTGCGCAATGGCATCGCCTGCAGGAGTTAGATTTATCCATTGCGTTTCTGATTGATAATACCACCTGTTCCAAACTTTAAATTGTTTGGGCATGCTGCATTCCAAAATCATGCTTGCTTTATTTTTTGGAATATTGAGGGCTAGCATCTCATCGCCTGTTAAATTTCCTGTTCGCATATAATTCAGGTGTATTACCACATTATCTACTACATTATAATAAAGATTTATTCTGTTGATTAAATTGCTCATGCCTGCTCCGGTTGCGATAGTGCTTGAACTGTAATGAGGAAAGGTTGGGTTAGCATATTGTATAAGTTGCAACTGATCCCAAATATTTTTATAACCGATATTGTAGGTAAGCCTAAAGTTATTGCCAATAGTAAGCCCGTAATAAAAGTCGGTAGTAAATTGCTTTGGCAACACCTGATTAATATTGGTAAATATGCCTCCGGTACCAAAATTGGATAATAGAATATTGGTAGTAAATACAGGATTCAACTCCTCCTCGCTGATGCGTTGACTATAGCCTATTATCAAATTCCAATTGGTAATTAAATCAACCCGTTTGTAAATGCCGGTTGTTAGTTTAAATCCTTCATTAAATCTGCTCACCACAATTTCTGCATCCATATTCAGCATGGCTTTTCTAGTAATCGGCAGGTGAATAGAGGAGTAGGGTTTAATCACTGTATGTTCAAACTTCTTGTTTGCAATGAATTCAAATCGGTTAACGGAGGCTGTAATACCATTCTTCCATAATGCTGCTTTTTTTCTTTTTATAAAGTGGTAACTGTGCACAAAGTTTAGCATCGCCATTTCAGTACTGCGAACTTCAAAGCCGGGTCTTCCCAAAGCATTGGTGTCATGCAACTGCCCGTTTACCGATAAGCTGAGCCTGAATCGGTGTGCAGTGCTTTTACGATACTCAACCAGATAGCCTGCCTGGTAATAGGTTTGATCCTTATACAACTCGGTTGCAAGCGGCACAAAAAAATCAAACTCTGCTGCACGAGTATAATAACCGTTTAGTTGGTGATACCAATTTTTACCTGAGTAGCTCAGCTCGGGTCTAATGCCAAGTAAGTTGCTTTTAGTGGTAAGTGCAGGATTATTTGTAAGTTTAAATCTGTTGCCTACTTCCTGACTGCGTGCAAAATAATCCTGATAGGTATAATTGATCTTACACTGCAATTTCTTGCTTGCATAACCTGCAGTGTGGGTATAATTGAGACCTATTTTATCAATATTATACAGGTTATTATTCAGATAACGGTATGGCCCCGGGTCTCCTGTAACATTGCCTTGATTAACGAATGCTTTGTAAAAAAAGCCGTCAGGCATTTTTTTGGTAATGATATGAATAAGGCCTTTATCGGCATATTCATTCAGATATAGGGTGGGGGTATTTATAATTTCAATACGCTCAATATCATGTATGGGTATACCCAACGTATTGAGGTGTGCGGCATCGAAGGTATTTACAATAATCCTTTGCCCGTTTACCATCAAAATCCAGTTTTGGTTAGCGTAAGCTGAAGTGCCGATGCTTTGCATATACCATCGGTCGCCATTGATAGAAGAAAAGGTCCATGCATCAGCTAGCTGCAATATATCGCTGAGTCTGCCATAGCCGCTTAAACGAATTTGTTCTGAAGTAATGATTTGCCTTTGCGAACTTGCCGGGTTTTGTAATTGGGTGATATTATCTCTGAATGCGGCATCAATTAAGGCGCTGTCGGTTTGCCCATATGCAGGAAAGAATGCCAATAGCAATATGATAAC
>JBILGC010000027.1:0-26296 GCA_044351265.1 Bacteroidia bacterium
CGTGCATTTTTAAGCAGCCTTCTTATGCGAATACCCGGTAAAAAATAACTGGCAACCAAAACGATTTCTTTATCTGCCTTTCTAATGGCCTGACGGTAGGCTGTTGATATTTCAATTTTTCTTCGCAGCCAGTCATTTTGCAATATGCGTGCCTGCATCCCACCATTTTCAGATTGTATTGGTTTCGGTTTTCGCACATTGTTTTTTTGCCAGATAACTTTGCATACTTCTTCTATATCTTGCGTACACGGGCCTTTTATCTCAACAGCAAAATCAAGCCAAGGAATATTTGCTGCATCACCTCTGTATTTATTGGCAATATTAATGCCGCCAATAAGGGCAGTTTGCCCATCAAATAAGGCAATTTTATGGTGCAGCCTAAGTCCAACATGAAAACCTTTTGTAGTAAATAGAGGCGAGAACTTTTTAAATCGAATACCTGCCTGTGTTAGTTTTGTTATGGTTTCAGCGCTTAAATCTCCCGACCCAAAGGCATCAACCATTACCTCAACAGCTACACCTCTCTTTGCTGCCTTGCAAAGCAAATCTGTTACACAATGCCCTGTCTCATCGTCATCATATATGTAAACTTGAAGATGAATGCTTTGCTTAGCTGAGCCGATGTATTCGTGTAATGCAGTAAAATATTCATCACCACTTTGCAGCAATTTTATTTGGTGACCCTCTTTTAATATATTTCCTGATTTGCCCAACATTAAAACCTAACCACTTTCATGGTGTGCCTATTGTTGTTTATTATTATTTCAATGCTATACACACCTCTGCACAGTAATTCAGGGGTAATTATTACACGCTTATCTCCTGATACTTCGTACTTTAATCGGCCGGTCATATCATAAATATTGCAATGCATTTTTTCTTCATTTTCAGACAAAAAAATAAGGTCGCCATTTCCTTCTGCAAAGGCAGCAGTATTGAGAATTTGAAATCCGCTTGCAGAAGATGTAGTTGTTAGTGAAGTATTGAATGTTCCAAGCTGCCTGTTTACAAAGTGCTTGCCAATTTTCCAGGCATTCTGCTTATTAAACAATATACTATCTGCGTCCATAAATAATTGTGCTGCTTGTACCATATTGGTGTTTGGTGTATATGCATGCATGGAAGCAATCAATAGTTTCAGTAAGATTTCACGGTCTAGCTCTTCAGCAATATCTAGAATGCATGATGACCATATTTCTGAATCGGTATAAAAGTTATTGGTGGTATCGCTGTATTTTTTGTTGCTGTTGGCATTTCTACCCGGCCAAAACGGGAATTGCCCGGATACAACGGGATTGGGGCCATCCCAGTTAAAAATATATCGCCAATTGTGGGTGGCATTTACTTTGGAATAAGTTGCAGCCATCACATCGCAGTTTGCTTCTTCTAAGGCTCTTCTTTGTATCCCAATCACACCTGATGGCGCAGCGGTAAAAGATATAGCATGTGTATACTCATGAATAATTACATCTGCATCTTCAGCATCGGGAACCCCACCCAAACCAAATGTAAGAAATGTGTCCGGAGTAAAATTAAATGCCGATAAATCTGCAAAAGTTCCGTGTGCATCAACATTAATGGCATAGGGGACCAAGCTATCAAGGCCAATAGATTCAAGATAGTTTTGCAGGTTGCTGATGTGAAACAAGCACATAACCTCTTTAAACGCATTGGTTTTTCTGGTAAAATCAAATGAAGGTGTTTTTGATGTTGCTCTTCCGTAATATGGTGCAAAAAGATCTGTTACACGTGCATATTTATTTTCAAGATAAAAGGTATCATTTAGCAGTGTAGCAGGAAAAGTAACATCAACTCTTTTGTTATTTATGGCAGCATAATCGCTGTCGTTGTAATGCAAAATACCTCCTTGCCCATATGTTAATCCAAATGGTGTGATGGGATCAGGTTGAAATACCTTGCCACCTACAATAGTATCTTCATTCGAAAAATAGAGACGCTGGTCGGTTTCATAAATTAACTTACCACTTCTATCAATATAATTTTTAACATGATTGTTTTGTTTTTCGTATATCAATTCAGGTAGCCCCTTAACCGGAAGCAGCAGAGGTATTGCATCTGTTCTGTCAGGAATTGGCAAATCCTGCCATTGGCTAACATCAGTGAGGTGATTAAAGATAGAAATAATTTGGCCCTGATGATTAAGATTTACTCCGATATAACTGTTGCATACCTTAATGTCGTTTACAAATTGCTCATAAAATAGATGTTTGCCGGTTAAGCTGCTCTTATTGTATAATAGTTTACAGCTGGCCCCACTGTTATTCATTTCCGGCAATTGTTTGAGCATGGCCTCATCAAATTTTCCGGCAATTATTTGTTGGTTAATTATTGGTAATGCTGACATGCGCACTGCAGGTTTTTGTAACTGCTGATGCAATGCGTCCGTTAATGGGTTGCTAACCTGCCTAGCAATTAATGTTAATGGCAAGAGGCACATTAATAGAACTATTTTTCTCATAAACACGTATCTTATTTTTATAGTTAATATTCTAATGCCCAAATATCCGATTTTAAGCGCTTCTTTACAAACGCTTTATCAAGTGTAATGAAAGTAATAACAATGTTAATCTTCGGCAGATTGCTTAGCCGTCTGATTTTTCAGCAAATAAGCTCTGTAACGTTTAGAATTTATGTAATGCCAGCAGTATAATAGCTAAAATAGAAAGTATGAGTCCTGCTGTGTTTAAGCTGTTTAATTTCTCCTTAAAAAATACAACTGATACCATTGTAGATGCAGCTACAATTCCAATATTATTAACAGGTAATATCACTGCAGAATGGGCAGAAAAGGCCGATAATGTTTTAACAAGAAAGTACATGCTGAAATAATTGGGAATGCCCAGTGCAATGCCCCAATACATATTTTTTGCCTGTACCTTTATATCGCCTCGCATGAATTGATATAACATGAGTGCACTGCCTGCGCAAAAGGCAACAGTAAAAGCAGTGGTTACTGTATATGAGCCAAAAAACGGATCATTGTTCTGGGCATTAAATTGTTTGGTTATTAAATTAAATGTGGTATCAATTACTCCACTTCCTGCAAATACTATAAGAGGAAGCAGCCAAACCAAATGCCCGTGTGCATGCAAATGTTCTTCCTTTTTGCTAATCAGGTACACGGAAAGCAGGCTTAGCAAAATGCCGGTTATCTGCAGCCATGATAATACTTCGCTAAAGAATAATACCGTTACCAAAACTGGAATAACTACTGATAATTTAGCCGATACCATGCTCACCGAAACGCCTAATTTTTGGGCAGTTTCACCAATGGCAAAGAAAATGGAAATAAAAAAAACTCCGATTATTATGGTGTGGAAAAACCAGGAGAACTCCCAGAATGGTTGTAATATCACAGCATTTTTTCCGGCCAATAAATTACCAACTGCCGCACAGGTTAGATAATTAAAAATAATAGCTTGAAAGGTGTTAACGCCTGCTTTTTCAAATAGTTTAAAAAAGCTAACGGTAATGGTTGAAGCTATAATGCTTAGCAGTAAAAATATCATGACGGGGTGCTTGTAATCAGTAACTGAACATGGTCAACTGTGGTTTGAATAATTGGCCTGCCTGCTGGCCACACAGGGGCTTTAATGCCGCTGTTCAATTCTTTTGTTGAAACGAAAATTTGTGTTTCATCCCACAAACCTACATCAATAGCTTTTTGTAGGGTGTGCCTACCACCTTCAATAATCAATGATTGAATATTTCTTTCAAACAATTTTTGCAGAATATAGGGTAGTACCTCTTTATTTTCCGGAACGGTTATATATTCCGGATAATGTTCTGGTACATTTTTATGATAGGTAAATAGCAGGGTAGGTTGTTGTTTATTAAAAACCTTGGCTGTAGGTGGAACACGCAAATTTAAATCAAGCACCACACGCAAGGGATTTTTGCCCGGCCATGCTCGTGTGTTTAGTTCCGGATTATCAGTAATAAGCGTTTGTGTACCCACCATAATGGCATCTTCTTTTCCTCTCCATTTGTGCACCAGTTTCTGTACTATTTTTCCTGTAATATGTCTTTTCTGTTCAAATGTTTCCTTGCTCATGCTTGTGGCATCCGGTGCAATATATCCATCCGAAGATTGTGCCCACTTTAAAATAATATATGGACGCTTTTTGGTGTGAAATGTAATGAAGCGCTTATTCAGTTCCATGCATGCAGATTCCATTATGCCCTCAACAACTTCAATACCTGCTTCTTTTAATTTTTTTATTCCGTTTCCTGCAACTTTAGGATATGGGTCGCGCATACCAACCACCACTCTTTTAATTTTGTGCTGAATAACTAAGTCTGCGCAAGGTGGTGTTTTACCAAAATGGTTACAGGGTTCAAGATTTACATACATGGTTGATTCAGCAAGCAAGGAAGGATCAGCTACACTATTAATGGCATTAACCTCAGCATGTGGCCCTCCGTAATTCATATGCCATCCTTCTCCAATAATATTATTGTTGTGCACCACCACACAACCAACCATTGGGTTTGGTGCCACGCAGCCAATGCCATTGCGTGCAAGTTCTATACATCTTTTCAGATAATACTCATGCTCCATTGTGTGTGCGAATGTAGGTATTTTGTAAATTGCCGCGGTGTTGATATATGAAAAAACAATTGACGCGTGCTTTCGTGCATGCAGCCTATCCCTTCAAGGTATATATGGTTCATCAGAAGCCGATGAAATGGCAGGATGGCTCTTTGAAGACCTGTTTCACATTAAACGTGCAATGATTCGTTTGCAGCAGCGCAACTTAACTGCTGCTGAATTGAACAAGTTGAACAAGCAACTTAGGCGTTTGCTCGCGCATGAACCTATTCAGCAGGTGCTGGGTTATTCTTTTTTTCGTACCCTGAAATTACATGTAAATCGCCATACCCTGATTCCTCGACCTGAAACGGAGGAGCTGGTTGGACATGCTTTAGAGTTGTCTTGCTCTTTTAGTAAACCGCCTGTAATGATAGATATTGGCACCGGTTCGGGATGTATTGCCATTGCCTTAAAACATGAAATGTCTAAGGCAAGCGTATTTGCACTTGATGTTTCTAAACGTGCATTACAGGTGGCTCGCACCAACGCTGATAAATACCGCGCAGATGTGCACTTTATTAACGGCAATTTTTTATCGGGTAAGGTGATGGAATCTCTTCCGATGGTTGATATTATTGTGAGTAATCCACCTTATATTACCATGACCGAATGGAAGGATCTAGATCTTCATGTAAGGGATTTTGAACCGGTAAAGGCACTGATAGTACCGGATGATGATGCACTGATTTATTATAAACAACTGGCTTCATATGCACGCATACAAAAGCAAGTATGGTTGCTTGCTGAGGTGCATGAAACCTATGCTGATGCCACTGCAAACTTAATGGAGCAAATGGGTGGCATGAACACAGTGCTGATAAATGACATGCAACGCAAACCACGCATCGTTAAAACTTTCTTCAGAAAATAATGCAGGTTACTTAACTCCTGCTGCCAAAAATATGACTTCCAACACGTATCATAGTGCTGCCCTCGGCAATGGCCAACTTGTAATCACCACTCATCCCCATAGATAAAGTATCCATACTGGTTTGCATGAAACTTTGCGCACACAATTCATCATACAAACATTTGAGTCTGCGAAACTCTGAACGAATCACTGCTTCCTCATCAGTATTACTTGCCATACCCATTAAACCTTTAATCTTTATATTTAGTAAAGACCCCAATTCCTTATGCATCAATATTTCCATTAACTCTGTTTTATCCAGTCCAAACTTAGTTTCTTCCGATGCGATGTAAACCTGCAGCAGGCAATTGATGGTACGGTTGTTTTTGGTAGCTTGTTTGTTTATTTCCTGAAGCAGTTTCCATGAATCAACAGAATGTATCAGGTGAATGAATGGTGCAATATATTTTACCTTATTGCTTTGCAAATGCCCTATCAGATGCCAACGTACATCTGCTGGCATCATGAGTTGTTTGGTGCAAAGTTCCTGCACTTTGTTTTCACCAAAATCTCTAATGCCGCAAGCATAAGCCTGCTCAAGCATGTTAAGCGGCTTTGTTTTGCTCACGGCAATTAATGTTACCTCTGAAGGAATTTCTTGTTTTATTTTAGTGATATTTGCAGCTACATCATTCATTTATGCAAAAGTACATAACCATTTTGTTTTTGTTGTTATTGGTAGCTGTAGCCTGTTCTGAAAAGCGGCCGGAAAATATTTTGCTTCCCAATATTATGGAGGCGGTGCTTACCGATATGCATGTGGCCGAAGGCTTCCTAAATACAAGGCCATCTGCTATCGACAGCCTTAAGCAGTTGGGTGTAGGCTATAGAGAAGAAATTTATAAGAAGCACCAAACCAATCAGGAGCAGTTTACTGCCAGTTTTGATTATTATAATCTGCATCCCGAAGAATTAGATTCTATTTATGCAGATGTAATAACGAATCTAAGCAAAATGGAAGTGGAATTTAGGAAGTAACAGGTTAAACTATCTTTTAGCCCTGAACGTTTAAAAACATTATTTGAGTGACTTACCCTAAAAACATAGAAACCAAACTCGAGTTCGATCAGATAAAAGATATGCTGCGTAGCCATTGTTTGTCTGAACTTGGCATGCAGTACGTAGATAAAATTAAGTTTGTTTCCAAGTTTGATGTGCTTGAAAAGATGCTTCAGCAGGTAAACGAATTCAGGATTTTACTTGCCACCGATACACCTTTTCCTTCTGAGCACTATTATGATATTAGGCCATACCTGCAAAGGGCAGGGCTATCCGGTTCTTTTCTGGCTGAATCAGAGTGGCAGCAAATTCGATTGTTACTGCAAACTTTTGCTTTAATAACACGCTACTTCGAGCAACGAAACGACCGCTACATGCAATTGGCAGCATTGTTTGGCGGTATTCAGTTTAATGCAGGTATACAAAAACATATCGAAAGAATTATTGATGATAAGGGCGAGCTCCGATCCAATGCCTCACCTGAGTTGTCAAAAATTTCAGCACAGGTTAACGAAAAGGAAAAGGAAGTCCGCAAACGCATCAACCGGATTTTTGAGCATGCATCTGAAAAAAACTGGCTTGCCGATTCAGGTATCACCATCAGGGATGGCCGTCTGGTTTTGCCTGTTCTGGCTGAGCACAAAAGGAATATTTCCGGATTTGTTCATGATGAGTCGGCAACCGGACAAACCGTATTCATTGAACCTACAGAGATATTTGAAATCAATAACCGCATTCGTGAGTTGCAGATTGCATTTAAGCGAGAGCGTGAACGAATCCTTATAGAGCTAACCGACAAGCTGCGACCTCACTTGCCGGAGTTGGAATTGTATCTGCAGCGAATTGGTATTATTGATTTTGTGCGAGCCAAAGCAATTTTTGCTGTAGCATTAAATGCTTCAATGCCATTATTGCACAAGCAACCTTACCTTAATTGGGTTGATGCTTATCATCCCTTGTTAAAAATCAATCACCAAAAAAGCGGACTCCCTGTTGTTCCGCTACAAATAAACCTGAGTCAAACAAACCGCATACTTGTTATTTCAGGACCTAATGCAGGCGGAAAATCAGTTTGTTTAAAAACAGTTGGTTTGCTCCAATACATGTTGCAATGTGGTTTGCTTATTCCGGTAAAGGAGCATAGCGAAGCAGGATTATTTCAGGATATCATGGCTGATATTGGTGATGAGCAGAGTATAGAGAATGATTTGAGCACATATAGTTCTCACCTGCTTCATATGAAACATTTTACCACCTTTGCCGATAATAAAACATTGTTTTTGATTGACGAATTTGGCACAGGAACCGATCCGCAATTTGGCGGTCCTCTGGCCGAAGCAATTTTGCATAAGCTTAATCTGAAGCTGGCTTGGGGGGTGGTAACCACACATTACAGCAACCTTAAAAATTATGCATCACATACACATGGATTGCAAAATGCCTGTATGCTGTTTGATCAGGAGTATATGCAACCATTGTATGTGTTAGAAATTGGCAAACCCGGTAGCTCATATGCGTTTGAGCTTGCTGCCAAAAGTGGTTTGCACGCTTCGGTAATTGATTATGCCAGACAAAAAGTTGGTGATAAGCAAAAACGTGTAGATGATTTACTTATTGAATTAGAGCGTGAAAAGAAACATGTTTATGAGCTGAAAAAACGTTTTGAAAAACACGATACCGAAGCAAAAAAACTCCTAGAACAATACAGCACATTAAAAGAAGAACTGGATAACAACCGCAAAAAATTGGTTGCAGCCGCTAAACAGGAAGCGCTTTCAATTATTAGTGAAGCTAATAGCCGTATAGAAAATACCATCAGAGAGCTAAGAGAGAAAAAAGCTGAAACAGAGGTTATAAAAAAGTTGCGAACTGAGATTAAGAAAGAAAGGGAAGAGCTGAAAAAAGATATGTTGATTGAAACACCTACAATGCCTTTAAAGAAAAATATAGGCGAAATAAAAGTGGGTGTATGGGTAGTGATGGATGGCCAAACACAAAGCGGTGAAGTAGTGGAAATAAATAAAGGAAAGGCCCTTGTTGCTTTTGGCGACTTGCGTAGTTGGGTTGCGTTAAGCAAATTATCCAATGCCAAACCTGATAAGAAAACTGTTTCTCAGGCTCCGGCAGTAAATGTGGATTTGAATGAAAAGATGAAATACTTTAATTCAGAAATTAATTTGATTGGCGTTAGGGGAGAAGAGGCCATTAAAAAATTGCAGCAATACATGGATGATGCATTTGTATTAGGATTTCAACAATTCAGAATTGTACATGGCAAAGGTTATGGTATTTTGCGAAAGCTCATCCGCGAATATCTAAAGGCTAGCAAATTAGTGGAGAGCTACCATGACGAGCATATTGAAATGGGTGGAGATGGTGTGACCATTGTAAATTTGAAAATATGAGGCTTATGAGCTTGAACTGCTTAGTAAGATTGAAGAAGCGCCAACTAAAAACTAAGCACCAATTCATTTGAAAAATTGTACCAAAGCGGGTCAACCGGAACGATAGGTTGCTTATCATCCATTAAACGTATGCTTATTGCGTAGTTTAGTTTCTCTGTAATTTTAATGTTTAGTCGACTATGCAAGCCCAGTCTCTTTCTGCTAAATTTGTCATCCAAACGAAACTGATAATACAATGCCATATCAATATTCATGCGGTCTCCCAAATCTTGGTCATAACTAATATAGCTGTTAAATCTTGGGTTATAAACTTCAATATCATTTGTTACAGCCGGTAACTCCTTTTCTCTTACTGCGCTAAAATTCCATTTCTCATACTCCATAAGTAATCCAAATGCAGCGGCAAGGCTAATATTTTCAGTCCTTAAAAAGCGATACCGCATATTGGCTGTTGATGCAAATTTTTGTTCCAACCCGCGTGCTTCCAACCATTGGTATTGAATCATGTATTCCGGAAAAAACTTTCTGTTAATTCTATCGCGGTAGCGTGCAAATACATAGCCTCCGCTCACTACGGTTTCAGGACCGTTTCTTACAATCTGAAAATTTCCGGCCACGGTTAATACATTTAAAGTTTGTATACGATTGGCCAATTCAATGCGACTATTCAGCTGTGTTACTACAAATTCCTGGGTTTGTTGGCTAAATGCCCCTGCTATGGTGCCTGCATACTTTTTTGAGGTATCCAATGGCATCATAATAAAACTTTCGGGGAAAATAAATTGAGCAATACTGCTTTGGTGCAGCATACATAGAAGAGCAAAGAGCAGCAGGCGTTGATTCATATTGCAAATAAAAATAGCTGCAAATGGAAAAGCCTTTGTCAGTTGTGAACACAATCGTTGCGCTCAAATACTTGTGTTTAAAAAAGTAGGCTATTTGTTGTTTTTAGCCGTAGGCATGGTTCCAAACAGATAATCCCAAAGAGGGGTAGATACGCCATATGCTTTATCTTCAAAAGCCGGATTGTGGTGCTTGAGGTGGTGCGACCAAAGGAACTTGAAACCCGGGATGGGTTTCCAAGCATGAATGACATAATGAATAAAAGTGTAACCCAGGTAGCCCAGCAAAAAACCGCACATAAACAATGGTGTGTGGTTGCCTAAAAACAAAAACCACAGCCCATAAAGCAGGCAAACCAATATGCTGCCCGGAAGCGGAGGCATCATTAAACGTTCTCTATCTTTAGGATATTCATGATGCACGCCATGTATGGTATATTGAAGTTTGCTCCCGCGCATGTGAAAAACAAAACGGTGTATCATGTACTCAAACAAGGTCCAGCTAATGATGCCGGCAGGAAAAAGGTAAAGAGCAGAAATATTTGGCAACTGATTGAAATATGCAATCACAAGGGCAGCGCCACCATATGTAACAACATGCAAAACAGGATTTGTTCTGGTAAGTACTTCCAGCAATGGATTATTAAAAAGCTTTCCTTGACCTTCTTTTTTTACTTTCATTGGAGCTAATCAATATATAGCAAAAGTCGCACTTACATTGCTTTTATGCAATATCAGAGATTACTTATGGCATTATAAAAATAATGATAGTTATCAGGAAAAGTTAACTCTTTGCCAGATTTTTATTGAAAGCATAGTTTATGAGCCACAATCCGCCCAAGGTTAGTAAAACCGAAATACATACCACCAGGTTGATAGTTTCATTTAGCCATAACCAGCCAATAAATATGGCTACCAGCGTATTAATAAACGCATAGGTAGAGACAATAGCTGCAGGTAATTTCTTTAGCACATATATATAAGATCCATAAGCAACCATTGAGCCAAACACAATGAGGTATGTGAGCATCCAAACTGCAACAGGCTCAGGGTTTAGAATTTCCCATTCGCCTTTCATCGTTCCGATAATATCCAGTACAAAACCTCCACTTATCATTTGCAGGCCTGCACCAAATAGCGGATGTGTTTGTGTTTGGTGATTTTTTGAATATACAGTGCCTATGGCCCAGGCCAGGTTAGCAATGATGATGCAAATAATTCCAAGTGTGTAATTGGGATTGGCAAAATCTTTCAGGTTATCCTGAAAAATTAAAAACTGACCAATAAGGCAAACCAAAAAACCAAGCCACACTAAGCCTGAAATATTTTCACGCTTGCCGCTAAAGGAATTAATCAGCACAATCCATAAAGGGGTAAGCGCACAGATGAGTGCTGCCAATCCGCTACTCACATAAATTTCTGCCCATGTTACCAGCCCATTGCCTATAACCAACATCAGAAAACCATTAATAAAAAATGTTTTCAATGCTTTTTTATCAGGCAAAGAATAACCCCTTAACAGAAAATATGAGCAAATAATTATACCGCCAATGGTATGCCTAAATCCTGCCATTAAAAAAGGAGGGAAGGAGGCAACCCCAACCCTTATTGCAAAAAATGTTGTCCCCCAAAACAGTGAAACTGCACCAAATGCAAGCCAGGCAAACCATTTCTCCCGTATTTTTATCATCATACCGTTATTTAGTAACAAAGATGTAGCATTTTAATAAATTCCCTCTGTGTAAATAAATATTGATTTATCAAGCATCCTTTATCTTCGCTAATTCGACTTTTCCAGTAAATGAGAAAATGTTTATTTGGTTTGATGCTTATCTTATTCTTTACCTCTTGCAGTAGGCAATATTGGTATCGAATAAAATTTCCTTTTTCTGCCAACAGGGAACTTAAAACGGTAAAACTAGAGATAGTTAACCACTCACCTGATTTGCTTAGTCGTAACTATGAAAAAGAAATTAAGGAATATTGTTTAAAACGCCTAGCCAAACAAGGCTTGCTGGAAGCCAAAACCGATAAATATGATTATGAATTTATGCTAACAATTGATGTAGACAGTTTTGAATCAGGTCAGCGACTTTGGCTTGGTCCTTTTGGAGATGGTATGCCCAATCAAACGCATATCATGCAATTGTCTATTAACTATGATTTATTTTTTTACAGAAGTAAAATAATCAGATGGAGCAGTAAAAGCGCTATATACTTTTTTGCCAACGAAAAACGCGATATCAGAAGAAGTAAAAGTGTGGTAGCCTATGCCATCAGAACAATCGATTAGTTATAAGTTGATCTTGTAAAATAGCTAGGCTAATAGGAAAATCACTTATGTTTGAATGTGAATCGTAAGAATTTTATACGTTCAGTTTCTGCTTTAAGCCTTTCTGCAATGATGGATATAAAAACGTTTGGCAATGCCATTTTAAATCATAGTGATACAGAAAGAATGCCTGCTTTGTTTGTTGGTCATGGCAATCCCATGAATGCCATAACAGATAATCCTTTTACTCAAACACTGAAGAAAACGGGCTTATCGCTGCCAAAACCCAAAGCCATATTGGTTGTATCAGCTCACTGGCTTACGCGAGGTATATTCGTGTCCAGTGCCAGCGCTCCAAAAACCATACATGATTTCGGAGGGTTCCCCCGTGAGCTTTTTGAGGTGCAATATCCTGCTCCGGGTTCCCCTTATTTTGCGCAGCAGGTAAAAGAGGAGATTCAATCTTTACAGGTACAATTTGACCATGATATGGGTTTTGATCATGGAGCCTGATCTGTTCTAAAACACATGTATCCTGCATCTAATATCCCGGTATTTCAATTGAGTATTGACTATACAAAGCCTGCCGCCTTCCATTATGCGCTTGCATGTGAAATGCATAGGTTGCGCAATAGAGGTCTGCTTATTGTTGGAAGTGGCAATATTGTTCACAACCTTGGTATGGTTAACTGGAGTATTGATACAGCTAAGCCTTATGATTGGAGTCTAGAGTTTGATGAGAGGGTTAAATTATTCCTGAATAATCACGATCATCAGTCATTGATAAATTATGAAAAATTAGGTAAGGCTGCACAACTATCAGTTCCAACCAACGACCATTACCTGCCCATGCTTTACACAATAGGCCTGCAACAAAAAAATGAAAGCGTAACTTATCTCTATGAAGGAATTGAAATGGGTTCAATCAGCATGCGGTGTTTTATGCTGAGCTGAAGCAGCAAAAGGGTTGCATACTCTTTTAAGTTATTTTCTTCTGAGTAACTTTTGGGCTCACGTAGGGGATTCCCAGATTAAGTCCGTGCATAATAATTAGACTTCCGATTACAATTGCAGCATTAGGTAGCATGCTTCTGATGATTACCCTGTGGTTTTTATTAAGCAAAGGCATAAGCATCAACATCAGTAGCATTGCTGATGCGATTTCTTCACCCAACATGGCCATCATTAGAATAGGATTATTGTGTCTAAAAAAAATCTACTTTTCCACAAAGCATGATGCGGTGTGAATTGTTTTTGAAAAGAAACGGCAGTACTTGCGGTTGTAATCAAAAACAAAAAACATGAAAAAATTAATGTTTTCATTAGCAGCATTAGCCGTAGGGTATATGGCTTATGCACAAAAGCCAGCTGCAGGCGACAAAACGATTGAAACTAGTTTAAACCTAAACTTTGGTGATCCCGGCATAAGCTATGGAGCCCCAGAGTTACGTTTTCGTTATTTTAGCAGTGAAACTATGGCGTACAGGTTGAGGCTGAATCTTGGAAGTTCTAGTAGTACGGTGAAATCAAACAATGATTCTACAGAAACTAAGACTTCAAGCGGTTTCACACTAGGATTAACACCTGGTGTTGAGTTTCATATGCCTGGAACTTCAAAACTATCACCTTATGTTGGAGCCCAGCTTCCAATTGGCTTTGGAACTGGCAGTACTGTTGAAGTGACTGAAAAGGATCCTGCCATGCCGAATATCACTACAACTTCTGGTAGTGTTTTTAGTATCGGTCTTAACCTAGTTATTGGAGCCGACTACTACATCACCGAAGGTGTATTTGTAGGTGCTGAAACTGGTTTAGGGATTTTCGATATGTCTTCTACCGGTGAAGGCTCTAATAAGATTACGATGGGAGGAACCACTATTGAAACTAAAAGTGGTACATCAAGTTCATTTGACTTGTTTGGTGTAAATCCAACAGCTGGTATTCGTTTAGGTATCAGATTCTAATTGATTCTTACTTTTAAAAAAGCCCTGCCTTGTGCAGGGCTTTTTTATTTGACATAATTAAATGATTTATTTACTTTGCCACCATATTTAATTGATTCTATGAAAAAAATCAGATACTCATTTATGCTTGTTTTGGCTGTTATGTTTTTAAATAGCCATGCACAGGTTTCGTTAAGCCTTAATGTTGCGCCTGCATTTCCTATAACCCGATACAGCGGTGAGATGGGAATTGCCCAAATTGGTGCTAACCTAAAACTAAACAAACATGTTGATGATTATCTAAGGATAAATATAGGCGCAGGATACTACAGTGTGCCTTTTAAATCGCTTAATATTGGTGGGGTGCAAACCGATGTTTCGGATGTGAGCTTAACGGTTATACCGGTTACACTTGGTGGTCAGTTTTTATTTGGTGGCCTCAAATGGAAACCATACATCTCTTTAGATGTAGGCTATGCACTCACCATGCAGGGTCAGTGGAAAGATATTAAAGCCACCAATCGCAATAATTTTATTGTTGCTCCTGCTTTCGGATTCCATTATCAACTCAGCGATGACTTTGCACTGAATGTGTCTGCTCGAAACAATGTTATTATTTATCAGTTCAGGGATATCAAGGACTCCAATGAAGCATTTCAATTGCTTGCAGTAGAACTAGGTTTCAATTATAAATTTTAGGTTATATCTAATCGATGCATCTAAAGTGATGCACGTGAAATCTTTTCTAGTTTATCTTTTTGGAGTAGCTTGATTTTCTTGCCTTCAAACTCAATCAGCCTGTCTTGCTTAAATTCCGATAGCAGCCGAATAACAGTTTCGGTAGCTGTGCCAACAATATTTGCAATATCTTCTCTTGGCAAGGTTATGTGTATGATATTTTCTTCCTCATTGCCATTCATATTAAAAGTGGCATGCAGAAACAATAGCGTTTCAGCCAGCCTTTCTCTTACACTCTTCTGTGCCAAGCTTTGCACCCTTTCTTCGGCCACACCTAAGTCATGGCAAATGGCCTTAAGCAATTCTTTGCCTATGGCGGGTACAGTATCAATTAATTCAATAAATACTTTTTTGGGTATAAAGCAGGCAATTGTATCCTCTACACAAATCGCTGTAGCAATTAAAGACTCATCTGCGATTAATGCACGGAAACCCAAAAGATCTCCCGCCTGAGAAAATCTCAGAATTTGCTCCTTGCCATCATTATTTGTTCTTACAAGTTTTATAACGCCACTGCTAACGCAATAAATGCCTAAGGGCAGGTTGCCTTCATAAAATATATGTTGACCTTTCTTGTATTGACTGCATGTTTTGGCTGTATTAACCATTGCAATCTGTTCTGCACTGCAATACTTCAGAAAACTTATTTTGTGACCATTACATATGTTGCATTCTAAATCTATTTTTCGCATATAACCTAAATAGAATTCTCGAATATAAGGTTAAGTGAGAATTATTCTTATATTCAGTGATTCCTTATCCAGGAATTAAAGGTTTTTTTCTGTTTCTCAGAAGGGTTGGGGTTTATTACCAAACCAGTTTCTCCCCTTGATTCTAACAATTTGCACCCCATCTTGTCTAAATATTTGGTTAACCACAACTCAATCTTGCCAACGCCATGTATTACTTCATTGAAATAGGAATCAAATGAAATTCCTGCAAAATGTTCTAGGAGTTGTTTGTATATAGATTCATCATAACCTTTGCCTTCTTTAAAGTTATTATACAAGGCCTTCATCACGTCATCTAAAGAATATTTTCCTTCACTGTGGCTAAGTATCATTAAATCGGCAATGAGTGCAGCAAGCATGCCTTCCATATAAATCGAAACTTTTCTGCCGGCAATACCGGGAACGTAGCCATCAAGCCAGGTATCAAAGGATGAATCTGCAACCGAGTAATTAAACCTTCCGGGATTGGTAAGGTGTCTTTTAAGGTCGCTGTTAAAACTGCTGCAGTATTGTTCCCAGCTCCATGTACCGCAGCGAAGCAAAATTTGATCACCATAGTAAGTTGTTACGCCTTCATACAAATATCCCAGTGTGCTGTAATTTTCTTTTGTAAAATCATAAGGTAGCATTTCTGTTGGCCTGATGCGTTTAATATTCCATAAATGAAAAAGCTCATGACAGCTTATGGCAAGCAGACTGTCATAAAATTCATCTCTTATTTCAGTTTCTGCTTTGCCCATTGCAATTACAGTTGAATTTGCATGTTCTACTCCATGCCTGAAAGGATATGGGTGCATGATATAAAGAAAATGATAGTCCTTGCATGGTAACTCGCCAAACACATTAATCTGCGCTTTCGTATAAGAGATTGTATCCTCTTCTAGCAGATTTAAATCTATATCATGCTTACCTTGAATCCAGAAATGCATACGGGTGTTAGCAACCAAAAATTCATGATGTTGCAAGGTTGCTGAAGCGATAAACGGGCTATCGGCCAGTTCATCAAAATTTGCGGCATACAGTGTTTTTTCTTTTAGGTGAAGTTGGCATGCCACTGAATAATCATCAGGTACCAATAATTCAACTGCGTATGCTTCATCCATTCGTCCGTGTGCATACATGAAGCAATTTACCGGATTGATGTATAACTGAGCTGCATCGGCATAGCTTGCTCCTGCATCATATTGGTTGGCAAAATATTCATATTGCACAAACAGTTCACGGCAGCCGGCACAATTCACTTCCCAGCAATCTTTTGTTATTTTTTTAAACGGTACTTGCACGCCTTGTTCATTGGTAATTTGCAGGCATCTGATATTCTTAGCATAGTTGGCAAGTTCATATCTGCCCGGCCTCCATGCAGGCAGTTGCAGGCATATTGTGGGTTGATGCAGATTTGTAATGGTCCATTTTAATTGAATAAAATGTTCTGCTGCATTGCTGATTGATACTTGATAGTGCATATTTGCGATATTATGGAAAACGTTTTCGAATTTATGAATATACTTTATGTTGCCACGGTTTTGGCAATTTTGGTATTGCTTATTTTTGCCATTCTTTCATTTTTAAAACCTCAGGATGTTTTGTTTCAGGTTTGGTATGTGTTGGCAGCAACCTTTTGCTGTGGCTTTATCAGTAGTGTTATACTCATCAATTACTCATCAAAAAGTGCCGTTATCTGGCCGCTGCTCATCATGACACACGTATTAGGTAAAGCTATAGAATTGCGAAAACTATTACGCAGATAATTACATTTCCTGCATCACGCCCAAGCCAAATAATGCAAAATCAAATTTCACCGGATCTGAGGCGTCTAGTAGTTTCAGGTTTTCGGTTAATTCTATTGCTGCCTGCCAGTCGCTCTGTTTTCTTTGCAATAAACCCAGTTGCATTGCTACACGCTGCACATGCACATCCAGTGGGCAAACCAGCTGAGCAGGCGAAATGGTTTTCCAGATGCCAAAATCTACACCTTTAGTGTCTGTTCTTACCATCCATCGTAAAAACATGTTTAAACGTTTGCAAGCAGAGTGCAGTTCAGGCGAGGCTATATGTTTATAGGTTCGGTTGGGCACATGTGGCAAAGAAAAAAAGAGTGTTCTAAAATGATTTAATCCTCTTTCAATCGTTTTATCTTTTTTATACATGCCCTGGCTAAATGCTAACTCTAGGCTGCTGTTGCGTCTATACCAATCCTGCAGAAAATTCATAAAATAAAGTAAATCGGAATCATTAAATGTTCGGTGTTTAAATCCAATCATTTTTTTTAAATCTGACTGCTTGTGGTTTATAATAAAATCATGTGGAGCACCATCCATGCGTTCAATGAGGTCTTTACATTTGTTAATAATGGTAATGCGCTGCCCCCATGAAAATACGGCTGCAAAAAATCCCATTATTTCTATATCAGCAGGTTGCGTAAATAAGTGTGGTATTGCAATGGGATCATTCGCAATAAATTCCGGCCGGTTATATTGTTTAACCTTTTGGTTAAGTAGTTGTTTTATATTCAAGATTTTTTACTTTTCAAGTGCAATGCAGTTTAAAACCGTTAATTGCCGCTAATATAAATAGCGGTTGCAAATATTGCAGCAACTCTTTAGTTTGCCAACCGATTAATCTAAATGAAATATGAAATTTAAAAACGTAATTATGTTAACTGCATTAAGTTCAGTGTTGCTTTTGCAAAATTGCACACGAGATAATAAAACAGCCGCCAATGCTGTAGGCGAAAATAACTTTGAAGTTGAGTGCGATCGCTTTGCCGATTTGCAAGTATTACGCTACGAAATTACCGGGTTTGAAACCCTCTCTGCTCAGCAAAAAGAATTGGCCTATTATCTATATGAGGCAGCTAATGCTGGTCGCGATGTTATCTATGATCAGAAATATAAATACAACCTTACCATCCGAAAAACATTGGAGGTTTTGATGGCAAATTATGCAGGTGATAAAAATGCTACCGATTGGAAAAATTTGGAGATATATGCTAAAAGGGTATTTTTCTCTAATGGTATACATCACCACTATAGCAATAATAAATTTATACCGGAGTGCAGTTATGAATTTTTTGCTGAGGCAGTAAAATCAGTTGATGCAACCTTGTTGCCGTTAACTGGTAAATCAGTTGATGATTTTCTGACCCTGTTAAAACCCATCATATTCGATGCAAAAGTTGATGCCAAAATTGTTGACTTGGGTGCGGGTATTGATAATGTAAAAGCATCGGCAAATAATTTTTATGAAGGCGTTACACAAGCAGAGGTAGAAGCTTACTATGCTGCACGTATTGATAAAAAAGATGCACAACCCATTTCGTGGGGTTTAAACTCTAAAATGATAAAAGAAAATGGCAAGGTGGTTGAGAAGGTTTGGAAAGCGGGCGGAATGTACACTCAGGCCATTGAGAAAATTGTTTACTGGTTGGAAAAAGCTATTCCGGTTGCCGAAAACGACAACCAAAGAAAAGCCCTGCAACTGTTGGTTGAGTATTATAAAACGGGTGATTTAAAAAAATGGGATGAATACAATATTGCTTGGGTTAATGATACAGAGAGCAGGCTAGATGTGGTTAATGGATTTATTGAAGTATATGGTGATGCCATAGGTAAACGTGCATCTTTTGAGTCGGTTGTTTCTATGAAAGATATGGAAGCTACAAAGCGTATAGCCACCATTGCAGCCAATGCGCAGTGGTTTGAAGACAACTCACCTCTAATGCCTGAGCATAAGAAAAAAGAAGTAAAAGGCATTACTGCAAAAGTAATAACTGTAATACAAGAGGCAGGCGATGCTTCACCTTCTACACCAATTGGTATTAATCTGCCAAATGCCAACTGGATTCGTCAGCAGCATGGTTCTAAATCTGTTTCATTGGGCAATATTGTTCACTCATATAATGTGGTGGGGGCAAAAAGTCCAATGATGAAGGAGTTTGCATTAACTGAAGAGGAAATAGCACGCAACAAGGAATTCGGTTCGCTTGCAGGCGATTTGCATACCGATATGCATGAGGTAATTGGTCATGCTTCCGGCCAAATCAATCCCGGTGTAGGTGATCCAGACCAAACATTAAAGAATTATGCCAGCACACTTGAAGAAGCACGCGCTGATTTAGTGGCATTATATTATATCTATGACCAAAAGCTGGTTGATATTGGTGTAATGCCATCTCTTGAAGTTGGAAAATGTGAGTATGATGGCTACATCAGAAACGGATTAATTACCCAGCTTACACGTATTCCTCTTGGTGAAAATCTGGAAGAAGCACACATGCGCAATCGTCAGCTGGTGGCGGCATGGGCTTATGATAAAGGGAAGTCAGACAATGTGATTGAGTGGATTAAAAAAGATGGTAAAACCTATGTTCGCGTCAACAATTATGAAAAACTCAGGGCTTTATTTGGAGATTTGTTAAAGGAAATTCAACGGATTAAATCAGAAGGCGATTATAAGGCAGCTACTGCATTGGTTGAGGGTTATGGTGTTAAGGTTGATCAAACCTTGCTGAAAGAGGTACGTGAAAGATTTGAGAAATTAAATGTTGCGCCATACAAAGGATTTATTCAGCCACGTCTTATTCCTGTAATGGAAGGCGATCTTATTAAAGATGTGAAGGTAGAATACCCTGATAATTTCCTTAAGAATCAGTTAGAATTGGGTAAGCAGTATGGCTTTTTACCGGTTAATAACTAGGCTTAAAAAAATAGATATAATTAATATGTTCATGATTTTTATTAACCTTTCTTAGGTTTACTTTTTTATCTTGCAAAGAAAAACCATGAAAAATTCATTTTTAACCTTCGCATTGCTATTGTTCTTCCATTTGGCAAATTGTCAAAGCTTTGTATTAGGTATTAAAGCTGGCGTTAATCGAAGTAGCATGTCGACTTCAATCAGTAATAATGCTATATCTGAGCCTAATTACGGATTGGTTGTTGGTGCTTTTTCAAGGGTTGGAATCTTGGGTTTTTTCCTGCAACCGGAAGTGCAATATAATCAACGCAAATCATCTGTTGATCTGCAAAATAATCAAGGGGCAAGCAGTCAAACATTGGCTTATATTGATGTCCCTTTGCTTGGAGGTAAAAGTTTTTTGGGGTTAGCAAGGGTATATGCGGGCCCAAATTTTCAGTTCTTGCTTGATGCTTCTACAAGTGGGGCTAGTCTCCCGGCATTTAGTCAAACTAATTTTAATGCATTTGCAATAGGCGGTATCGCTGGTGCCGGTCTGGATATTAAGAAGTTCTCAATTGATGTAAGATTTGATTTTAGTATCACCGATCTTGGTAAGAAAGTTATTTCAGATTCTTCACAGATACCCACATCTTATAATTACAGCACTCGTGCAAACATGTTTCAGCTAACACTTGGCTATAAGTTCATTGATTTGTAATGCATGTTGAGCTGGTAAGAGCGATCTGTCTGCATAATCCCGAGGTAACGGAAGATTTTCCGTTCGATAATGATACACTTGTTTTTAAAGTGGCTGGTAAGGCGTTTGCACTTGTTTCTTTACAAAATCCTGTTTCGGTTAACTTAAAATGTAATCCCGATAAAGCTATTGAACTCAGGCAGCAGTATGACGCTGTTCAGCCGGGTTACCATATGAACAAGAAACACTGGAATACCGTTTTCTTTAATCAAGATTTAAGTGATAAGGAAATAATTGAGCTGATTAAACACTCTTATGATTGTGTGGTGAATGGTCTGTCGGTTGCAAAACGCAATCAATTATTATCGGGCACGTAGGTTTTATTTTTAACAAGTCTATTGTTGTAAGTTTGTATCACAGCCTTGAGTTGCTTCGCCATTTCTATTGCTATTTGTTTTTCATTGGCAAGCAAGTTGACTTGCATTGTGGCATCTGCTTCTGCATTTCCCAGGTAAAATGCTTCCCCATTGGTCATGAGCAAAACATAAGGATATTGAACCATCTGATAAATATTGTTATAGTACTGAATGGCGCAACCTTTGCTGCTGCTGTCAAGTGCTGATTCTCCAAAACTAAAATAGTTGCCTTTATATCCGCTAATTTCTAAAATGGTTGGCAACATGTCTAATTGCTGGACCGTTTTTTTAATTTGTTTATAGTTGGGTTGTGTAGGATTGAAAATAATAAACGGAATGCGGTACATGCCTTCCATACTTTGATAAGTTGGTTGTTCATTCTCTGCAGAATGGTCTGCGGTTATAATAAATATTGTTTCTGTATACCAAGGTTGCGAAGCAGCATTCCGGAAAAATTCTCTTATGGCATCATCCGTATAAGCTATGCTTTTATGAATGGGCAAGCTTCCATCTTTATACTTATCTTTCAGGATTGACGGAATTGCATAGGGATGATGAGACGATAAGGTAAACAATGTGGCGAAGAAAGGTTTTGGGTTTGCGCATATTTCTTTGCAGAAGTATTGCAGGTAAGGCCCGTCATAAATACCCCAATGGCCGTCAAAATCATGCTGATTAGGATATTCATTTAAACCATAGTAATTACCACCTTTAGTTATACCTATAAAGTTATCAAAACTCATGCTGCCATTTCTGGCACCGTGATAGAAGGATGTATGATAACCTGCTTTTTGCAAGTACCCGCCAATGCTTAACAATCTGTTTGATTGGTAATAACTGCTGGTATAGGCATCCTCCATCCATGATGGCATAGACGCCATGATAGCAGGCAATCCCGTTATAGAACGTTTGCCATTGGCATATGCATGCTCAAAGGACGTGCTAACACCAATAAGGGAGTCAATAAAGGGTGTGTAGCCTTTCCCATTATTGTAGTGACCAACATACTCCTTACCTAAACTTTCTGCAATAATTAGTACAATATTTTTAGTAGCATTGCTGCTAATCGTTTTTTTCTTCTCCGGATTAAAGTATTTCAGTACTTCAGTTTCTGGCAGCCAAAAAACCTCATTTATACCGGTTTGCTGAACCGTCATTATCATCTGAAAAGGCGTATTGATGGTGGCGCTCACCATCTCGGGTTTTACTAAACGTGCAGCGTCAAATACACCCAGTGGCTTTAAGTTCCATCCGCCTCTCGCACCTAGAAAGGCAAGCCCCGTAAAAGGTAAAATCAGTAAGCTTTCTATAAGTATTTGTTTGGTACGAGTTTTTGTTTTTGGAGGTATAACCCCTGTTTTGTCGTAAAGCTTATTTACTATCCAAATAAATATGAAAAGTAAAATTGCCAGATACCAATAATCAAGCAAATAAGTTATTGCCTGGTCAGCAATATCCTGTTTCATATTCAGCAGTTCCAGTCCGGAGCGTTTCCCGCTAAAAGGATAGTAGCCGGTATCTATCAAATTTAGTAAAACCGCAATTGAATTAACCGAAATGAAATACATTTTCAGGAATTTACCATACATGGGATGATGCCTAGAAGGTATAGGAATAATGTGCAGATAAATAAACACCGCATGTGTGTAAATGATGGCAGAAGAATCGAACAACAGACCGTAAAAAAAGCTTTCAATCAATACTCCGAGCCCCTGGTTGCTAAATGCATAATAATTAAATGCAATAAATGCTATACGGCATGCCATATAGATACCATAGGCTAGCAGTAATCGCTTAAAAAGTAGCTTAATAAAAGGCAATTGCATGGTCCAAAGATAATGTTCATAATCCAGTATTGATTTTTATATTTCTTTTCTTTACTTGCCTGCGTTGTGAATATTCTTCAAAACATATCCTTGCAAGCCTACAATACCTTTGGCATCAATGTAAAAGCCAAAGAGTTTGTAGAAGTTCACTCACTTGAGGAGCTTAAAACCCTATGCACTGTATTTAATTTATTGGAAAGAAATATTCTGGTTTTGGGTGGAGGCAGCAATATTCTGCTAACCAAAGATTTTGAAGGCATGGTTATTTGCAACCGTTTGGAGGGAATAGAAAAATTACATGAAGATGATGAGCACATCTGGGTTAAGGCAATGGCAGGGGAGGTATGGCATCATTTTGTGTTATGGTGTATTCAGCGGGGTTATGCCGGTATCGAAAATCTTTCACTTATTCCCGGTTGCGTAGGTGCAGCACCTATGCAAAATATTGGTGCTTATGGTGTGGAGATTAAAGATGTGTTCGACTCTCTGGAGGCTGTTGAGATTGCAACTGGTAAAATGAAAACCTTTACTCGTGCTGCCTGTAAATTCGGATACCGCGAAAGTGTATTTAAGCATGAGGCAAAGGGTAAGTATATTATTTCATCGGTTACTTTTAAGTTATTTAAGCGACCCAGATTCAATACATCATATGGAGCCATACAGCAAGTGCTTGATAGAAAAGGTGTAACAGAATTATCAATCAATGCCATTAGCGATGCAGTAATTGAAATACGCAGCAGCAAGTTACCTGACCCTAAGAAACTGGGTAACTGCGGAAGTTTTTTTAAAAATCCGGAAGTTCCTTCTGAGCAGTTTGTGCAATTAAAGCAGCAATACACCGATATAGTTGGATACCCAACAAGCCCAGGTTTTATAAAAGTAGCGGCAGGCTGGTTAATAGAGCAGTGTGGTTGGAAAGGTAAAGTAGTTGGGAATACTGGCTCGCACAAAGATCAGGCTTTGGTATTGGTTAATTATGGTGGCGCAACCGGAGCAGAAATATGGCAGCTGGCTTTGGATATTCAGCAATCGGTAAAAGATAAATTCGGAATTGATATCGTACCCGAGGTGAATGTGATTTGAGCGCAATGAATGTTTAATTTTAATACTGAATTAAGTCAACTTCGAAAAATCGAACTCCCAAGTTAAGATTCCTGATATTGTTTAACCAAATCACTTATAACTCAACCCCGTTTCTTATCTTCGCTTGCTATGGGTAAATCTAGATTTAAGCCTTATTTAATTGAAAGTTTAACTATTACAAATGCTGGAAGTGAAGGCAAATCTATTGGCCGACATGATGACAAAGTAGTGATGATAGATAATGCCGTGCCGGGCGATGTGGTTCAGGCAAAGGTTACTTCTTCTAAAAAAAGTTTCAGTTTTGCAAGCCTTCAGCAGGTGTTAAAACCTTCACCAGACAGGGTAGATACCTTTTGTGAGCATGCGGGTATGTGCGGTGGTTGCAAATGGCAGCAAATGGCATATGATGCGCAACTCCGCTATAAACAGCAACAGGTACAGGATGCTTTTGAGCGTATTGGCAAGTTTTATTTTCCTCCTATAGAGCCCATCATTGGTTCTACGCAACAACAGTTTTACAGAAATAAATTAGAATATACGTTTACCAATAAGCGTTGGCTTACTTCACTGGATGGAGCAGCCGAATTAACCAAAGCAGAGCACGCAGGACTGGGCTATCATATTCCGGGTAGGTTTGATAAAGTATTTGATGTTAACAAATGCTGGCTGATGGATGACTTGCAAAATGAAATACGCAATTCCATTAAATTTTTCTGTGTTAGCAATGGTTATGACTTCTATAATATATATGCTAAGGAAGGTTTGATGCGTGGTATTATCTTAAGACGGAATGAAGCAGGACAATGGATGTTGATTGTGAGTTTTGGCAAAGAGGATAAACAGCGTATCACAGAATTAATGCATTATATTAAAACGCAGTTCCCTCAAATCACATCCTTACTTTATGTGGTAAATACCAAACTAAATGATACAATACATGATTTGGAAATAATTGTTTTTGCCGGTAACGATCATTTGGTGGAACAACTGGAGGATTTGAAATTTAAAATTGGTCCAAAGTCTTTTTTTCAAACTAATACCAATCAAACACTTACGCTTTATGCCAAAGCAAGAGAATTTGCTGAGCTAACAGGGAAAGAAAATGTATATGATTTATATACGGGTGTGGGTACCATTGCCTTATTTGTCTCAAAGCTGGCAAGGCAGGTGGTGGGAATTGAGTATATTGAAGGTGCTATTGAAGATGCAAAACTAAATGCTGCCTTAAACGGAATTAGCCATACACATTTTTATGCAGGTGATATGAAAGAGGTATTAAATGATGAACTGATGGGTAAACATGGTAAGCCTGATGTGATCATTACGGACCCTCCAAGGGCAGGTATGCATGAGGATGTGGTGAAAAAAATATTAGAAACTGGCGCCTCTAAGGTAGTCTATGTGAGCTGCAATCCTGCAACACAAGCAAGAGATATAGTATTGATGCAGGATAAATATAAAGTAGCCAAAACGCAGCCGGTAGATATGTTTCCGCATACACATCATGTAGAAAATATTACCCTGCTTACACTTCGCTAATTCAATTATCTTTGAGCCATGTTTTCAGAAGAACAATTTTCTAAATTACTTGATGCATTAAAAGCTGATTTACTTTTTTTCGTTTCTCAATTGCGTGAAGTAAGCAAGGATATAATAGCTGAAGGTTTTTCAAAGTATCCGGTATTTGTTGCAACAGAGCATGAGGTTTATATTGGCGAATTAATTTTGCCGAAAGCTGAATATGCACGAGATTTTAATATTTATGCAACCACTATGGAAGAATTGGTTGAGAAGAAGCTGATTCTGGCCAATAAAAAGCAGGAGTTTACTTCCACCTATAAAGACCCGCAAAAATTTATGTGTGTGCTATTATTAACTTCAGCAACGGCCAGTTTTATTTTTGTTCCTTACCACATCAAAGCAGAAAACAAAGCCAATGACGAATAAGCCTCTTGTTGCAGTTGTGATTGTGCATTGGAACCGCAAGCAATTGCTTGAGCAGTTTCTGCCATCTGTTTTGGCGTCAACTTATTCAAATCTTAAAATATATGTTGCTGATAATGCCTCAACTGATGATTCAGTAGCATACATTAAATCTCATTTTCCTCAGGTATCAGTAATCCAGCTAAGCAAAAATTACGG
>JBILGC010000008.1:0-60862 GCA_044351265.1 Bacteroidia bacterium
GATTTCTCTCATTGTACGATTTGTTGTTTTAAAATTTCTGCTAACTCGCTTATATGCGCTACTTATGTTCGCCTATTTACCCATTTTTGGGTGTATAGACGAACAAAGCCCTTACTGCTAAACTATGGTTTTTTTGCAAAACACAAATTGCGCAAACCCCATTTTGTAATTTTTCTGTATGCTGTCTGTGGCCGGCAGTGGGGCACTGCCTGCAAAAAAATGTAAGCACCCACCCCGCGTTAGGGATAGCAGCGTAAAGCCCGCAATAAACGCAGTGCATGAGGACTTGCAGCGCATAGCCCGGCCCTGAAGTTGCATGCGTTGACCTTGTGTGTGGAGCAAACGAAAGGGTAACGCCCCACATGACAAAAGTGAGTTATGAATAGCTTCTAACTTTAGTTCACCACCCAGGTTTCTCTGCCTGCAATGAGTTTATCTAAATCGCCAGTGCCATATTGCTCAATGGCAGATGAAATTTGTTGGTTAAACAAATCATCGAAGGTGGCTTTTTTGTTGTTTACATAAAACACACCAAACGGACGCGGGAAGTGCCCTTCGGTTGAGGGGTCATCGTAAAAACGAGAGAGTATGGTTGCTTTAACCAAATCTGTTTCGTCATGTATCCAAAGGTCGTTGGCCGATACATCTGACAGGTTTACTATTACTGGTTTAAAGCCATCGAGTTTGATGCCTTTGTCGTTATCGGCTCCGAAGATGAGTGGCTTGCTATGTTCCATCATCAGTGTTTCCTGTTTTTTGCTGCCTTTTTCGGTAAATATTTCAAAAGCGCCATCGTTAAACACGTTGCAATTCTGATAAATTTCTATCATAGAAGTTCCTTTGTGCTCATAGCCTCTTTTAATAATGGCTTGCTGATGTTTGGGGTCTCTATCCATGGTGCGGGCAACAAAAGTTGCATCGGCACCTAAACACAAGGCGATTGGATTAAACGGATAATCTACCGAACCCATTGGGGTGGATTTGGTAACCTTGCCTTGCTCAGAAGTTGGAGAATATTGTCCTTTGGTTAAACCATAAATTTGATTGTTAAAAAGCAGCACATTTAAATCTGGATTTCTGCGCAGCATATGAATAAAATGGTTGCCACCGATACTCATACTATCACCATCTCCGGTAATAACCCAAACGGAAAGATCTGGCCTGGTTGCTTTTAAGCCTGTGGCAATGGCCGTAGCCCTTCCATGTATGGAATGCATACCAAACGTATCCATGTAGTAAGGAAAACGTGATGAGCAACCGATACCTGAGATGAATACAAATTCTTCCTTTGGTCTGCCTAGGTCGGGCAATACGGTTTGCACTTGCTTTAATATACTGTAATCGCCACAGCCGGGGCACCAGCGCACTTCCTGGTCTGAAGCGAAATCTTTTGACGTGAGTTTTTCTAATACTGTCATTAGTGTTAAGTTTTAAGTGTTTAGTTTTAAGTTGGCTTAACCATTTTTGTTTGATAGCTTAATATTTTGCTGACTTGTTTTTACAATAGCTGTCAGCATTTTTATTAACTCATCAACCTTTGCTAAATAATCTTGAAAGTTAAATTCTATAATTTGACTTTTGTCTAAAAGCATCAACCAATAACGTGCCTCTCTTGCTTCTTTGGATGCGATTGACATTTTATGAATGAAATCTGGTTTTGAAATTGCAGCACCAGCTTCATTGATGTTTGCTCCAATGCTTGTAGAACTCCTTAATAATTGTTTAGAAATCACAAATTCTTTTTTATCCAATAATAATTTATAAAGTTTAATCATTTCAAGTGAGAAGTTAAAACTTTTTTCTAATACAGTTTTATTTTGAGACGACATAACTCAACACTTAACATTTAAAACTTACAACTTTGATTTAATATATGAAACTACCTCACTCGCCATAAAAGGTTGTCCTTGAATTTTATTGTATGGAATGGCATCAATAAAATACTTATCACGAATAATCTTTGATAGCTGACCATTGTTTAATTCAGGAATTACCACGGTTCTAAAATTACCTAAAAGTTCACCTAAGTTTTTGGGGAAGGGATTCAGGTAGCGTAAGTGAGCGTGAGAAACTTTATAACCTTCTGCAATCAGTTGCAATGTTGCTGTTTTAAGCGCTCCATAGGTGCCACCCCAACCCAATATGAGCAGGTCGCCAGAATTAGATCCGGTATCGATGTGCTGTTCAGGTATGTAGTTTGCAACCTTGTCAACTTTTTCTTGACGCAGTTTTACCATGAATTCATGATTCTCCGGGTCATATGAAATATTTCCTGTAATATTCTGTTTTTCCAGTCCACCAATTCGGTGCTCCAACCCTTTGGTTCCGGGTACGGCCCAGGGGCGTGATAGTTTTTCATCTCTGAAGTAGGGCATAAACTTGTCATCTCCAGCTTTACGCTGTTGAGCAAACTCAACCGTAATAGGCTGCAACTGGCCGGATGATGGAAATCTCCATGGCTCCGAACCATTGGCAATATAACCATCACTCAGAAAGAAAACAGGAATCATGTGCTCAAGCGCAATTCGACAAGCTTCATAGGCCATTGCAAAACAATCGGCAGGAGATTGGGCAGCTACCACCACAACCGGGCATTCTCCGTTGCGGCCATAAAATGCTTGCAATAAATCGGCCTGCTCAGTTTTAGTAGGTAAACCGGTACTTGGTCCTGCACGCTGAATATTAATAACTACAAGCGGTAGCTCAAGCATGGTTGCGAGTCCTATTGCTTCTGTTTTTAAGGCAATGCCCGGCCCCGAAGATCCGGTAATAGCAAGATGCCCGCCAAAAGCAGCACCTATAGCAGAACAGATACCTGCTATTTCATCTTCAGCTTGAAATGTTTTGATATCAAAATTCTTGTATTTGGATAATTCATGCAATACATCGGAAGCCGGGGTGATAGGATAGGTGCCATAAAAAAGTGGCAAGCCTGATTTTACCGAAGCTGCAATCAGACCATAAGCAGCTGCCTGATTACCCATTATACCTCGGTAGATGCCTGCATCCATTTTTGCAGGGGCAACCTGGTAGCGGTTGGCAAACATTTCTGTGGTTTCACCATAATTCCAGCCGGCTTCAAGCACCTTCAGGTTAGCATTCATCACTGCTTCATTTTTCTTGAATTTTGCTTTGATGAAATCTATGGTATTCCCCATTGGACGGTGATACATCCAATAAAGCAACCCCAGAACAAACATATTTTTGCAACGATCTATCTCCTTGGTGCCTAATCCGCTATCGGCTAATGCAGCCCGTGTAATTTTTGTAACATCAATGGTTTTCAAATCATATTCTTCAAGAGAGCCGTCCTCAAGCGGATTTTTGCCTTCAGGCACATTTGCCAGGCGCATATTTTTTGAATCAAAGCCATCTGTATTGGCAATAATTACGCCTCCCTTTTTCAAACTCTTGATATTGGCTTTCAGCGCAGCCACGTTCATCACCACCAATACATCGCACATATCACCGGGTGTGTGGATGCGTGTAGAGCCAAAATGTATCTGATATCCGGAAACCCCAGCTAGGGTTCCGATTGGGGCCCTTATTTCTGCAGGGAAATCGGGAAATGTGGCCAGGTCGTTCCCAAAAAGTGCAGAAGCATTGGTAAACTGTGAACCTGTTAGCTGCATGCCATCACCGGAATCGCCTGCAAATCTTATTACCACCGACTCAAGGGTGGCATCTTGTACTTTACTCATTTCAGAGGGTTAAATATAGCGGACGAAATTAAATGAAAGATGATTAATTTTCTAACTTCAACCTTACTTCATCTCAACAATTGTTAGGAGTAAAGGTTTGAATCTTCAATCCCTATGGTTAGTTTCGCTTTTTTATTGAGAAATTCTGATGAGTATACGCATTTTCGTAACAGGCGGAACATTTGATAAGGAGTACAATGAACTCAACGGTGAACTATTTTTTAAAGACACCCACATACAGGAAATTTTAAAGCTGGGAAGGTGCAAAGTAGATGTGAGCGTGCGCACCCTCATGTTGGTTGATAGTTTAGAGATGACACATACCGATAGGGGTATTATTTTGGAAAGTTGCAGACAGGCTCATGAAAATCGCATCGTTATTACTCACGGAACTGATACTATGACCACTACCGCAAAAATGCTTGCAGAAAATATTCAGAATAAAACCATCGTTCTAACCGGTGCCATGATTCCTTATAAGTTTGGTTCAAGTGATGGGTTGTTTAATTTAGGTAGTGCGTTGGCATTTGCTCAAACACTACCAAATGGTGTATATATTGCCATGAATGGCAGGTATTTTAATTGGAATAATTGCAAGAAAAACAGGCAAACAGGTTTTTTTGAAGAAGTGGCTTAATCATTTATAATTGTAACGCATGAAAACAGCATTAATAACAGGAATTACAGGACAGGATGGAGCATATCTAGCAGAATTCCTTTTGAACAAAGGATACACTGTGCATGGCATCAAACGCAGAAGCTCTTTGTTCAATACGGATCGTATTGATCACCTGTATCAGGATCCGCATGAGAAAAACTTAAAACTTAAACTCCATTATGGAGATTTAACTGACTCAACCAACCTTATCCGCATTATTCAGGAAACCCAGCCGGATGAAATTTATAACCTTGCTGCCATGAGTCACGTTCAGGTGAGTTTTGAAACACCCGAGTATACTGCTAACGCTGATGGAATAGGCACGCTGAGAATTCTAGAGGCACTTCGTATCTGCGGATTAACCAATAAAACAAGGGTTTACCAGGCATCTTCTTCTGAACTTTATGGCTTGGTGCAGGCTGTTCCGCAAAATGAAACAACACCTTTCTATCCGCGTTCACCTTATGCAGTGGCTAAACTTTATGCATACTGGATTACTGTAAATTATAGAGAAGCATATGGCATGTATGCTTGCAATGGCATTTTATTTAACCATGAGAGTCCTATAAGGGGAGAGACTTTTGTAACCAGAAAAATTACCCGTGCAGCAGCAAAAATTGTGTTGGGTATGCAGGATAAACTGTATTTGGGTAACCTTAATGCACAAAGGGATTGGGGTCATGCAAAGGATTATGTAGAAGCAATGTACTTAATTTTGCAGCAGGATAAGCCTGAAGACTATGTAATTGCCACAGGAATTACCACAGCTGTAAGAGAATTTGTTAAAATGGCATTTAAGGATGTTGGTATTGAGGTAGCCTTTAAAGGAGAGCAGGAGCATGAAACAGGCTATGTAAAATCCATAGATGCAGATAGATTAAAAGAACTCGATATTCAATCTTGTGTATTAAAAGAGGGCGATGAAATTGTTGCAGTAGACCCACGTTATTATAGACCTACAGAGGTTGATTTGCTGATTGGGGATGCAACAAAAGCTCATAAGAATTTGGGATGGAAACCTAAATATGACTTACCTGCGCTGGTTAAGGATATGATGAAGGGTGACTTAAAACTCATGAAGAAGGAGAAATACCTTAAGGACTCTGGTTTTAAAACCATGAATTATTTTGAATAAAGAATGTAGAAATTATAAAGTTTCTCATTCATGCCTTCTAATTTTAGTTCCTAATCATGCAAAAATCAGATAAAATATACATAGCAGGCCACAAAGGAATGGTTGGCTCCGCCATGCACAGAAAGCTTTTAAACGAGGGCTATAGCCATATTCTTACCAGAACATCTGCTGAGCTTGACCTAACCAATCAGCAGGCGGTGGCTGATTTTTTTGCTATTGAGAAACCTGAATATGTTTTTTTAGCTGCCGCAAAAGTTGGTGGCATTGTTGCCAACAATACATATCGCGCAGATTTTATTTATCAAAACCTGATGATTGAGTCCAATATCATTCATCAGAGTTATCTTCTTGGAGTTAAAAAACTGATGTTCTTCGGCTCATCTTGTATTTACCCCAAATTAGCTCCGCAGCCTTTAAAAGAAGAGTACTTGCTTACCGGATTGCTTGAAGAAACCAATGAACCATATGCCATTGCAAAAATTGCCGGAATTAAATTATGCGAAAGCTATCGCGATCAATATGGATGTAATTTTATTTCAGTAATGCCTACCAATTTATATGGCTATGGAGATAATTATCATCCCGAACATTCACATGTAATGCCTGCGCTTATTAGAAGGTTGCATGAGGCAAAAGTTAATCATGCTCCTTTTATTGAAGCATGGGGTACAGGTAAGCCTTTGAGGGAATTTTTATTTGTAGATGACCTTGCAGATGCATGCTATTTACTTATGCAGCAATACAACGATAAACTTTTTGTGAATGTAGGATGTGGTGAAGATATTTCCATTAAAGACTTAATTTATCTGATAAAGGAAGTAGTTGGTTATGAAGGTGAAATACGTTTTGATGCAAGCAAGCCGGACGGGACGCCTCGTAAATTAATGGACGCAAGTATCATGCGCAGCCTTGGCTGGAAGCCTTCTATTGGTCTGAAAGAAGGAGTTGCTTTGGCCTATGCCGATTTTCTAAATGGAGCTTACAGAAGCGTTTAACCTGTGGTATAGTTATTCCTTTGTCTTAATTATTTTTCTGCTGGCAATGTGTTTGCCAGATTCGGTTTGCACTTGCAGCGTTCTAATATATAATTCATTTAATAAATCGTTGTTTACTCCAGCGGCAAGTGCAGTTTTAAGTGAGGCAAGCTGATTTTTATTAACAAGGGTTCTTGGATAATCATAATTGGCATTTGGAGGATTCCATGGCTCTGGAATACTTTGACCAAATTGGTACTTAGCTATAAAACTTAAATTAGCAAAAGAAGATAGTAACTTTATTCATATACCCCATTATATTGCTATCGAAAATACAAAATTCCGATTAATAATATCACGCATTTTTATTCATGCTAAAAAATAAGGCAGGTTTTATCTCATTTATTCTTTTGCTCTTGCTAGGTATTTTGCTTTTCTGGTTGTCATTTCGCCAGATTAAATTGCATGAAATCTTTATAGTTTTAAGCAAAGGCAATTATGCAATAGCAATACCCGTTTTTGCCATCTCTCTCATAGGCTACTGGTTTCGTATTAAAAGGTGGCAGATTATGTTAAAGGCTATTCAGTTAAAGGTCCCATCCAATCAACTATTTGCATCTCTTTGTGTAGGCTATTTGGTAAATTATGCTTTCCCAAGATTAGGTGAAATAACTCGTTGTTTGCTATTAAAGCGCACTGCCCGTTTACCCGTTGACAAAACATTGATAACCATTATTGCCGAGAGAACTTTTGATACGTTATGCCTATTATTTTTGTTGTCGGTGGCTTTGGTAGCATATGCAGATTTGGCCTCTGATTTTTTTATCAGACAAATTTGCATTCCCTTGGTTCAGAAATTTAGCAGCGCTATCAACATCATCCTTTTTATTGGTGTTGCTATTGTTTTGTTTGTACTACTAATTTGCCGGCTAAGAAAATTTGCAGGTAATAAAATTGCAAGCAAGACGGAGGAATGGAAGATTACGTTTCTAAATATGCTCAAGATTGAGCAAAAGTTCATGTTTTTCTTATATACCATTTGTATTTGGTGCTGCTATCTTTTAATGACTTTTTTATGGTTTTTTATCTTTGATGAAAGCAGCCATCTAAATCTCTCAGATGCATTTCTGGTAATGATAATTGGAAGCATAGGCAGAAGTATACCAATACAAGGTGGAGGCATTGGTGCATACCACTTCTTAGTAAGTCAGAGTTTATTGCTTTTTGGGATACCCTTGCTCACCGGGAATGCATTGGCCTTGATTATACATGGTGCGCAAAGCATACTTACGTTTATTACAGGTGTTATTTGCTACATTTGGATCCTTATTATATTTAAATAAAACGCTGAACAGTAAATGAAGAACTCTTTATTAAGTCAAAGCATCATTATACCTCTTTTTTTCTCTGTCATTTTCAGTGCTAAGTCGCAAGTACCTAAAATGGGAGTAGATTCTCTTTTAGATGTGGCTTGCTGGAACTTGGAGTGGTTTGGTAATACATCTAATGGTCCAACCAATGAAGCCTTACAATTTGATAATGTGAAACAGGTGCTACTCAATACAGATTTTGATGTCTGGGGTTTGTGTGAGGTTTCTGATTTTTCTACCTATATGAATTTGCAGAGTCAGCTACCCAAATACCAGTCGGTACTTGCATCCTTCAGCCAAACGCAGAAAACTGCTCTTTTTTACAAAAAGGACATGTTTGATCTTATCAGTTTTCAGCATGTATTATCTGAAAGTGTATACAACTATAATTTAGCAGGCCGTCCGCCTCTTGAAGTTGTTTTAAAAACTACAAACAGGCCGGTAATTGATACCATTTGCTTTTTAGTGGTGCACCTGAAAGCTATGGCAGACCAGGATTCATACGACCGAAGAAAAAACGCATCCATAGCCATCAAAAATGATTACTTAGATAAGACCCGAAAACAAATGAAAACAATTATGTTGGGTGATTGGAATGATGACTTGGATCTATCAACGTTTAACAATCAGCCTTCTCCCTTCCAGAATTTTGTGCAGGATACCAACTACTTTTTTACAACCAAATTATTGAGTGAGGCAGGTAAAAAAACCTACGCATTTATTGAAGGGTCTTTTATAGACCATATTATGATTAATCGCCAATTGAAGAGCATGTACATGCCGGCTTCAACCAAAGTGCTTGATATGATGCCTTCCTATATTAGTAACTTTTCCAACAACACTTCAGATCATTATCCGGTTGTCAGCTACTTTAACCTCAACAGCCCTGCTGTTTTACCAACTTCTTTGCCAGAATTAGATTCTGATATACCCACTTTCACCTATGATGCTCAAGGCCATCATTTGCTTATTGAAACGCATACACCTATGCTGATTACTATTTACGATATTTCTGGTAAACAGATTATCCATAAACAGTTTCCTGAAAGCGGCTTGTATCTTCAGCCTATTTCGGATTTTATTCCGGGGTTCTATATCATGCAATGGCAAACCGCAGGGCAAAAAGGTATAGCCAAATTTATCAGATAAAAGGCCTTGTTATTCATTTTATTGATTTAAATAACAATAAATCAATTTGTTATGAAACTATGAAAGTGCCTCGAGCTTTTGTTTTCATTCATCTCAAAAAATTTGTTTTTAACATGGATAGGCATATCTTTGCCGTCCTTTAAATTAAAATAATTAAATAACATGTTTGCAATAGTTGACATTGCTGGCCAACAGTTCAAAGTAGAAAAAGACCAAACGGTTTACGTGCATAGACTGCCACATGCCGAAGGCGCCAGCGTTGAACTGAACAAAGTGTTGTTGGTAAACAACAACGGATCAATCAAAGTAGGTGTACCTACCGTAACAGGAGCCAACGTAAAGGCGAAAGTGCTTACTCACTTAAAAGGCGATAAAGTTATCGTTTTTAAGAAAAAGCGCAGAAAAGGTTACAGGAAGAAAAACGGCCACCGTCAGTCTTTCACTAAAATTCAGATAGAAGCTATAAACGCTTAATTGTTAAACCGAAGAAATAATTACTCAATACAATGGCACATAAGAAAGGTGTAGGTAGTTCCAAGAACGGTCGCGAGTCGCACAGTAAGCGTCTTGGCGTAAAAATTTATGGCGGACAATTTGCCAAAGCAGGCAATATTATTGTTCGTCAGCGTGGCACAAAACATCATGCAGGTGATAATGTAGGTATTGGTAAAGACCATACTTTATTTGCACTTCTTGATGGAACGGTTGTTTTTAAGAAAAAAGCAGACGACCGCTCGTTTGTTTCCATAGAGCCAACAGCTCAGGCATAATCGAATGGATGCTTTCGGTCCCTGAAAGTAAAATAGGGACAGCTTAACCGCGTATTACCTTACCAGTAATATGCGGTTTTTTATTGCACAATTGCAGGGTATTTCAAATTATAAGTGATAAGTTAATTCAATTCCTTAAAGGGGATTGTGGTCAAGACACAGTAATTAGAATTGAACTGACAGAAAAACTCTAAAAGCTTGATTGCTCAAATCCAATCTCCAGCCGTTGGTTTGGTCTGTAACAGATCCGCTAGCATTAAGGCGTTCCACACCAAGATTATCAGTCACAAAAGACTTGCTCAATTCATCACTTGAGCTGAAATATCTGCACATGGGTAATGCTGCTTCTGCTGATATAGAAAGATGAGGCAACATTTGCATGGTTAAGCCTAAAACCGGGCTTAAATTAAATTGTTGAAAGATGTTTTCAAGGTCCTTTTCCTCTCTAAGATTACCGAATCCGTTTGGCATTTTTGTGGTTATATCTTTTTGCTCATATAAAGTCTCATAACCCACATCAATACCCTTATATAAAAACCATTTTTCCTGCACAAAAAATCTTTTCTGAACGCCAATGGATAATCTTGCTCCGGTAAGGTTGTAATAGGTGTGTTTGTGCGATACTGCTGTTGACCCTGTTGTAGTTTTTGTTTCTGTAACATCAGATGAAAAGCCATTATCCAGGTATGCACCTGCTAAAACCCGAATTGCCAAATTTACTCTTTTGTATCTGTAAATTGCTGCAGTTGAAGGTTTAGTCTGAAGTATTGCTAGGGTATTAAAACCTATTTCATGCCTATGTGTGCTTTGACTTTTACCATTATAGCAAAGGGCTAATAGCTGTATCAGTAGAAATAATTTTTGCATTAAAATAAATTTTTCTTCCGGAAAAAGAGAACGCCAATGCTCGAAAGAATGAGCGCAATAAGCATCACAATCCAAAAAGCATTCTCGTGGTTTTGAAAGGGTAATTTTACATTCATGCCATATAAACTTGCTACCAGAATTGGCAATGAAAGTATAATGGTTACGGAGGTTAAAAAGCGAATGGTAATATTCAGATTATTTGAAATGATGGATGAATGTGCACCCATCATATTGCCTAGAATATTACTGTAAATATTAGCCATTTCAATGGCTTGCCTTGTTTCGGTAATTACATCTTCAATCAGCTCTTTTTCCTCTTCACGGTCTAGGCCAGGCAAACTCAGTCTTTGTAGTCTGAACATCATTAATTCATTTGATTTTAATGAGGTGGTGAAGTATACAAGACTTTTCTCAAAATTGAGCAGCTGAAGCAACTCCTTGTTTCTGGTAGAACGGTGCAGTATCACCTGTATCTCATCTGCTTTATTATTGATATTTTTTAGATATCGCAGATAAAGAATGGAGCTTTTTAGAAATAGCTGCATAACAAAGCGCTCTCTTTTATCGGTGAAGAAACCTCTCACCCTTGATTCCATAAAAGATTGTATCACTTCGGTGGGTTTGCTGCATACGGTAACGATTAAATCGCGTTTAAGAATAATACCGATAGGGGAGGTGATGTAGGGTAAATCGTCATTCCACTCCGTTTCTAAAGGAATGCGCGCCACAATAAGCATACAGTTCTTATGCTGTTCTACCCGCGCATTTTCATCGGCATCGAGTGGGTCGATTAATAAATCTGGCGGAATAAGAAGTTTTTGAGATAAAAAATCAACCTCTGAAGTTGATGGATTGGAAACATTGATCCAGCAATCTTTTTCAACGGATTCAATCTCTGTAAGCCTGCCTTGTATGGTTTTAAAGTATTGAATCATATGGAGGAATTAACCATTGCAAGTATACCATAATTATTAACCAAATGAAACACTGCTCAATTAAAATACATACCGTATTTGCACTCTTAAATCGCTTATGGAATTGCCATTAATTTGCTCCAGCCCACTGCTTATGGTTTTGGCGTTCTGATAAGCAGTCATGCTATATTTTATCCATGCTTCCAGTTTTCTGCTTATGTTAAAATTAGCCATTAAAAAATAGCGCACCCCACTATTTTGAAATAATGGAACCGCATATTGATAGAGCACATCGCTCTCTGTTGCATAAATTCGTGCATTGTAATCATCAACAGAGAAGAACACAATTCTTGTGGTAAGGGTTAATTTTTTTAATGGTGTATTGTATTGCAAGTCCTGAAACACCAGTGCTCCTTCTTCAAAACCACTAAGTGGGTCGTAATACTGCGCGAACTCTGCACGGCTTTTGCCACTCCATGTATTGCTGATTTTATACTGAATATGTAGGCGATATATGTTACGAGTGGTCGGGGTTGTAAAATCTATTCTTGCTATATTGTTAGGTTGGTTCCTCCATTTATTTTCATGTCTGAATCTTATATAGAGCTGTGTATTTTTAGATGGATTATACTGCAATTCTCCAAGATAGTCATACCCCCTGGAGGGTGCATCTGTGAGGTATCTGAGCCAAGGAGAGTTGTACCAATCAAAGTAGGTATTGAACAGCCATTTTCTGCTAAATTTCAAACTCACACCTGTATATAAACCTTCTTCGTTTCTGCCATCACTGTTTTCACCAAAAGGGTTGTTAAAAGTGGTTTGGTAATTTTTACCATAGTTTCTATAAAGAAGCAACAAGTCCAGTCGTTCATCCATTGGTATCATTATAGCCGAATTAATAGCCCATCCATTATTATCACTTCTGCCAATCTCGCCAAACCAATTCAGGTTGCGCAGCTGAAAGTTAAAATCCATACCCAGATTGGTTAGGTTGTTGCCACTAAAATTGTACAATTGATATGGCTTATCTCCTTTTATAAAAGATTTATCGTAAAGTGTATGTAAGGCGGTTAACCCAACTTGATGTGAACTGAATTTCCATGCCAGATGGCTACCATAAATGGTTTGTAATACATTGTATCTATTCAGTATTTCTGTTGCAGTTCTGTGTAAGCCTGATATTTGAATTGAGCTGAATTCCTCTGAGGGCTCATCCATTGTATCAGTTGCCGCACGATAATTGGTACTGATATATTTGTGCGAAACAAATGCGGTAAGCTCCAATTTTTTATTGCCTGCGGTAAATGCTGCACCTCTTAAAAATTCATTTTCATTAAGTGAGCGGTATGGTCTAAGCGTTTGGAAATTTCTTTTTACACTCATTACAAAAGCAGACTTGCGTGCTGCAATGCCTGAGCCAAATACGAGTCCTTGACCAAAATTTGCCTGATAATCCCCCAATGCTATGGTTTTTATGATTCCTTTTGAAGGCCTGTATAAGAAATGGATGGAATTAAAGTCGAAACCATTTTTTTGAGCTCCGTTAAAAAACTGCTCTCCCATATCCTTCTCCGCTGTGTACCCATAGCTAAGCCTACTGCCATAGCCAAATCTATATCTTAATACATAACGATATGGAGAGCCCATATAATAAGTTTTTCCTGCCACTTTGAGCGCCTCATCATATCCGGCTCTTTGCTCAAATTCATTTTCATGTAGGGCAATCAGTTCGTGTTTGCCTTTAATCGACATTTCGTAAAATCTTGTTCTGTCAGTCATCAGGTCTTCATCAACAGTAACAAAATAACTCAGGTAATATAAGGATAGCTCATCTAAGGCATCAATGGTTTGAAGTTCAAAAACCGTAATGAAATCCCCAAACAAGCTTCGGTGTTTCAAAATGGCATTCACTTGTTTTTCGCTCAAGAAAAATAATTTCTCCAGTTCACCTCTTCCTGCTTCATTCAGATTTAATTTATTTTTCATGTAGAACTCAAGTTGTTCCTGCAGGTCGGTATAGTCAAGGTTTGCTTCTTGGTTTTCTATAAACCGCTCCATGAGTTCGGCAATAATTTTTTCATCTTTTTCTTTTCTTATCTGCCCTGAAGCTGCATGCATTATACACAGCCAAATCACCAGGCAACTATATGAAATGAAAGCACGCATTAATGTAATGGAAATATCAAGGATAAATGAGGTGTGAAGCCAAGTACCTCATGAAAGCCGGAAGCCATATCAAGTTTTAATTGCTTCATTTTTAAACCAACCCCAAACGTGTAGTAAACCGGATTATTTGCTGCACCAATTGCCAATGCAAAGCTTTCATGCAGCTGATAACGTAATCCTCCTCTGAATACTGTTTTCTGATTGAGCGTTTGTTCCGTTTCAATGGAGGTAGTAACCTTTTTAGAAAACTCATAGCTTAACCCCAATCTTGCTATGGCAGGAACCGACTCGTTTATTGCACGGCTGTATCTTGCCTGATTAATATTATAAAGATTAATTGCAGTTGTTAGTTGAGGAATGGGCTTAAATAATACGCCAATACCTAAAATCCATGCTCCGGCATTACCATATTCTCTAATATTGGTTGCCAAATAATTCAGCTGAACACCTAAAGCTAAATTCTCCGCTAGTTTTTTACCCAAACTTAGCCCAAGCCGCTGTTGATTAAACGCTTCATAGCCGAAGTAGTGAATTTGCCCACCGGCATGCAGCCATTTATTTCTCCATACTCCGGAAATATGCGCAAGCTTAAGGTTTTTTTCCATAAAGCGTTGCTCTGTGTATAAACCCAACTGACTTTCTTCCAGCCAGCACATAGCAGCAGGATTGTTAGCGGCAGACCATACATTAGTAGCTGTTGCTGAAATTCCTCCAATCATCCAGGCTTGTGCGCCTGTTGGTCCATTTATGCCCTGCGAAGCTGCACTGAATGGCAAAACAGCAACAAATGCAGCCAAAATGCTTAAAAAATAAGGACTAAGATATACAGGCATAAACAAGGTGATGTGTCAAATCTAACTTTTGAATGTTAAATTTTATCGTATTTTTGCCCGCTTTGATAAAAAATAACTAATACAACATGGAGAACTTTATTTACTTAATCCCAGCGATGGGTATTTTGGCTCTGATAATTATGGCCGTTAAAAGCGCTTGGGTTAGCAAACAAGATGCAGGAACAGACAGAATGAAAGAAATTGCCGGCTACGTTGCCGAAGGCGCAATGGCTTTTTTGAAAGCCGAGTACCGCATTTTGGCTATTTATGTGGTAATTGCAGGCGCAGCCTTAGGCTGGCTATCGCAGGTTGTTGAAACCTCTCATATTCTTATTGTTGTGGCCTTTGTATTGGGTTGCTTTTTTAGCGCATTGGCTGGTTTCTTCGGTATGCGCATAGCTACCAAAGCCAACGTTCGTACCACGCAGGCAGCAAGAACATCGCTTAGCAAGGCTCTTAAAGTTTCCTTTACCGGAGGAACTGTAATGGGATTGGGCGTAGCTGGTTTAGCCGTTCTTGGCTTGAGCATGCTCTTTATTCTTTTCTTTACCTTTTTTATGGATGGCAGCCTCAATAATGGAGGATATGAAGCTATGACCCGCGTTTTAGAGGTTTTGGCAGGTTTCTCAGTTGGTGCTGAAAGTATTGCCTTATTTGCACGTGTGGGTGGTGGTATTTATACCAAAGCAGCTGACGTTGGTGCCGACCTAGTAGGTAAAGTAGAAGCAGGTATTCCTGAAGATGATCCGCGTAACCCTGCAACCATTGCAGATAATGTGGGTGATAACGTAGGTGACGTAGCCGGTATGGGTGCCGATTTATTTGGCTCTTATGTAGCTACGGTTTTGGCTTCAATGGTGTTGGGTAACTACCTAATCCGTGATTTTATTCAGGCCAATGGAGATTTCAGCGGTATTCCTTTTAATGGCTTGGGTCCAATATTATTGCCATTAAGTATTGCAGGTTTCGGTTTGTTGGCTTCCATCATCAGCAGTTATTTTGTAAGTGTAAGTGATAATGGCAAAGCTGATACCAATACCGTTCAGGCGGCATTAAACCGAGGCAATTGGGCTTCTATTATTTTATCGCTTATAGCTTCATACTTTTTAATAAAAATGATGTTGCCTGAAACGATCACCATGAGTGTATTTAATGCAGGTGAATTTAGCACAGCTACTACCACAGCTATGAATGTGTTTTATGCAGTAATCATTGGTATGTTTGTTGGTGGAGCAATTTCATATATAACAGAATTTTATACAGGCTTAGGTAAAAAGCCGGTTCTAGGCATTGTTCAAAAATCAGCTACAGGAGCCGCCACAAACATTATAGCAGGTTTAGGAACAGGTATGCTTTCTACTGCGCTGCCGGTAATTTTATTTGCAGGAGCCATCTGGGGAGCTTACGCTTTAGCCGGTTTTTATGGCGTGGGTATTGCTGCCTCAGCCATGATGGCCAATACTGCCATGCAGTTGGCAATTGATGCATTTGGGCCCATTGCAGACAATGCTGGTGGTGTTGCCGAAATGAGTGAACTACCTGCCGATGTGCGCGAAAAAACAGATATTCTGGATTCAGTAGGAAATACCACTGCTGCCATTGGTAAAGGTTTTGCGATAGCCTCTGCTGCTTTAACAGCTTTGGCATTGTTTGCTGCTTATGTAACTTTTACCGGCATTAATGGTATTAATATATTTGATGCAAAAGTTTTGGCTGCTTTATTTATTGGTGGCATGATTCCGGTTGTGTTCTCAGCATTAGCCATGAATTCGGTAGGTAAAGCTGCTATGGATATGGTAAATGAAGTACGCAGACAATTTCGTGAAATACCGGGCATTATGGAAGGCACAGCCAAACCAGAATATGGCAAATGCGTTGAAATTTCAACAAGCGCAGCCTTGCGTGAAATGTTGTTGCCGGGTGTTATAACCATTGTTACCCCAATTTTGGTTGGTTTTATTATGGGTGCCGAAGCGCTTGGTGCTTATATGGCCGGTGTAACCGTTAGTGGTGTGTTGTGGGCTATTTTCCAAAACAATGCCGGTGGTGCCTGGGATAATGCTAAAAAATCTTTCGAAAAAGGAGTGGAGATTGAAGTAAATGGTAAAAAAGAAATATTCTATAAAAAATCAGAGCCGCATAAAGCAGCCGTTGTTGGAGATACCGTGGGCGATCCGTTTAAAGATACTTCAGGCCCATCAATGAATATTTTAATTAAACTTACTTGTTTAGTTGGCTTAACGCTTGCACCTATGTTAGGACATCAAATGAGCGGAGGCCACGGAGCATCAAAAGAAAAAATGGAATGTTGCGCTCCCGGTGAAATGAAAGAAATGAAATGCGATATGAGCAAATGTGCTGATATGACCCAGGAAGAGTGTGCTGCCATGTGCGATAGCCTAGGTTGCAGCGAAGAAGAAAAAGCAATGTGCTTGATGCATGCTAAAGGAGGTTCCTGTATGGAAGGATGCAGTCATGGTTGCAAATCAAAAGATGAGTGTGCCGAAAAATGTGGCGATAAATGCGCCAAGATGCATGATTCAAAATCATGTTCTCAATCGCAGGAAGAGAAACATGAACATAGCGAAGACCATCATAACGGTCATTAATAAATAAATGCTTAAACAAAAAGCCCTGCAATTTTGCAGGGCTTTTTGTTTGGTGTGAGCATAGCAACATAATTTATGCACCCAATTCCACAATCGCCTGAACCAAGTTATCTAGTTCTTCAGTAGTTGTATATAAATGAGGGGTAATCCTAACCCCTTGCACACCTGCTTTTTCATTTTCAATGGCTACTGTCCAGATCTTATACTTGTTTAATAAGGTTTTGGCAAGTTGCGAAGGGGATAAATTTTTAACGCCCACGTTAGCAATAGCTCCGGTTCTTTCTGGTACCGAAGGTGTATTTAGTATCACATTCTTTTTCTTCATTACCTTTTCGGTCCAGTAGTTCTTCAAAAATTTTAATCGCGCTTCTTTTCTTTCAATTCCAATTTTTAAGTGATAATCTATGGCATGGTTAATAGCCAGATCTGTTGCAACTGGAATGGTTCCGGTGTGGTTTAGTTTTCTCATATCGTTTGTGGCAAAGGCTGATTCTCCAAACAATGGCCACATTTTTTCTATTTTATCTTTATTTACATATAATATTCCTGCGCCAAGCGGTGCGCCTAGCCATTTATGCAAGCTGCTGCCATAATAATCGCAATTCAGTTCCTTTAAATTAAAATGAATATGCGCTACTGCATGCGCTCCATCAACCATTACCTCTACACCGTGCGCATGTGCCATATCACATATTTTTTTTACTGGTAATATTTGCCCGGTAATATTAATAATATGGCAAATCATGATAAGTTTGGTTTTAGGAGTGATGGCTTTTTCATAAAGCGAAACAATTTCTTCATCGTTTTGAGGATGGTTGGGTACAGATACCATATTAAGTTTAATGCCATACCTGCGTTCCTGTTGTCTAAACATATCAAGCATGCTTCCATAATCCTGCCAGGCAGCAATGGCTTCATCTCCGGGTTTCCAATCAATACCACTAATAATGGTATCCAAAGATTCTGTTGTATTGCGTGTAATAATCAGTTCTTCGTTGCTGCACCCCAGCAATTGCGCAAGCCTGTTGCGTGTATTGTGTTTGTTTTCAAATTGCACGGTGCGCATGTAGTAAGAGTGCTCCCTGTTAACATGTCGTATATCATTGAGGTAGGCCTCCATCACCGGCTTGGCCATCATGCTATAGTAGCCGTTTTCAAGATTGATGTAGTCTGGCTTTAATTCATAATCATTTCTTATCTGCAACCAGAAATCATTGCTTTGCGTTTGGCTGGCCATCCACTCCATCCATTCTTTGCCATTGCTTATTAAGGGCATACCTGCCGAGAGGGCAAGTGTTTTCAGGAAACTTCGTTTGCTTACCATAAAATCAAATTAAATATAAATATATAGAAAATCTGATTCCATCAATATGCATATTTGTTTTTGTTACTTATGGAATATTTTATTTAAACGAGCCACTGCATAAGTGCTGGAGCGGCTTTACATCATTAATTTTGTTTAGCCTGTTTTTGTGATTATCTTTGACTATCATAATTATTGACGCGTTCTGCATCTGTACTGATTGTTTTTCGCTCACTCATTATCCTAATTAAATAAAAACATGGGCAAATCGCAAGAAACATTCAGCAAAAAAGAAAGAGAAAAAAAGAAATTAAAAAAGCGTCAGGACAAAGAACAGAAAAAAGAAGAACGCAAATCTGCATCACTTAAGGGGCAGGGGTTAGAGGCCATGTTTGCCTATGTTGATCATAATGGAAACTTAACGGATACACCACCAGACCCAAAGAAAAAATACGAAATAAATCAGGAAGACATTCGAATTAGCACCCCTAAAATGCAAGATCTTCCGGAAGAGGATAAAACCGGTTCAGGTGTTATCTCTTATTTCAATACATCAAAAGGCTATGGTTTTATTAAGGTGCCCAGATCAAATGTGAGTTATTTCGTGCATGCCAATAATTTAACGGAGCAAGTAGGAGAGGGAGATAAGGTAACTTTTGAGATAGAGCAGGGGCCAAGAGGTACCATTGCCGTTAATGTTCGAAAAGTTACAGTGGCATAAGTATTTATTTGGCTAATTCAGAAAATAGCCCTTTCTTTGTCGTCCCTTATTAAAATAAAGGAGACTTAAAGGGAGGAGGTGTACAAATATGATCTACATTAACGTTAAAGAAAACGAATCACTAGACAAAGCGCTTAAAAAATTTAAGAAGAAATTCGAAAAAACAGGCGTTGTTAAAGAACTGCGCGAACGCCAGTCTTTTACCAAACCTTGTATTAAGAAGCGTCAGCAGATCATCCGTGCGGCCTACAAGCTTAAAATGCAGCAGGAATCAGGATCTTAAGATAATTTTATCTGAATAATTAGCAGCCCCGCATTCATGTGGGGCTGTTTTGTTTTTTTAAGGAAGATATCATACCTTCGGTAAAGCTAATTGTGTAATAGGTATGATGGAAGAATGCATTACATCATTCATTCAGTATTTAACGTTTGAAAAACAGTTCTCAACACATACCATTAGTGCTTACAGGGTAGATTTAATGCAGTTCTCCCAATACATCCAACTGCAATACGAAACCAATCACCCACGTTTTATTAATCATCAGATGATAAGGAGTTGGCTTGTGCAATTGATGCACGAAAAAGTTTCAGCCCGTAGTGTAAACCGTAAATTGTCTTCTCTTAAATCTTTTTATAGATTTTTGATGAAGGAGAAAGTGGTTAGCAATAATCCTCTTTCGAAAGTTCAGCCACCTAAAACAAGCAAACGTCTTCCTGTATTCGTAGAAGAGCAACACATGAATCGTTTGCTTGATTATGAAGATATTGCCTTTGATGATGATTTTGCAGGCAAGCGAAACAAACTTATCTTGATTCTTTTTTACAGCACAGGTATTCGTTTGTCTGAATTAATTGGCTTGAAAACAGCAGATATCGATTTTACCAGAGATACATTAAAAGTTCTGGGAAAAAGAAATAAAGAACGCATTATACCTATAACGGCAGAGTTAAAAGAAGAGCTCAATCATTACTTACAATCCAGAACTGACCAGTTTATTCAGCATGAATATTTGTTTACAACAGATGCAGGGCAAAAGATGTATCCGAAATTGGTATATAATGTTGTAAAAAAATACCTGTCCTTGGTAACCTCCATTGAGAAAAGGAGCCCACATGTGCTTAGGCATACCTTTGCTACTCATTTACTAAATAAAGGAGCTGATTTAAATGCGATAAAGGAGCTGCTAGGTCATGCCAATCTTGCGGCAACTCAAGTTTACACGCATAACAGCATTGAGCGTTTAAAGAATATATATAAGAATAAACACCCCCGAGCTTAAGTCCTGCCAATAATTTATAAATTATGCAGCAAATCTGAGGCGGGCAAGATTAAATGCAAACAACTTAATCAATATTCCCATGAAAGTAGAAATTCAATCCATCCATTTCAAAGCAGACAAAAAATTGCTTGAATTTGTGAGCAAAAAAATTGAGAAACTGGCAAAATTTTATGACGGCATTCGCAGTGCTGAGGTTTTTCTAAGACTGGAAAAGGATGCAGGAAAGGAAAACAAAGTTATTGAGGTTAAGGTAAACCTTAATGCCAATACCATTTTTGCGAAAGAGCAAAGTACAACTTTTGAATCGGGGACGGACATGGTTATGGATAAGCTGGTAACACAGGTTAGAAAATACAAGGAAAAATACCAAAGCAAATTGGCAGTTAGTGCATAAGAAACTGATTTATAGCTAAAAGTGCAGGTCAACTTTTGATCTTCACTTTTTTATACTGCCTGGTTTTTAATAATTTTTTTAAAAAAAGTTGAAAATATCCTTCAGATGCTGCACTTTTGCCGAACTGTTACGCATCCTACTCTTTAAAGCTTTTTTTAAATAAAAAGTTGCTTCCTACTTGTAATCATCCTGCAAAACGCTACATTTGCAGTCCTTTTTTCTAAAAGGGCGAAATTGTATTATGTTCTTTGCAGATTAAAAATCATACGCCACTTTAGCTCAGCTGGTAGAGCAACTGATTTGTAATCAGTAGGTCGCTGGTTCGATTCCGGCAAGTGGCTCACCTGTTTATTCAGTAATCGGGGAGATACCAAAGTGGCCAACTGGGACGGACTGTAAATCCGTTGTCTTACGACTTCGAAGGTTCGAATCCTTCTCTCCCCACTACAAATGAAGGTTAACTTTTAATTGCTAAATGATAAAACATTTGGCACTTCAATTCGAAATTTAACTTTCAAATAATGCGGGAGTAGCTTATCCCGATAGCCGATAAATCGGTATCGGGAGGTAGAGCGAAAGCAAAGAGGAAATAACATTTCTTTTTGTCAGGATGAATAGGTCTTTCAAATAATGCGGGAGTAGCTCAGTTGGTAGAGCGACAGCCTTCCAAGCTGTAGGTCGCGGGTTCGAGCCTCGTCTCCCGCTCAAGTCAATTCTAATTGGCCATTGATTAAAATTAGTGGCTGGTTAGTTAAGTTGAAATGGGCCAATTTGCCGTTGTAGCTCAGTGGTAGAGCACTTCCTTGGTAAGGAAGAGGTCGGCAGTTCAATCCTGCTCAACGGCTCAAAGGTGAGGGTGATAAGATTGTTCAATTTTTATTCGGGACAATAGCATAATGAAATGAAACTTTAAACTTTAAAATATAACAAACTAAAATTATGGCTAAAGAAAAATTCGACCGCAGTAAACCACACGTAAACATTGGTACTATCGGTCACGTAGACCACGGTAAAACAACCTTAACCGCTGCCATCACCAAAGTTTTGGCAGAAAAAGGATTATCAGAAGCTCGTTCTTTTGATTCAATCGACTCAGCTCCTGAAGAAAAGGAGCGCGGTATCACTATTAATACTGCTCACGTTGAGTATGCAACTGCAAACCGTCACTATGCGCACGTTGACTGTCCTGGTCACGCGGACTATGTGAAAAACATGGTTACAGGTGCAGCTCAGATGGATGGTGCTATTCTTGTGGTAGCTTCAACAGACGGACCAATGCCTCAAACCCGCGAGCATATTCTACTTGCTCGTCAGGTAGGTGTTCCTCGTATCGTTGTATTCATGAATAAAGTTGACATGGTTGACGATCCTGAATTATTGGAAATCGTTGAAATGGAAATCCGTGATTTATTATCTAAATATGAATTCCCTGGAACTGAGATTCCGGTAATCCGTGGATCTGCCTTAGGTGGATTGAATGGAGATGCTAAATGGGTAGAAAAAATTATGGAATTAATGGATGCTGTTGATTCATACATCCCGGTTCCTCCTCGTGCAGTAGATCTTCCTTTCTTAATGCCTGTTGAAGACGTATTCTCTATCACAGGTCGTGGAACGGTTGCTACCGGACGTATCGAGCGTGGTGTAATTAACAGTAATGATCCTGTAGAAATCATCGGTTTAGGTGCTGAGAAACTTACATCTGTAATTACAGGTGTTGAGATGTTCCGCAAAATCCTTGACCGCGGTGAGGCAGGTGATAACGTAGGTTTATTGTTACGTGGTATAGATAAAGACCAAATCCGCAGAGGAATGGTTATTTGTAAGCCGGGTTCAGTAACCCCACACACTAAATTTAAAGCTGAAATCTACGTTCTTTCTAAAGAAGAAGGTGGACGTCATACGCCATTCTTTAACAAATACCGCCCTCAGTTCTACCTGCGTACAACTGACGTTACAGGTGAGGTAATTCTACCAGACGGAATGGAAATGATTATGCCTGGGGATAACGTAACCATCACGGTTCAGTTAATCGCTCCGGTTGCTATGGAGAAAAACCTACGTTTCGCTATTCGCGAAGGTGGCAGAACCATTGGTGCCGGTCAGGTAACAGAAATTCTTGAGTAATTATCTGTAAAACAGGTGCTGAATGTTGGGTAGCTCATTGCTATCCAACATTTGGCATCAATAAGGAGTGTAGTTCAAGGGTAGAATAGCGGTCTCCAAAACCGTTGATGGGAGTTCGAATCTCTCCACTCCTGCCAAACAAAAAGTATCAGCGTTTACGCCTAAACAATATGGAAAAGCTAAAGGAATATTTAAGATTGTCTACCGATGAGTTGGTAAACAAAGTATCATGGCCAACCTGGGAGGATCTGCAGGAGAGTACCATTATCGTTATGGTTGCTTCTTTGCTTATCGCATTACTGATTGGTGTAATTGATATTATGAGCAGCAGCATGCTTGGATTCTTTTATCAGATTTTCCAATAAGCAAACCGTAATAAATGGAAACAATGACACAGCAGGATCAACATAAATGGTACGTGGTACGTGCGGTAACCGGACAGGAAAAGAAGGTTAAAGCACAAATTGAGTCTGAGCTCGACAGAGCGGGCTTACGTGCTCAGGTTCCTCAAATCCTGATTCCTACGGAGAAAGTTTATCAGATTAAAAATGGTAAAAAAACATCAAAAGAGAAAAATTACTTCCCCGGTTATATATTAATACAGGGCGAATTAACAGGAGAGGTTCCTCATATCATAGAATCTATAAATGGTGTAGTTGGGTTTCTAGGAGGTAAATCAACTCCAACACCTCTGCGTCAGGCTGAAGTTAATAGAATTTTAGGTACAGTAGATGAAATGGCTGAACAAGGTGAGTTGATGGCTGAACCTTTTATAATAAATGAATCAGTAAAAGTAATAGATGGTCCTTTCAGTGGTTTTAGTGGGGTAATTGAAGAGGTAATGGAGGACAAGAAAAAGTTGAAAGTAATGGTTAAAATTTTTGGAAGAAGAACACCACTTGAACTCAACTTTGTGCAAGTAGAAAAAGAAAGTTAATAATATAATACAATGGCTAAAGAACTAACAGGATTTATTAAACTCCAGATCAAAGGTGGCGCAGCTAACCCTGCACCTCCAATTGGTCCTGCCCTTGGTTCAAAGGGTGTAAACATTATGGAGTTTTGCAAGCAATTTAATGCCCGCACGCAAGAGAAGGCAGGCAAAGTATTGCCGGTAGTTATTTCGGTTTATAGTGATAAGTCTTTCGACTTTGTTATTAAAACCCCACCGGTTGCAGCGCAGTTGCTTGAAGTAACCAAATTGCAGAAAGGTTCTGCAGAATCCAATCGTAAGAAAGCCGGTTCAGTAAACTGGGACCAAATCAGAAAAATAGCTGAAGAAAAAATGCAGGACATGAACTGCTTTAAAGTTGAATCAGCAATGAAGATGGTTGCCGGAACCGCAAGAAGTATGGGTATTAACGTAACCGGAGATGCCCCGTTTGAAGTTAAAAAGTAAAAAGTAATTAGCAATGGTCAAAATATCTAAAAAAAGAAAAGAGGCGCTGAAGAAGGTTGATGCAAATAAGCATTATGCCTTAACTGAAGCTTCAAAACTGGTGAAAGACATTTCTTACACCAAGTTTGATTCTTCGGTTGATATCGACATCCGCCTAGGTGTTGATCCTAAGAAAGCCAACCAAATGGTTCGTGGTGTGGTATCTTTACCTCACGGAACAGGAAAAACAGTTCGTGTGTTAGCACTTGTAACTCCCGACAAAGAAGCAGAAGCAAAAGATGCCGGAGCAGATTTTGTTGGTTTGGATGAATTTATCCAAAAAATTGAACAAGGCTGGACCGATATTGATATAATTGTTACTCAGCCAAACGTTATGGCTAAGTTGGGTAAACTTGGTAAAATTTTAGGACCACGTAACTTGATGCCAAATCCTAAGTCAGGAACTGTTTCTACCGAAATTGGTAAAGTAGTAAGAGAAGTTAAGGCGGGTAAAATAGATTTTAAAGTTGATAAAGAAGGAGCAATTCATACCTCTATTGGTAAAGCCTCATTTGCCCCTGAAAAACTTTATGACAATGCGCTTGAACTTATACAAACAATCGTTAAACTTAAACCATCTTCAGCAAAGGGTACATACCTCAAAGGTGTTAGTATCTCCAGTACAATGAGCCCTGGAATAGCTGTTGATACCAAATCAATACCGGGTATTTAATTCTGATCAGTTATGAAAAAAGAACAAAAAGGTGAAATAATAGAACAACTCACGCAGAAGCTGAATGAGTTTAAATACATCTACGTAACTGATGTATCATCTTTAAATGCGCAAAAGACAAGTGATCTGAGAAGAGCATTTTTTAAAGATGGAATTGAAATGGAAGTAGCTAAAAATACTTTAATAGAAAAAGCTATTGAGCGCACCGATAAAAATTTCGGAGCCTTGGTTGATACACTTAAAGGTAACACAGCACTGTTATTTGCTCAAGACAGTAAAAGCGCAGCAAAAATCATTAAAGAATTCAGAAAAGATGGCAAGAAACCTGAACTTAAAGGTGCTTACATCGATACTGATATCTATATCGGAGACAATCAGCTTGATTCACTGATTGCACTGAAGAGCAAGAATGAACTCATTGGCGAAATCATAGGATTGCTGCAATCTCCTGCCAAGAATGTTATCTCTGCTTTGCAAAGCAGCGGTGGTAAACTTGCAGGTATTGTTAAAACATTATCAGAAAGACCGGAATAAATTTATAGATCCACAAAATCAAATTCAACAACAATTAATAACAATTAAATTTTAACTAAAATGGCAGATTTAAAAGCGTTTGCTGAACAGTTGGTAAACTTGTCAGTAAAAGAAGTAAATGAGTTAGCAACAATCCTTAAAGACGAGTATGGTATCGAGCCTGCAGCTGCTGCAGTTGCCGTTGCTGCTCCTGCTGCTGGTGGCGGTGCTGCTGCACCTGCTGCAGAAAAATCAACTTTTGACGTTATTTTGAAAAGCGCTGGCGCTGCAAAATTAAACGTAGTAAAAGTTGTAAAAGATCTTACCGGACTTGGTTTGAAAGAAGCCAAAGAACTAGTAGATGGCGCTCCAAAACCTATTAAAGAAGGTGTGGATAAAGCTACTGCTGAAGATCTGAAGGCTAAGCTTACCGAAGCCGGAGCTGAGGTTGAACTTAAGTAATTGGTTCTCAGCTTTTCTTTTTAATTTGACCCCGGCCAAGGCCGTGGGTCAAATTTCTATTTTATAGGATTGATATATATTTTTAGTCAGTTTTAAACCAATAATCCCTTGGCTAATAAACAAGTAAATGTAGGTGAAAGAATTAATTTCACCTCAGTAAAAAAAGTAATCGATTATCCCGATTTTCTAGATGTACAATTAGAGTCTTTCCGTGAGTTCTTTCAGTTGGATACCACTTCTGAGAGTCGTGAAAACGAAGGACTCTTCAAAGTATTTCAGGAGAATTTTCCGATATCCGATACACGTAATATTTTCGTACTCGAGTTTCTCGATTATTTTGTTGATCCACCGCGCTACTCTATTGATGAGTGTATTGAAAGGGGGTTAACTTATAGTGTGCCGCTTAAGGCAAAATTACGCTTATCGTGCAACGACCCGGAGCATGAGGATTTTCAAACAATTGTTCAAGATGTGTACCTAGGTACTATTCCATACATGACCCCTAGCGGAACCTTCGTTATTAATGGAGCTGAGCGTGTTATTGTATCGCAATTGCATCGTTCACCAGGTGTATTCTTTGGACAGTCATACCACACTAACGGTACCAAATTATATTCAGCCCGTGTAATTCCGTTCAAAGGTTCATGGATTGAGTTTGCAACAGATGTCAACAATGTGATGTATGCATACATTGATCGTAAGAAAAAGTTCCCTGTCACCACCTTGCTTCGTGCAATAGGTTATGAAACAGATAAAGATATTCTGAACCTGTTTGACCTTGCCGAAGAGGTAAAAGTGAGCAAGTCCGGTTTGAAGAAAGTACTCGGTCGCAAACTCGCTGCGCGTGTTCTCAAAACTTGGGTTGAAGATTTTGTGGATGAAGACACAGGTGAGGTTGTATCTATTGAGCGTAATGAGGTAATCATAGAGCGCGATACCATTCTGGAAGATAACCATATAGATTTAATTGTTGACGCAGATGTTAAAACCATACTGTTGCACAAAAATGAGTCTAGCCACAATGATTTCGCTATCATTCTAAACACACTTCAGAAAGATACAGCAAACAGCGGTAAAGAAGCACATGAGCATATTTATCGCCAGTTGCGTAATGCAGATCCACCGGATGAAGAAACTGCGCGTGGTGTAATTGATAAATTATTCTTCTCTGATAAGCGTTATGACTTAGGAGAAGTTGGTCGTTATAGAATTAATCGTAAATTGGAACGTACTACTTCTAGTGAAGTACGTGTGTTAACCAAAGATGATATTGTAGCCATTATTAAATATCTTATCGAGTTATCAAATTCTCGTGCAGATGTTGATGATATTGACCACTTGTCTAACAGACGTGTGCGTACTGTTGGAGAACAATTATATTCTCAGTTTGGTGTAGGTTTGGCTCGTATGGCTCGTACCATCCGTGAGCGTATGAATATCCGCGACAACGAGGTTTTCACACCAACTGACCTTATCAATGCCAAAACATTATCATCAGTAATCAATTCGTTTTTTGGAACCAACCAGTTATCTCAGTTTATGGATCAAACCAATCCTTTGGCTGAAATAACACATAAGCGCAGAATGAGTGCCCTTGGTCCGGGTGGTTTAAGTCGTGATCGTGCCGGATTTGAGGTACGTGACGTGCATTATACCCACTATGGTCGTTTATGTACTATTGAAACACCTGAGGGCCCGAACATCGGTTTGATTTCTTCACTGTGTGTTCATGCAAAAATTAATGGCATGGGCTTCATTGAAACGCCCTACCTTAAAGTTACTAACGGAAAGGTAATGGTTAATGATCCTGTAACTTATTTAAGTGCGGAAGATGAAGATGGAAAAACCATTGCTCAGTCTGATGCTGCTTATGATGATAAAGGTAATTTTAAAGAAGATCGTATAAAGGCACGTTATGAAGGCGACTTCCCGATGCTTGAACCGGAGAAACTTGATTTCATGGATATTGCTCCAAATCAGATTGTATCCATCGCAGCGTCTATGATTCCATTTCTTGAGCACAACGATGCAAACCGTGCGCTGATGGGTTCAAACATGCAACGCCAGGCAGTGCCATTGTTGCGTCCGCAGGCTCCAATTGTAGGAACAGGACTTGAGGGCCGTGTGGCCAGAGATTCTCGTACACTTATCGTGGCTGAACGTAAAGGGGTTGTTGAATTCGTAGATGCCAATGAAATCAGGGTACGTTATGAACAATCTGAAACCGACAAACTTGTAAACTTCGGTAATGATTCCAAATCGTATAACCTCATAAAATTCCGCAGAACCAATCAAAATACCTGTATAAACCTTAAGCCAATTGTTCGTAAAGGTGATAGGGTTGAAAAAGGTCAGGTTTTATGCGAAGGTTATGCTACCGAAGGAGGAGAACTCGCATTGGGACGTAACCTTAAGGTTGCTTTCATGCCTTGGCAAGGATTTAACTTTGAAGATGCGATTGTTATTTCTGAGCGTGTTGTTAAAGAAGATATTTTCACTTCTATCCATGTTACAGAATTTGAACTTGAAGTTCGTGACACCAAGCGTGGAGAGGAAGAACTAACCAATGATATTCCAAACGTAAGCGAGGAAGCAACCAAAAATCTAGATGAGAATGGTTTAATTCGTGTAGGTTGTGAAGTTAGCGAAGGAGATATTCTGATTGGAAAAATCACACCGAAAGGAGAAACCGAACCTTCACCTGAAGAGAAATTACTTCGCGCCATTTTTGGTGATAAAGCTGGTGATGTAAAAGATGCATCATTAAAGGCACCACCATCATCATCAGGTGTGGTAATTGATAAAAAGTTATTCTCTAGAGCAAAGAAAGAAAAACTCACCAAGCAAGAAGAGAAAGCACGTGTTTCTAAGTTGCAGGATGAGCATGAAAAACAGGTTAAAGAAATTAAATCTACGCTGGTAGAAAAACTTTTCTCTGTCCTTTCAGGTAAAACATCTCAGGGCGTATTCAATGTATACAATGAGGAGCTGATTCCGAAAGGAACTAAGTTTACCATGAAGAATCTTAACGACATTGATTTTACCCATATTAATGCCAACAATTGGACAACCGATGCAGATAAAAATGAATTGGTGCGCCTTATTTTAGCTAACTATAAAAATAGACTTAACCAAGAAATAGCTGACTTTAAACGCAAAGAATTTGCTGTTTTGGTTGGTGATGAGCTGCCAACAGGCATTCTTAAAATGGCTAAGGTCTATGTAGCTAACAAACGCAAGTTAAAAGTTGGTGATAAAATGGCCGGACGCCACGGAAACAAAGGTATTGTAGCACGCATTGTTCGTGATGAAGACCTACCGTTTATGGAAGACGGAACTCCTGTAGATATTGTTCTGAATCCATTAGGTGTACCATCACGTATGAATTTGGGTCAGATTTATGAAACAGTTTTGGGTTGGGCCGGTAAGGAATTGGGCGTAAAATTTGCTACACCGATTTTTGACGGTGCTTCCGATGATCAGGTTCTCGAATACTGCCACAAGGCCGGTATTCCAGAATATGGCAAAACTTATTTGCACGATGGATTATCAGGTGAGCGTTTCCATCAGCCGGTAACAGTTGGAATAATTTACATGCTTAAACTGGGCCACATGGTTGATGATAAAATGCACGCACGCTCTATCGGGCCATACTCACTTATCACGCAGCAGCCGTTGGGTGGTAAAGCGCAGTTTGGTGGCCAGCGTTTTGGTGAGATGGAGGTATGGGCTCTGGAGGCATTTGGCGCAGCCAATATTCTTCAGGAGATACTTACCGTTAAGTCAGACGACATCATCGGTCGTGCAAAAACTTATGAAGCTATTGTAAAAGGTGATAACCTACCACAGCCTGGCATACCTGAATCATTCAATGTATTGGTTCATGAGATGAGAGGTTTAGGTTTAGATATCACGTTGGAGTAATGCTTCAACAGTTAAGGCAACACATTCAATAAAAGTTAAGAACATAATTATATGTCTAGAAAAGATCAAAAGATCAAAAGTAATTTCACCAAAATCAGAATAGGTCTGGCATCGCCTGAATCTATTTTGCAAAAATCACATGGTGAAGTGACCAAACCTGAAACAATCAACTATCGTTCATTCAAACCTGAAATGGGCGGCTTGTTTTGCGAAAGAATATTTGGTCCTATAAAAGATTACGAATGCCATTGCGGTAAGTATAAACGTATTCGCTACAAGGGCATCGTTTGTGATCGTTGCGGTGTTGAGGTTACAGAGAAGAAAGTAAGACGTGAGCGTATTGGTCACATTAACCTGGTCGTACCTGTAGCACATATCTGGTATTTCCGATCACTGCCAAATAAAATTGGTTACCTGTTGGGTATTCCTACAAAGAAACTCGACATGGTCGTTTATTATGAGCGCTACGTAGTATGCCAGCCAGGTATTAAAAATGCTGATGGCGTGCAGATGTATGATTTATTAACGGAAGAAGAGTATCTGGATATTCTGGACTCACTTCCTAAAGAAAACCAACATCTGGATGATGAAGATCCTAATAAATTTATCGCTAAAATGGGCGGTGATGCATTGTGGTTCTTGTTATCGCGCATAAACCTTGATACCTTGTCTTATGATTTAAGACACAAGGCTCAGAATGAAACATCGCAGCAACGTAAACAGGAAGCATTAAAACGCCTGAAAGTAATTGAAGGATTCCGTGCTTCACAACAGCATGGTGAAAATCGTCCTGAGTGGATGGTTGTAAAAATTCTTCCGGTAATTCCTCCTGAATTACGTCCGCTTGTGCCTTTGGAAGGTGGTCGTTTTGCAACTTCAGATTTGAATGATTTGTATCGCAGGGTAATCATCCGTAACAATCGTTTAAAACGCCTGATGGAAATCAAAGCTCCTGAAGTAATCTTACGTAATGAAAAACGTATGTTACAGGAAGCCGTTGATTCATTATTTGATAATACTAGACGTGTAAGTGCTGTAAAAACAGAAGGTAATCGCCCTCTTAAATCTTTAAGTGATATGCTTAAAGGAAAGCAGGGACGTTTCCGACAAAACTTACTTGGTAAGCGTGTTGATTATTCAGGTCGTTCTGTAATTGTGGTAGGTCCAAATCTCAAATTACACGAGTGCGGAATACCTAAAAACATGGCAGCTGAGTTATTTAAACCTTTTATTATTCGTAAATTACTAGAACGTGGTATTGTAAAAACAGTGAAATCTGCTAAGAAACTGGTAGATAGAAAAGAGGCTGTAATCTGGGATATACTTGAAAATATTTTAAAAGGCCATCCTGTGTTGCTCAACCGAGCTCCTACACTTCACAGGTTGGGTATTCAATCTTTCCAACCTAAGCTTGTAGAAGGTAAAGCCATTCAGTTACACCCACTCGTTTGTACAGGTTTTAATGCCGACTTTGACGGTGACCAGATGGCTGTTCACGTGCCACTTGGTAATGCAGCAATTCTTGAAGCGCAAGTATTAATGCTAGCCTCACACAATATCTTGAATCCTGCCAATGGTGCACCAATTGCAGTGCCATCTCAGGACATGGTGTTGGGTCTTTACTACATTACCAAAGGCCGTAAATCGGTTAAGGAGCATGTAGTAAAAGGAGAAGGCTTAACTTTTTATTCTCCTGAAGAAGCCATTATAGCTTTCAATGAAAGAAAAGTTGATTTGCATGCATTGGTTAAATGCCGTGTAATGGTTAAAGAAGATGGCAAGTTGGTTTCTAAACTCATAGATACAACCCTCGGTCGTATTATCTTTAATCAGGTAGTTCCTGCTGATTTTGGTTATATCAATGAAACTTTAACCAAGAAAAATCTTCGCGATATTATTGGTAACGTAATCCGTATAAGCGGCATGGATCGTGCTGCAAGGTTCCTTGATGATATCAAAGATTTAGGTTATCACTACGCATTCAGAGGTGGACTTTCATTTAACTTGTCATATGTAATGATTCCTGCCGAAAAGGAAAAATTTGTGAAGCAGGCAATGGCAGAGGTTGAAGAAATATGGAGCAATTACAATAATGGTTTTATTACAAACAATGAGCGTTACAACCAGGTTATCGATATCTGGACACGTATTAACTCACGTTTGGCCGATACCTTGTTAAAACAATTAAAAGAAGACCAGCAAGGATTTAATCCAATCTATATGATGCTTGACTCAGGAGCTCGTGGTTCCAAGGAGCAAATTCGTCAGTTGGGTGGTATGAGGGGATTGATGGCTAAACCGCAGAAAAATCTTTCTGGTGGAACCGGTGAGATTATTGAAAATCCAATCCTTTCAAACTTTAAAGAAGGTCTTTCGGTAATTGAATACTTTATTTCTACACACGGTGCGCGTAAAGGTCTTGCTGATACTGCTTTGAAAACTGCGGATGCCGGTTACTTAACACGTAGGTTGCATGATGTGGCGCAGGACGTAGTTGTAAATGAAGAAGATTGCGGAACGTTGCGTGGTATTATGATGTCTGCATTGAAAGACAATGAAGAGGTAGTTGAAACATTGTACGAGCGTATTTTGGGTCGTACCAGTTTACATGATGTATATGATCCACTTTCTGGTGAACTTATCTGTCACTCAGGTGATGAAATTACTGAGGAAATAGCCGGTAAAATTGAGGTTTCACCAATAGAGCAAATAGAAATACGTTCAGCGCTTACATGCGAAACCCAATTGGGTATTTGTGGTAAATGTTACGGAAGAAACCTTGCTTCAGGAAGAATGGCTCAACGCGGAGATGCAGCAGGTGTAATCGCAGCTCAATCTATCGGTGAACCTGGAACGCAGTTAACACTTCGTACATTTCACGTGGGTGGTACTGCATCTAATATCGCTTCTGAGTCGCAAATGAATGCAAAATTCGGAGGTATACTAGAGTTTGAAGAAATTAGAACAACCGTCTTGAATACGGATGATGGAAAAGCAGAAGTGGTACTGGGTCGTCAGGGTGAAATCCGTATTTTGGATGAAAACACCCGTCAGCCAATTATTACTGTTAATATTCCTTATGGTGCACATCTGTTTGTTCAAAACGGACAGAAAATTGCCAAAGGCGAGCGTATCTGTACATGGGATCCATATAATGCGGTAATCATTTCTGAATTTGCCGGTAAGATTGCATTCGAAAATATTATTGAGAATGTGACTTACAAGGAAGAATCGGATGAGCAAACCGGGCACAAGGAAAAAGTAATCATTGAGTCGAAAGACAAAACCAAGATTCCTTCCATTGTGATTATGGATGGCAAGCGCAAACCAATTAAAGAATACAACATGCCTGTAGGTGCCCATATTATTGTAGAAGAAGGGCATTCAATTAAAGCGGGTGAAATTTTGGTTAAGATACCTCGCGTGGTTGGTAAAACCCGAGATATTACTGGTGGTTTACCTCGCGTAACCGAATTGTTTGAAGCACGTAACCCATCAAACCCTGCAGTTGTAACTGAAATTGACGGTGTGGTGAGTTTTGGTGGCATTAAGCGTGGTAACCGTGAAGTAATTATTACATCAAGAGATGGTGAGCAAAAGAAATATCTAGTTTCTTTATCAAAACACATCCTTGTTCAGGAAAATGATTTCGTAAAAGCCGGTTCTCCGTTATCAGATGGTTCTATTAGTCCGCAGGATATTCTGCGTATTGAAGGTCCTTCAGCTGTTCAGCGATATATATTGAATGGTATTCAGGAAGTATATCGACTACAGGGTGTAAAAATCAATGATAAACATATTGAAATTATTGTTCGTCAAATGATGCAAAAATTGGAAGTTGAAGATCCGGGAGATACCTTGTTTTTGGAAGGAGAGAATGTTGACAGATGGTCATTCAAGAGAACAAATGACTGGATTTATGACAAGAAAGTTGTTACCGATTCAGGGGATTCAGCTTCTTTGAAAGCTGGTCAGATCGTGCATGTTCGCAGATTACGAGATGAAAACTCCATGCTGAAACGTCAGGACAAAAAACTCGTGCAGGTTCGCGATGCTGTTCCTGCAACAGCAAGTCAGGTTATTCAGGGTATTACCCGTGCATCATTAGGTACACATAGCTTCTTGAGTGCGGCTTCTTTCCAGGAAACAACCAAGGTGCTTAATGAGGCTGCCATATCTGGCAAAGTAGATCAGATGTTGGGTATTAAAGAAAATGTGATTGTTGGACATCAGATACCTGCCGGTACCGGTATGCGTGATTATGAAAAACTGATTGTTGGATCGCGCGAAGAGTATGAGGCTTTAATGGCATCAAAAGCTGAAACAGCAAAAGCGTAAATATTCTACCAATGAATAAAATGAAAGCTGCCTCGAAAGGGGCAGCTTTTTTTATGAGTTATTGGTTTTGTTTAATCAGAGCATTAACCAAACCAATACTTCTCCCCATATCTCTGATTTCATCATCCATATAATACAATTCCGCTTTTCCCACCCATTTTATATTTTGTTTTTTACCTTCCTTAAGCATAACAGTGAATAGCAGTTGCTTTATTTGTTTGCGATTGTAGCTGTAGTAACTTATTTCATCGCTGCTTGCCTTTGTGGTTTGCCCGGTGCCACTTCCTATTAGTGTATCTGAAGATATGATAAGATGTAGTACAAAGTCAGTGGAGTCTTTCCCGGATATTACATAATTGTTTTTTTTCATTCGTTTCTCGCATTCCTGCTGCAGATAGGCATCAAACTCTGCTTTTAATAGATGCTGCGCATGGTTTTCAATATACACCCTACAGCTACCTTTATCCGGTTTTTTCCAGAAATCAAATTTCATTCGGTACCAATAACGTTGCTGGCAAGCGCTGAAAATAAATGCAATTATAAGTAAGGAGGTAAAGCCTATGTTAGTTTTATTCATTGTTTATGAGTATTCAAATTTATGAATTGAACAGTTGGATTGCCAATAATTACAAAACCATTTACTACTTTTGACTCTGAAAGAAAATAATATGGAAAACCAGAATCCAAATCAAATTAATATTGAGTTAAGTGAAGAAATTGCTGAAGGTGTATACTCAAATCTTGCTATTATTACTCATTCTAATGCAGAGTTTGTTGTAGACTTTATAAGGATTATGCCGGGCGTGCCTAAGGCAAAGGTTAAATCCCGCATTATCTTAACTCCTGAGCACGCCAAACGCTTATTGATGGCATTAGGAGATAATATCAATAAGTACGAGGAAATGCATGGTGAGATAAATATAGGAGATGGTTTTCCACCAATTCCTATGAATTTTGGTGGACCTACTGCTCAGGCTTAAATAAATCGATATAGTTGGCATTTGTAATATAATTACCTGTTTATAACTTGAATGTAGCAAAAAGCAGGGAAAGTTTATCTTTGCCAAAATCTAACCTACATTGGACAAGCAAATTAAATTTCCTGCCACGCTGGTTCTTGCAGACGGAACCGTTTTTATCGGAACATCTATTGGAAAAATTGGTACTACCACTGGAGAAATCTGTTTCAACACCGGAATGACAGGATACCAGGAAGTATTTACAGACCCTTCTTATTTTGGTCAAATCCTAGTTCAAACCAATGTACACATTGGAAACTATGGAATTCACACTGATGAAGTAGAGTCTGACTCGATAAAAATTGCCGGTTTGGTGTGCAAGCAGTTTAATGTTCCTTTCTCACGCAAAATGGCCGGAATGACGGTGGAAGATTATTTTGCAACACAGAATATTGTAGGGATTTCTGACATCGATACAAGACAAATTGTGAGGCATGTGCGAAGCAAAGGTGCAATGAATGCTATTATCTCCTCAGAAAATAAAAGTGTGGAAGAATTAAAAGCAGAGTTGGCCAATGTTCCTTCCATGGCTGGCCTTGAGCTTTCTTCACATGTGTCTACCACACAAACTTATTTTATGGGTAACGATGCAGCGTCCAAGCGCGTAGCAGTGCTTGATTTGGGCGTAAAGAAAAATATTCTGCGTAGTCTTGCCGAAAGAAATTGTTACTTGGGTGTTTTTAATGGAAAAACATCACTGGCTGAAATGATGAAATTTAAACCGGATGGATTCATGATTTCAAATGGCCCTGGTGACCCGGCAGCAATGGATTATGCAGTAAAGACGGTTAAGGAAATTTTAGCTAGTAAAGTGCCATTGTTTGGTATTTGCTTAGGACATCAGGTTTTGGCTGAGGCTAATGGAATTTCAACATTCAAAATGCATAACGGCCACAGGGGATTGAATCATCCTGTTAAAAATGTAATAACAGGGCACTGTGAAATTACCTCGCAAAATCATGGTTTCTCTGTTAATGTAGATGATGTCAAAAACAATAAAGATATTGAGGTAACTCATATTAATCTAAACGACCAAACCATTGAAGGCATTCGATTGAAGAATAAAAAAGCCTTCTCTGTGCAATACCATCCAGAAGCAGCACCGGGCCCACATGACAGCCGTTATCTCTTTGATGATTTTGTAAAACTGATGAATGCCTGATTTAATGGCTTCAACCAATAGTCTCTATCTGAATTATTTTACCAATCGAGGGGTTGATTTATCCACCTATGCGTCATATAAGATTCCAAAGTATCTTCAACAAATTCTGCCTCTAAACAAAGAAGCAAGTATTTTAGATATCGGGTGCGGATTTGGGCAAATGCTGTTTGCTTTAAAAAAACAAGGTTTCACAAGTCTTAAAGGGCTAGAGTTATTGCCGGAAGCTGTAGCCTATTGCAAAGAGCAGTTAAGTTTATCAGTGGAGCAATGTGGAGATATAGAATTATATGCATCTAGGCACCAAGATAAGTTTGATTTGATAATAATGAGCCATGTATTGGAACACTTAACGAAAGAGTCAATCTTTAACGTGCTTAAGTCAATTTCTCAAATGTTGCGCACAGATGGTGCGCTGGTTCTGATGGTACCTAATGGGCAAAGCCCTAATCATAGCTATTGGATGTGGGAAGATTTTACACATCATACCCTATTTACTGCAGGCAGTTTGTTGTATGTATTAAAGTCGGCAGGATTTACCAAAGTAGAATTTTTAGACCCCAATGACTTGCTTGATAAGCCGCCTTTAAAGCGTTTGTTTAAGCAATTTTTTCAATACCTTTATCGCCTTAATAAACGGTTCTGGAATAGCGTAAATAGTAGCGGATATCATTATGCGAGTCCTGTTATTTATACCTGGGAACTTAAAGTTAAGGCAACCAAATAAATTCATTATATCATGAGTCAAATAATCAATATTCATGCAAGACAAATCCTCGATTCTAGAGGTAATCCAACAGTAGAGGCAGAAGTTATCACAGAAGGCGGTTCACTTGGCCGTGCCGCTGTTCCTTCAGGGGCATCAACGGGTGCTCATGAGGCTGCAGAGCTTCGTGATGGTGATAAAAATGTGTATTTGGGTAAAGGCGTGCTTAAGGCAGTTGAGAATGTGAACAAGGAGATTGCTAATAGGTTAATTGGTATGGATGTGTTTGAGCAGAACGAAATTGATCGTCAGATGTTGAAGCTTGATGGTACTGATAATAAAACAAAACTGGGGGCCAATGCGGTTCTTGCAGTGTCATTGGCTTGCGCTAAGGCAGCAGCAGTAGAGAGCAACATGCCCCTTTATCGTTATGTTGGTGGGGTAAATGCCAATACATTACCAATACCTTTAATGAATATATTAAATGGTGGTGCCCATGCGGACAATTCAATCGATTTTCAGGAATTTATGATAATGCCTGTAAAGGCTGATTCATTTAGTGAGGCTTTGCGTATGGGTACTGAAGTATTCCATCAGCTGAAAGCTGTGCTTAAGAAAAAAGGATACAGTACGAATGTAGGAGATGAAGGAGGCTTTGCTCCAAATATCCCATCCAATGAGGAAGCTATAGAAACAGTTTTAAAGGCAATAGAGGAAGCAGGATACAAGCCCGGCAAGGATATTTATATAGCAATGGATGCGGCCACAACCGAGTTTTATGATGAGAAGACGGGTGTCTACAAGTTTAAAAAATCTGATAAGCGTGAGATGGATTCTGCCGGAATGGTGGCATACTGGAAAGAATGGACAAACAAATATCCGATTATATCTATTGAAGATGGAATGGCCGAAGATGACTGGAAAGGTTGGGTGGAATTAACTACTGCTATAGGAAGCAAAGTGCAACTGGTAGGAGATGATTTGTTTGTGACAAACAGCAAGCGTCTGGCAAAAGGCATTGAAAAAGGCGTAGCCAACTCTATACTGGTTAAAGTAAATCAAATTGGCTCACTAACAGAAACCATTGATGCAGTAAACTTGGCGACAAGAAATGCATATACAAATATTATGAGCCATAGAAGCGGAGAGACAGAAGATACTACTATTGCTGATTTGGCAGTAGCATTAAACAGCGGACAAATAAAAACAGGAAGTGCAAGCCGTACGGATAGAATTGCAAAATACAATCAACTTATTAGAATAGAAGAGGAGTTGGGTAAGAATGCATATTACCCTGGAAATCATTTTAAATATATTTATTAATGAAAAAGCCACCTTCACGGGTGGCTTTCTTGTTATGTAATCATTTTCTTCTTTATAACGCAGCAGTTACTGCCTCTTTATGAATTTTCTTAACCAGACCTTGCAGCACATTTCCAGGGCCACATTCAATAAATTCAGTTGCTCCGTCTGCAACCATCTGCTGCACACTTTGGGTCCATTTAACTGGTGCGGTAAGTTGTGCAATTAGATTTTGTTTAATGGCTGATATATCTGTTTCTGCTTTGGCAGTTACATTTTGGTAGATTGGGCAAACAGGAGCAGAAAAAATTGTAGAAAGAATTGCTTCCTGCAGTTCTAGCCTTGCAGGTTCCATTAATGGAGAATGAAATGCCCCGCCAACCGGTAGGACAAGGGCTCTTTTGGCACCAGCCGCTTTTAGCAGTTCGCAGGCTACATTAATCCCATTTATACTTCCGGATATTACAAGCTGCCCCGGACAATTATAATTTGCAGCTACAACCACATCATCCGTTATGGATGCACAGATCTCTTCAACTTTCGAATCATCTAAACCCAAAACAGCTGCCATAGTAGATGGCTGTATTTCACATGCTTGTTGCATAGCCAGTGCACGTTTATAAACAAGCATGAGTCCGTCTGAATAGGTTAGGGTTTTATTTGCTACCAACGCAGAGAACTCCCCAAGAGAGTGACCTGCAACCATATCAGGTCTAAAGTATTCACCTGCAGTAAGTGCTTTAATTACTGAATGAATAAAAATAGCAGGCTGGGTTACTTTTGTTTGTTTCAACTCTTCTTCTGAGCCATTAAACATTAGATCAGTAATGCTAAACCCAAGCAATTCATTTGCCTGCGCAAATAACTCGTTTGCCTGTTTGTTACTTTCAAATAACTCTTTGCCCATGCCCGTAAACTGCGAGCCTTGACCCGGGAAAACATATGCTTTCATTCAATAGGTATTAAGTATTTTTAGTAGGAATATCCATCAATGGTAAGGATGCTTAAAGAGACTAGCACCGGAAAAAATCGACAGGAAGGTAAGATTTATCTAAATGCTTTTAAATCTTCTAGAGCTTTAATAAAATCGTTCATAGAGATGGTATGTTTGCGCTTACCAACCCAAATATCGCAAGATAAGGGCTCACTTTGGTTCAATATTTTAGGGAAACTTAGATAAATACCATGTGCAAATGAATAATCTATATAAACCACCTCACCGGAATTGGGTTTAGCTTTCATGTATCTGTTTTTTATAGCAGACCAATTAGCAAGAAACATATCACAATTTTCGGCAGGGATGTGGGCAAAAAAAATCGATAAGTCGCCTAATTGTCTGATAAAGTCATTCCCTCTTACACGATTATATAAATCAGTAACGTCAAAATGATAAAGACTATCATACATCATAAATGGTTTGGCAACTTTGTGTGATCCAATTACCAAGTATTTGGCACTATCTTGACTAAATGCAACCAGTTCTAATTGCGATTTCTTTACTGATTCTTGTTTTCTGTAGAGCAGTTTTGTCTTGCTTTCGGTGGTTTGTCCGTAGCTATGCCTTTCTACATTATTTTTAATGTAGTAGTCGTAAACATTTGTAATTGAACTGCTGCAGGCAGAAAGACAAGCAATAATTATCAATGAAATTAGTACCTGAATAATCTTCATGTGGGTTATACTTTATGAATCAAATATACTGATTTAGATAATAAAAAAAACCTGACCTTATCACAATACTTCAATTTATGTTGATATACCTCACTTACTCTCCATAATACTCTACAAATTGTCTTTCGGTTTCATAGAGTTTAATACAATGTAATTGACCTCTGTCAATATGGGGCTCCAGCTGATTCCAAATTTCAATCACTAGATTTTCTATGGATGCCAACTTGCCTTTCATAAAGTCTACATCTTCATTGATATTTTGGTGGTCTAGTTTATCAATGATATAGGTATGCATGAGCCTTTTTAGTTTCTTCAAATCAAGCACCATTCCGGTTTCAGGGTCAGCTTCTCCTTTTACCGTTACGTAAATATCAAAATTATGCCCATGAAAATGCTTATTGGCACATTTGCCAAAAAATGCTTCATTCTGTTCATCAGTCCAGTTTGGATTGTAAAGGCGGTGAGCAGCATTAAAGTGCTCCTTGCGGGTGATATAAACGGTTTTTTTACGATTGTTCATCCGAGTAAAAATCGAGTGGCAAATATAAGAATACTTATTGGCTTTTCACTTTTAAGGGCAAATAATGTCAGAATCGCTATTTTTGAACGCATAAGCTAATAAAAATGATAGTAATTACAGGAGCTGAAGGTTTTATAGGCAGTTGTTTGATTGCTCATTTAAATGAGTTGGGTTATTACGATCTGGTTCTAGTAGATGACTTCAGTGTAAGCGATCGTGCTAAAAATCTTGAGAATAAAAAATACCAGGCGAAAATAAACCGGAAAGATTTCTTTGTTTGGCTGCAGGAAAATGAAAATTTAGTGCAGTTTGTCTTTCATATTGGCGCAAGAACTGATACAACCGAAAAAGACGAAAGTATTTTTAAGGAGCTCAATCTAGATTTTTCTAAAATGCTTTGGAATTGCTGCGTAAAATTTGGGCTGCCTTTGGTTTATGCCTCATCTGCTGCCACCTATGGAGATGGTAGCTTTGGTTACGATGATGAAGAGACTGTATTGGGTCAACTTAAGCCCATGAATCCCTATGGAATTTCAAAAAATGAATTTGATAAATGGGTTTTGCTGCAACCGCAAAAGCCATTTTTTTGGGCAGGTTTAAAGTTCTTTAATGTTTATGGGCCTAATGAATACCATAAAGGTCGCATGGCATCAGTAATCTTACATGCTTTTCAGCAGGTGAAAGAGGCAGGTAAAATTACATTGTTTAAATCCCATAGAACCGAGTATGCCGATGGTGAGCAGAAGCGTGATTTTATTTACGTTAAGGATTTAACAGATGTTTGTATCTTCTTTATGCATAATCGTAAGCAAAGCGGTCTGTATAATCTTGGAACCGGATCTGCCCGAACATGGAATGATCTTGCTGTAGCCATTTTTAATGCTATGAATAAGGATGTTACTATTTCTTATATAGATATTCCGGAGGATATAAGAAATACCTATCAATATTATACCTGTGCGAATATGCAAAAATTACGTAAAGCCGGTTATTCAAGGCCCTTTACCGATATTGAAGCAGGGATTGAAGATTACGTAAGGAATTATTTAGAACCACACCTGTATTGGTAAGAAGTATTAAAAAATATTGGATTCAGTTAGTACTGGTTATACCTATTTTGGTAGCCTTACTTTGGTATGAACAATACCGCCTCAAGGATACCGAATCACAGCTAGTTGACGCATATGCAAGAGTTAAGCAGGTGCTCATTGATAAGGAACTTGAGTTCATTAACCTGATTCAAATAACTTTTGCCGATACCACAAACCTGCAGCGTAACTGGAGAGAGTGGAATGAACAGTTAAATGAAACAGGCATCAGTGCATTCATTTTCAAAAATGACACTTTGCACCTATGGACCGATAATCATATTTACCTAAAATACCCTGCAGATAAAATTAGTGAAGGTGCTGGTTTTATTACTGCTGCAAACGGACACTATTTTACATTTCGTCAGAAAAGAGGCACTTACACCTATGTATTTATGTATTGCTTAAAAAATGAGTATCCATTTCGCAATCAGTACATAGAAAATCATTTCAGTAAGGAACTCGACTTTTTAAAGGATGCATTCTTTCTTTCCAAACCTGTTGAAGGTTTTTATGATGTTACAAGTTTGGCTGGGAAGTATTTGTTTTCAATTCAAATATTTGGGTTTGCCAAGTATACGCCTTTATGGCTCGTAGCTGTTCTGGTATTTTTATTCTTATATATTTTTGCTTTAATACATATGCTAGGCAGGGTATTTATTAAAAAATATATATCGCTTACCGGCATTGCATTTTTTGGCTTGTTTGGTTACCTGCGCTGGATGAATATTTTCTATCATGCACCTTTTTTTCTTTATCGACTAAAACTTTTTGATCCATCTGTTTATGCGTCTTCCATTTGGTTTCCTTCATTGGGCGATTTACTGATAGACAGTGCAATCATTCTATGGTATCTGATACTATTGGAAAACCGAAGTAATCAACTGAAGCTTTCTGTGCAGGCCGGCCGAGCAAATATTTTTAGCGTGCTTTCTCATGGTGTACTAACTTTCTTAGCATCCCATGCAGTTATCAGTTCAATAAAAAGTATTACAGTTGACTCTCAAATATCTTTTGATATCAATAATTTTTTCACCATCAATTTCTTTACCTATGTAGGCTTGGTGGTAACCATCATTCAGCTACTATCGGTTTACTTTATTAATCGCAATTTTGCCCGTATTGCTAGATTACCATACGATAGAAGATCTATACTTATTCTCTCAATGCTATTTGTAGCGTATTTAATAATAATGGCATTCTTTTCGAGTGATGATTGGTTTCTGGCAATGGTCGTAATATTACTTAACGCATCATTTATTTCGTTTAAATCCATACAGGTTAAACTTAACAGATTTCAGCAGTATTTTATTGTAATACTTATCATTTCTGGAACATCAGCTGTTTGCATTAATTATTGGCTTGATGAGAAAGAAAAAGAGGCACGAAAACTATATGCAGTAAAACTTATTTCCCAAAACGATATTACAACAGATTTTTATCTTAGGAATATTGAGAAAAAAATTAAAGCCGATGAGTATGTAAGCGATTATTTCATTAATCCGCTAATTATAAAAGCCCAGTTTGAGAAACGCATACGGCAGCTCTATTTTACAGGGTATCTTTCCAAGTTTGACGTAAACATTTATGATTTTGATTCTGCAGGTTATCATTTTAAGCAAAGAAACGAGTTTGGTTTTAACCAGCTTAATGCAATTTATAACAAGGGTAGTGTTGAATCCAATAACCGTAATTTTAGATACATTAATAGCACAGCAGAGGCCAAATCCTATTTGGGTAAATTTATTATTACCCAAGCTGGTCATGTTAGGGGGTTTCTTTATGTATATATCAAGCCAAAATTAATCCAGGATGAAAATCGTTTTGATGAATTGCTGATTGAAGGCTACCGTAAACGCAGGAATAACGTGCAGTATTCATATGCTGTTTATAAAGATAAAAACCTAGTATACCAGAGTGGCGATTATCCATATCGTATTACCAATACTTGGGGCGAAAGTGAGAATACATATAAGTTTTTTGAGGAAAATGATTTCGAGCATTTACTCTACACCGATAAGCAACCGCTAACCATCGTGGTGAGTAAGCCATCTGCAATAGTGCCTCAGTCTATCGGTTTATTCTCGTTTATTTTTACTTTCTGTACGGTTACGCTCATCTTTGTGCTTTTTGCCTATGTTGGGGTAAATGCGCGTATTTTCAGAAAACATAAGCTATTTAATAATCGCATAACACAGCGGATGCAACGGATATTCAATCGCCTTTTAATGATTGAAACACCTGAAATTTTATACATCAGAACCCGTATTCAGATTTCCATAATCTTTATTCTATTTCTAACACTTATTTTTAGTGGTTATTTTACCATTTCCTTCACCACACAGAAGTATAACAATAGGCAAAAGGAACGCTTGATGAAGAAAATGCGCAATGTGGTGCTCGCTTTTGAGAATGAGAAAGTAAAGGACATGAGTTGGGATAGGAGCGGTGAGTTGGAGGCGCTAGTTAATCAAATTGCCGACTTTTATGATACCGATATCTCCTTGTTTGATAAAAATGGGGAACTTATAGCCTCTAGTATTTATAAAATTTATGATGAAGGAGTAGTAGCGGGCCTCATTGATCCCTATGCTTATTATCATTTGTGTTTGCTCAAGGAGTCTCAATTTATTCAATCTGAAAACATTGTTCGACTTAATTTTGAAGCGGCTTATGCTCCTGTATTTAAAAACAAATCACAGGTGCTTGGCTACCTGCAGCTGCCATATTTTAATCAGCAGGTTGATTTATATGCAGAAATTTCTTCTGTTGTGGTAGGCTTTATCAATTTATATGTGGTGTTGTTTATTATTATCGGAGTGATTGCATACTTGGTGTCAAGAAATATTTCTTATCCTCTTACCTTAATTCAACAAAAACTATCTAAAACAGAATTGGGGCAAACCAATGAACCAATTATTTGGCAACGCGATGATGAAATTGGCGAACTTGTTAAACAGTACAATTATATGATTACGGCACTGGAGCGAAGTGCACATAAACTGGCTGAAACGGAACGAGAAGGTGCTTGGCGAGAGATTGCGCGGCAGATTGCACATGAAATAAAAAATCCTCTTACTCCCATGAAGCTTAGCATACAACATTTGCAGCGTGCATTTAAAAATAATGATGCTGATTTGGGGGATAAAATTAATCGAACCACTCAACTGCTCATACAGCAAATTGATACGTTAAGTGATCTTGCCAATGAATTTTCATCTTTTGCAAAAATGCCTGCACCCAACTTTGAGAATCTTGATGTTTGTGAAGCCATTCAGCAGGTGGTTGATTTATATGCTACAACCGATGAAGCCAAGTTGGAATTTAACTGCAAGGTACAATCCGAATTGTGGTTCGACAGGTCATACTTTAATCGAATTATTACCAATTTGATAAAAAATGCCTTACAGGCTATTCCGGAAAACAGGCAAGGCTTGGTTCAGATTTTTGCCTATGAAACAGATCAGGAATGTATTGTAGAGGTAAAAGACAATGGGAGTGGTATGACAGAAGATCAGGCATCTCATATTTTTAAACCGTATTTCAGCACAAAAATCAGTGGAATGGGCTTGGGGCTGCCAATTATTAAAAGTATGATAGAAAGCGGAAGTGGAAGTATTTCTTTTGTTACACAAAAAGATGAAGGTACAACATTTACTATAAAACTGCCTAAACTCCAGTAATGTCATTACGGGTTAAACCTTTTTTATTTCTGCTGCTTGCAGCCTTGCTCTTTTTAAAAAGTCCTGCTCAACATTTACTTACCCAAAGAGTTGGGCAAGTGCTAATTGGCTCTGATACAACCCAAATAGATTCTGCAGTAATCGTTAAAGGCACTTTCAGCCTTAAAGCCAAGGATAGAGTATTAAAAGAAGGGGTTGATTATCAATTAAATTATTCCAAGGCGATATTAATTACATCTGTGCAATACCGTAATCAGTTGCTTTATTATTCCTATAGGGTATCTGTTTATCCTCTCATGCAGGTTTATCAAAACAAATCTACCTCGCTCATTAACCCGGAGTTTCAAATTATCAGCAATCCTTTTGTATATACACCCAATTCGCGACAGGAAGAATTGTTTAGTCGTGATGGTTTAAAAATGAATGGTAGTTTGTCTCGTGGTCTTTCTTTTGGAAATAATCAAAATGTGGTTCTTAATGCTAACCTTAATTTGCAATTGGCAGGCCGATTGCAAAATGATATAGATGTTTTAGCCGCAATCAGTGATGAAAATAATCCCATACAACCCGAAGGAAATACACAGCAGTTGCAAGATTTTGATAAAGTATTTATTAGGCTAAGCAAGAATAAAATAGTTTTAACTGTTGGTGATTTTGAAATGACAAGACCGGATAACAGTTATTTCATGAATTACTTTAAGAAGTCACGTGGCGGGCAGTTTTATACCTCGCTAAAATCGGGTAAGCAGGCTATTATTCAATTGGGAGGAGAAGCTGCCATATCTCGTGGGCGATTTGCAAGAAATGTTATTCAGGGTATTGAAGGCAATCAGGGGCCTTATCGTTTAAGCGGTGCTAATAATGAATTATTTATTATTCTTATTTCCGGAACTGAGGCGGTTTATCTTGATGGCCAGCGATTGGTTAGGGGAGAACAAAATGATTATGTAATAGATTACAATAGTGGCGAAATTACATTTATGCCAAGAAGGGTTATAACCCAATATAGCCGCATAGTAGTCGAGTTTCAGTATAGCGATAGAAACTTTGCCCGTTCTGTAGTTCATACAAATGCCGAATATCGTCATAATCGTTTCCGTATACGTGCCAATTACTTTACAGAGCAGGATGATCCGGATCAACCATTTCTACAAAATCTTACCGATAGCAATAAACGCATACTAGCAGCAGCAGGAGATAACCTAAATGAAGCGCTTGCACCCAGCGAATCGCCTACCAATGTATTTGCCATTAATAAGATATTATACCGAAAAGTTGACACACTTGGGTTTCAGGGTGTGTTTGTTCATGCAAATACGGCCGGCAACGATACTCAGTTTTTTGAGGTGAGATTTAGTTTTGTGGGTAAGGGTGTAGGTGATTATGTGCAATCGGAATCATCTGCAAACGGTAGGGTTTTTAAGTGGGTAGCACCAATTGCGGCTATAAAGCAGGGTGATTATGCCCCGGTGGTGCAATTGGTTAGCCCAAAGCGTTTGCAAATGCTCTTATTGGGTACAGATTTAATGCTGCTAAAAAATACCACAATTAGCATTGAACTTGCCAGAAGCAATTATGATAAAAATCGCTATTCAGATAAGGATAAAGCGGATGATGTTGGATATGGCTTAAAAACAGGCATTACACATACCATGAAATTACAGCAGAAGGAAAATAATTACTGGTTTTTAAAAACTGAAGCAGGACATGAATATGTAGATAAGCAATTCAGATATGTGGAGCGCTACAGGAATGTAGAGTTTGACAGATCATGGAACAGATTACTCAATAACACGCAAACCGTTGATACAGGATATGAAGAGCATATTGTTTCTTTTCGCACCTCATTAAACCATGAGCAAACTGGAAATATTTATTTTCAGTCGGGTTATTACAATAGGCAAGGTGCGTTTACCGGTTGGCAGCAATCTGCAGGAATGCAATTGCATCATAAAAAAAACCACTTATCAGCAGAAACAGAGTGGCTCGATACTCGCAATACAACAAGTAATATTGAGTATAGCAATGAAACCCGGAAGCACCGAGTGGATTATGGCAGGCAAATTTGGCGCATAATTACGGGTATCAGATATGAAACAGAGCAAAGTAGTTTTAACAAAGGAACAGATAGTCTATTGCAAGGAAGTTTTGCCTTTAATCAGTATACATTCTATTTGAACAATACTGATACTGGTGCACTCACCTATAAAATAGAATATAGTCAACGCGAAGACTTTCTGCCTCGCAGCAGTGAGTTCAAATCAAGTACAGTTGGAAAAAATTTAAATGGCAGTATTTTTCTTACACAGCAAAACTCTAACAGGCTAACAACAAATATTACTTATCGTGAATTTCAAATTCGTGATACAGGGCTTATTCAACTACAACCTGAAAATACAATACTCATACGTATGGAGTATGATTACGGGTTTTTGAAGCGTGTATTTACTGCCAATACCTATTACGCTGTTGGAAAAGGAAATGAGTTAAGGAGAGACTTTCAATTTCTGGAGGTTCCTCCTGGGCAGGGTGTATATGTATGGCGCGATTTTAACCGCGATGGCTTGCAGGGATTAAATGAATTTGTGGTGGCATCCGGCATCGAAAGAAATCAGGCTAATTTTATTAAGATATTTCTGCCTACCAATTCATCTATAAGGGTGCAAACCAATCAGTTTAACCAAACCCTTAATATTAATCCGGCTGCAGTTTGGGCTGGCAAGCGCGGATTCAAAAGATTTTTATCAAAGTGGTATAATCAAACTGCATTAAAGCTTGATAGAAAAACTATTTCCTCTGATGATTTAGAATTTCTAAATCCGTTTGAGTTTAACTTTACCGATAGCGTTATTGTATCAAATGCATCATTAATAAGAAATGCGCTATTTTATAATCGCACAGATCCTGTTTTTGGATTTGACTTCAATATTACTGACAGTAGAAATAAAACTTTTCAGACAAATGGCTTTGATGGCAGGCAGCGCAGGGAGCAGGGAGGAAATATAAGATGGAATTTTACGAGCAGTTGGGGTATTACCATGTCTTACCAATTTGGCTATAGGTCTTACACATCAGACTTTTTTACCGCAAATAACTTCAGTTACATCTTTAATGAGGCCAAGCCAAGAATTATTTATCAGCTAACTTCAAATATCCGTGCCACTGTTCTATATAGCTATTTTACCGGGGCAAACAAAGCAGAACTTGGAAGTGAAAAAGGTGTAAATCAGGAGATGGGTTTGGAGTTGCGCTATAATGCCGCCAAGCAGGGTGTGCTTAATGCCAAATTCAGCTATTTTAATGTGCAGTACGATGGTGATATTTCTTCGCCACTAGGGTATGATATGATGCAGGGTTTAACTGCAGGAGAAAACATGGTTTGGAATATCAGTTTTCAGCAAAGGTTAGGAAGTAACTTGCAGATTAATGTAAATTACGATGGCAGAAAATCCGGTAACCAGGATGTCATACATATTGGCAGAATGGAAGCCAGATATGTATTTTAGAAAGCCCATTTGCCAATTCTGGTTTGTTGTTTAAGCGTTCCTTTCAGTCAATTTATTTCCCATCATTTGCGCTATAATAACAAACCAAAGTACAATACAAGGAACAACTTTAAGTACATACGGCTCTACCCATTCCTTTCTAATTACCCTTGGAAACAAATCGGTTGGTGAGAGGCAGGTAAATATAAAAAGCAATACAACTAATGCAAGTAATACCTTACTTGGTTTAATACTAAACCACCAAATTGCTGCGCCTGCCACTGCAATGATAAAAGTGGAAGATTCGGCTTTATGATTAAAAATAATAACCCAGATCATGATAGAAGCCAGCATGGCTTTACGAAAAATGATACGACCATATTGATTTATTTTTATGAGCGGTAGCATAAGGAGCGCAGCACCTGCTATTACAATAAATAGTTTTGGTGGATCAGCTCCAAACCAGCTTTTAAGCCAACCCATCACAGACAATCCGTAGGATATGCTATGGTCGTTTTGCAGCATATGCCACCAGCTTTTATAAAGAAAAATGAGCTGTTGTGGCGGTATTACCACAAGAGGCGCTAAGAACAACAAAACAGACCAGATGATGCTCCATCGGATAAACTTTAATTTGCCGGGATATAGGAAAAGTAGTACAAACGCAATAACTCCGAATATTTTTATAAAGGCGGTAATTACAATAAACAAAGCAGCCAAATGTTTTTTTTGATTTTCAAATGCATTAAATGTAAGGAGCAGCAGTGCAGCAATGATGCTATTGGTTTGCGCACTTTGAATGGCAGTTAAATTTTCCTGAAAAACAAACCAAAGGGCAAAGACCATCACTTTATCAGATACAAAGTTGAATTTCTTTAAGGCATAGAACAGCAATGCACTGCTAAAGCAATTCCAAACAATTAAACTTACCCAATCGGGTAGAAGCGCAAATGGTGCCATTGCCAGCGCAAAAGTTGGACTATATTTAAATAGATCATATTGTTCTGAAGCATATAGTGTATATAAATCCTGCGAATGAATAAGATGAAAAAAGGCTTGCCTGAATATGATGAAATTGTTGTAGTGCTTATAGATATTTAGACCATTAAAGGTTTTGTTTCCTAAAAAAATCAGATGAGCACTTGCAATAATTGCAACCAGTAGATACAAACTAAGCAATACGTTTGCCGAGGTTGCATATTTTTTAATCTTACTGGGCATCTTTAAGGCTGATTAGAAATCAATGCGAAACCGTTCTTTTCTGAGTGGAGTAAATGGCAATGGATTTTCCTTTAGTTTAAAATTGTCATTTTTCCTCCTAACAATATCTATTGCGGCATAAATGGCATTTCTGAAAGATACTTCACTGGCCTGATTTTTACCCGCTATGCCATAAGCAGTGCCGTGGTCCGGTGAAGTGCGCACAAACGGAAGACCTGCTGTATAATTTACCCCATCTTCAAAAGCTATATACTTAAATGGAATTAAACCCTGATCATGATACATGGCTAAAACGGCATCAAACTTGTGATGCTGTCTGGCTCCAAAAAAACCGTCTGATGAATAAGGACCATATACAACCATACCTTCTTCTTGCGCAGTTTTAACGGCAGGAACAATAATATCTCTATCTTCATTACCTAATAAGCCATTGTCGCCTGCATGCGGATTTAGCCCGAGCACGGCAATTTTAGGTTTGCTGATGCTGAAATCATCCTGAAGTGATTTTTTCATAATGCGCAGCTTACGTAAAATCAATTCGGTTTTTAGAACCTGAGCTACATCTTTAAGTGGTATATGAGCAGTTACTAAGCCAACCCTAATATCGGAATGAATGAGCATCATGATGTAATCATGCGTACCTGCTTGTTGAGCCAGATACTCTGTATGACCCTTAAATGGCAGTAGTTGGTTATTTACGTTGTGCTTGTTTAAAGGGGCAGTTACCAATGCATGTATTTTATTTTCTTTTAAATCCTTTGTTGCCAATTCAAGGGAGCGGAATGCGTACTTACCCGCGATTTCAGTTGATTCTCCGGGTTTAATTTCTACTTCATCTTCCCAACAAACCAAAACATTAGATTTTTTATGATGAATTTGGTCAAGACTTTTTGCTATGTAAAGATTAAACTCATGATGACCCATCAGTTTTTTCCAGTAGGTAATAATCTTAGGCGAACCATATACCACAGGCGTGCAGTATTCTGTAATACGGTTATCAAGCAATGTTTTTATAATTATTTCAACGCTTACGCCATTTACATCACCAAGCGTTATTCCAATAATGGGTAGTTTACTCATCTCTCTTCTTTAAAATTATTTTGAAAGGTTTTTAATGAAATCAAATAGTAGCCGCACGCCCACACCTGTTCCGTTTTTACTTCTATAGCTGTCGGCTGCTGTATTCCAGGAAGGTCCTGCAATATCAAAGTGCATCCAGGCGTAATCGGTAAATTTTTCTAAGAATTTTCCTGCGGTAATTGCACCTGCAATCGGGCCTCCAATATTTTTCATATCTGCAATATCGCTTTTAATGAGTTTGGCGTATTCATCAAAAAATGGGAACTCGACCAGTCTTTCATAAACCCTATTGCCACTATCTTTTAATTTTTCTTTTTGTTTCTCTTCTGCTGTTCCCATGCACACAATGCCATATGGTCCAATAGCAGCAGCCGCGGCACCGGTTAGTGTTGCAAAATCAAGAACGAGTTCTGGTTTATATTTTTTAGCATAAGACAATGCGTCTGCAAGAATCATTCTTCCCTCAGCATCACTGTTAAGCATTTCAACCGTTTGGCCATCGTACATTTTAATTACATCACCGGGGGCATATGCATTTTCTCCGGGTCTATTATCGGTTGCGGGCACCAAACCTATTACATGGCAATTTAAATTAGCCTTGGCTATGGCATACATGCTTGCTGCAACTGTTGCCCCTCCAGCCATATCGCATTTCATGTAATCCATACTGTTGGCAGTTGGTTTCAGGCTTAGACCTCCTGTATCATACACTACACCTTTTCCAATCAAAACAATAGGCTTTTTATTGCGCGCTTTTTTAGGTTTCCACTCCATAATTGTAAAAGTGGGAGGTGTTTGGCTTCCCATATTAACCGCTAAGAGTCCACCCATTTTTAAGGCCTCAATTTGTTTCTTGTTTAATACTTCTGCTTTAAATCCTGATTTCTTGCCAAGTTCTTTCATCTCCTGCGCAAATGTTACTGCATTGAGGTAAGATTGAGGCTCATTCACCAGGTTGCGTGCTTTGTAAACAGCATCTGTTATAATTTGCAATTCGTTTGCTTCTTCCTTTTTAACATAGGTCTGATTAAGCAGGATATCTGTTAAGGTGTTTTTGTCCTTCTTATCACTTTTATATCGTAAGAACTGATAGTTGCTCAGGGCACAGCCCTCCGCTATAGCAAGTAGTTCTCCATTTTTTGTATTTACAAAACTACTTAGCTGTATGGTATCATATTTATGAGTGTTTATGGCAGCTGCAATCTTATTACCTGTATTTCTTAACTCCTCCAATTGCTGCCAGTGGTTTTTTTTATCAAAGGCTTCTGTTAGCTGAATGAAAACGAGTCTGTTAAACTGATTAACTGTAATAAATTTCTCGTCTGCCTTTATTTTCTTATCTATATACGCAAGTTCACGTTTGTCGAATCCTGCGCCATCCCAATTACTTTTTTTATTTGCAAGAAAAAGAACCGACTGGCTATTATTAATTTTTGTAAATGTTGAAATTTGTGTGTGCGACATAATTAAATAAATCTTAAGTGAGCAAAACTATAAAAAAAACTGAGATGGAGGCGCTATTCTTGCAGTAGGATTAAAATCAGTTCTAAGTTCAGGTGGCTTTATTTGAATTCAATAGTGATTACCTGTAATTAATATCTAAAGCAGTTTTGACGAATCATAAACAATTTTACTTCTATTTGTAAGGTGCAAAAAAACAATACAAAAAATAAGGTTGCGCCAAAAAAACACCTGGGGCAGCATTTTCTGAATGATGAAGAAATTGCTAATAACATTACAAGAGCGCTGATAGAAAAGAATACTTGTAAACATGCGCTGGAGATTGGCCCTGGTATGGGCGTGTTAACAAAGTATCTGCTTAAGGAAAATAGTTTTACAACACATGCTATTGATATTGACCATGAATCGGTATTATGGCTTCAGGAGCATTTCCCTCAGCTAATACCTAATTTGATTGAAGGCGATTTTTTGAAGCTTGATTTAAAACAAGTAGTAAACGAGCCTTTCTCTCTCATTGGTAATTTTCCTTACAATATTTCATCTCAGATCGTTTTTAAAATGCTCGATAACCGCAAACAGATTCCACTCATGGTAGGCATGTTTCAAAAAGAAGTGGCAGAGCGATTTTGTGCTACTCCTCGGCATAAGGAGTATGGGATTTTAAGTGTATTAACGCAGGCTTATTATGAGGCCGAATATTTATTTACTGTAGATGAGCATGTTTTTACGCCTCCGCCAAAGGTAAAATCCGGAGTAATAAGTCTAAAGTTGCGCATTGAAGAGCCTGATATCGAACAATCACTTCTATTCAGAACTGTTAAAGTGGCATTTAATCAGCGCAGAAAAAAATTAAGAAATGCTTTACAACAATTTCAGTTAAATGACTCAATATTGCAGCAAGCTGGGTTTATTGATAAAAGAGCGGAAGAGTTAAGCGTTTCCGATTTTATTCACTTAAGTAAACTGATTGAGCAACATGGAAAAACGCACGATTGATCAGGCATTTGTAAAGCATGTAAAGCAGCTGTTGGAGCAGCAGAGTAATGAAAATATTACCTCATTGCTGCATAGCATGTATGCCCAGGATATTGCAGAACTGCTGGATAAAGTGCAGCCGGATGAGGCACGCATGCTGATGAGCATGGTAGAGAAAGACAAAATAATAAAAGTGTTGGTTGAGATGGAGGAGAATGTTCGGGAGTCCTTTCTCTCTGCTTACTCACCTAAAGATATTGCGGATGAGTTTATTCAAAATATGGATTCAGATGATGCTGCTTATATTCTAAATCAATTACCTGTTAAAGAAAAAGAGGATGTGATTGCCAGTTTAACCGATATAGCTTATGCATCCAGCCTTCTTTCCTTACTGAGTTATGAGGAGCATACGGCAGGCAGTTTAATGGCGGTTGAATTGGTAAAAGCAAACGTTGAGTGGACAGTTGGACAATGCGTTGAAGAAATACGCAGGCAGGCTGAAAATGTAGATACCATTTACGTGGTTTATGTGGTAGATTATTACGAACGTTTGATGGGTCTTATTACTTTAAAAAACCTCATCCTTGCTAATCCTGATTTGCCTTTGGCTGAGGTTTATAACAAGGAGGTTATCTCTGTTTCCACATCAACAGATTCTGAAGAAATAGCAAACTTGTTTAAGAAATATGATCTGGTGGTTTTGCCTGTTGTAAACGCGCTTGGACAATTGGTGGGGCGCATCACGGTTGATGACGTGGTTGAGGTAATTAAAGAAGAAGCCAAAGAAGACTACCAATTAATGTCAGGTATAACCGAAGATGTTGATGCAACCGATAAAGTATGGGTGCTTTCCAGAGCCCGTCTGCCTTGGTTGCTTATCGGTTTGCTTGGTGGCATAGCTTCATCACGTTTTATTGAAGTTTATGAAAACGAAATTCAGATTCATCCGGAGATGGCATTCTTTATGCCTCTTATTGCAGCAATGGGAGGCAATGCAGGTGTACAATCATCTGCCATAGTGGTGCAAGGGCTTGCCAATAATACGCTGGGAACAAAAAATATAGTTCCTAAATTACTTAAAGAATTGCGAGTAGCCTTTCTCAATGGCATCATCTGTTCGGTATTGCTGTTTGGCTATAACTTACTTTTTTCAGACTCATACGACCTAAGCATTACTGTAAGCACAGCCTTGTTTAGTGTTATTATCTTTGCATCAGTTTTAGGAACTTTTATTCCTTTATTGTTGGATAAAATGAAAATCGATCCCGCCATTGCAACAGGTCCATTTATTACTACAACCAATGATTTGCTAGGCCTAGCCATTTACTTTACCGTTGGGCATATGCTCTACAATGTTATTTAGTTGCATAAATGGTGCAACCAATTCTTATATTTTGTTAACTATTACTTAAAATCGCACACAAATAGTTTTTGATGAGCGGTTCAAAACAAGTGTTGATTATTGATGATGTGCATGAGCTTTTAATTAAAGGCTTAACACACATTGGATGGTTGGTTCATTATCGGCCTGAATGGGGTAGGGGTGATTTGATAAGTCATATAGAACAAATGGAAGGACTGGTGGTAAGAACCAAAACAGAAATAGACCAACACGTTCTTTCTCATGCAAAAAAATTAAAGTGGATTGCCCGTGCAGGTGCCGGCTTGGATAATATAGATACAGCATACTGCAATCAATATCAAATAGCGTTTTTTAATGCAGGTGAGGCAAATGCCGATGCAGTTGGGGAGCAAACAATGGCTATGTTGCTTTCACTGCTGGCTAATGTTGTGAAGGCAGATGCCGAAGTAAGGCAGGGTATTTGGGATCGTTTAGGTAACACAGGAGAGGAGCTATCCGGTAAAACAGTTGGTATTATAGGATACGGTAATACCGGCAAAGCCGTGGCTCGCAGGTTGGCCGGTTTTAACGTTAGAGTTTTAGCTTACGACAAGTATTTACAGCACTACACGGATTCCTTTGCTACCGAATCAACCATGCAAGATATTTTTGAAAATGTCGATGTGCTTAGTTTACACGTACCACTTACCGCAGAAACCAAGTATATGGTTGATGATGCATTCATTCGTCAATTTAAAAAACCAATCATTTTACTTAATCTTTCCAGAGGTAAAATTGTGCGTTTACAGCATTTGTGTGAATCAATGGAGTCGGGTCTTATAAAAAAGGCTGCCCTTGATGTGTTGGAAAATGAAAATCTAAATGCATTGACATCCGAAGAAAAAGATTGGTATAACAAACTAATTGGGAGCAATAAGGTCATTCTTACCCCCCATATTGGGGGATGGACGGAAGAATCATACCGCAAGATTTCTGAGGTTTTACTGCAAAAAATCAAAGAGTTAACAGGTTAGTGGAAAAATCAATTTGATACAGGATTGGGCAAGTTTTGATTTATTAAATCAAATTCCTTTAATTTACCGATTCATATAAAAACCGTTTTAAGCATTTATCGAAGAAATAATTACTGTTGAATGAAAAAAGTATATAGTTTAATTTTAGCATTTTTCGCATTTGTATTGCTCGCGAATGCTCAATCACAGCTTGGAGAAATCAGGGGTAAGGTTATCGATTCAAAAACCAAAAAACCTCTTGACTATGCCAGTGTAACCATTGAACTGAATGGGTTGGTTAAGGCCACTACTCTTACAGACGATGAGGGCGGCTACATTGTTAAAACCCTTCAGCCGGGCGAGTATACAGTGAAGGTTACCACCATCGGATATCGCAATGCAATAATCAGACAGGTTGATGTAATAAGCGATCAGATTACGTTTGTGAATGTTCCAATGGAGCCATCAGACGGTAAAATGCTGGATGATGTAGTGATTGTTCAAAAACGTCCTTTAGTTGACCCTGAAGGAAAGGGTGGTGCAACCAAAACAGCAAAGGAAATTATGGCTTTGCCACAACGTAATGCAAACATGGTGGCCAATACAGTTGCCGGTGTAGATGCCCGTGCCGGTGGTACACCAAACTTTCGTGGCGCACGTGCAGACGGAACAGCTTATTATATAGATGGTGTGCGTGTGCAGGCAGGAAGTATTAATATCCCGCAAAATGCAGTAGATCAAATTCAAATAATTACAGGTGGTGTTCCTGCACAATATGGTGACTTTATTGGAGGGGCCATTGCCATCAATACCAAAGCACCATCAAAGAACTGGATGCGCGGCTTTGAGTTTATCAGTTCTTCGCCTTTTAACAGATATCTGGATAATTCTCATTATAACGAGTTACAAGGTTTTGTATCAGGGCCTCTTTTACTAAAGGACAAAGGTAAAGGAGACAAAGAGCGTGTGCTTGTAGGATTTTCGTTTGCAGGCAGTGGTGTTTACGCACGTGATGGACGTTTACCTGCAACAGATATGTTTAAAGTGAAAGATGCAAAATTACGTGAGATTGAAGAAACGCCACTTGTTCCTCAGCAAGGTGGTGGTTTTATACCAGCCGGTGAGTACCTTACCCGTGCAGATCTTGAGCCAGTCGATTACAGATTAAATGCATCTACATACAGCTTCAATATTCAGGGTAACTTCTCTTATCAGCCTACCAACAATATCTCTGTTCGTATGGGCTACCAGGGAGCTTTTGCCAGAGGCAGAAACTTCAGTTATGTAAACTCCTTGACCAATTATAACAATAATTCAATAACCCAGGATATTACTGGACGCGTTTACCTGCAATTTACCCAAACATTTGCCAAACAGGATGCTGAAAAAGATAAAACCAAAGAACAAAAATCAGTTATCAGTAATGCATTTTATACTGTACGTGTTTCTTATGAAAACAGGTTTGCTGAAGGTATGGATGCTGAGCATGAGCGTAATTTATTTAATTATGGCTATGTAGGTAGGTTCACCAGATACACCGCACCGGCCTTCCAGGCTGTGAGAAAAGGTTTTGGCGATTCGGCTGATGTTTACACCTTGGTAGACGATCAGGGAAATAAAAGAGAATTGCGTTTAACATCATACGCCCGTCAGGTTGGGTTTATAGATACAGCGCTAACCTACGAACAAGCTTCTGTTAATCGCATCAGAGGAAATTATACTCGAACTATTTATGATTATTACAGAGATAGGGGACAAAGCATAAGAAGTATTAGTAACCTTCGTGGTTTGGGTGGTTCAGCCAACGGTGATTTACCCAATGGTATTTATTCCAACTTATGGTCTAGCCCCGGAGCTCTTCAAGCTAATTATTCAAAGAGTATGAATGAAACATATACTCTTTTTGTGATGACTGAAGCTACTGCTGCACCCAAAAGTAATCCTAAGGCTAAACATGATTTACAATTTGGGTTCACCTATGAGCAACAATTCAGAAGAGGTTATAGTGTAAATTCTAATGGTTTATGGACACTAATGCGTCAATTGGTTAACCAACAGTTTTCAGGTATGGATTATGCCAACCCTATTGTTGATGCAAGAACCTTTGATGCAAATGGTGTGTTTAATGATACTCTTCGCTTTAGGGATTCTATCGTTTCACAAAATCAGGGAGCCTTTGATAGAAATTTGCGTAACAAATTAATTGGGATGGGAGCAACTGATGTATATGGAAATCCAATTGATCAATATTCTCGCCTAAATTCTGATGGATACGATCCAAGTATGTATTCGATCGATATGTTTTCAGCTGACGAATTACTAAACAATGGTAATTCATACGTAAGTTACTTCGGATATGATTATAAAGGGAACAGAGTAGGAGGTAAACCTGGTTTAAGAGACTTTCTTGCTGATCCAACCAATCGTACCCTTGGCGCTTTTCAACCGGTTTACATGGCTGCTTGGGCACAAGACAAGTTTGTATTCAAGGATTTAATTGTGCGTTTAGGTGTGCGCATGGAACGTTTTGATGCAAATCAGGTTGTTCTTAAAGACCCATACACTATGGCGCCAGCATACACTGCTGGCGATGTAAGGGGAGGTAAACTTGCAATTTCACCTGAAAAAATACCAGGTTCGGTTGGGAATGACTATACGGTATATGTTAATGATGAAAATCAAGCCAACAGCAACCTGCAAGTTACTGGTTTTAGAAGCGGGAACGACTGGTTTGACAAGAATGGAAATCCTGTAACTGACCCATCTGCTTTGTGGAGAAATGCATCTGCTGCAAGAGTGCCGCTTTCAAGAAATCAAAATATTCCATTCTTAATTAATCCGGGACAGATTATCCCTGATGAGGCTTCATTTGTAGACTATACTCCGGATTTTAAATTATTGCCTCGAATTTGGTTTTCGTTTCCTATTTCAACCACTTCACAATTTTTCGGAACTTATGATGTGCTGGCTCAGCGGCCAACTGAAGGCAATGTTGCGCAAATTGATGATTATTTTTTCCTTAATAATCGTCTAACAGGTACAATCGCCAATCCGGATTTGAAAATGACACAGGTAACTGATTATGAAATTGGTTTCCGTCAGCAAATCGGAGATGATGCCAGTTTGGGTATCATTGCTTCATATCGTGAGTTCAGAAACCTCATCCAACTTTATAGATACGTTCAGGCATGGCCAAATGACTATACCACATTCGGTAATCTGGATTTTTCTACTGTTAAATCTATCCGCTTAGAGTATGAATTGAGAGACCTAGGTAATATCAATATTTCTGCCAACTATATGCTTCAGTTTGCTGAAGGTACCGGTTCTAACTCTCAGTCAAGTGCGGCATTGGTGCAAGTTGGTTTACCTACCCTACGTACCATATTCCCGCTCAACTTTGATACACGTCATACTTTAAAAGGTGTATTTGATTACCATTACAAATCAGGTAAAGAATATAATGGTCCTGTTGTAGGCGGAAAGAAAATTTTCGAAAATGCCGGTTTCAATGTGATATTTAATGCTACTTCTGGTAGGCCTTATACACAAACTACCATTCCGGTTCCTGAGGTTCAATCTGGAGTCGTTGCACGTACTCAGGTTAAAAGTACGATTAACGGAGCCAATCTGCCTTCACAATTCTATACCGACATAAATATCGACAAAAACTTTGAAATCAGGAGTGAAGGAATTGATAAAAATCGTGTTTATAGATTGCGCGTTTTCCTTTGGGTTCAAAATATTTTTAATAACGTGAATGTATTGGGTGTTTATCGTTATACAGGAAGTGCCTACGATGATGGGTTTATTACCTCTACACAAGCTGATGCCCAGTTGAGAGCTGCAACCAACGCGCAATCTCTCGTTGACTTGTATAACGTGCGCATGGTTAATCCTGCAAACTTCGCATTGCCACGCTTAACCAGATTAGGTTTAGCCTTGTATTTCTAATTATTTTTAAAAAACAGTATGGACATGAACAATAGATTTTTTTCAAAAACAAGCAAACTACTACTGGCACTTGGCTTTACGCTATTTACCGTTAATCTTTTTGCTAGAGAAAACATAAAGCCATTCAAACCAGATGATCAGCCAACAACCATCCTGGGTAAAGGTGCCGGTTGCGCTGCTGCAACTGCTCAGCGAGATTTAGATATCAATAATGTGAGAACCACTATTTTAAATGGTGGCGACATGTGGTGGAATTTGAGCAATGCACGATATGAAGTGCCAAAAGTACAAACCGGTCAGGTTGCTAAGCATTCGCTTTTCTCCGGAGCATTATGGATTGGTGGCGTAACCAACAATAACCTGCGTATTGCAGCACAAACATACAGGCAAAGTGGAAATGACTTTTACCCTGGTCCTTTAACTATTGGAACTGCATCTATTACCCAGGATAAGTGTAAAGCTTATGACCGTATTTGGAAAATAACCCTCAGTGAAATTAATGACTTCAGAACAAATCCTAACAATTGGTTTAATCCGTCAGAAGAAATTAATACCTGGCCGGTACATGTTGCAAGCAATGTAGGCGAGGCTGATAAATTGGCCCCATTCTTTGATAATGATAATGACGGAAGATATGATCCTTCAGCTGGCGATTATCCTTCATTTGACCAGAATGTGAAAGAAAATATCCCTGATATGATGATGTTTATTCTTTATAATGATAAAGGAAACATCCATAGTGAGAGTGAAGGTATTCCGATTGGTTTGGAATTGCATACACAGGCTTTTGGTTATGCAACAAATGACGAGGTAAATAACATGACATTCTATCGCACTACTATATTTAACAGAAGCAATGAAATT
>JBILGC010000018.1:0-36948 GCA_044351265.1 Bacteroidia bacterium
TTGGTGGAGGGTTAAATAGTACCGTATTAACATTTGCAAAAACAGCAACCAATTTGTATGCAGGAGGTAGTTTTACCGGTTTTGGTACAGGCAGAACTTACGGAACAGTTCTAGATACTGTATTAGGAAATTTAATAAGTGCCACATACCCACAAGCAAATTCAACAGTTTGGGCATCGATATCAGATGGCAATGGAGGTTGGTTTATAGGAGGAGATTTTAACCAAGTTGGAGATAGTGCACGTCAGCGTTTGGCACATATTAATGCACAAGGCAGGGTATCATCATGGAGAGTAAAGAACTGTAATAGTAGCGTACGTGCATTGGAGTTAGACGGGAATAATTTATATGTTGGGGGATACTTTTCGATTATTGGCGACAGCTCACGAAATCAGATAGCAGAGGTAAATGCCACAACGGGATTGGTAACAAGCAAGTTTAACAATGGCGGATTTAACGGAGCAGTATTTGCGTTAACCAAGAACAACAATAATATCTATGCCGGAGGGGAATTTTCCAACTATGGACCGAGCCGTAACTATGGCATCATGGCAGATACGGCTAATGGTATCATAGCAAATCAACCCGCATCGGTAACGCAGCCAAACAGCACTGTATTTGTGAGCATCCCTGATGGCAATGGAGGTTGGTTTATAGGAGGGCAGTTTACCCAAATTGGGGATAGCTTGCGTCAGCGCGTAGCACATATCAATGCACAAGGGAGGGTATCATCATGGAGAGTAAGAAATTGTAACAACACAGTTAGGGCCTTGCAATTAGATGGCAATAGTTTGTATATCGGAGGAGACTTTACTGTTGTGAGTGATAGTGTCCGTAATCGTATAGCTGAGGTAGATGCTACAACCGGTTTATTATTAGGGAGGTTTAAAAACAGAAACTTTAATAACCAGGTATTGGATTTTGAAAAAGGTCCGAACGTCTTGTATGTGGGTGGTAATTTTACCAGGTATACCTCTAATAAAACATATGCAGCTGTTACAGATATAGAAGGGATAGTTAATCCTGTTTTCCCAAGGTCTAACGGCTCTGTTAGAAAAGTAATTTCGGATGGTTTTGGAGGGTGGTATATTGTAGGTACATTTACAATGATGGGTGATAGTGTGCGAAACCGCGCAGCACAAGTTAATGCTTTAGGTCAGGTTACTGCTTGGAATCCGAATGCGAATGGAACAATACATTCGGTAACTTTATTCAATAATTCAGTTTACCTAGGTGGCGATTTCACGACTATCTCTGGTCAAACTCGCAATAGAATAGCTGAAGTAAATTTAACAACGGGCTTGCCAACAGCTTGGAATGCAAATGCAAACAACGCTGTTCTTATTTTGAAGGTAGTGAATGGTGCATTATATGCTGGCGGTGATTTTACAAGTATTGGCGGACAATCCAGAAACAGGCTTGCTTCTTTAGATTTATCTAATGGTACTGCAAATGCATGGAATCCGAATCTTAACTCTACTGTGTTAGACATAGAAGTAGTGAACAATACTTTATTTATTGGGGGTTCATTTACTTCGGTTTCGGGTTTAACAAGGAACAGAGGTGCTTCATTTGATTTAACTACCGGTGCATTAAATGCATGGAATATAAATGCAAATGGTAGTATCAGAAGTTTAAAATCTGTTGGCAGTAGGATGTTAATAGGTGGTGATTTTAACTTCATTGGTAATTCAAATGTTCAAAGAAATTACATCACTGCTTCAGATACCTCAATAGGTAATATCATCACATCGTTTAATCCTGTTGCAAATACTTCGGTATACAGCATCGAAACATATGGGAATAGATATCTGGTGGGAGGTAATTTTTCTAGTATTGGCGGCAATAGCGCACAAGCCTATATCGCATTAATAGATACCTCAACAGGCGCATATATTAGTAGTTGGCGTGCAACAGCTAATGCTCTTGTAAGAAGCATTTCTATATCCGGTAATAATGCATTTATCGGAGGCGATTTTACAGAACTAGATGATGATAGAATTCGCAACTACGCAGTAGCAATTGATTTGACTACACAAAGACCAAAATCTTGGAATCCAAATCCAAGCTCCACTATATATGCACTCCAATTATACGGAGATAGCATACTTATGGGGGGTAACTTTAGCAGCATAAATGGAGTTTCGCGTACTGGCCTAGTCAAGCTGGACACCATAAATGGTTTGATGAGCACCTGGAATGCAGGTTTAAATAACCAGGTGATGACATTAAACTTATCTGGAGACAAGTTGTATATAGGAGGAAGTTTTACAACAGCAGGCGGACAAACGCGTAACCGTGCAGCTGCTTTTGATTTAAGGACCAATACAATCACCCCATTCAATCCGAATGTAAATTCGACTGTTTGGACTATAAATCAGTTAGGTAGTAAGGTGTTTATGGGAGGAGATTTTACCAATTTAGGAGGTAGAAACAAACCCTATCTTTCAGCGGTAGATACATTATTAGGTATTCAGGATTTACGTTGGGACCTATTGTCTAATAATCCTGTTTACACGATTTCAGGTCAGGGTCCGAATTTATATATAGGCAATCAAGCTACATTTTATAAAGAACGATTCAGAGCAGCAGCCTTTGAAAGGTCGACAGGCATACTAACGCCATTCAATCCATCCACCAACGGAACTGTTTGGTCAATGCAGATGAGCAATGGAGGCGATAGTTTATACATAGCAGGAGATTTTAGTCAGTTAAACGTAGCAGCAGGTCCGGCAATATCAAGAAATTATTTGGCTAAAGTAGATGCCGCTTATGGCGTGTCAAGTTCATGGAATCCAACAGGCTTCAACAATTTATTACGCAGTTTGGCTATATCAGGCAACAAATTATATGTTGGTGGCTATTTTACCACCTCATCGGGTCAAACGCGCAATCGTATAATGGCCTTTGATACCTTAACAGGTTTGATAACCGGGTTTAATCCAAACTTCAATGCACCGGTGTGGAAGATAACACCAGTGGGCAATACGTTGGTAATAGGAGGTGAATTCACCATGATGGGTCCTCTTGCCAGAAGATATGTAGCTTCGGTAGATAGAGAAACAGGCCTGGGCACCAAATGGGAGACATCAGCAAACAGCACAGTATATACGATACAGTTAGCAGGCAATCAACTTTATGCAGGAGGGTCATGCTCGCAAATAGGATACAGAGAAAGGAACTATACAGCAGCCTTTAATTTAATCAGTGGTCAGATTACGAGTTGGAATCCAAGTCCGAATAGTACGGTATGGGCAATACAACGATATAAAGACAGTTTAGTTATTGGAGGAAGTTTTACCAATGTAAATGGCTTATCCAGAAATTATCTTACCAAAGTAGATACTACAAATGGAATAATGAATTCTTGGAATGCAGGCTTAAATAGTCCGGTGCTGTCATTAAACTTATCTGGAGATAAGCTTTACGTTGGCGGTAGCTTTAGCAGTGCGGGTGGTCAAACGCGCAACCGCGCAGCTGCTTTTGATTTAAGGACCAATACAATCACCCCATTCAATCCAAATCTAAATTCGAATGTATGGGCTATTACTCCTCTTGGAAGCAAGGTTTATTTGGGAGGAGATTTCAGTTCAATGGCAGGCAGAAATAAGTTATACATTGCAGCAGTAGATACTCAATTTGGTATTCAGGATATCAATTGGGATATTTATTCTAGTGGTCAAGTAAGAACCATATCGGGATCCGGGGGCTCATTGTATATTGGACAAGAGTGGGGTTCGTTTTACAAAGACAGATACCGCATCGCTGCCTTTAATAAGACAACAGGCAACCTTACTTCATTTAACCCATCTACCAACGCAACTGTTTGGTCAATGCAGATGAGTAATGGAGGCGATAGTTTATACATAGCAGGAGATTTTAGTCAGTTAAACGTAGCAGCAGGTCCGGCAATATCAAGAAATTATTTGGCTAAAGTAGATGCCGCTTATGGCGTGTCAAGCGCATGGAATCCGACAGGCTTCAACAATGCATTACGCAGTTTGGCTATATCAGGTAACAAATTATATGTTGGTGGCTATTTCACCACCTCATCGGGTCAACCGCGCAATCGCATGATGGCCTTTGATACGTTAACAGGTTTGATAACCGGGTTTAATCCAAACTTTAATAATACTGTATTTAGTATTACGCCTATAGGAAATACCAGTAAATTGATAGTAGGCGGAGACTTTTCAACAATGGGATCACTGGCTAGAAGATATGTTGCTTCGGTTGACAGGGAAACAGGTCTTCCGACAGGTTGGGAAACTTCAGCTAACGGATCTATATATACAATAAAAGTGGGAGGCAATCAAATTTATATAGGAGGATCATGTTCGCAAATTGGCTACAGAGAACGTAATCATGCAGCCGCCTTTAATTTAGGTACCGGTTTAATGACCAGTTGGAACCCCGGTTTTAATAATATTGTTTTTACGATGCTTAGCTCAGGAGATAGTATCTATGTTGGTGGCAGTTATAATAATGTTGCAGGTGTTACAAGAAACTTTATTGGTAAATATGATGCAAACTTTGGGTATATGAGTCCGTGGAATCCAAATGCCGGTAATCAAGTTTTGGGTATGGCAATGATGGGAGATAAAATTTATTTGGGCGGATCATTTGGAAGTATTGGAGGTAAAGCAAGAAACAGGTTAGCATCTGTAGATACCTTAACTGCTGCTGTTACAAACTGGAATCCGAATGCAAACTCAAGTGTTTGGGGTCTACTTCCCATTGGCGATAAGGTTTATGTGGTTGGTGACTTTACTCAAATTGGCACTAAGAACAGGCGTTATATAGCAGAATTAGATACCATTTCTGCTAATTCTGCTGTTACTAACACTACAGGTTGGGATGCAAGTGCCAATGGTAGTATTTATACGATTAAGGGTGATGCTCAGCGTATTTGTGTGGGAGGACAATATAATGATATTGGCAGTCCTTTTAGAGAGAGACTTGCAGCAATAAATATAAATACAGGAGAACTACTTGGTTTTGATCCGGTTGTGAATGGAGCGGTTAGAACGCTTGTTGTTGAAGATGGCAAGCTTTATGTGGGAGGTTCATTTAACAATATAAATGGGCTATCCCGTACCTATCTGTCTCGATTTGATTTAAATAGTGGCAGGCTTGATGCATGGTCTCCTACGTTAAACAATACGGTTAATACAATAAAAAAGAATGGCAGTACAATTTATTTAGGTGGCAGTTTTACTACAATAAATGCAACTACCAGAAATAGGCTCGCTTCCATGGATACATCTGGAACTCTTACAAGCTGGGATCCTAATGCAAACAATAATGTATCGAGTATTGAGTTTGCGGCAAATACACTTTATGTAGGTGGTGATTTTATTACTATTGGAGGCCAAGGAAGAAATCGAATTGCATCCTTTAATAATTCAGGTGTTCTTACTTCTTGGAATCCAAATGCAAATAATGGGGTAACTTCCCTACTTGCAAGGTTTGGCAGATTATATGTAGGTGGTTCATTTACAAATATTGGAGGAGTAGGTCGAAACTATATCTCCTCTTTTGATTTAGCAAGTGGAATGCCTAATGTTTGGAATCCAAATGCCGATAATGCAGTTTTAAGTTTAGCTGGCGATAGAAATTTAATTTATTTAGGAGGATATTTTGGTGCAGTAGGGGGGAAAGGAAGAAGTTATTTTGCATCGGTAGATACATCAGGCACCGGCTTTGTTACTTCATGGACTCCTAATCCAAATTGCTATGTGTATACAATTGTTCCGAAAGGAGATACTATTATTTCCGGTGGTTGTTATAGTTGGATTTCAAATACAAATACGAGTCACTTGTCTGCAGTAAGCAGATATGCATTGAACATAACAGGTGCAAACAAATCAGGAGTTTGTGCAGGTGAGAATGTACGAGTATTTTACACCATAACGCCCGATTTACCCGCGGGCAATGTTTTTACTCTTCAATTGAGTGACTCAAGCGGAAGTTTCAATAGCCCACTAAATATTGGTACTCTCACTTCTTCCGTTTCAGATACGATTACCGGTTTAATTCCTACAACGATTACTAAATTTAGTGTTCTTTACAAATTGAGAATTATATCTTCTTCCGGAACAGTTGTTGGCCCTGCAGTTTGGGCATCTAATTTTACCATTAATCCAATTGCTGTTGCAGGGTTCTCGGTTAATAGGTCTAATCAGTGTTTAGGTAATAATTCCTTCGTATTTAACAATACATCTGTACCTATTACCAATAATTTTACTTGGTCATTTGGTGATAACACATCTTCCAATCAGATTAACCCTGTTAAGAGCTATAGCAATGCAGGTACTTTTCAGGTGCAATTGATTTCCGGTGGAACATTCTGCAGAGATACAGCAAGAATGACCGTTACTGTTGACTCTACAATTGCTAATTTTATTCCCAATCGTTACGCTCAGTGTGAGGATAGCGCGCAATTCAACTTCACCAATACAACTACTCCATCATTAGTCGGAAAGAGTTTTAAATGGAATTTTGGATCCGGAATTAGCGATACAGCTAATACAATTAACGGCCAAAAAACATATAGTTCTGTTGGTGAGTATTCAGTTAAGCTTATTGTAACTTCAGCCTCCGGTTGTAAAGACAGCATTACCCGAAAAGTTAACTTATATCCATTCGCTACTGCCCCTGTTGTAGCTGATGTTACCAGATGTGGTCCGGGTACAGTGACTTTTAATTCCTCCGTGCAACCTGGTTTTGTGAATAAATGGTATTCAGCTCCTTTTGGAGGAACACCTATTGCATCAGGTAGTACTTTTACAACTCCGAGCATTTCAACTACCACAAACTATTACGTTGAAAAACAGTATAACTTAGCGCCTGTTATTGGTGACACAATTTCAAGTGCCAGGATGCTAATCGGACTTCGTAAATTAAAAAGTGCTTATACAGGTAATGCAATCAAAATTAGACGATCATCAGATAATGCGACACAATTTTTTGGATTTGTGAATGGGGAATTAGATACTTCTGCTATTAGGACTTGGTTAGGATCTGCAACTCCTTTCGTAGAAATAGTTTATGATCAGAGTGGTTTCGGTAATAATATGGTACAAACGAATAACGGTAATCAACCTGTGCTCATTTTTAGTGGACATAATGGCAAGCCCGCACTCAGATTCAATACCAGCCAATACATGACGAATAACTCTAATTTCCAGCCACCATACTCTGTTATCGGCATTGCTAAACTTAACGGTGGTTCTAGTAGTCGTGTTTTCTCTGCTGCTAATAACTGGCTATTGGGTTACTGGGGCGGTGCTAGGCAGAATGCCCATTTTGATGGCTGGGTTGTAAATAATCAAGTAACTTCAAACTTAACCGTACCTTATATTTATGCAGGATTGGGTACCGGTTCAAGGAGTTACTTTTATGAAAATGGCTGGCATCTGGGTAATAATGCGAATGGAACGTCAGGCCCTAATAATCCGCAGCTGAATGGATGGGCTGGAGGACAAAATGAAATGTCGGATGTAGATATATTCGAATACATTATTTGCAACACTGCACTAGATTCTAATGCTAGAAGGATTGCAGAAAACGATCTTGCTAATAGGTATAATATTTCAATTACCCCGCCTGCAACACCTATTTTGTCGACCGTTACCTGTCCAAGCAATCGTTCACTGGTAAGAGCAATAGTGGGCAGTGCAACCATTTCTATGCCTGATACAGTTTATGGATGTGGTGATAGTGTTGCAGTTGATGCCGGTTCAGGTTTTGCTACCTACGCATGGAATGGAGGCGGGTCGAATCAACTCAAATATGCAAAGACCAATGGGTGGTATGTAGTTTCGGTCACCGGAGGTTCATGTGGAGGAGGTTCTCAAACAGACTCATCTTATGCCATTCTTTATCCTAAGCCTACTGCAACAGCCACACCAGCAGGCCCCACAACCTTCAATAATGGAGGAAGTGTTGTAATTAATGCGAATACAGGTACAGGATTAACTTATAGATGGCTAAGAAATAATGTAATAATACCTGCTGCTGTGAGTTCAAATTTTACAGCTACTACAACAGGTTTATATCGTGTTTTAGTTACTAACTTGAACGGATGTTCTGATACTTCAACCGCTGTTAATGTAATAGTTAATTCTTGCCCTTCTGCTACAGCAGTTGCTGCATCATCAACTATATTCTGTTTGGGTGGCAGTGTTGTTATTAATGCATCTACAGGAACAGGATTCACTTATCAGTGGCTCAATAATAACAATGTAATTTCTAGTGCAATTAGTCAAAGTTATATCGCGAATGCAACTGGTAATTATAGAGTTGTTATTACATCAGGAAGCTGTAGGGATACATCAGCAGCAGTTAGTGTAACGATAAATGCGTTGCCAACGGCAACTGCAACAGCAGCCACAGCAACAACATTCTGCCAAGGTGGTAGCGTTGTCATAAACGCCAATACTGGTACAGGCTTATCATACCAATGGCGCAATGCAAGCGGTAATATTACCGGTGCTACCAATGCAAGCTATACAGCCAATGCAACAGACGCATACAAAGTAGTAGTAACCAACAGCAATGGATGTGTAGACTCATCAACAGCCGTATCGGTAACTGTTGTACCTTCTATTGCTAGCAATACCATTGCAGCGAGTCAATCTATTTTAATCAATACTGCACCTGCACAGCTTACCGGCACATTGCCAACAGGCGGAACAGGAACTTATACCTATAGCTGGCTGGTATCAACCACCGGAGCCACTTCTGGATTCAGTGCAATTGGCTCTACCAATACACAGAACTATGCCCCTGGTGTATTATCTCAAAATACATGGTACCGCAGATTGGTAACATCAGGCAGTTGTTCAGATACAACATCAGCCCTCTCGATAACAGTAAATGCAAACATTGCCAACAACACGATATCTTCAGCACAAACCATATGCTCAGGTAATACCCCTGCAGGCTTAACAGGCTTAACCCCTTCGGGCGGAACAGGAAGCTTTACTTATACGTGGTTGAGTTCTACCACCAGTGCATCAACAGGTTTCTCTGCTGCACCTGGTACAAACAATGCTCAGAACTATACACCGGGAGCATTAACACAAACCAGCTGGTATCGCAGATATGTGGTGTCAGGAGCAGCATCTGATACTTCTGCAGCCATACAAATCACGGTGAGTCCTGTAATAGCATCAAACACAGCTACAGGTACACAATCGATATGTACAGGTTCAACACCAACAGCCATAGCCGGGTCATTACCTACGGGTGGAAGCGGTGTTTATACTTATACTTGGTTAAGCAGTACCACAAGTGCAACTGCTGGATATGCATCAGCCACAGGCACCAATAATACGCAGAACTATGCACCTGCAGCACTCACGGCAAGCACTTGGTACCGCAGATTAGTAACCTCGGGTGGATGTTCAGACACATCAGCAGCAGCAAGTGTTACTGTAAATCCTGCTATTACAACCAATACACTTACCGGAGGCTCAACTATATGTAATGGCAATACAACAACCATAAACGGAACAACCCCTGCAGGCGGTAGTGGAATTTACACATATAGCTGGTTAAGCAGCACCACAAGTGCCACTGCCGGATATACTTCGGCCATAGGTACCAACAATACTCAGAACTATACCACTTCGCCTATAACGGCCAACACATGGCTTCGCAGATTGGTAACTTCAGGAGGTTGTACTGATACTTCCTCGGCAGCAGCTGTAACAGTAACCAATACCAATAATTGGTCAGGCACTACCGGAACAGCATGGGGAACAACTACCAATTGGGGTTGTGGAAGAGTACCTGTAATAACCGATAATGTAGTTATTGTATCGGCAGCCAACCAGCCTGTTATTACTGATGGCGGACGCGTTGCCAATGACTTAACCATTAATACCGGTGCAACACTAACCATTAACAATGCAGCATCTGTACTAGCTATTGGTGGTTCATATACCAACAACGGAACGCTTACACATACAGCAGGTGAATTGGTTTTTGCAGGAGCTGCTCCTCAGAATATTCCTGCAGGCACATACAGCAAGATCAATGTGAATAATGCTGTAGGAGTAACCTTAACAGGAAACGTAAGTATGAGCGACTCGCTTAAACTCAGCAACGGGAATGTAACCCTAGGCTCAAACAACCTGACCCTGAGCGGTACTACAAGTGTGGTGAGCAATGCATCAGCAAGCCGTTACATCAGAACCAACGCTACAGGCGCCTTAATCATACAAAACATAGGTAGTACAGGCCGCACAGGAGCAGTAAGTTTCCCTGTAGGTAATAGCAGCTATAATCCATTGACATTAACCAATACCGGCACAAGCGATAACTACACGGTTAGGGTATTGGATAATGTAACCAATACACCACCAACAGGGCTGAGCCTAACAACTAACGTTGTAGGCAGAACATGGGTAGCCGATGAAGCAGTAGCAGGCGGATCAAATGCAACCGTAACAGTGCAGTGGTCAGCAGTAGACGAGTTGACCGGCTTTACCAGAGCAGCTAGCTATGTAGCATTACATAACGGCACCACTTGGATGGCAGCTGCAGCAACTTCAGCAGCAGGAAGCAATCCATACACCCAAACCCGCACAGGCATCACTTCATTCAGCTACTTTGGTGTGGGCAGTACAGGAACGTTGCCGGTTGAGCTGTTAACATTTACCGCAGAACGCAAAGGCCGCGAGGTATCATTGGATTGGGTAACAGCAAGCGAACACAATAACGACCACTTCATCATAGAGCGTTCAATTGACAATATCAACTATACAGCTGTAGGTAAAGTACAAGGTCAGGGGACAACTTCAAAAACAACAGCATATCAGTTAATGGATGATGTATCTACACTGATAAGTAACAAGATTAAGGTTGTATATTACCGCTTGAAGCAAGTTGATTTGGATGGCAGCATCAATGAAACAAAGTCAATCAATGTAGACATAGCAGAAGAACTGAGCGGAATGACAGTAACTGCCAATCCGAATCCATTCCAACACTCACTTGCCATCAATATCAATATTACCAAGCAAGAAGAGGTAACCCTACAGGTAACTGACATGACAGGCAAGCTGATAACAGAGCAGGTTGTAGAAGTAGCAACAGGAAGCAACCAGATCATGCTCCAAGGATTAGAAAACCTTAAGGCAGGTATGTACTTTGTGAATGTGATGGGGGCAACAGGAATCAGTACAATCAAAGTTGTGAAACAACAATAATTAGGAAATACCCTTCAAAAAAAACCTCACCAATATGGTGAGGTTTTTTTTATACTGAATGTCCCTATTTGAACATAGCAAACAAGTCTTCGCTTTTCATGGTTACAACACAAACGCGACCGTCAGGTGCATAATTAGGTTGTGCACAGGCAAACAATTCATCTATTAAATTTTTTATTTCCTCAAGCGTAAGTTTTGTTCCTTGTCTTATTGCTGCTTTCTGAGCCAGTGATCTTGCAATTCGTTCATGCCTGTTTAATGTAGCAAAGGATTGCTGTTTATAATTTTCAAGCATTTCTGCCAGTAAAACCATTTCATGCTGATTGCTTATTTCAGCAGGTACTCCGTTTACAGCAAAAGTATTTCCGCCTAACTCATTGATATCAAAACCCAGAGAACGCATATCAATCATCATTTCTTTTAGCAATTGTGCATCGGCCGGAGAAAAGCTTACACTTTTCGGAAACAATTTTTGTTGACTTGAAATGGGATGATTACTTAGTGCCTGCAAATACTTTTCATATAACACACGCTCGTGAGCAGCTTGCTGATCAATAATCATTACCCCTGATTTAATCTGAGAAAAAATGAGGCTGTTGTGGAGCTGAAAAATATTTACTGAAAAGCTTTCAGTTGTGGGCACTTGGAGTTGTTGTTCAGAAGTGCCGGAAAATGTTGATGATTTGCCAACAATTTCCTTATTGTTCATGATGGAAAATAACTCTTGCCAATCCTTTGAAGCAGGCTTAATCTCCGGAAAGTTATTTTGCCCGAAAGGTGTTCTGCTGTCGTTTCTGCCCGTATTTTCTTGCGATACGCCTTGTTTACCTCCAGGAAATGTTGGGTTAGGAGTTAGATTTAGAAAAGTATCATCGCTTGCCGGCTCAAAAGTGGGTACATGATAATGCTGGCCCAGTGCCTTTTTAACGACCGCACGAATAATTTGATAAACGGCCCTTTCATCTTCAAACTTAATTTCTGTTTTGGTAGGATGAACGTTTACGTCAATTTGAGAGGGGTCAATGGTTATGTGCAATACATAAAAAGGAAATTGTTCTTTGCTGATTAAATTTTCAAAACAATTAACCACTGCATGATTCAAGTAGGCATCTTTGATAAATCTTCCATTTACAAAAAAGAATTGCTCTCCTCTTGTTTTGCGTGAAATTTCAGGCTTACCTATAAACCCGTTTACATTAACAATCGTGGTTTGCTCATTAGCAGGTAAAATATGCTCAAAACAGCGGTAAGAGAACATTTGCTCAATCCGCTGTTCAAGAGTATCGCCTTTAAGCAGATAAACTTCTTCGTCATTATTATACATGCTGAATGTAATGTTTGGATTGGCCAATGCCACGCGGCTAAACTCATCTATGATATGTCTCGTTTCAACCGGATTTGATTTAAGGAAATTTCTGCGTGCAGGAATATTATAAAATAAATTTCTCACCGCAATGGCAGTACCATTAGCCAATGCAGCAGGCTCTTGCTTTTTTACTTCAGTGCCTTCTATTAGAATGAGGGTGCCCACATTGTCTTCTGCACGTTTGGTTTTTAACTCAACCTGCGCAACGGAGGCAATTGATGCAAGTGCCTCGCCACGAAACCCCATTGTTTTTATCTGATAAATATCTTCTGCTTGGGCAATCTTAGAGGTAGCGTGTCTTTCCCAGCACATGCGTGCATCCGTAGGCGACATTCCCTTGCCGTTATCCACTACCTGAATTAAGGTTTTGCCACCTTCTTTTATAAGAAGTTTTATATCCGAGCTTCCGGCATCTATGCTATTCTCTAGCAACTCTTTCACAACCGATGCTGGCCTTTGAATAACTTCACCGGCAGCAATCTGATTGGCCACATGATCGGGCAATAATTTTATGATATCCGACATATATTTACCTGCATGCAAAATAAGCAATATTTGAACGCTTAGCCTTTTTTGTTGATATTTACGTATATAACTCTGCTTATAGCTGTTGGCCAATTCGCCAATAAATTCCGTTTTTTGTTGTATAATCATGCAGTTAAATTTTCGCTTTTTATTTTTTGCATTACTGTGCCAGCATGTAGGTGCATTTGCCCAGTCTGATTATATTAAATGGGGTAAACCCAATCCGTGGGTTGATTCTGTTTATGCAACCATGACAGAAGATGAGCGTATTGCGCAACTAATTATGATTGCAGCTTTCAGTAATCGCGATTCGGCTCATATTCGTGATGTGGAATGCCACGTGCGTGAGCTGAAAGTAGGAGGCATTATTTTTTTTAAAGGTTCACCGCATAAACAGGCAGCATTAACCAACCAATATCAGGCGCTTGCTAAAGTGCCTTTAATTATTGGTATTGATGGCGAATGGGGTTTATCCATGCGTTTGGATAGCACTCCTGTATTCCCAAGACAAATGGTAATTGGTGCAGCAAGAGATGAGCAACTCATGTATGATATGGGTAAAGTTATTGGCAGGCAATGCAAGCGCATTGGTATACACTGGAACTTTGCACCGGATATTGATGTCAACAACAATCCAAACAATCCGGTAATCAATGATCGCTCTTTTGGAGAGCACAGGCAATGGGTTTCAAGGCTGGGTATGCAATATGCACGAGGCATGCAAGATGAAAATATCGTTGCATCAGCCAAACATTTTCCCGGACATGGCGATACGGAAACCGATAGCCATTACGGTTTGCCAGTAATTAAAGGTGATAGAAAAAGGTTAGACTCACTAGAGTTGTATCCATTTAAGGAGTTAATTGCCGCCAATGTTATGAGTGTAATGGTAGCGCATCTGAATGTGCCTGCCATTGATACCACCAAAACGCCAACATCTATTTCAAATCCTGTAATTACAGGGTTGTTGCGCAATGAGATGGGATTTGAAGGTTTGGTAATAACCGATGCCCTAAATATGAAAGGTGTTGCCGATTTTTATGGTCCAGGTGAAGTTGCTGCAAAGGCGTTTGCTGCCGGTAATGATGTGCTCCTGTTCGTAGAAGATGTCCCAATGGCAATCATGCGTATTAAAGAGTATTTAGCCAAAGGAGAAATTACCTGGGAGCAAATTGAGAAAAGCTGTAAAAAGATTCTGGCTACTAAGTTCTGGCTCGGTCTAAATCAATACAAGCCCATAAATCTGGAAAACTTAACTACCGATTTAAATTGTTGTGAAACCTACCTGATGACCAAAAAGGTAATTAAACAAGGTATAATAGTAGCTAGGGATGATGATAAAATAATACCAATTCAAAACCCTGAATTGTATCAGATAGCCGTTGTTTCTTTAGGCTCTTCAGGATTTACTCCTTTTCAGGAAATGTGCACCAACTATATAAAGGCAGATTATTACAGTATTGATAAAGCAGAAATGCCGCAATACTTTGATAGTTTATTTATGGTGCTCAATTCTTATAATCTTATTATTCTTTCATTGCAAAATACCAGTAGGTTTGTAAGTAAAAAACTTGGCCTAACAACTGCACAGATTGACTTTTGTAACAGACTACTAGCAGGTGGGAAAAAGGTGATACTTGTTAACCACGGAAACCCCTACATACTTAGGCAGTTTAATGGAATTCGCAATGCCATCATTGCTTATGAGGATTTAGAAGAGTACAACCAATTATCTGCACAGGTATTATTTGGAGCGGTAAAAGCAGTTGGTGTTTTACCTGTTACTGTAAATGAAAATTTTGCAATGGGAAGCGGAGAAAAAACAAATACGCTTGAACGGCTAGAATATGTTTATCCTGAAGAAATCGGTATAGATCACACGCCACTAAATATTATTGATACCATTGCAACGCAGGCCATTAATAGCGGTGCCACTCCCGGTTGTCAGGTACTGGTGTCCAAGGATGGTAAAGTTATTTACCAAAAATCTTTTGGGTACCATACCTATGATAAAATTCAGATGGTTAAGAATTATCATGCATATGATTTGGCATCTTTAACCAAGATATTGGCTACCACTTTGGCAGTGATGAAACTGCATGATGAAAAGAAGTTAAAAATAGAAGCACATCTTGGTGATTATCTGCCTGAACTCAAGGGTTCAAATAAGGAGCATCTCACACTGCATGATGTATTGCTGCACCAGGCAGGTTTGGTGCCATATGTTCCGTTTTACAAGAAAACACTTGTTAATGGAAATCAGAATCCAATTTTATATGCCAACCAGCAAGATTCTAATTATAGCACTCCTGTAGCCTATGGTTTGTACCTGCATAAAGATTATGAGGCGATATTGTGGCAACAAATAATAGATACGGAAGTGAAACAGCATCCGGAGTATATTTATTCTGATATTGGATTCATTTTAATGCGCAAGATTGTAGAGCGTATCAGCGGTCAATCGTTTGAAACATATTTAGGTGAACAGGTTTATAAACCGCTTAATCTGTCGGTGTTGCAATTTAATCCGCTTAATAACTTAAACCGTGATTGGATAGTGCCTACCGAGTGGGATTCTTCCTTTAGAAAACAGTTGCTTAACGGAACCGTTCATGATCCTACAGCTGCCATGCTTGGCGGTATTAGCGGTCATGCAGGCTTATTCGGCAATGCCAATGATGTGGCAGTTATTATGCAGATGCTGCTAAACGGAGGAGAGTATGGCGGCAAACGCATTCTTAAAGAGAGCACGATTAAAGATTTTACCAAAAAACACGGCAAGGCAAGCCGCAGAGGTTTAGGTTTTGATAAGCCTGAAACCGATACTAAGAAGGCTTCGCCAACAAGCCGCATGGCTTCACCGCTTGCTTTCGGACATACCGGTTTTACAGGAACATGTGCCTGGGCCGATCCCAAATATGGATTGGTTTATGTTTTTTTAAGCAATCGTGTTCATCCAAGTGCAGAAAATAAAAAGCTGGTTGACATGAATATACGCACCCGAATAATGGATGTGATTTATGAAACGCTACGTAAAAGCGGAAAATAGTTTGTTAAGTAGGCCGTTTATCAAACATAATCTGCAATTTTGAAGTTTATTTGATGTTACCCACTCAGGATTAATATTTATGAAAATAGGAATTGTTTGTTATCCCACATATGGAGGCAGCGGTGTTGTAGCTACTGAATTAGGAAAAGCGCTTGCACAAAGAGGACATCAGGTGCATTTTATTTCTTATAAGCAACCCGCACGCCTGGATTTTTTTGCAGAAAACATCTTTTATCATGAGGTATACGTAAGTAGTTATCCATTGTTCGATTTCCCTCCTTATGAGTCAACTCTTACTAGTCGTTTGGTTGATGTGGTGAAGTTTGAGAAGCTTGATATTTTGCATGTGCATTATGCCATACCACATGCAGCAGCAGCTGTTATGGCCAAACATATCTTATCTAAAGTAGGTATCCACATCCCTGTGGTTACAACACTGCACGGCACAGATATTACATTGGTAGGTAAAGATAAAGCCCTTGAATCAGTTGTAAGTTATTCGCTTAACGAGTCAGATGGTATTACCTCAGTTTCCGACTCATTAAAAAAAGATACGTATGCACTCTTTAAAGTAAATAAAGATATAGTTGTCATACCTAATTTTATAGATATCAAAAGATTCAGTAAACAACCGCGCGAGCATTTTAGAAAAGCAGTAACACCTGCAGGCGAAAAACTTTTGGTGCATACTTCTAACTTCAGAAAAGTTAAAAGAGTAGAAGATGTAATGAAGGTTTTTAGTATGGTACTTAAACATGTTAATGCGCGTCTATTGCTTGTAGGCGATGGTCCGGAAAGACATAATATTGAGCAACTTTGCCGTGAGCTGGATATTTGCGAGAAGGTATCTTTTCTAGGTAAACAGGATGCAATAGAGGAGATACTTTCCATTTGCGATTTGTTTTTAATGCCATCAGAAACAGAGAGTTTTGGATTGGCCGCTTTGGAGGCCATGGCTTGCGAAGTACCCGTTGTATCAAGCAATGCCGGAGGTATACCCGAATTAAATATAGAGGGTGAAACCGGTTATTTGTGCAATGTTGGAGATGTGGAGGCAATGGCAGAAAAGAGCATATTTATACTTTCAGATGAGCAGCGTTTAAAGACGTTCAAACAAAAGGCTAAGCAACGTGCACTATTATTTGATATAGATAAAATTGTGCCCCTTTACGAGGACTTTTATAATCGTGTATTGCAGGTGCAAACGGCAATTGGGGGTTAAATATTTCAAAACGATTGTTTACTTTCGTTTTAGTTGAACCGATTCATCTATTTATTTCTTTTCATTTTTCAGGCTGCCTTATTCATGCTGGTGGGTAATGATCCTTTTTTTGGCGATTCTATTTCGTCCACTGTGCGCGCAGCAAGCAATATTTATAACAACAATTTGCGAACTATTTTTTATCCGCTGCAACATGATCCGGGCCACCCAACTCTCTATGCCTGGTTGCTTGCAGCTTGCTGGCTGTTGTTTGGCAAATCTTTATTGGTTGCACATGCATTTGCCTGCCTGTGGGCTTTTATTGCCGGCTGTATTTTTATTTCACTTTCAAAGCATTTGCTTTCTCCGTTTATGCAATGGTGTGCAATAATCATGCTTTGTTGTTTTGCCACTTATATATCACAAAGTGCTATGATGCTAAATACCATGGCATTTATGAGCATGGTATTATTGGCTTTTAAAGGTTTTGTTCAGAAGCAAAAGGTTTGGCAAATAACAGGCCTTACACTGATGATGTGTTTGCATACACAATCGGTTTTTTTTCTTATCGGTTTTTTTGTTGCATTCGTAATTGAAAAGTTGATCATACAAAAGCAAGAATTAAAAGTATTGGTTTGGCAATCTTTAGCGCTATTTGCATTGCCTGCATTGGTATACGTTACATGGCTATTGTTGCATTTGCAGCATTCAGGCTGGGCCGTGCACTCACCCAATTATGCCGATGCCAAGGAAGTTAATTTTTCAACTACATTTTTTAAAAGCTTTTTGATTGTTTGTTGGCGTTTGCTTGATTATGGTATGCTGCCGGTATATGTTTTATTGTTGTGTTTATGGCTATTTCGTAAAAAGCCATATCAGCCTGCTTTTTTTTATTTTAGTGTATTACTGCTGGTGAATATGCTTTGTTTGTCTCTGTTTCTTAAAAACACCATTGGTCACCGATACTTTCTTGTTTTACATTTCATTGCATTTTTACTGCTATCATTTCAGTTGCAAACACTTGCCAGAAAATGGAAGTATACAGCTATTGTATTGTGCACAGCTGCAATACTGGCCGGCAACTTTCTTTATTATCCCGGTAAAACATTGGGCGATGCCACGCTGGCCTATCGATCATATTTTGAACTTGAAAAAATGGTTAGCCGGGATTTAGCCGATACAGTGTCTGTATATAGTTATGCGCCTGTGGCCAATGAGCCCGAGGTGAAATACTTAAATAGCGAAGGATTGCACATTCAGCGTATCACACAAGCACAGCTTGACAATTATTCTGCTGTGTTGGTTGGCAATGTAAACGCAGAATTTACAAAAGAACAGCTAGCCGCCTTGCAAACATGGCCAGGCAATTCTTATGAGCAGGGAGTGGTGCATGTAACGGTTTATTATAATCCAAGATATTTTCGTGCGAAGCCAGAGTGGGAATTAAGGACAGAATCGCGTGCCGAAGTATGGATGAAAGAAATGAAAAATAGGTTCAAATAACAAAGCCGACTTTCGCTGGCTTTCTTCAAAAAGAGATATTGAAACTATTGCAAATCAGTTCACGTTTTCTAAGCCGTATAATTTGCCGTAGGTGTTCAACTCATCACGCAGCGCTCTTCTGGCCACAAATATGCGCGTTTTAACAGTTCCGATTGGTATGCGTAGTATTTCTGCAATTTCATGGTATTTAAAACCTTTAAAATTCATGGTAAAAGGTTTCTTTAAACTTGATGGTAGTCTATCTATAGCAGCTTCAATATCCCTCATCATAAACTTTTGCTCACCTGCATTTTTTACAGCATGTGATGCAGAGTCTAAATAATAATCATTGTCTGTTTGATCAATGAAGGTATTACGCTTCATCATTCTGCGATAATTGTTAATGAAAGTGTTTTTCATAATGGTATATAACCAACCTTTAAGGTTGGTACCATCTGCAAATTTATCCTGATACATCAACGCTTTAAGCATGGTGTCCTGCACCAGATCATTGGTATCTTCTACGTTGCGTGTAAGCTGATAGGCGTAGTGCCTGAGGGAAGTCCCCTCCTTTTGTACCATTTGTTTGAATTCTATTGCAGTCATAATTGTTTAATTATTTAAGTAAATTGTTACACAAAGTTAAATGACTTTGAATGCATAAATCCAAATCTGTCTGTTTAAATTTTTGTAAAAAAAGTTTAACAATTTATAAACCACACATTATCAGTTGTATAAAAACAACAAATCATACACTAAAATAGGTTTGAAGAAGCCTGAAGCAAATCTGATTTGGGGTAAAAATAGCGTGTATATTGTCAATTTATGTTTAGCTAAAACATTTAAAAGATAAACAAGTTAAGTATAATGAAGCGCCTATATACCTTAAACAATATTTGGATGCTTACCTTTGTAAACTTGTATGGAAGTAACCGTAACACGGAAATCGCACTTTAATTCAGCTCATCGGCTGCATGTACCTATATGGACAGACGAAGAAAACAAGCTGTTTTTCGGGTTGTGCAATAATGTCAACTATCACGGACATAACTATACACTCGAGGTTTCGGTAACCGGTGAAATTGATCCGGTAAGCGGCTACCTGATTGATATGAAGGTTTTGCAAAACCTGATTGAGCAGGAGGTACTAAGTAGATTTGACCACATGAACTTGAATTTGGATGTGCCAGATTTTAAAGATTTAAATCCAACAGCTGAAAACATAGCGGTGGTTATTTGGAGACGCTTAAAGAATAAATTGGAACCAACATTAAAATTAAAAATTAAATTGTATGAAACAGAAAGAAACATTGTTGAATATGAAGGAAACTAACAAAGAAATATTTGATACAGACGACCATCCTTTCAGTGGATCTGCAGAAACACCTTTGCGTCCGGACGCATTTGAAAAAGATGATGAGCTGAAAATTGAACTGATTGAAAAGCATTTTCGTGAAATTATGCTCATTCTGGGCTTAGACTTAGATGATGATAGCCTTAAAGGTACACCTCACCGTGTAGCTAAAATGTATGTGCAGGAAATTTTTAAAGGATTAAACCCTGCTAATAGACCTAAGGTGGCTTTATTTGAAAATAAATACCAGTACAAGCAAATGCTTATTGAAAAGAATATTTCTTTTTACAGCAATTGCGAGCATCACTTTGTGCCAATTATCGGCAAAGCCCATGTTGCATATATTTCAAATGGGAAAGTGGTTGGTTTATCTAAGCTTAACCGCATTGTACGTTACTATGCAGCCCGTCCTCAAGTGCAGGAGCGCATGACCGTGCAAATTGCGAATGATTTAAAGCAAGTTTTACAAACCGAAGATGTAGCCGTGGTAATAGAGGCTGATCACTTGTGTGTGGCCTCTCGAGGAATTCAGGATGTGAGTAGCAAAACTGTTACAAGCGATTACTCCGGCAAATTTTTAGACCAGAAAACTCGTGAAGAATTTTTACGCCTGATAACCATTCAATCTTAAGTAAAATATATTATATAAAAACTAAGAAGACTGCTCCTAGCTGGGCAGTCTTTTTTATTGGAAGCGGAAATAATCATCATCTTCCATATTTAATATCCAACATTAAAATATCGAATACTGAATAATGCATTTCGAATACTGAAAGGGTGCAGGGATAGAAGAGCGTTAGAACTTTACATCTCTGGAGTTTTGGGACTCTATTGAGTTAACTTAGTATGTAAATCAAAGCTATAAATACTGCTCAACTAATCGATAGCACAATACCACAAATCCATTAGAAATCTTATATAATTTCAATAACCAACCTTCCAATCCTCAATTACCTAGCACTTCTGCCAATACCTTGTGTGATTTTACTTCATGCAAAGTATCAGTATGGTTTTGATAAAAGAGAATAAGGCAGTTTAGAATATCGCTGCGCTGTTTATAGGTTAAAGTAACTGTAGAGAAATTATTAAAATCCGCTGCTAATAAATCTGCGATAAGTTTACTGATTTGAGGTTCCACTAAACCCGGATGTAGTGTATCAAATGTTTTGAATTCACCTTCGGCCCAGTCAAAGCTGTTATTTGTTTCGGAGTAGTTTTGTTTAGGCAAAAATCCCAGGTATCTACTTAGTTGTAATAGCATAAAAACCGGAAAATTAGCAGGAAGATGTTGCAGATCTAAAGCTTGTATGGAATTAAATAAAAAAGCAAAAAGGGCGGGGTCAGGCTGGTTTTCTTCGCGTATGGTTTTAAACATTATTTCTGCCATAAACATACCAATGGCACTTTTAACCATATCAAAATGTATAGACTGCAGCAAGGGTGTGCAACGCAGTTCTTTAATACGCTGCATGTTTTTGTTTTGCTGATGGTATGCTTCAATTTCGAGCAGGGTAAGTGGTAGTATGTGTGAGGGTCTGATGCTTCCTTTTTTGGAGCGCACACCATTTATCAAGTAGGTTTGTATGCCAAACAAATCGGTATAACAGGTAAGTACTACACTACTCTCAGAGTAATTAATACTTTTTATAACAATGGCTTTGCATTTGGCGAGCATTCGTTCCCGGTCCTATAGCCTTATCAATTCAAAAAAAGAATTTTTGTAACAAAGGTTTCCGTTCCATCGGCATTGGAAGAATATATTAGATACACTCCTGTGGCGGCACGTTTGCCTTTAAAATTTAATCCGTTCCAGGTGGTCATGCCTCCATTTGCCTTCGTTTCAAAAACCAAGTTGCCAGCTACATCTGTTATTTTTACATTGGCATCTTTGACCAACCCTTTAATGGCAATATTGCCTGTATACTCAGGCCTTACCGGGTTGGGATATACCATCACATCTGCATGGGTGTTTCCGGCATCTGTTGCATCTCCCATATAGGAGATAATACCCTTATCGGTTGCAATAAACACTTCCCCTGTTTGTCCATCAAGTCCAATCTCATAAATGGCATCAGATAGCAACGGGCTGTTGGATGTATTGAAGTTTTTCAGAATGCTGTAACCGTCTTCTGATAGTAAAAATACGCCACCATTGGCAGTACCTATCCATTTGCGGTTGGCGGCATCCACCCTTATACAGGTTATGGGATTATCTCCAAGCATATTTGAAAATACCAATCCTGTTTTTACAACAATACGTGTGGCATCAAAATCTTTATTGGATTTAAAAATATCCTGCGGATTTCTGAAAATGCAAAATCCTTTATCGGTGCCAATCCAGACCTCACCTTTTAAATCTTGTGCCATGCTTAGTATGGTATTGCTTGGTAATGCCCCGTTTTGTTGGGCAGAAGTAAGGAGTTTGTAATTATCATCATTCCCAATGGCCGGTGTGCCATTGTCATTAAACACCAGTAAGCCACCACCCTTTGTATTAAAGCTCCATTTGTTATTGTGGTCATCGCACATGATATAGCCCAGGCGTGCATCTATATTTGCAGGAAATTGAAAAGAGTACCAATTGCCATCTTTTGTCTTAACGGAAATTGGTCTTACTGCTCCGAAATTGCTTACCCACATATGACCTTTGGCATCAAACGCCACGCCTGAAACAAAAGTAGGACGGTAGCCAACTGCATTAAAATTTTGTATGGTGCTATTAGAAGAGTCATAAAGCGTCAATACATTTCCGTTTTCATCCAGCTCAAGCAGGCCATTACCAAAACTAGCCAAATACACTTTTTTATTTTCGGGGTTAATAGTCACGTCAATAAAATCTCTGCTATTTATGATTTGTATAGCAGTACTTTGTTTAAAGCTGGTCCAGGTATTTTCACTAAATCTATAGAACTTATCGTTGTTGCTGCGCGGACTCCATCCAGCACCATTGCCAAAGCCATCAACCTGGCCTGCGGCCACCCAAAGTTGTTTATCAAAATAGGCCATGCGTTGTGCTGTGTTGGCATAAGGACCCGCAGGTCCAAAGTAATCGGCATCACCACTGCTTGCATCAATTTTTATTAGCGAATAATCTAGAGCAATAAAATAGAGGTCGCCTTCTTTAGATACAATTGCAGCAGTTGTTTTAACCTCAGACCTGATCTTTGGAACTAAATCTCCTGCCTTTAGCATCATAATCTGATTTTCGGTTACCACTATCAGCTGGTTATTGCACACCTTCATGTCATTTATTTTTGCTCTGGCCATGTTATTTAATGGTTGCAGGCTCCAAGTTATTCCATCATATATATAAACTGCAGAATCGATTACAGCATACAACTGCCCACCAAAAGTCTCCAAATGGTTACTGTGTTGAGATGTTTTAAATAAACTCCAATTATTAAAATCACTCAGGTTGCTATTGTTCAGAGCAGCCCGGTAAATTCCAGTTTTCGTTGATGCATAAATATTGTTCTCGTATACGGCTACATCCAATATAGCAATGCTTGCTCCATTGGCTCCTAAATTGGTGTAGGTATCGGTCAGTTTTTTCTTTTCAAGGTCAATTACAGCAATTCCAAATCCGCAGGCCAGGTAAGCCCGCTTATTATAAATGGTTATGTTGTTAATGTTTTTATCGCCAATAATAACTTTATCTTTTAAATCAGGAATATTAAAGGTAAAGCCATCGCTAAGCAAATCAAGATTGCTATTGGTATAGCCAACAACAACACAACCTGTTGATGCATCATAATCCACGCAACCGGTTTCAACATCAGAAAGCCCGTTAATTTTAGAAATCACCTGTGCTTCGCCTGTATTTTTATTTAGCGTAAACAAAGCGCTTTTTGAAGCTACATAAATCAATTCTCCTGCTTCGGTTAAGTCGTTATTTACCCGAAATGAAAGGTGTACGCGCCATCCATTTACCGGTGCTTTGGCTTGCTGGGCTTGCAAATAAAGGCAACCCAAGCATGCACTAAACAGAAGAAAAAATTTTTTTTTAGACATATGTCCTTAGTAAACGCCAAACGGCAGTTTAATGTTGTAGTGTTTGCGAAAATATAAATTTAACCCGCAGTGAGCCCAATTTTTCTATTTTTGTCCATCATTTATGATCTGGCAACAATTCGGACGTTTTATTTTGCGAAACCGCCTTGCCCTGCTTATTGCTTTGGGTTTGCTAACGGGGGTATTTGCTTTTCTTGCTTCGCAGGTAAAGCTAACCTATGATTTTGCCAAGGTCGTTCCCAAAGATGATTTAGATTACATAGAGTATATAAAATTTAAAGAAACCTTTGGCGAGGATGGCAATATTCTGGCTGTTGGTTTTCAGTCAGAGAAATTGTTTGAGCGTGATTACTTCAATGATTTTTATGCCCTGTGCAATGCTATTGAAAAAACTCCTGGCGTAGAAAAAGTAGTATCAATACCCAAAATTTATAACCTGGTCAAAAATGATAGTCTGCATGTTTTGCAGCTAACGCCATTGCTTAACAGATATCTGGATACGCAGCAGGAAGCCGATTCATTTAAAACATTGGTTAATAATCTGCCATTTTATAAAGGCTTGATTTATAATGAGCAAACCAATGTTGTACTCATTGCCATAACCCTACGCAAGCAGCAGCTCGACTCTAAAGAACGCATTCCATTAGTTAATGAATTGGAGAGGCTCTGCAATGAGTTTGGCAAAGAGCACGAAGCAAATATGCACTACTCAGGTTTGCCATACGTTCGTACAGTGCATGCATCAAAAGTAGCCAATGAAATTAAGTTATTTACCTACCTGAGTATAGCCATTACCGCATTATTTATTTTTATATTTTTTAAATTTTTCTCTGCGGTTCTATTTTCATTAATAGTGGTGGTTATTTCTGTTATCTGCACGCTGGGCAGCATATACCTGTTTGGTTACCGCATTACTTTACTTACCGGAATATTGCCACCGCTCATGGTTATTATTGGCATACAAAACTGTATTTATCTGCTCAATGTATATCATCAGGAGTTTAGGATTCATGGCAATAAAATGTTGGCCATAATGCGCCTAATTACCAAAAACGGTTTGCCTTTGTTTTTAACCAATATCACCACTGCGGTAGGTTTTTGTGTTTTCAGTTTTTCAGGTAGTGCCATACTCGATCAGTTTTCTGTTATCTCGGGAATCAATATAATGCTTGTCTATCTTATCTCACTCGTCTTTATTCCAATTGTATACAGTTACCTCCCCCCGCCAAAGCCTGCGCATACCAAACACTTAGATAGCCATAGGCTAATGCGCGTGATGGAGTGGTGTAATTACGTGGTATACAATCACCGTAAAAGTATTTATGCAGTAACTTCTCTTATTTGCCTAGTTTCAATATGGGGTGCTACCCGTGTGCACACGTTGGGTTATGTGGTTGATGATTTGCCGATGAAAGATAAAGTGTATACCGATCTTAAATTTTTTGAACAGCATTTTAAAGGTGTGTTGCCCTACGAAATCAGCATCAATACCAAAAGAAAAAATGGAGTAAAGGATTTAACTACGCTGCATAAAATTAATAGGTTACAAAAAGAGCTCAACGCGTTTCCTGAGTTTTCTAAATCTGTTTCTGTGGTTGATTTTTTAAAATTCGCCAACCAGTCATATAACGGAGGCGATTCTAGATATTATCTGATTCCTGGTGCTCTGGACATTCCTGAACTGATGTCTTACATGCCAACCAACTCTGGCACAAATGGCAACCTTGTAAAATCAATGGTAGATAGCAATTACCAGATTGCACGTATTAGTGTACAAATGGCGGATGTTGGCTCTGAGCAGATGAAAGTATTAAATGCAAGGGTACAAAAGTTGGTGGATGAAATTTTTACCGGGCAAAAATATCAGGTTAAACTTACCGGCACCAGTGTTATATTCTTAAAGGGCAATGATTATCTGGTATCAAACCTCCTGCAAAGTATGATTGCCGCTTTGGTAATTATCTCAGTAATGATGGCATTTTTGTTTTTAAGCTGGAAAATGGTAACCATTTCGCTTATACCCAATATAGTTCCCTTGCTTATGACTATGGGTATCATGGGCTTTTTTGAAATCAGACTCAAGCCTTCTACCATCATTATTTTTTCAGTGGCGTACGGTATTGTTGTAGATTTTACAATTCATTACTTAGCCAAATACCGCAATTCGTTAAAGCATAACAACTGGAGTATGAAACTTGCCATTCCTGAGTCGCTTAATGAAGCAGGCCCAAGTATTATATACACAGCAGTGGCTTTATTTTTCGGTTTCATCATTTTTGCTGCGTCAGATTTTGGCGGCACCATAGCCTTGGGTGTGCTTACCTCACTTTCACTGCTGTTTGGTATGCTCATGAATTTGCTATTGCTTCCTGCCATGCTCCTTTCGCTTGAAAAGTCTATCAATGCTAAGAAGGAGTTTGGCAAAACCCTAATAGATATTGAGCCTGAGCCCGGCAAGGCTGATGAGGAATAGGCTATTTTCTTTTCTATACCCTAAACCCTATTTTCGCAAACTTTACCTATGCCAGTATGCATGGAGAAAGACTATAACCCATGACCCGATACAAAGAATTTAAGAAACTTGATTTTCCTGCTTTTGAAGAAGAAATGCTTCGCTTCTGGAAAGAGCATGGCATATTTGAAAAAAGTGTAAGCAACCGCGAGGGTGCAAAAACATTTGTGTTTTATGAAGGGCCACCAAGTGCAAATGGCATGCCGGGCATACACCATGTGATGAGCAGAACGGTTAAAGATATTTTTTGCCGATACAACACATTAAAAGGTTTTCAGGTAAATCGCAAGGCAGGATGGGATACGCACGGTTTGCCGGTTGAGCTGCAGGTTGAAAAAACATTGGGCATTACCAAAGAAGATATCGGGAGAAAAATATCGGTTGCCGAATACAATGAAGCCTGCCGAAAAGATGTAATGAAGTTCACCGATGTATGGAACAACCTAACCGAGCGCATGGGATATTGGGTAAATCTGAACGACCCTTACATCACTTATGAAAACAACTACATAGAAAGCTTGTGGTGGATTTTGAAACAATTATACAGCAAAGGATTATTGTATAAGGGCTACACCATTCAGCCATATTCTCCTGCAGCAGGAACCGGTTTAAGTTCTCATGAATTAAATCAGCCGGGTACTTATAAGGATGTAAAAGATAATACAGCTGTTGCCATGTTTAAAGCGGTAAATGCGCCCTTTGATGGTGAGGTGTATTTTCTAGCATGGACCACCACACCTTGGACATTGCCTTCCAACACAGCACTTGCAGTAGGAGCTAAAATTGATTATGTAGTGATTGAAACATACAATCCACATACGGGAAAACAGTGTGTAGTGATACTGGCAAAAGATTTACTGGCTAAATACTTTAAACCTGAGCAGGCTGCTTTACCTTTTGATGAATACAAGGCAGGAGATAAACTCATCCCACATCAATTTATAAAAGAGGTAAAAGGCAGCGAGTTACTAGGCATACAATATGAGCAGTTGTTGCCTTTTGCACCTGTTCAAAATGGCGATGCATTTAAAGTAATCGCAGGCGATTTTGTAACAACTGAAGATGGAACAGGAATAGTGCATATTGCCCCCAGCTTTGGTGCAGATGACTTTAGAGTGGCCAAGCAGAATAGCATAGGCAGTTTAACTCTTGTTGATAGGCGAGGCAAGTTCCTACCTGAGGTAAAAGATGATTTGTTTTTATACGGAGAGGAATATGTGAAGGAAGCCTATTTAACAGATGCCGAAAAAGCAGCAGAATTAGAAATACAAAAAGAAAAACTGCAAGGTATAATCAAGGATACATCTAAGCTGAATTATCTAAGTGTTGATGAGCGCATCATCCTTAAACTGCAAACCGAAGGTAAGCTGTTTAAAAAAGAAAAATACGAGCATCCTTATCCGCATTGCTGGCGCACAGATAAACCCATTCTATATTATCCGTTGGAAAGCTGGTTTATTAAAACTACTGCTTATAAAGACAAACTGGTTGAACTGAACAAACAAATAAATTGGAAACCGGAACATACCGGAACCGGGCGTTTTGGAAATTGGCTTGAAAACCTGGTGGATTGGAATTTATCTCGCTCAAGGTATTGGGGAACACCTCTGCCCATTTGGCGCACAGAAGATGGGGCAGAGGAACTTTGCATAGGCAGCAAGGATGAATTGGGAAAAGAAATTATCAAGTCTGTTGCAGCAGGTTTTATGGATAAAGCCTTTGAAGTAAAAGATTTGCATAAACCATACGTTGATGATGTAGTTCTGGTTTCGCCAACCGGTAAAAAAATGTTCAGAGAATCAGACCTTATTGATGTGTGGTTTGACAGCGGTGCCATGCCTTATGCACAGTGGTTTTTCCCAAATCAAAATCATGAAACGTTTAAAGCCAATTATCCGGCAGATTTTATTGCCGAAGGGGTAGACCAAACCCGTGGCTGGTTTTTTACTTTGCATGCTTTGGCCGTGCTGCTTAGTGAGTGCAGCGAAGAAATTAAAGCCATTAATAAAGCAAACGGCAATCCGGGTATTGCATTCAAAAATGTAATTGCCAACGGACTGGTGCTTGATAAAAACGGAAATAAAATGAGCAAGCGCCTGGGAAATGTTATTGATCCGTTTAATACCATTGCCAAATATGGTGCTGATGCCACACGCTGGTATATGCTAAGCAACAGCGATCCTTGGGATAATTTAAAATTTGATTTAGAAGGAGTAGCAGAGTGCCAACGAAAATTTTTTGGAACACTTTATAATACCTACTCGTTTTTTGCCATTTATGCCAATATCGATGGTTTTGAATTTGATGAAAAGAATTTAACCCCGGTAAAGAATCGAACTGAACTTGACAGATGGATTATGAGCAAGCTTAACAGCTTAATCAAAACCGTTGCAGATCATATGGATGATTATGATGCAACTCCTGCTGTTAGGGCCATCGAAGAGTTTACCAGCGATCATTTATCAAACTGGTATGTGCGTTTAAGTCGCAGGCGTTTTTGGAAAGGAGAAATGAATGCCGATAAAAAAGCTGCCTATGAAACCCTATATCAGTGTTTGGCTGCGGTTGCTCAGTTAAGCAGTCCATTTGCTCCATTTTTCAGCGATTGGGTTTATAAAAATTTGCATGGCAAATCGGAATCGGTGCATCTTACTAACTTGATTGCAGCAGATGAGGCGGTGGTAGATAAACTTCTTGAAGATCAGATGGATTATGCCCAAAAAATAACATCACTTGTTTTGTCCATTCGCAAAAAAGAGAACCTAAAGGTGCGTCAGCCGCTTCAAAAAATGCTGATTCCGGTGGTTGATTCCGGCATTAAGGATGAAATAGCACATGTGCAAGATTTGATTTTATCTGAGGTTAATGTAAAAGAATTGGCCTTTATTGATGCGATAGAAAAGTCTATTAAGCCCAATTTCAGGGTTTTAGGTAAAAAAGCCGGGGCAAAAATGAAGGCTGTGGCCGAAAAAATTGCGATACTTAGTAGGGAGCAAATAGCCGAATTGGAGAAAAATGGGTGTTTATTCATTGAAATTGAGGGACAAACAATGGAAATTTTAACTGAAGATGTAGAAATTTTATCGGCTGAAATAAAAGGCTACAAAGTGGCGTCTGAAGGAAAAATTACAGTGGCATTAGATGTAGAACTAACTGATAATCTGATATCTGAAGGCATTGCAAGGGAGCTCGTAAGCAAACTGCAGAACCTGAGGAAAGAGAGCAATCTGGAGGTAACCGATAAAATAAAAGTGAAGATTGAGCCCCATGCCTACATAAAAAATTCCATAATTTCTTACAAAACATATATTTGCACCGAAATTCTGGCTACCGAGATGGAGTTTGAAGAACCAATTTCAGGTGGATCAGAAATAGAAGTAGACGATATAAAATTGAATGTTCAACTGATCAAAGAAAACAGGAATTAGTATGGCAAAGAAAATAACAAAGAAGCCTGCGGCTAAAAAACCGGTAAAAAAGGCGGCAGCAAAAAAACCAGCTGCTAAGAAAGTAGCGAAAAAGGCGGCAGCAAAAAAACCAGTTGCTAAGAAAGTAGTGAAGAAGGCGGCAGTAAAAAAACCAGTTGCTAAGAAAGTAGTGAAGAAGGCGGCAGCAAAAAAACCAGCAGCCAAAAAGCCGGTTGCCAAGAAGGTTGTTAAAAAGGTAGTGAAGAAAGTAGTGAAAAAAACTCCTGCAAAACCTGCCAAAAAACCGGTAGCCAAAAAAGTTGTAAAAAAAGCAGTTGTAAAGAAACCTTCGCCTAAAAAGCCAATTGCTAAAAAACCTGTCTCTAAGAAAGTAGTTAAAAAAGCAGTGGCAAAGAAACTGATTGTTAAGAAATCTGTCGCTAAAAAGCCAGTTGCTAAAAAGACTGCTCCTAAAAAAGTAGTGGTTAAAAAGCCTGCGGCCAAAACTGTTGCCAAGCCAATTGCTAAATCCGCAGCCAAGCCAATTGCAAAACCTGTCGCTAAGCCAGAGCCAAAACCTTTTGTTAAAGCTGAGCCTAAACCAGCATCCGCTACTTATATTCCTGTAAAAAACTTGCCTGCAGCAGCTAAGGTCGCACCAGCCGAAAAGAGAAATGAGGGAACTGATTCTAAACGCTACAGTGATAGTGAGCTAAATGAATTTCGTGATATTATTAATCAGAAATTAACAGTTGCCAAACAAGAATTGTCAAACTTGATTGACCAGATGCAAAATCCGGGTATGAATGCGGGAGATGATTCAGACAATTCATACAAAACCTTGGAAGATGGAGCAGCATCTGCTGAGAAAGAATATGTGAGCCAGCTCGCAGCTCGCCAGAAAAAGTTTATTGAGAACTTGGAAAATGCACTTGTTAGAATTGAAAATAAAACCTACGGTATTTGCCGTGTAACAGGTAGACTTATTTCTAAAGAGCGCTTGCGTGCAGTGCCGCATACCACATTAAGTATGGAAGCCAAATTGCAGCAGTATAAATAATAATGAAATTCAATTATAATAGAAAGAGACGTTGACAACAGCGTCTCTTTCTTTTTTAAAGAATATATAGATTTGCAACATGAGGGATAAAAAATACGTATGGCCGGTAATCATTGTTTTGCTCGTACTTTTCATTGATCAATGGTTAAAGTTCTATATTAAAACAAAATTTTATTTAGGGGAAGAAATAAATGTAGCTGGTAATTGGTTTAAGTTGCATTTCACTGAAAATTACGGCATGGCATTCGGTATGGAGTTTGGCGGAGAGTGGGGTAAAATATTCCTTACACTTTTTCGGATTATAGCTGTGGGTGCTATAGGATGGTATGTATCGCAGTTGCTTGCTAAAAAAGCACACACAGGTTATATCATTTCTTGGTCATTGATTGGTGCAGGTGCTTTAGGTAATATTATCGACAGTGTTTTTTATGGAGTTTGGTTCAATGAAAGCACGCCTTTTGATAAAGCTTTATTTATACCACCGGGCGGGGGGTATGCATCTCTTTTTCATGGACGTGTAGTTGATATGTTCTATTTTCCAATTATCAGAACCACTTTACCGGAATGGGTGCCATTTTGGGGAGGCGAGTTTTTTGAATTTTTCAGGCCGGTATTCAATATAGCTGATGCAGCCATCAGTGTTGGTTTTATTACCATATTGTTGTTTCAAAAAACCTTTTTTGCATTTCATTCAGAACACAAGCAGCCAGCAAAAGATGATTCAGAAAATCATCCTGATTCATGAAACGCTTAGTTCTCATAGTGCTTCTCTGTTTGTGTTTTACATACGCATCTAGGGCTCAGTATGCAGGACTTTATGTAGGCAGCAATATTGCTTCGGGTAGTTTTAGCAATAATAATTTTTATGATGACGAAAGTGGTTTCGCTCAAACAGGATACAGTTATGGTTTGGCAGCTCTTTATCCTATTCATAGTAATCTTGGTTTGTGCGCAGATTTTGGGCAAGCCACGGCAGCTTTTAATAGCAACGCCTACACAAAAGCACTTAATTTGTCAGATCCACAAGCCGCTTATGATATGGTGGCAAGTAATCCATACAGAATAAGCCACGCCCTTGCAGGTATTCATGGGTTTATTCCGTTTAACCACTTTACATTTGGTGTAAAATTGCAGCTTGGCTTTGCACATGTTACCGTACCCGAGAAAAAAATCAATCAGGAATTTGCAGGAAAGTATTATACGAGGGTAATAGGCTCGGCAACTGATTTGTCGGCTGCATTTAATTGGGGTCTAATGGCAACCTATAAGCTTGGCAACAGACTGCTACTTACGGCACAGGTAGATAATTTTTATGCACCTACCGTTTTTCGTTTCAATTATTTTTCAACTACCGATGAACCTCAAGCATTGCCTGTAAATACTTTCAGGTTGTGTTTGGGTGTTGGCGTATTGCTGCAAAACAAATAAAATGGCAGCAACGCATCAACTTTATCTAAATGTATTGGGTATTGCTGAAAATGCTTCAGTTGATGATATTAAGAAAGCTTACAGGGAAAGAGCAAAACTATTTCATCCTGATTTAAACAAGGAATACAATGCGCATGAAAAATTTGTACTCATCAATGAGGCGTATGAATTTTTAATGGAATATAAGGCAGGTAAGCATCGCACAATCAAAATTCAAACAACAGAGGAGCAACTAAAAGAGGCTCGTGCTCGCGCAGCAGCTCATGCCCGAATGCGCTATAAAGCATTTACCCAAACAGCATACTATAAATCAACTGCATCACTAGCAGATATGCTCGATGTATTTATTAGCTTGGCTAGTTTTATCGTATTTATGCTTGTTACGGTTTTTGCGTATAAACAAAATGGAACGAGCGGTTTGATTGGTGCACTTATTATTGATATACTGGGTGTCGCAGTTATCTATATGATAACATTAAACCGAAGTGACATTACTGTAACACGTTATCTTCATTCATTTTTATACTTTATTCGGTGGCGCTACTTTCATCTGACATTTTTGGTGCTGACTAATATCTGGATTTTTATTAAAATCGGTTTTAATACTTTAATATCTACCGAAGCGCTTGCAGGTATTTATGTTCTGTTACCGTTACTGCTGTTTTACCTATTGCGCTATTTAGGTAATCAAAAGCCCCAATTGATTTCCTTTGGCTTATTACCTACTTTTATTTCTCTATTGCTCATTATTAATTTTACTTTCAGTGGTCCTCAAACGCATGAGGCTTACTATTACCATTTAGCGCAAGATGAAACAGGTAGGGAATCAACTTTGATTTATTTGGAAGGAGATGTTTACCATGAATTTACAGGAGTACGCTTGTTTTTAAATTTCTCTGAAGTAATAAGTCACAACGTAATTCACTACCAAACCGCCAAAGGGCTTCTTGGCATTAGGGTAGTTAAATCATATGCTTTTAGCAGAGAAGCAATTAATCATATTAAGGCTGCGGACGATAGAATTGCATTTTTCCGCTTTTGATGTCGTTCAAGTTCCAATTACTAATCATTACTTTTCTTACACCATTCACATTTTGCTCTGCAACCTGAACTGATCCATTTGTACCGTTCTCAAATAAAATGGCGGTATGCTGCACCATTTTCCATCGTGTTATTGCCGTATCGCTTCTTGATTCCATTACGACATTACTTATCTGAATAATATCACCCGGAATAATTTCTTCTTTTTTATAATCAACCAATTTGCCAAAGGCATATGGTGGAGTCCATTTTGCTCCTGCGCTATTTAATGCTTCTGCAGCAAGATCCCAACACTCGCCTTTGCCAACTTTTTTATCTATTACACCTTTTACAAATGAGATAATTCTGAGGTTGGTTTCCGGAACATTTTTTCTTTTGGTAAATGCAAGTGTACATAATGCTATCAAGCAGCAAGCGATTATCCTGTAGATTATTTTATTAGTTGATTTCATCATAGCTCAAAATAAGCAACTTATTCAAAATAAAAAAGCCTCCCACAAGGGGAGGCTTTTCTGGATGCTTATGACTATAAAATTATTTAGCTACAACCAATCTCATGGTCTTGATTCCGTTTTCTGTTTCCATTCTCACAAAATACATTCCAGAAGCAAGTTCATTGGTATTGAAACTTATTTGATGGTTTCCTGCAAGGAATTGGCCATTCTCTACTTGTTTCAAAACTTTACCTGTAAGGTCAACAACTGTTATTACAAGTGAGGTTTGTTCTGTTGCATTAAATAACAAGTTTACTTCATTATTAGTTGGGTTAGGGAATAAGGTAATGTTAGCAATTCCACTAACCTTTTCTTCTAAAGAAGTTGCAATTACGTTTACAGTTTTGGTAATTGAATCTCTTCCGATTGTTCCAACAGCAAGTAGTTTTACCTGATAGCTTCCATTTGCAGGGAAGGTAAATGAAGGATTCTTTTCTGTAGAAGTATCAGTTGTTGTTCCTGTTACACCAAAATCCCACAGATAGGTAGTTGCAAATCCTTTTTCATCTGTTGTATTGGTAAAGGTAAATGCTCTTGATCCTGCAGTGTTATTTTGTACAAAAGTAAAATTAGCTACCGGAGTTGACGATTGGTCATTGATAGTAACTGATGCTGTTTGAGTAGAAGTACCACAAGCACTTTTAGCACGTAGGGTTACTGTATAGGTTCCGTTTGCAGGGAATACAAATGTTGGATTTGCATCTACAGAAGTATCAGCATTAGATCCGGATACACCAAAATCCCAGAAGTAATTTGTTGCGTTTGAAGAGTTATTGGTAAACACAACTGATCTACCTGTTGGTGCGCCTGCATTGAAATTAGCCAATGGCGCAGGATAATTTACCGGTGCAGAATTATAGTTTTCATTTTGTGGGTTAAATTTGCACCAGCAATTGGTCCAGTTGCTATCCGGATTATTACCCATTGCTCCTCTATATGTTGTAGGAGTAAAGAAGGCATCGCTAATACGCGGACCTGCAAATGAAGCACCTGAGTTGGCTACCGAGCTTCCGGTAGGCATAAAATTAGGATTATTGTAGTTAAACGGATTTGCAAGGATTCCGCCAAATGTATTGAATGTATCGGTTCCGTTTTGTACTACTTTGGTTCTTACTTGTGAAGCATTAGCTGAAGAGTTGTTGATGTTGTTTAGATTGGCGAGGATATTGTTTTTAAACATCATAGAGTCGTTAAGGAATTTAGCACCTGTGCGTGTGCCATCCACAAACAAACCGGCAGGCCATCCCATAATAATAGAGTTGAAAATAGAGGTAGAAGAATTCCTTCTAATACGGGCTCCATTCTGGAAAGAGTTTGTAAATCCTAATGAGTTGCCGGAAGCAAGCGGACCAACAATAGTAACATTAGAGAAAGTAGGATCGGTATAAGGCGTAGCTTCAGATCCGGCTGCATCATTATCAGATTCAAAACCATTGGTAGTAGGGCCCGTTCCAATATCGTACCAGTTAGAGTCACGTAATACAATAGCATATTGTACTTTACCTGTGTAACCGAAATCAACATCTAGGTCGTCATCAATATTTCTGTGCGATACAAGATATTTTGCATCTACATTACCACCAAACCACTCAAAAGCATCATCATTTACTTGAGTAACCTGTATGTGGTGCAACTCGGTACCTTTACCTACACCACCCATTGTTAAACCATTAATTTCATTACCCGGAGTAATAACCACACCACCATACTCAAGACGCACATAGGCTAGCGTACCTGAATTATGGTTAGGATCGGTACCACCATAAAGGCCATCACCACTTGCATTGTCCAAGTCACCTTCGATATTATTTTGAATACCCGGTAAAGTAGCCGCAACAGAAGCACCCGGACAAGTAGAGCAATCGGTAGGTCTGTTTATAGGTGCCTGACCTAAGATTACGATACCACCCCAATCACCGGGAGCACGGCTGCCTGCAGCTTTATCAGATGTAAAAACGATTGGCTGATTTGCTGTTCCTTTAGCATCAATTTTACCTGTACGAGTCACAATTAATGTTCCCCTGTTAGCACCGCCTTTAATAATGGTGCCTGATTGAATAGTTAATGTAGCATTATTTTTTACATATACATATCCATTCATGGTATAAATGGTATCGCGGAATAAGGTTGTATTGGTGGTGATATCACCCGATATTGCTTTAAGAGGAGAATTGATTCCTGATACATTTATTTGTCTTGAAATAATGTTGCTACAGGCACCATTAAAAGCAGTTAACTTAACTATATAGCTTCCATTGGCAGTGTAGGTATTTGAAGGGTTGGTTGAAGTAGATGTTTGTCCATTACCAAAATCCCAGCTATAGGTTGTTGCATTGGTAGATGTATTGGTAAAATTTACCAATCCATTTGCACCATTTACCGAAGTAAAGTTGGCAACCGGTATGGCAATCATTGTAATTCTAATGCTATCTTTTATACTACAACCGCTAATTGTATCTTTTACTGTTACATAATAGGTAGTAGATGTTGTTGGAGTAACAGTTGGTCTAGCCAATGTTGCATTGTTAATTCCTGTAGCCGGTGTCCAGGTGTATTTGTATGGACCTGTTAAAGCTTGACCAATAACCAAGGAACTACCTGCACAAATGCTTGAATCTTTTCCTGCATCATAAGCGAAGCCTCTGTTTATAGGTGCGGTCGTGTAGGCAGTAGTCTGCGGATCAAAATTACACCAGCACTCTGTCCAGTTATCATTACTACCCATTGCTCCTCTATATGTTGTAGGAGTAAAGAAGGCATCGCTAATACGCGGACCTGCAAATGAAGCACCTGAGTTGG
>JBILGC010000093.1:0-4435 GCA_044351265.1 Bacteroidia bacterium
CTTACGGTTTTAATTATGGATTTTTAGCAGCAGGAATTGGTATGGTTTTGGGGCAATTAATGTTTAATAGCCTTGGCCAATCATATCTTGGCGATTTGGGTAAAGAGCCCGGAGCCAAAATTCAAAAAGCAGCAGCCGCTGCCAATGGCACTGTTGATCCTCCATTAACAAAAGAAGAAAAAGATCGTTTGCAGGTAATTATTATCATGATGTTATTTAACATCTTTTTCTGGGCAGGCTTTGAACAAGCCGGTAGCTCTATTTCACTTTATACCGACAGATATATCGACAGAGGAATAGGAGACTGGACCGTTCCTACATCATGGTTTCAATCCGTTAATCCGTTGTTTATTGTTTTGCTCGGGCCGATTTTCACCATTTTATGGACTTGGCTTGGCAAACGAGGAAAAGAACCAAATACCATCATTAAAATGGGATTAGGAATGATTCTTTTAGGGGTTGGATTTTTTCTGATGATTGGTGCAGCGCTTGAGCGCGGAGGAGATGTAGCAGATACTGCAATCAAAGCCAACTTAATGTGGTTGGTTGGAACCTATCTCATTCATACCATGGGTGAACTTTGCTTATCACCGGTTGGCTTATCAATGGTAACCAAGCTGGCTCCTCTACGTTTAGGTTCATTAATGATGGGCGTTTGGTTCTTAAGTAGCTTTATAGCAAATTTCCTCTCAGGGTATTTGGTGCAATTTTTTGCAACCATGGGGGCCCTTACAATATTCGCTATCATATCCGGTGTAGTAATTGGATTAGGTTTGGTAGTATTAATTATTTCAAATCAACTTAAGAAAATGATGCACGGCATTTCTTGATTTCATTTCATGCTCAGTAAACCCTGCTGCTTTTAAAGAGTTGCAGGGTTTATTTTTTTAATGCATATTCGAAACCATGTCAACAACTGCACGCAAACACCCTAAAGGTTTACCCTTTTTATTCTTTACCGAAATGTGGGAACGCTTTGGCTACTACCTCATGCTGGGTATATTTTTCCTTTACATGACCGATGCTGAGAAAGGCGGACTTGGATTAGAGAAAAAAGACGCATCCGATATTTTCGGAACCTATATCGCCTTGGTATTTATTACCCCCTTTATTGGCGGACTCTTGGCTGATAGGGTTTTGGGATATCGTTTATCTATTTCCATAGGCGGTGTGCTCATGGGCTTGGGCTATATGCTATTGGCTATTCCGGGAGAAACCACGTTTTTTATTTCGCTGGCATTAATGATTATAGGCAATGGTTTTTTTAAACCCAATATCTCAACCTTATTAGGCAATTTATATAATGAGCCGCAATACAAGGCAAACAAAGATGCCGGTTACAATATATTCTACATGGGCATTAATATTGGTGCATTTATCTGTAACTTTTTTGCAGCCTTCCTGCGCAATCATTTTGGATGGGGCTACGCATTTTTTGCAGCCGGTATAGGCATGTTTGTTGGCATAGCCATATTTTGGATAGGAAGCAAACACTATAGTTATGCCGATGTGCGCAAGCCGGCCAAACCGGAAGATATGAGTGTAGGAAAAATATTAGGCATTGTATTATTGCCGGCAATTCTTGCAGGAATTCTAGGCTGGTATATTCCATCCAATATCTTCGGAAGCGACAGTACCGATGCATTTATTTTTGGAGCATTGCCTATTGTTATCTTTTATATTTCATTATTGGTAAGAAGCAGTGAAGAAGACCGTAAACCATTGTCAGCACTGCTTGCTATTATGGGTGTAGTGGTTATATTCTGGGCTATTTTTAAGCAAAACGGCACTGCACTCACCACCTGGGCTGAGAGTTATACCAACAGGGAATTGCCTGCTTCTGTAGTGCCTACTACCAAAGCATTGGGAATGGTTCAAGAGGTAAAGTATAGCAAGGATTCTGTAATTGTTGTCGATGAGCAATTCAGAATCATCAAAGGTGCTGATGGTAAAGCCTTGAAAGTAGTAGATTATCCGCATTACTATAAAAATATGCCGGCTGCTGCTTTACCTGCCGATGGCGAATCGGTAAAACTGATTTCAACGGAGCTTTTTCAGTCGGTGAATCCATTTTTTGTAGTGATATTAACGCCTGTAGTGGTAGCATTTTTTGCATGGGCACGCAGAAAAAAAATAGAACCCAGCACACCCGGTAAAATATTTTGGGGACTGCTAATCACCGCCATTTCAACTACGGTAATGATTGCAGCGGTAATGGTGGGACAAAATGGTGCAGAAAAAGTTTCTGCTTGGTGGCTTATTGGCACGTATGGGGTTATAACCGTAGGTGAGTTATGCTTGAGCCCCATGGGTCTTTCGCTGGTTTCCAAACTGGCACCACCCAGACTAACAGCCCTCATGATGGGAGGTTGGATGCTGAGCACCAGCATTGGTAATAAACTCAGTGGGGTGCTGGCTTCATTGTGGGACGGTTATGAAAACAAACAGCATTTTTTTATGGTGAATTGCCTCATAGTACTAGTGGCTGCCCTTGCAATATTTATGATGCTCAAATGGTTAAGTAAAATAATTGATGAGCACAGCGCATAGAAAATCCCCAAACATTGCCTGAAAAGTATTATTATTGCACAAATTACTTCATGGTAAAATCAAGATTCATGCGCTTTACAGGTTTGATGTGTTTTATATTATTGGTATTGAGCTCCTGCTCATATAAAAACAAAAACACCTTATTTAAAACTTCTAAAAAACTAAAATCCGATAAACCGGTGGCTATTTTTGGCACACAAACTTCAGATTCTGTTGTTTACCGCCACCGAATCAAACCCGGTGACCGCTTGCAAATACGCTTCCTCAACAACTACGATATAGGCCAAGCAGCTGGACAGAGTGCAACTTCTCAAGCAAATCGTGACATAAACACAGATAAGGGTTATTTAGTAAATTATGATAGCACAGTTACTTTGCCACTTATTGGACGGATCAATTTATCAGGCCAAACAAGGTTGGAGGCCGCAAAAAATCTTGAAATCAAGTATGCTGAGTGGGGGATAATAAATCCAATAATAGATCTGAATATCGCTAGTCTTAGTGTGACTGTATTAGGCGAAGTAGCATCGCCCGGCAAAATCATGTTGGATAAAGAAAATACATCCCTTGTTGATGCTCTTGCAATGGCTGGCGGCCTAATAGCTGGCTCAAAAAAGAGTTCAATTAAAATTATTAGAGGGAAAGAGATCATATCAGTAAACCTTAAATTAATTGATCCGTTGTATTCACCTGCAATAAATTTGCAGGATAATGACATAGTTTATGTAGAACCATATGGTGTAAAAGCAACATTAGAACCAATCAGTGCTGCTTCAACGGGAATAACCTTGTTGTTTACCGCACTACAAGCTCTTCTCATTAGTTACCAGTTATTTTATCTTGTAAGCAGCCGATGACCACCAAAGTAATAAATAAAGAAATTTTTGAAGAGCAAGAGAAAACTATCGACCTTAATAAGTTGATAATGATTGTGATGGCAAGATGGTACATTCCTATAATTGCCATTTGCATATCAATTTCCATTGCTTTTATACAACTTAGATATACCAGTCCTTTATTCTCCACGCGACTAACCTTAAAATTTGATGATGATAAAGGCAGTCAAATTACAGATTTGTTCAAATACGGAAGGGTAAGTGGTCGGATTGAGAATCTTCTCAATACAGAATCAGAGGTCATGAAATCACGTTCAATGAACCTTAAAGTATTGAAGTATATGAAAATGAACTTCGATGTTTTTGTAAAAGGGGAAGTTATTTCATCTCGGCTCTATCCAAATTATTACTTCAAATGCGAGTTAATTCATTTAGATTCTGCAGATGTTGGCAAATCCATAACCTTCAAATTTAACAATGAAGGTATTATCACGCTGCTGGATGGTGAGAATAAGAATATTGGTAATTCTATAAACCTTGGTGATACAATACACATTGGTAATTCTTCAATATTAATTACACCAAATCTAAAATATATTGACCAAATTGATAATCAGCCAATGCTTGTTATTATAAATAATTTGCAAAATAAGGGGAGTCAATATGCAAGTAAACTCAATGTCGATATTGAAAAGAACACCAACATTCTATCATTAAGTTTCACAGCAGATGTACCTCAATTAGCACGTGATTACCTGAATGCCCTTGCAAAAGTATATATCCAGGAAACGATTAGCAATAAAGCTCAAGCCGCGGAGCAAACAATTAGATACATTGATACTCAATTGGTAGAGTTATCCCAAAAGGTGAAATATGCACAGAATGATCTAGCAGGATTTAAATCTCAAATCAGAGGCGGAGTTCCAAATGAAGTCAGCAAGATTAATATTACCCAGTTAGTCAGTCTGGAGGCGCAAAAAGGCATTTTGATCATGCGCAGCAAACAACTGGAAAATCTTGAAAAAAACATAAAGTTGGCGAAAAATAAA
>JBILGC010000116.1:0-4424 GCA_044351265.1 Bacteroidia bacterium
CCATCATGAGCATGGCCTCCAGTGCGCCCCGGTCGGCATCTATCGTGATGACCTCTGAACTCATCACCTGCTGAATCGGTGTGCTCAGCGGCAGCTGGGGCAGGATCACCCGGCTGATCAGGTCGTATCGGGTCAGAATGCCCTGTACAGCACCGGACGCGTCACAGACCAGCATCGAGCCGGCCTTGGCGGCATCCATGGCCTCGAAGGCCTGCTTCAGCGAGGTCGCAGGCAGGCAGGAAAGCGGGCTCTTCCGAATTAACTGACCGACGCGTGCATCAAGGGCCAGCTCGGTCAAATCTTGCTGCAGCGCATCAGACACGGTGTTATTCCCTAAGTAGACATGTGACGAGACTCAAAGTATCTTGCGTTCCCAACAAGCATTACAGCCCCCGGGCTTTGGGGAAAAAGCCGGGTCGCTGAGGGAACTCAAATAGGGGACAAATTTGTTGGGAACCGTGGTCGTCCTGAAGGGGCTCGCCGAATTCGCGGGTCTTTTACTCGTTGGTCAGGGCTTGGTGTACGCACTAAGTTTCGGCAAACACGAAGTTAACTCGGTCTACCGGTTTTTTCGACTCCTCACCTCCCCGATTGTTCGGGCGGCGCGGGTCATCACCCCGAGTCGAGTCGCTGATCGTCACGTGCCCTTTGTGGCCCTGATGCTGCTTTTCTGGATATGGCTCTTTCTGTCTTACACCAAGTTTTCCATGATGCTGGAGCAGGCTGCCTAAGATGAGTGTTTTGAACGCCTGGTTCTATACCCAGATCGCCAACTGGGCCATGATCTTTAAGAAGTACGAGATCGCGGCGGACTACTGGATGCGCACGGCAGAGGAGCGGTCTGGCGAAAAGCGGGTCATGCCGCTCACGGTGGCCGCCACCTGCATGTCGGAATTGGGACGCAATCTCGAGGCCGAGGCACTGCTCAAAAAGAGTCTCGAAATTCAACCAGACTATGCGGCAGCATGGTTTAACCTGGGTTTTTTGATTCAGAAGCGGTCGGGCCACGACGAGGCCCTCGAGTGTTTTGATAAGGCGATCCGATTCCACGAGAAAATGGATCGGGCCCATTACGGCAGAGCGCTTTCCTTGATTGCGTTAAATCGCCCCGAAGAGGCCAAGGCCGCCCTTGAGCGCACCATCGATCTGCAGCCGATGAGCCCTTATGGGTACTATCAGCTGGCATCGTTGCACCACAAGCTGGGTGACGAAAAAGCCTGTATCAAATTGGTACGCCGGCTGCATAAATTCGAGCCGCAACTCGCAGCACAGCTTCAACGAGAAACCGGGGTGCAAGCGGGCGTGGAAGACCCGTTTGCCCAGTACAGAAAATAAATGGGAGAAGGTTAAAACCCAGGGGGGACTGAATTGATATCAAGAAACGGCGGGATAAGCCGGAGTGGTCGTAAAACACTTCCTTTAGGAGGACTTTGATGCAGTTAACAGAAAAGCACCAGGAGTACTGGTCGAGAACCCTAAGGCTGACAGCAGTTTTGTTGGCACTTTGGTTCATCGTCACCTTCGTCGTGGGCTACTTTGCCCGTGACTTGTCGTTTAACTTTTTTGGCTGGCCGTTCGCCTTTTACATGGGCGCACAAGGCTCTCTGATCGTCTACATTCTGATCATCTGGTATTACGCCAGATCGATGAATAAGCTTGATCAAGAGTTCGGCGTGGCTGAAGCCGAGGAGGACTGATCATGGCTGGAATGATGGAAACTAAAGGCGGCGCCCCGAGCGCCGGATCCCAGAAGGCCTTTACAGCCCAGCTGAAAAAGGTCTATGGCTTTTACACGGGTGGCTTTATCGCCTTCTGTATTCTGCTGGGCATCGCAGAGCAGATGGGTCTGACACGAGCCGCCATGGGCTACGTCTTTCTTGGCGCCACCGTGCTGCTCTATGCAGGCATCGGTATCATGAGCCGCACCAACGATGCTGACGAATATTACGTCGCCGGCCGCCGCGTTCCCGCAGTATTTAACGGGATGGCGACGGGCGCCGACTGGATGTCAGCCGCATCGTTTATCGGTATGGCGGGTGGCCTTTACCTTCAGGGCTATAGTGGTCTTGCCTTCATCATGGGCTGGACGGGTGGCTACTGCCTGGTGGCGCTCTTTCTGGCACCGTTTCTGCGCAAGTTCGGCCAGTTCACGATTCCCGACTTCTTGGGCGCCCGTTATGGTGGCAACTCCGCGCGCTTTATCGGCGTGTTGATCGCAATCCTGTGCTCCTTCGTTTATGTGGTGGCGCAGATCTTCGGTGTTGGACTCATTACGACCCGCCTGACCGGCGTTTCGTTTGAAGTCGGTGTGTTCTTGGGCCTTGCTGGAATCCTGGTCTGCTCATTCTTGGGTGGTATGAAGGCCGTGACCTGGACCCAGGTTGCCCAGTACATCATCTTGATCATTGCTTACATGATCCCTGTGGTCTGGCTGTCGGTGAAACAGACCGGCTTCCCGATTCCCCAGTTGATCTATGGTCAGCAACTGCAGAAGGTGACCGAGCTTGAGAAGAAACTTACAGCAGATCCTAAAGAGATTGAGGTAAGGAATATCTTCAAAGAGCGTGCGGCGGCAGCTAATGAGAAGCTGAAAGATGTCTCCGCTTCCTATGCCGCCGACAAAGCGGCCGCTGAGAAGGATGGCACCATCGATAAGTTCGCGAAAGACGAAGCCACTTATAAGGCCGGTCTTGATCGGGCTAAAGCAGGCGCGGCTAGGGCAAACCCCCCCGCTCCGCATGCAACTGCCTTCCCAGGAAAGGATGAGGCCGCACAAAACAGGGCACGGAAAAACTTCCTTGCCCTGGTCTTCTGCTTAATGGTGGGTACTGCAGCACTGCCACACATCCTGATGCGCTTTTACACCACGCCATCAGTAAAAGAGGCGCGCTCTTCAGTGACCTGGTCGCTGTTCTTTATCTTCTTGCTGTACTTCTCGGCGCCTGCGCTTGCGGTGCTGGTGAAGTTCGTGATGTATAACGATGTGGTTGGATCATCGTTTGCCTCACTGCCAGCATGGGTAGCGAACTGGACCAAGGTGGATCCAGCCTTGCTGTCAGTGGTTGACATCAACAAAGATGGCATTGTGCAGCTAGCGGAGATCTCCATCGGTGCGGACATCGTGGTGCTGGCAACACCTGAGATTGCCGGCCTGCCCTATGTGGTCTCAGGCATGGTGGCAGCAGGTGGCTTGGCTGCAGCGCTCTCCACTGCTGACGGTCTGCTTCTGACCATGGCCAATGCACTGTCGCACGACGTGTACTACAAGATGATCGACCCCTCAGCACCGGTATCTCGCCGTGTAACGCTGTCCAAGTCGATGCTCTTGATTGTTGCCGTGTTGGCAGCCTTGGTAGCGCAACAGAAACCCGCTGACATTCTGTTCCTGGTGTCTGCAGCGTTCTCGTTTGCCGCAGCGGGCTTCTTCCCGGCACTCGTCTTGGGTATCTTCTGGAAGCGCGCAACAGGTATCGCTGCCTGCCTGGGTATGCTGGCCGGTGTGGGTGTGACCTTCTGGTACATGATCAACAACCAGCCCTGGCTGCGTGAAGTGTTCTTTAACATTCCGCGCTCCGTGCCGACAGCGCCTACCGAGTGGTTTGAGATCTCCGCGATCTCGGCCGGTATTTTCGGTGTGCCGCTGGGCTTTGCAGTCATCATCATCGTGAGCCTGATCACCCCCGCTCCGAACCGCCAGGTTCAGGAACTGGTGGAATCAGTCCGGTATCCCGATCTGAAGATGGCGAAGTAATCCCGACCCACCCGGGGGATCCCCTTCCCCCGGGGTCGGAACAACGAAGCCCGCCTTCCCCGGCGGGCTTTTTTTTCGCTACCATTTGCCATCGCTAGGGGTGACCGGCATGGGCTGGTCTGAGAAATACCCTCGAACCTGATCCGGCTGATACCGGCGTAGGAAAGCACATATGGCCTCCCCCAAAAAAGTTCTCTCAATTGCCGGCTCCGATAGCGGAGGCGGCGCAGGCATTCAGGCCGATCTCAAGACCATTGCTGCGCTCGGCTGCTACGGGCTGACCGCGATTACTGCATTAACCGCCCAGAATACCCAAGGCGTGGCCGCGATCCATGCGCCTGAGCCAGAATTTTTAAAAGCGCAACTCGATGCCGTTTTCACTGACATCGGCGCGGATGCGGTCAAGATCGGCATGCTGCATTCGCCCGAGATCGTGGCTGTGGTGGCTGATGCACTAAAAAAATATGAGCCCTCCTTTGTGGTGCTCGATCCGGTGATGGTGGCCACCAGCGGCGATCGATTAATTACACCGCAGACTCAAGAACACATCGTTGGCGCGCTTTTTCCTTTGGCCACGATCGTTACACCAAACCTTGATGAGCTCTCTTGGCTGATTGGTACCACCGTTGATTCCTGGACCCAGTTTGAGGAAAGCGCCAAGGCGCTGCATGCC
>JBILGC010000023.1:0-32001 GCA_044351265.1 Bacteroidia bacterium
ATATTTATCAGAGAGGTATTTTCTATCGGTTACCTCTTGCTTGTCTATGCCAACTTGAACAACTTCCTGGGCAAGATTAACAAAGTCTTCTTTCATGCGCCTAAGAAAACGCGGGTAATTAGGCAAAGGCTTGAGGTGCTTGTCGAACATGAACTTTACAAAAGTGCGGTTGCATTTTATCTTTTCAATCCAGCCATAAAAAATAGAAAGCAGTTTCTCTCGCGAGGAATAAGTGCTATACAACTCGGATTGCGTGATATCCTGCTTAACCTCTTTAAACCAATTAAGGAATATTGAATCTTCAAGGGCCTCCAAAGAGGCATAGCTTTCATAAAACGTTTTCTCCTCTATACCAGCGGATTTAGCGAACAGATACACATTTTCGGGCTTTTTATTATGCTCAAGGGTGTAATGAATATAGGACTCAATTAGCTTACTCATGCCTTTAAAACAATACATATGTAACAAAGTTTGCTCAAAATGTGCTCAAAAGTGTTTTTAGCTTAAATACACTTATATTATTTTGCATACATGGTGTTTGCTCTTCATCGTAGGTATCAAATAGCCTTATTGGCATTATTTAGCTTAGCACAATCCAGCAGCTATTGTCAAACCTTCGATATTATAGATAATGACACCGTTAACCTAACAGATGCATCAGGTAAAAAGCAGGGGTTTTGGAAATATTTCTGGCCTAATGGCGACCTAAAATATGAGGTTTATTATGAGGACAATGAAAAAGAAGGATTGGAAATACGATATTATGATGGCCAAGATTGCATAGAATTCTCTAACACCTATAAAAAAGGAACGCTTGATGGTCCAAGCGTAACTTTTTTTCCTAATTGCAGTACTAAATGTGAAGAAGCTTATATAGCTGGCAAAAAAAATGGATACGAACGCTGCTATGATCAAACCGGCTTTCTTCAAACAGAAGGTCAGTATCAAAACGGAGAATTAGTTGGAACATATGCACACTATGATAAAAAGGGTTACATTACATATGAATCACCATCAAAAGAAACCACATTAAAGTTCGATAAATTTTTAAGTGGCGAATACAAGCTGAAAGATTCTACACTATTCAAAGTATTCAGAAGAAATCCGCAATGGAAAAAGGTATTGCTGGTTGTAGATATAACAGGCAGCATGTTTCCTTACCTTGGGCAATTACTGGTTTGGTTTAAGAAAAACTTCGAAGGCGAAAAAATCAAATATTATACCTTATTTAATGATGGTGACGGCATTCAGGATAGCAAAAAAATAATTGGGCAAACAGGTGGAGTTCACACCTTTGATGCCAAAGATTTTAAAAAATTTAAGAAGGATTTGGAAGAAGTTAGACAGAAAGGTGAGGGGGGTGATGACCCTGAAAATGATATTGAGGCTCTATTAAAGTCCATGATGGCACGAAGAGACTATGGAGATATTGTTCTGCTGGGAGATGATAGTAACATTAGAGATATGAAATTGCTTAAAAGGATTCGAAAACCAGTTCATATTATCCTCTGCGGAACAAAAAAAGGAATTAATCAACAATACCTTCAATTGGCTTACTACACAAAAGGCTCCATTCATACAGCTAATAATGACCTGGATATGAAAAAACTCAAAGAAGGACAAAAGTTTGAGTTGGATCAGGATATTTTCATATTTCAACATGGAGAGTTTGTTTGGTTAGATGCCAAGCCCTGAAGGCATGTTTTCTAACCCTGGATGTAGTAGCCAATTATTAAATAAATATTTTCTGCAAAGTTTCCATAAGTCTAAAAAAAGAGCAGGAATTGTATAATTTGCGCATCAGATTAAATCATAATTTTTTACAAATGAAAAAAATAACAATTGCTAAAGGGGATGGCATAGGCCCGGAAATCATGGATGCCACGTTAGCCATCATTATGGCTGGAGGTGCACAAATTCAAATTGAAGAAATTGAAGTTGGCGAAAAGGTATATCTGGCAGGCAATACTGCAGGCATTTCTAAAGAATCATGGGATGTGATTCGCAGAAATAAAATATTTCTTAAAGCACCTATCACAACCCCTCAGGGTGGTGGGTACAAAAGCTTAAACGTAACCACAAGAAAATTTCTAGGCCTCTATGCCAATATCAGACCCTGTGTAAGCCTTCATCCATACGTAAAAACAAAACATCCGCAAATGGATATTGTAATTGTTAGAGAACGAAGAGGATTTATATGCGGGTATTGAGCATCAGCAAACTGATGAAGTGGTGCAGTGCTTAAAATTAATAAGTAGGCCTGGCTGCGAGAAAATTGTGCGTTATGCATTTGAGTATGCCAAGCAATATGGCAGAAAAAAAGTTACCTGCTTCACCAAAGATAATATTATGAAACAAACAGACGGCTTGTTTCATAAAGTGTTTGATGAGATCGCTGTTGAGTATCCGGAAATAGAAAATGAGCATTGGATAATTGATATCGGTGCCGCTAAAATGGCTGATACCCCGGAAGCGTTTGACGTAATTGTGATGCCTAATTTATATGGCGATGTATTGAGCGATGTTGCTGCACAAATTGCAGGATCAGTGGGTCTAGCAGGCTCAGCCAACATTGGTGAGGAATGTGCGATGTTTGAAGCCATACATGGTTCAGCACCACGCAGAGCCGGACAGAATATGGCTAACCCTTCAGGTTTGCTTCAAGGTGCCATTCAAATGTTAAACCATATTGGACAAACAGAGGTGGCAGAAAAAGTTCAAAATGCCTGGCTAAAGACCATTGAAGACGGAATCCATACCTATGATATTTATAAAGAAGGAACAAGTAAACAAAAAGTTGGTACGAAAGAGTTTGCTGAAGCTGTAATAAGCAATTTAGGCAAGTTACCTGCATCTTTTAAAGCGGTGCAGTATGCAAAAAATACCAGCCTCAATTTGCCAACCTACAAGCGTAAAGCTGCTGCAAAAAAAGAACTCGTAGGAGTAGATTTATTTGTTCACTGGAGGGGAACAGATGCCAATGAACTTGCAACTTTAATCCATAAGCTAGATAGTGATGGCGCTTCTCTTAGTATGATTACCAACCGGGGCATTAAGGTTTATCCTGATGGATTCAAAGAAACATTCTGCACAGATCACTGGCGCTGCCGCTTTAAACCTGCAAATGGTTCATTACTAAGCAAACAGCATATCATTGCTTTGCTTACACAAGCTGAAAATTTGGGTATTGATGTAATTAAAACCGAAAATCTCTATCAGTTTGATGGTGTGCAAGGCTACTCACTGGGTCAAGGCCAGTAATTGCCAATAACTATCTGTTTGTTGATATAAATAGAAAAATGTTTAACGGCAGATTACTGCTTATAGCATCAAAACATGAAAAAACTAAAGTGCTCGCTCCTTTGCTGGAGCGGGCACTTTCTGTTCAGTGTATTTCATTAACAAAATTTGATACTGATACTTTAGGAACTTTTAGTGGTGAGGTTGAGCGGGCTGATGATCCTTTAATTACACTTAGAAAAAAATGCAGGATGGCTGCAGAAGCTCATGGAATAGATTTTGTGATTGCAACAGAAGGGTCGTTTGGCCCTCATCCAATTTATGCATCACTACCTGCAAATGATGAACTGGTAATGATGATTGATTTAAAAAATGACCTAGAAATAACCGGCCGAGAATTATCAACCAAAACAAATTATGCCGGAGCAGCATTTAGTACATTTAAAGATTTACTTTTCTTTGCAACTGATAAAGGTTTTCCGCAACATGGCTTTATTTTAAAAGATAAGGCAGAGCATTTTACCATATGCGCTAAAGGAATTTGTAGTGAAGATGATTTACAAAAAGCGTTTAATCAAATAATGGCAAGTCATGGTAGTGTTTGGGCTGAAACCGATATGCGTGCACACTTAAACCCAACACGAATGAATGTGATTGAAAAGGCAGCACAAAAGCTAGTTTCAAATCTTCAAAGTGAATGCCCAAATTGCAGACGCCCCGGATTCATAACAAAAAAGTTTGTTGCCGGTTTGCCTTGCTCCGATTGCGGATGTCCTACACCGAGCATAAAAAGTGAGCTAAAAATATGTGAAGGTTGTGGCTATGAATTGATGAATTATCCGAAAAATAAACTAACCGCAGACCCCATGCATTGCCAGGCATGCAATCCCTGATGTCAGATCAATTTAGCTCCTTCTTTGATTTCATCGACAACAGTCGGATCAAGCAGTGTTGTTGTATCTCCTAAATTTGAAGTTTCGCCTTCCGCAATTTTTCGCAGAATGCGTCTCATAATTTTCCCACTCCGGGTTTTAGGTAATCCGTTTACAAATTGAATTTTATCTGGCTTGGCAATTGGCCCGATTACTCGTGCCACGGTTTGTATAATATTTTGACGCATCAGCGTTGCCTCATGTCCTTTCTCCTCAAGTATAACATAGGCATAAATGCCTTGCCCCTTAATATCATGCGGGTATCCTACCACTGCACTCTCAACTACTCCGCTGTGCATATTAATCGCATTCTCTACTTCTGCAGTACCAATTCGATGACCACTTACATTCAATACATCATCCACACGTCCTGTAATGCGATAATTACCAAACTCATCACGCAATGCACCATCTCCGGTAAAATATTTATTCGGGTATGCTGCGAAGTAATTGGTTCTGCATCGTTCATGATCTCTGTAGGTGGTTCGGATTGTTGCCGGCCATGATTGTTTAATACACAAATTACCATTTACGCTATTACTTTGCAATTCGTTCCCTTGCTCATCAACCAATACCGGCAATACACCCGGTAATGGCAAAGTAGCATGCGCAGGCTTATGAGGAGTAACGCCTGCCAGATTAGAAATCATGATTCCTCCTGTTTCCGTTTGCCACCAAGTATCTACAATTGGGCAATTTTCTTTACCAATATTTTTATTAAACCATTGCCAAGCTTCCTCATTAATAGGCTCCCCAACAGATCCCAGCACTTTTATAGAACTTAAATCCTTACGTTGTAGCGGTGCTAAACCAAAACCCATTAGACTTCTGATAGCGGTAGGCGCTGTATAGAGAATATTAACTTTATACTTATCTACTATATCCCAAAAGCGTCCGGCATCAGGCCAGGTAGGCACGCCCTCAAACATAACAGTGGTAGCTCCGGCACTGAGCGGGCCGTACAGCACGTAACTATGACCGGTAATCCAACCTATATCTGCCGTGCAAAAATGAATCTGACCCGGTTTATATTGAAAGACATTAACAAAGGTATAATTCGCCCAAAGCATGTAACCTGCTTGCGTATGCACTACACCTTTAGGCTTGCCAGTTGAGCCGGAAGTGTATAGAATAAATAAAGGATCTTCTGCATCCATTGAGGCAGCAGGAAAATGCATGACATTATTCAGCTCAGCATGTTCCATTTCCTCTTCCCACCATACATCTCTTCCTTTAATCATAGAAACAGGAATACGCGTGCGGGTATAAACCAATACTTTTTTTACGGTTGTATTTCCTATAAGCGCATCATCAATTACACTTTTTAAAGGAATATCTTTTGCTCCACGATAAGCGCCATCGCAGGTAATAATAAATTCAGCTTGCGCATCGGCAATTCTGTCTGCTATACTTTGGGCAGAAAAACCTCCAAATACTACACTATGAATTGCACCTATGCGTGCGCATGCCAATACTGCAAATGCAAGTTCAGGCACCATACCCATGTATATGCAAACTCGATCTCCTTTTTTAACCCCAAGATTTGTGAGCACTTGGGCCACACGGCAAACCCGATTATATAATTGATTGTAAGTTATGATACGAGAGCGATCCTGCGGATCATTGGGTTCCCAAATAATGGCAGGCTGGTTTCCGATAGAATCTAGATGCCGATCAATACAATTCTCTGTGATATTTAACCTGGCCCCTTTAAACCACTCTACATGTGGCTCGGTGAAATTCCATTCAAGCACTTTATCCCATTTTCTATGCCACAAAAAGTGATTAGCAATATTTGCCCAAAAAGATTCAGGCTTTTCAATGCTATGCTTGTAGTCTTGTTGGTACTGATCAATGGTATTTATCTGATAAGGGTAAATCATTCAATTATTGGTTAGTTGATGATTATTTTCTTCGTTTATGTTTCACTTTCTTGTGCTTTTCTTCCTTGTTCTTCCCTTTGCGCTTTTCATTCCTATCCATAAATTTCTTAATATGAAGAATGCCTGCCAATTCCAGATCTATCTGACGTTTGGTAGTATCTGCATTTTTAACTTTAACCTGTACGGCATCTCCAAGCTGGTAAATCTTTTTTGTTCGTTTACCTATTAGCCACATATTTCCGTCATCAAACTCATAATAATCATCCTGAAGTGAGGTGAGCCTAATCATACCTTCGCACTTATAGTCGGTAATCTCAACATACATTCCCCACTCAGAAACACCTGAAATTATACCTGTAAACTCTTCTCCTATAAACTGCTGTATATACTCAACCTGCTTGTATTTAACTGAAGCCCTTTCAGCATCAGCAGCCTGTACCTCTCTTTCTGATGAGTGTTTACACCTTTCTTCATAAAATGCCTCAGAAGGTGATTTGCCTTTATGCAAATACGAAAAAAGCAAACGATGAGCCATTAAGTCAGGATAGCGCCTTATGGGAGAAGTGAAATGCGTATAATAATCAAAAGCCAATCCGTAGTGAGATGTTTTTTTAGTGGTGTAATAAGCCTTCATCATTGACCGAACTGCCATTGATTGAATAATATTTTGCTCCGGCTTACCTTCAACCTCCTTCAATAGTTCATTAAAAGAGTGGGCAATTGCTTTTTGTGAATTGGTTTGAATACGATAGCCAAATCTGCCAGCAAAGGCAGAGAACTGCCTAAGCTTATCTTCGCTGGGAGATTCGTGTACACGATAAACAAAAGTTTTCTTTTGTTTCTGCTCAGCCATCTCATAAACATACTGAGCAACGGTGCGATTAGCCAACAGCATAAACTCTTCTATAAGTTTGTGAGCATCTTTTCTTACCTTTTTAAATATACCCATCGGCTTAAACTGCTCATCTAGTTTAAATTTTACTTCCTCTGTTTCAAAATTCACAGCACCACTTTTAAATCGTAGTTCTCTCAGTTTTTTTGCCATTTCATTAAGCAAATGCAACTCTACAGCCAAATCTCCTTCTCCGGTTTCGATGCGCTGCTGTGCTTCTTCATAAGAAAATCTGCGTTGTGAGTAAATAACAGTTTTACCTATCCATTTATTTAAGATTTCAGCTTTTTCATTCATAACAAAAACTGCCGAGAAGGTAAGCTTCTCTTCATTTGGCCTGAGTGAGCACACACCATTTGAAAGTTTTTCAGGCAACATAGGAATGGTTCTGTCTACCAAATAAACAGAAGTAGCCCTATTATAGGCTTCTTCATCTAGCTTGCTTTCTTCCGTAACATAATGCGATACATCAGCAATGTGCACCCCTACTTCCCATTTTCCATCAGGCATTGGTTTAAATGAAATAGCATCATCAAAATCCTTGGCATCTTCAGGGTCAATCGTAAAAGTGAGGGTTTTTCTAAAGTCCTTTCGCTTTTTAATTTCATCAATAGTTATTTTTTCAGGTATTTTTTTGGATTCGGCCTCTACAGATTCAGGGAATCTGGTTGCAAACCCAAACTCTGCAATGATGGCATGCATCTCAGTATGGTGGCTGCCTGGCTTACCAAGAACTTCAGTAATTTCTCCAATTGGATTCTTATGCTCGCTGGTCCATTCTATAATCTTAACCAATACCTTTTCGCCATGCTTAGCTTTATTTAATTTTGAAAGTGGCACATAAATATCGGTATACATGCGCTTATCATCCGGAACAACAAATGCATAGGTTGCAGAAAGCTGAACCACCCCGGCAAACTCCATTCTGTTTCGTTTGATAATTTCAATTACTTCCCCTGAAGGTCGCTCACCCGGCCTACCGGCATACAAGTGAATTTTTACCACATCTCCATCAAGAGCAGTATTTAAGCCATCCCTTTCAATTAATACATCCTGCGCGTTTCCATCCTCTGAAAGCACATAGCCAACTCCTCTTTGGGTAACCTGAATGCGGCCTTCCAGAAATTGGCTGATGTATGTGGCCATGTATTTTCCAGGAGTAAGTTCTTCAATACCTCCCTCCTTTTCCAGAATTTTAAGTAACCTGATTATTTCATTTCTGCTTTTGGTATCATCAGCATCTAGTGCAGCAGCAATCTGTTTATAATTAAAAGCCTTTTTTTTATTAGCAGAAAAATGCTTCTCTATTTTTCGCTTTAGTTTATTTTTGTTCTGATCAGTCATAAGATATAGGCAAGTTAATACTTTACTTTAACTAAATCTATTAAAATAAGTTCAACTTCAGAATGAGAATTTCGCTGATAAAACAGTGAGAAAAAGGCTAAATATAAATTGATTTAGCCTTTTGTAATTTATCGAGGTCATTATTATGAGCTCTGCATGTGATTTGACAAATTAACTACTAAGCTTACATGCAGTATACAATTCTTGAATTTTTAGAGAATTAAAACTCAAATCAATCGTTTTTAAATTCAAATTGATTCTTATCTTTTAATACAATCAGAATCTTACTATCCTTTTTAATACCTCCGGATAATATTTCCTTTGACAGTTCATTAAGAATTCGTTTTTGCAATACACGCTTCAGTGGCCTCGCACCAAACTGCGGATCATAACCCAATTGAGCAAGCCAATCCAGCGCCTCATCTGTTGCACTTATTTCTATACCCTGCGAAGCCAGATTTTGCTGAATAGCTGAAAACTGCAACGTAACAATTTGCCTTACATCTTCCCTGCTTAAAGGAGTAAACATCATCACATCATCTATTCTATTCAAAAACTCAGGCCTTATGGTATGTTTGAGCATATCCATTACGGCTACTTTAGCTTCTGCAATCTTATCTTCTTTATTAAACTCATTATACTCCTCCAATTTTTCCTGTATCACCTGAGAACCGATATTGGAAGTCATGATAATGATTGTATTTTTAAAGTTAGCTACGCGTCCTTTATTATCTGTTAAGCGTCCATCATCCAACACTTGTAATAAAATATTAAACACATCCGGATGCGCTTTCTCTATTTCATCTAACAGCACTACGGAGTATGGTCTTCTTCGCACTGCTTCGGTTAGCTGTCCGCCTTCTTCATAACCTACATAACCCGGAGGAGCGCCAATTAAACGGCTTACCGTATGCTTCTCTTGATATTCACTCATATCAATACGCACCATGGCATTATCCTGATTAAACAAGAACTCGGCAAGTGCTTTTGCCAATTCTGTTTTACCAACTCCTGTTGTTCCTAAAAAAATAAATGAACCAATGGGTTTTTTAGGATCGCTCAAACCCGCTCTGTTGCGCCTTATGGCGTCTGCAATAGCCTGTATAGCCTCTTCCTGGCCAACTACCCGTTTATGCAGCTCCTGCTCCAGATGCAATAATTTCTCTCTTTCACTCTGCAACATTCTGGTTACTGGTATACCGGTCCAGCGACTAACCACGCCAGCAATATCTTCACTATCTACCTCTTCTTTTACCATTGCACTGTCGCCTTGCTGCGCTGTAAGCTGTTGCTGCAAGTCCTCCAATTGTTTCTCAACTTCCTTTATCTTGCCATATCGTATTTCTGCAACCTTAGCAAAATCACCATTGCGCTCTGCTAATTCAGCCTCATGTTTTAATGTTTCAATTTTCTCTTTGCTTTGCTGTATCCTGTCAACCACCTGCTTCTCGCTTTGCCATTTAGCTTTTAAAGTATTTCGATCTTCTTGAAGATTTGAAATTTCAGCTGATAGCACATGAATCTTTTCATCATCACCTTCTCTTTTGATTGCTTCACGCTCAATCTCCAGTTGCATAATTCGTCTGTCGAGTTGATCAATCTCTTCCGGCACAGAGTCAATTTCAAGCCTTAATTTTGAGGCCGCTTCATCAACCAAATCTATAGCTTTATCAGGCAAAAATCTATCGTTAATGTAGCGTTGCGATAGTTCAACTGCCGCAATGATAGCCTCATCTTTAATGCGCACTTTGTGGTGCACCTCATATCGCTCCTTTAATCCGCGAAGTATTGAAACAGCATCCTCGGTATCAGGTTCATCTACATAAACTTTCTGAAAACGTCTTTCCAAAGCCTTATCTTTTTCTATGTATCGCTGATACTCCGCAAGTGTAGTTGCTCCAATGGAACGTAACTCACCACGTGCAAGTGCAGGCTTCAAAATATTGGCAGCATCCATTGCTCCTTCTCCTCCACCACCGGCACCAACAAGCGTGTGTATTTCGTCAATAAATAATACAATTTCGCCATCGCTGTCTATCACTTCTTTCACAACAGCCTTTAAGCGCTCCTCAAATTCTCCCTTATACTTAGCTCCAGCAATAAGGGCACCCATATCTAATGAAAAGATTCGCTTGCTCTTTAAATTTTCCGGTACATCACCACTGATAATCCGGTGAGCCAGTCCTTCTGCAATTGCAGTTTTACCTACACCCGGTTCTCCAATCAATACCGGATTATTTTTAGTTCTACGAGAAAGTATTTGCAATACCCTTCTTATTTCTTCATCACGTCCAATTACCGGGTCAAGCCTGCCTGCAGCTGCAAGCTCATTTAAATTCTTTGCAAATTTATTAAGCGCATAATACTGCGCCTCGGCACTTTGTGAAGTAACTTTAGAGCCACCTCTCAGTTCTGTGATAGCCTTTTTCAAATCCTTTTCATTTACCCCAGCATCTCTTAGTAAGGTTGAAACCTGATCATTGGCTAAGAGCAAACCAATTAGAATATGTTCTACGGCAACAAACTCATCTCCGAAATCTCTTAGACTCGACTGCGCCTTTGTTAGAGCTTGGTTAGCAGAAGTAGATAAATATTGTGCGGTGCCGCCTGAAACTTTAGGAAATGCTTTGATTATTGCTCCTAATGCCTGTTCAAGTCTTACTAGTTGAATATTGAGCTTTTTAAAGAGAAAGGAGACCACATGCTCATCAGTATCAAGCAATGATTGAAGGATATGAGCCGTTTCAATGGCTTGATGACCCATTTCATTCGCCATTCGTTGTGCATGCTGAATGGCTTCTTGTGATTTTATGGTGAATTGATTCAAATTCATAATAATAAATTACTAATATATTTAGACTCTTTTGCCATCAACAAAAGAACCAAGCATATTTTTAAGGATATTTTGGCTTAAACCTTTACTCATGCTGTAAAGTTGGCTTAAAAATATCGTAAAACAGGAATACTTATATGAGAAAAGTAGCCAAAACGTCTGTAATTATTCAAGCACAAATATCCTAGTTAAGGCTAAACTAGCTAACTGTAATAAAACTTCTGCAATAATACAATTCATTAACTAACCGGAGAGAACCTGCATTTTTTTGCAATTCATAGCACATCTTTTCATATTTTGCAGCGTTTAAACAACTTCTAAATGGATAAAAATGCCAGAAATACACAACTTGATTTTTTGATGCGGGTTAAAGATTCTGCCCCTCAAAATGTTTCATTTGTTGATGAGCTGGCAGAGGTTTTAGGTATGAGCAATGACAGTGCCTACCGAAGACTTCGTGGGGAAACACTACTTGGCATTGATGAAATTGCTGCCATTTGTAAGCACTTTAAAGTACCCTTTGAAACAGAGGTGCAAAAAGATGTTTCATCCGTTAACTTTAATTTCCTGCGATTAGAGGATAAGCCGGAGAATTTTGCGATGTGGCTAGAATCCCTAAACCGTGATGTGAAGCACATCAGCTCGGTGCAAGGCAGCCACATACTTTATGCAGCTGATGACGTACCCATCTGGCATCATTTTATACAAAATGAGTTTATTGCATTTAAGCTTTTTTACTGGATGAAGAGCATTCTGAATATACCGGCCTATGCGAGCAGTAAATTCAGTATTGATCTAGTAGACTCTTCTCTTATAAAAAATGCTCAGGAATTGTTGCAACATTATAATAAAACCCAATCTACTGAAATATGGACAGAGGATACCATGAATAGCACATTGAAACAAGTTGAATATTTTTGGGAGTCAGGATTTTTTGAAGACAAAGCTACGGCTATGCGTATGTGCGAATATATCATAGAAGTAATAGAAACACTGGAAGAAAAAGTAAAGCATGGATCGAAACTGCAGTCTAAAGAAGAAAATTTTCAACTGTATATGAGTGAGGTAATGGTTGGGAACAATTCTATACTTGTTAGCATGGGAAAAACAAAAGTAGCATACGTTAGCAACAATACCTTTAATTTTATGAGCACCACAAATCCCGGATTAATAGAAGAAAACGAGAAGTGGCTTAGAAATCTAATCAAGAAATCAGTGCTTATAAGCGGTGTAAGCGAAAAACAGAGGAATAGATTTTTTAATATCTTAAAAGAAAAAGTAGACCTATTAAAAAGAAAAATTAAATGAATCCATTAGCACATCGTGTTGATTATATTAACGAGCCCCAAACCATTGCTATGGCAAAACTGGCAAGAGAATTAATGGCTCAAGGCAAGGATGTAATTAGCCTTAGTTTGGGAGAGCCAGATTTTGAAACCCCATTACATATTAAGGAGGCAGCCAAAAAAGCTATTGATGCAGGTTACACTTACTATACGCCTGTTGCAGGTATACCAGAACTTAGGCAAGCCATAAGTGATAAGTTTAAGAGGGATAATAATTTGGCGTATCAGTTAGATGAGATTATTGTTTCTACCGGAGCCAAGCACTCTATTATGAATGCAGTAATGGCTTTGATAAATCCGGGAGATGAGGTGCTAATTCCAACACCATACTGGGTTAGCTATTCCGAAATGGCTAAACTTATGGAAGGTGTTCCAGTATTCATTAAGAGTACCGTTGAGCAAAACTACAAGATTAACGCTGCACAACTTGAAGCTGCAATCACACCAAAATCAAAGTTGTTTATTTTTTCATCGCCATGTAATCCTACTGGATCGGTTTATTCTGAAGCGGAATTGGCAGAACTGGTAAAAGTTTTTGAAAAACATCCCAATATTTACATCATCAGCGATGAAATATATGAGCATATCAATTTTGTAGGCAAGCATGTGAGTATTGCCTCATTTGAAAGCATTAATAGCAGGGTAGTTACGGTGAACGGGCTTAGCAAAGGCTTCTCTATGACCGGATGGCGCTTAGGCTATATTGGAGCAAGCAAAACAATTGTGCAGGCCTGTGAAAAAATTCAATCGCAATACACTTCAGGGACAAGTCATATTACCCAAAGGGCTGCAATAGCAGCATTAAGTGGTAATATGAAACCAACACACGATATGGTTGCTGCTTTTAAGAAAAGACGCGAACTTGTTGTGAACGGACTAAATGAAATAAGCGGACTTAAAAACACCCTGCCGGAAGGTGCATTTTATGCCTTCCCGGAAGTTAGTTTCTATTATGGCAAATCACATCAAGGCAAAAAAATAAATGATTCAACAGATTTGTGTATGTACCTCTTGCATGAGGCTTGTGTTTCACTGGTTCCGGGCGATGGATTTGGCGCACCGGAATGCCTGCGTATGAGCTACGCTACCGGAGAGGAGAAACTAATAGAAGCTTTAAATAGAATTAAAGAAGGATTATTGAAACTTGCATGAAGTAAAATGAAAGAAATATTGGAAAAATTTAAGGGATTAAAAGTACTGGTGGTAGGAGATGTGATGATTGATGCATACTATTTTGGAAAAGTAGATCGCATCTCTCCGGAAGCACCTGTTCCCGTTGTAGCTGTAGAGAAAAAAGAAAATCGATTAGGAGGAGCTGCAAACGTAGCAATGAATCTGGTTGCCTTGGGCGCCAAGCCAATTATTTGCTCAGTAGTTGGCGAAGATAATGATGGAAAAGATTTGATTACACTTTTTGAAAAAGCAGGAATAAGTACACAAGGTATTGTTCGATCAAAAGACCGCATCACCACTGTTAAAACAAGAGTTATTTCACAGCAAACCCAAATGCTCAGAATTGACAGTGAAACCACAAAAAGCATCAGTGAGGTTGAATCGTTCAGCTTGATTGAAAAAATATATCAGCTTTTAATTGATGCCGATGTACTGGTATTTGAAGATTATGACAAAGGAGTGCTAACCTCCGATAATATTAGGCAAATAACCGAGAAAGCGAAAGCCTCAGGAGTACCTGTAGTAGTTGATCCCAAGAAGAGGAATTTCAATGCCTATCATGGTGCCGACTTATTTAAACCAAATTTAAAAGAGCTGAAAGAAGGGATGAAAATAGAATTGGATGATTCAAATCAGAAAGCGTTTGAATTGGCAGTAGTTAAACTCATGGATGATATGCATTTAAAAAACATGATGGTTACCATGAGCGAAAAGGGTGTAATGATATCTGATGGCAAAACGTTTGAATACATTCCTGCACATTTAAGGAAAATTGCTGATGTTAGCGGTGCAGGAGATACTGTGATTAGTGTTGCATGTTTGTGCATGGCTCTTGGCCTCACAAATAAACAAATAGCTACTTTATCAAATTTGGCAGGTGGTTTGGTATGCGAAGAAGTGGGTGTAGTGCCAATTGATAAGAATAAATTTCTAGAGGAAATTAAAGAATTAGGCATTAGCTAATATGCGCTAACCCGGCATGTTATTCTGCTTAGTTGTATGTCTATGCATACTGCAACATCAGCTTTATGCACAAGAAAAAACCATACCTAATCCTACTATCAGAGAGGCTGATGTGGTTGTTTCCAAACGTGTGTGGCGTGTTATTGATTTGCGTGAAAAACAATACTACAAAGCGATTTGGAAAGGAAGTCCATTAAACAAAATTCTTTACGAAGCGGTATTGAATAATCAACTCATAGCCTACCGAAACGACTCTTTCAAAAGCATCTATTCTTTGTCGGTTTTTAAAATGATTGGTGGCGATACACTTTTTGTGCAGAATATAATAGACCCGATTGAACCCGATATCACTAGGACTGATACAGTTATTGAAACCATGGACTCTGAACAGCGCATTAAACTTTTAATAGTGATGTAAGAACTCATTTTTATCAGATTTGAGCATAGCCAATTCAATAGTTTTATAATAAAAGAATCCAATAAATGGGACTTGAGTATAATGGATTATCCGGAAGTAAAACGAAACGTGCTGCACGCCTTGATTGAAGCTGCAAGAATAAAGCAGCTGCAATTTGAGCATTATCAGAATAAAATTGAGGAAAAGAAGAATTGGTGTTGAGTGTTCGATATTGAGGCTTAAGGGTTGGGCGTTGGCATCTTCTGATCTTTTAAAACAGAGACGCAAATTACGTGGTGGAAGATAAAAAGCCGATTAGCTGAAAGAGAAAAGATATGAGTTGCAAGATGCGAGAGACGAGATGCGAAACGAAAGACCGCTACATTGAAAGATGAAAGAAATGAGAAATACGACAGAATATTGGATGAAATATTTCTTTACAAACAATCAACTACCCAACTTATAGGCTTTCCTTCACCATAAAACCAATCCTCTACCTTTTAAATTTGAAATGCAACAACCTTGTTGAATCATAAAACATGCGCTTGCATAATAATAATCTTACAATTAAAAATTAGACAAACCGGTTACAGGCCAAATGATGACAATGGCGAAAACGATAAATACCAAACCGGAAAAAACATTTAAGCGGTGCATATTCTCAGGTGAAAGTACATGTTTTAGCTTGCCTGCAAAATAACAGATACCAAGCATGGTACTAAACATGGTTATGAGTACAACACTAAAAAACAAAAGCACTTGATCAAAAGAAAATCTTGTTACTGTTTCAACATAGGTAGCCACGCCCAACCAGGCAATAAGAACCATAGGGTTGATACTATTCAGCATGATGCCTTTAAGCATATACAATACACCTTTTCCTTCTGCAGATTGATGATCCTCAGTTCTTACTATTTCCTTTTTAATGATGGAACGAATTCCCAACAATGTGAGAAAACAGAAACCTATCATACGAATAATGTGATCATAGTGCTCAACTTTGTCAACGATAAAGCTACTACCCAATACGGCTATACTGATATAGAAAGTATCACTCATCAGCACTCCGGAAGCTATATATAGGCCTTCTCTTAAACCACGCTTAATACTGGTTTGAATGAGCGAAAAAAAAACGGTTCCAAAAGTTAAGGTAAACATTACGCCTGTGAACAAACCTTTCCAAACCGGACTCAGAAATTCCATAATGGCAATTATACAAAATAAAAAAGGCCGCACAAAGGCAGCCTTTTCAAATGAAGAGAAATATAATTATAAATTTCCAACCATGTTTTCTGGTTTAACCCAAGCATCAAACTGCTCATTGGTTAGTAAACCTAATTCAACTGCAGCTTCACGCAAGGTTTTATTTTCCTTATGCGCCTTCTTTGCAATTTTGGCTGCATTTTCATAGCCTATATGCGGATTAAGAGCAGTAACCAACATCAAAGAATTTTCCAAATGACGTTTAATAATATCATGATTGGGCTCAATGCCTTCGGCACACTTATCGTTAAAACTTACGCAAGCATCACCAATAAGGCGAGCACTTTGCAAAACATTGGCCGCAATAAGTGGCTTAAAAACATTCAGTTCAAAATGGCCATTGGTACCTCCAATACTTACTGCCACATCATTACCAATAACTTGAGCAGCAACCATGGTCATAGCCTCAGGTTGTGTTGGATTAACTTTACCCGGCATTATAGAGGAGCCAGGCTCATTATCAGGAATAACAATTTCTCCAATTCCTGAGCGTGGACCTGATGATAGCATACGCACATCATTGGCAATTTTCATAAGGCTTACAGCAACTCTTTTTAAAGCACCACTTAACTCAACCATGGCATCATGCGCAGCCAGAGCTTCAAATTTATTTGGAGCAGTAACAAAAGGTAGCTTTGTAAACTCAGCAATTTTTTTAGCTACCAGTACATCATACCCTTTTGGCGCGTTTAATCCTGTGCCAACGGCTGTGCCTCCCAAAGCCAATTCCTTAACCATTTCCAACGCATTATTCAATGCGCGTATGCCATTATCTAATTGTTGCACATATCCGCCAAACTCTTGACCTAGAGTAAGTGGCGTTGCATCCATGAAATGCGTTCGACCTGTTTTTACAATGTTCTTAAATGATTCAGCTTTTTTAGCAAGGGTGTTTCTTAATTTCTGTATACCCGGAATGGTATTTTCAACCACCATTTTATAAGCGGCTATATGCATAGCAGTTGGATAGGTATCGTTTGATGATTGAGATTTATTTACATCATCATTCGGATGAAGCACCTTATTTTCATCTGTTAATTTACCACCACTTATTACATGGGCGCGATAAGAAATAACTTCATTGGCATTCATATTACTCTGGGTTCCACTTCCTGTTTGCCAAATAACTAATGGAAATTCATTATCGAGTTTTCCTTCCAGAATTTCATCACAGACCCTACCAATCAAATCTCTCTTTTCTGAACTCAATACCCCTAAATCACAATTTGCATAAGCTGCTGCTTTTTTAAGGTATGCAAAGGCATAAATAACTTCTTTAGGCATGCTGGCCTCAGGGCCAATTTTAAAATTATTTCTTGAGCGTTCAGTTTGCGCACCCCAGTATTTGTCGGCAGGCACTTTAACCTCGCCCATGGTGTCTTTTTCTATTCTAAATTCCATTTTTATGAGTGATTTATATCATTTTTTTGGTGCAAATGTAACCGAATGAAACGGAATAAAAATTCTTTTTTAAAATTGCATATAATTGATTACCAATTTAATAAATATTTAATTAAGAAAGGCTATGGAGTTATTCTAACGTGTGTTAGGATACAGGTTACATATAATCAATGGTGCAACTTTGGAAAATTTTACTACCTTTATAAGCGGATAATACTTTAATGGAAACCATGACATATTCTACTGCAAATACATTAGAAACCGAACATCTGACATGGCTGAAACACCTTACATTCTATAAAGCGCAACTGCAGGTGATGGAATCAGAAATTTCTGATTTTGTGAAATCGAAGCCGCCCAAGTTGTTGATGCCAAAAGTTGAACAATTTCAAAATCAGTTTATTCGCCAACGCGAAGTCATTGATGAATTGCGCCACAAGGTAAAAGCTCATGAAAATGAAATTGAGCGTATGACCAATTTTGCTTTAGAGTATTTGCGCGATAGGGTAACCAGAGAGCATATTGTTATTAAAGCTGAGTATAAAAGATTTCTTGAGCTATTTCTTACACTTGAGCAAGATTTCCATGATTTTATAGCTTAGGCATTTGCCGTTTCATCTGTTTCGTTTGCAATATCCGGATTTGTATTTCGGGCAGACGCATATCCTCCCATAAAATTGCACCAACGGCAATCATCCTTCATACACCCAACCTCAAATTCCTTATTCATAATACTTTTGTATGAAGCTAGAATCTGGTTCTTAACCACTATCATATCCTCATGTGTTATTGTTACATGCTGCTTTAAGTACTCTCCTGACGTTTTATCTGGCTCAACAAAATCAAACTCGGCCGATTTCATTTCCCAATTTTTACCCTTATCATGGTCAAGCAGAAGTTTATAGAAAACTGCTTGTCTCCAATAGTCTCCTCCATGCTCATCCTCAAATGAGATTGGCTTACCTTTCTCCTTAGCGTCTTCTACCTTTTCCTTATCGGGTCGGTTAAATTTCTTGGTTGCGTTCTTAAACTGACCGGTTTTATAATCAACCACATTTACAAGGTTGCCATCAAACTCCAACTTATCCAACTTACCGCTAATTGGGACACCTTCAACAACCACATTTCGGTAACTTCTTTCAATACTTGTCACTTTATTCCAATCATAAATATAATGTAGATAATATTTTGGCAGAAAGTCTTCGGCATATTCCATTCTTCTTTTAAACTCACTATCGGTAAAAGCCTCTCTATTTCTGCGCATGTACCAGCTAAAATCTTTTATAACTTCTTCAACAGGAGCAAATTGCTTTTGCTCATGATTATTCATATTCTTAAACAGGCGCTCTAGCGCATAGTGTATGGCACTCCCAAAAGTCATGCTGGCACTCATTGGCGCAGGAACACGTATGAGGTTATTAAAGTAAAAAGAGGTAGGACAACGCAGATAATTATTGAGATGCGTTACCGATAGAGAATACTTTTCTAAAATCTGATCCACCAGCGCATGATCAAAAAGATTGAGCGCAGGAACTACTTCGGCCGACTTAAATACGTTCAATTTTAAATCAACCAGCTGTTCATCAGTTGCAAATGAAGCAATGGCTTTAATTTCTGTTTCGTTTTCAAGTTCAGCTACATGCCTGCTTTTTTCTAGCTCTTTGCCATTGTTGTCATGTTGAAGGAATGATATTGTTAGAAACTGTTTAGCCCTTGTTAGAGCTACATAAAATAAGCGCCTATTTTCATCAGAAGAATCCTCTGAGTGGATTGAAAAAAGAGTATCAGGTATGGAAAACTCATTTCTGCTCTTACTTTGATCCCAATTTGATTTGTTGCATCCGATGAGATAAACATATTCAAATTCGAGTCCTTTTGATGAATGCGCAGTAATAAACTGAACGCCATCCGGTGCATAACTAACCTGCTGCGCAGGTAATGAAACACCTTCTTTTTCCATCAACTCAATCGTTTCAATTAACTGTTTTAATTTTAGCTGTGGATTCCTCTCACATTCCTGCTTTACAAAATCAAAGAATGTTTGAAGCAGCTGCATTTGCCAAACCCTGTCGGCTGAGGATAGCGATGATAAAAGCATTCCGCTTTCAGTGATTACCTTTTCAATTAATTGCTGTAAGGTAATATTGTTCTGATTTTTTATCCATCCTTCAATTAAATCAGAGGCCTTTTTAAGGTTTTGTTTTGGGGTTGAAAATAATTCTGCCTGCTTATCAGTTTTAGCAAGTTGCTCTCGCCAAGATGTAGCACGTTCATTAAAATTTTGTTTATAAACCTCAACTGAGATTTTTGCTATATCAAGGGGTGAGAGGGCAAAAAAATCAAAGTGAAGCATTTCGTATATATAGATTTCACCGCTATGCGCCTTCACCGATTCAGCAGTGAGGTATTTGAGCACATGAACAAGCTTCTTAACAAATATTTCCTCTAACACATTGGCTTTTCGCTTGATGTGAAATGGTATCTTCTTTTCCTGAAAATATTTTAACATCTCCTCAGCTTGTTTGTGATTTCGGTATAAAACAGCTATTTCATTAAGCGCCACACCCTGATTTCTTAAACCAATAATCTCATTGGCTATGGCAGCTGTTTCATGCGATTGATTAAAATATGACCTTATTTGCGGATACACAGCCGAGTTTGCAAGCCTGGTATTTTGGGCAAGCAATTGCTTATCCGGTTCAATACGTATCTGATTTAGTTTAATGAGTCCGTTGGCTGTATCCAGAATATGCTGACTGCTTCTGTAATTGCTAGTGAGTGTAATCTTATTTGGACTGTATTTGGTTATAAAATGATGTATATTTTCTACGTTGGCTCCCTGAAAACGAAAGATAGATTGGTCATCATCACCTACACAAAAAATATTCGGACTATTCCAGTATGACAGCAGTAAATCCAACAGCTGGTTCTGAGAACCACTGGTATCCTGAAACTCATCAACCAAATAATACAAGTACTTTTCCTGATAACGCAGAAGCATGTCTGAAGAACCTGAAAAAGCGTGAATAACCCAACCGATCATATCAGAAAAATCATAATAATTTTTCTGCTGCATGAGTCGGTTATAGTCATCAAATGTCAGCGCGGCTGCAACCAGTATATCCATTTTGCGCTTTTCCTCGTCAGCCAGCTTTTTCCGAAGTTCACCCTTTTTCCCATCTTTAGAATTCTTCTTATAGATAAAACCCTCTCTATTAGGCAAATCATTTATATAAGAATCAGCACATTGCCTGATTAGTTCAGGAGTCCAGCCTTCCCTTTTCATATTATCATAAAGGTTCAGGAGCTTTTTGGTTTCATAGTATATATCCCCTGCATACCTTTTAAGCAAATGACCTTTAGGGAAATGATCAATGATTTGGTGAACCAATTGAATGCGTTCCAAATCATTAATAGCGGTTAATGCCCTCACCCCAAAAACATCAAGATTTTCCTGGATAATCGTATTACAAAAAGCATGAAATGTAAATACATCTACCCGGTAAGCATCATGCCCAATAAACTGAAGTAACCTGTTGCGCATAGCTACAGTGCCGGCATCAGTGTAAGTTAAGCATAAAATATTCTCAGGGGCCGTATCCGTATTTTTCAGAATATAGGCTATTCGTGCAGCCAGTATTTGGGTTTTACCGGTTCCGGGACCAGCAACAACTAGAAGCGGCCCTTCAATAGAGGAAACCGCTTGTTTTTGTTCTGTATTTAACTGACTAAAAGCTTTTTCGAATATTAAATTAATCTCTTTGTGCATAAACAATAGTAAGTATATTCAAAGGTAATAATAACATCATGCATTGTATTTGCGAAGTGATGAACTTTTAAGAGAATTAAAAGCAACCATCTTTTGGCTTTCTGAAACTTGTTTTAAGAAATGTATTTATATATTTGTCCATTCTCAATATCTAAGCAAACGAAAACCATTTTACAAAATGAAAAACGCTAAACGTATTTATCTTTCTTTGATTCTGCTAAGCTCAGTAATTTTAAGTGCAAACCATGCATTTGCACAAAGTGCACGCTTGCAGGTAATTCATAATGCTGCCGGTATTTTATTAGACACTGTTGATGTTTATTTAAATGGTACGCGTTTCGATAATGTTGCTTTCCGCACAGCTACTCCCCTGCTAACAGTTCCTTCAGGCAGTTATCGTTTTAGTGTTAACCACAGAAGCAGTTCAGATTCAGCCGATCAGGTTTTATTTTCTCAAATAGTGTCGTTTGGCAGTACCAATGCAAATTTAATCGTGGTATGCGGTGTAGATTCACCTGCCAATTATGCCTCAAATCCTGATTCCCGTTCAACCGGTCTAAGAATTATACAAAGAAGAAACATGCTGGTTACTGCTTCAAGCGGTGTTGCTACAACTATCATACATGGAGTAACTGATGCACCGGGTGTTGATGTAGTAGCACGTCCGAATGCTTCAATAAGCTCCGGGCTGCGTTATGGCGATACCACAAATAACCTATTCCCTGCAGCAGTGGCCACAGCATTTGATTTAAGAGTGGCAGGAACAAATACAGTTGTTAAAACATACAATGCCCCCTTTCAGAGTTTTAATCGCAGGTCACTTGTTGTGCTTGCCTCAGGTTTCTTAAACCCACTAACCAACCAAAACGGTTCTGCATTTAAAGTAATTGCCGTGGATACTGCTGGTAACGTGGTTACTCTTGATGAAGTAGCACGCATGCAAATCATTAATAATTGTCCGGATGTAATCTTAAACTCGGTTGATGTTTGGATGAATAATACCAAAATTGCATCTGCACTGGATTATAGAAAAGCAACGCCAATGCTTACCGTAAAAGAAGGCAATTATACCATAACGGTTACCAAACGCAATAGTCCTGACACCAGCGGCACCAATGTAATTAGCAGATTTACTGTGACAATTGAATCTGGCAAAACTTATTTAGGGATTGCTTCAGGCGTGGTTGATACCAGTCAGTACGCAAGTAATCCAAACGGAATAAATCGAAGATTTGAATTATTAGGTACTGATATGTTTAACGAGTTTACGAGCTCTTCGCAAGTAAACATTATGGTTTCAAATGGCACCCCTGATGCTCCGGAGTTGGATATTAACAGATTAACACCTTCTGCAGCTAAATTGGGTAATGACCTTTCATTTAAAAATGGCTTATCATTTGTTTCTCTCTCTGCTGCAAATGGCTTGTTGAATATTACCAATAACGACAGCACCGTTATGTTCGGAACTTATCGCATAAGCTTAAGTGGCCAAGGTAGCAAAACAGCTGTATTATTAACATCAGGTTTTAAAGCATCTGCCGGCAACTTTACGGGCTCAAGTATTTTTCAGCCTATTTTGGTATTTAATGATGGCTCTGTTCAGGCTTTAAACAAGCTAAGCAGTGATGTGCAAGTAGTCCATAACAGCCCTGACAGTACTATTGAGATGGTTGATATATACATTGACGGTGAGCGTGCGCTGAATAATTTCAAATTCAGAACTGCAACTCCATTTATAACTCTTGATGCATACAAGCCTTATGCTATTGCCATTGCAGACTCAGGAAGTACAAGTTCAGCAACCGCTTTTTTTAACACCACACTTACTTTAGACTCATCAAGCAATTATTATGTAATAGCCACAGGTGTAAGAACACCGGTTAATTACGATGTAAACCCTAACGGACAAAACATTTCATTTAATCTGGCAACGTATAAAGGAGCGCAGAAATTAGCCGCATACGCTAAAAATGTTGACTTGCTCTTTTATCATGGCGCAACAGACTTATCAATGGTTACTGCAAAAGGACTTGGGCAAGTTCAGTTCTTGTGTAAAGAAAAAATATTCGGACAATTCCACGGATATGGTTTTCATTCAGCTCAGGAGAATCTTCGTTTTGAAGTAACTGATACCAGTGGATACAAAGAAGATATGTTCGGAAATTTAAAAGACCATCAGGGTAAAGCAGGCTTGGTATTTGCTTCCGGTTTTCGCAGAGAAACAGGAAACCAAAAGCGTTATCCGTTAATGCTTATGGTAGCATGGCCTGATGGCAATGTTGATTCAATTGCACCCGCCCGATTGATTGGTTTGGATGAAAAGAATAGCAATATCGAGAGTGCCTCTTTTGGATGTTATCCTAATCCTGCCTCAACTGAACTCAATATTGTATTTAATTTAAACAACGCGGCTTCAGTAAAAATAATTATGATGGACGTTACTGGTAAAATGAAGAAGAATTACAGTGTTGAAGCTGATTTTGGAAAAAATGAAATGAATATACCAACTGCTGAACTCTCAAGCGGAATGTATTTCATAACCATACAAAGCGGAACGCAAAGCATTAGTAAAAAGGTATTGATTAATCAATAAATTAGCAGTACCAATCCCAATAAAAAAAGGCTTGCCGGTGGCAAGCCTTTTTTTATTGGGAAATTCAAACCGGTTTACTTTTTACTGTAGTTTGGTGCTTCTTTGGTAATAGTAATATCATGTGCGTGACTTTCTTTTGCACCTGCACCCGTAATTTTTATGAATTTAGCTCTCTGCAATGCTTTTATATCCTTTGCTCCTACATACCCCATACCTGCGCGCAAACCGCCTACAAATTGATAAATTACATCTTTTAGATTTCCTTTGAATGCTACCATTCCCACAATACCTTCAGGTACTAACTTAGAAATCTCTTCCTCTGCATCCTGAAAATAGCGGTCTTTGCTGCCTTCTTTCATCGCCTCAATGCTCCCCATTCCACGATAAGATTTGAACTTACGCCCTTCATAAATAATCGTTTCACCGGGCGACTCCTCCGTTCCGGCAAAAATACCACCGCTCATTACCGTGCTAGCCCCTGCAGCAAGAGCCTTTACCACATCTCCACTATAACGAATTCCTCCATCAGCAATTACCGGAACTCCTGAACTTTTAATGGCTTTAGCCGCTTCATAAACAGCAGTGAGTTGAGGAACACCAGTACCTGCGATGATTCGTGTGGTGCAAATGGAACCTGGCCCCACTCCAACCTTAACCGCATCTACACCGGCATTAACAAGAGCTTTGGCTCCATCACCAGTAGCAACATTACCGGCAACTATATCAAGGTTAGAAAAGAGCTTTTTCATGCGTTTAACCTCCATTAAAACCCCTTTAGAGTGACCATGAGCTGTATCAATAATAACCAAATCAGCTCCTGCTTTTTCAAGAGCTGCAATACGGTCGGCCGTTTCAGCTGTTACACCAACAGCTGCACCTACAAGCAACCTGCCATGTTTATCTTTACAAGCATTCGGGTTATCCTTTAGTTTTAGAATATCTTTATAGGTGATGAGTCCCATTAGTTTGCCCTGCTTGTTTACAACGGGTAGCTTTTCAATTTTATATTTCTGGAGAATTAATTCAGCCTTTTTTAAATCGGTTCCTTGTGGTGCAGTAATCAGGTTATCTTTTGTCATGATCTCACTCACAAGCCTATTCAGATTCTTCTCAAATCGTAAATCACGGTTGGTTAAGATACCAACAAGTTTATGCTGATCATTTACGATTGGAATTCCGCCAATTTTATTGTCATTCATGAGCCTATGGGCTTCTTTCAGGGTGGCGTTCATTGGTAAAATTACCGGATCAAGAATCATCCCACTTTCGCTTCTCTTTACTCTCCTAACTTCCTCAGCTTGCCTTTCTATACTCATATTTTTATGCAAGATTCCAACACCGCCCTGCTGAGCCATTGCAATAGCTAAACGAGATTCTGTAACAGTATCCATTGCAGCTGATAGCATTGGGATATTGATGCGAATATTTCTGGTTAATTGAGTTGAAGTGTTTACATCACGCGGAAGCACTTCAGAGTAGGAAGGTAGAAGGAGAACATCATCGAATGTGAGTCCTTCACCAAAAAATTTAGAGCGGTCGTTTATCATGGCAAATAACAGGAATGATTATTTGCCGTGCAAATGTAGCACAAAACAACAGATTACAAGGTAAATAAATAATTAATGTTCGAAACCCCAGTATTTACACGATTTTGAAACTACTGAATACTGTCAACTGGCGATTTATGAATCAGGTCTTCCAATACCTGTTCCGGTGATTTTCCTAAATTCTGAATAGCCATTTTAGCATCTTCCGCCAACTCACTTGAAGGATATTTCAGAACAAAAGCATTATAAACTTCTTTGGCTTTACCTAAATTTTGCAAGCTATTCTCATATATGTAAGCCTGCAGGAAAAGCGCCTCTTCACTTACTCTGCTTTGAGGGTATTTATCAATAATACTCTGAAACAACTCAAGTGCCTGCTGATGCTGCGCTATAACGTTGCAACGCTGAGCCGCTTTGAAAATAAACTCTGGGGCCAACTCATCATCTGGATATTTTGATGCAAAATCTAAATAAGCTTTCTTAATCTGCTCAATAGCTTGTGGACTGAAGATAGTATCATTAGATTCAAGCAATTTAATTTGCTCGAGCGACTTTTCTTTGGGGGATGAGCAAGCAATGATAAAGAGAACTGATAATGTAAAATAGACTGATTTGCTAATGATTTTCATATTGCGAAAATGATTAATTGAATTGAATTCTAAAAACAGATATAAAAATTAATATTGTCCGGTTTGCAACATAACCAGGGTGCAGGCTTCAACAGGTTGAATACCGGCAATTTTCAGACTGGCTTCAAAAGCTTCATTCTCTGTTCCCGGATTAAAAATAACACGTTTGGGCTTTAATGCAATCACATAATCAATATATGATTGCTGGTTTTGTGGTCCAACGTATAAAGTAACCGTATCAACATCTGCCGCATCGGGCAAATTGGTTATAATTTCAGTGTCTCCTATTTTTCCTGCTCTTAACCCGAAAGGTATAACATCAAAACCATGTGCCTTTAACATAACTGTAGCCTTATATCCATACCTCTCGGGGTTTGGGGAAGCCCCCAGAACCAGTGTTTTCTTATTTATCATGGCAAACCAACAAGTCTTACAAGTGAAAAATTTCTAAAACGTTGACAAATGTAACTACAAAACCTTTTTCGAGGTTGGTTAAATGATTATTTTCGCCCAACACTATTCAAAAAGTTGTCTTAATATAACTACATGAAAATTTCATTTAACTGGCTTACAGATATTATTAATACCGGACTTTCTGTTAAGGAGGTAAGCGATTTGCTAACCGGTTGCGGACTTGAGGTAGAAGGCACTGAAAAATATGAATCTATTAAAGGTGGCCTAAAAGGTATTCTTATTGGCGAGATTAAAACTTGTGAAAAACACCCCAATGCAGATAAACTTAAAATAACTACCGTTGAAATTGGCACCGGGATTGACCTTCATATTGTTTGTGGTGCACCAAATGCTGCTGCCGGACAAAAAGTTCTTGTCGCTCCTGTAGGCACCATTATTAATCCTACCCAAGGTGAACCGTTTGAAATAAAGAAAACCAAAATCAGAGGTGAAGTAAGTGAAGGAATGATTTGTGCAGAAGATGAGTTAAGTCTTGGCAAAAGCCATGAAGGCATTTTAGTATTACCTGATCATTATAACATTGGCAAACCGGCTACTGATTATTTTGAAGTGATTGAAGATCATGTACTGGAAATAGGGTTAACCGCTAATCGTGGAGATGCTGCCTCACACTTAGGTGTTGCAAGAGACTTAAGAGCGCTTACGGGAAGCAAAATAAAAATAGATGAATCAATTATTCCGGCTGCTAAAACCAATGCACCTGTGCAGGTTGAAATAAAAGATACTGATTGTATAAGATATTCTGGAATAAGCTTATGCGGTATAACAGTTAAAGATTCACCATTATGGATGCAAAACCGCTTGCTTGCTATTGGTCTTAATCCCATAAACAACATAGTTGATGCAACCAATTATGTGCTGCATGAGTTGGGACAACCTTTACATGCCTTCGATTCAGATAAATTAAGTGGCAAGAAAATTATTGTACAAAAACTAGCCAAAGGCACAACCTTTATTACTCTTGATCAGATAAAAAGATCACTAACCGGCAATGAATGCATGATATGCGATTTTGAAAAACCCGTTGCCATTGGTGGTGTATTTGGCGGCTTAGAATCTGGTATTACAGCACAAACAACAAACCTCTTTATTGAGAGCGCCTGTTTTGATGCATCCTCCGTAAGAAAGACCGCTAAATCGCACGGATTAAGCACAGACGCATCTTTTCGATATGAGAGAGGCACAGATCCTAGTATTACTCTGGTTGCTTTGGCAAGAGTTGTGAATCTGATTTTGGAAATTGCCGGTGGCGAAGTTGCTTCTGATATTATAGATATTTACCCTCATCAGGTGGCTCATTTCAATGTTTCCTTTTCGTTAACAAAATTCAATCAACTCATAGGCCAGCATATTCCAACAAATGAGGTAAAAGAAATCCTTAAAAACCTTGAGATTGAAATCAAAGAAGAAAGTTCTGATAAACTTGAATTGCTTATTCCCCCTTATCGAAGCGATGTAAGAAGAGAGGCCGATGTTGCAGAGGAGGTATTGCGCATATACGGACTAAATAAAATAGCCATACCTCAACAACTCAAATCAACCCTTACCAAGTCTGCTGATGAGCAGGCATTTCTGCTACGCAACAGGCTTGCCGATTACCTAAGCGGAAACGGATTCATAGAAATGCTGTCAAATTCCATTACCAAATCGGCCTATTATGATGCTGATGAAATAATAAAATCTGTTAAACTGCTTAATCCGCTAAGTAGCGATTTGGATATGATGCGCATGCATATGATGTTTAATGGGCTAGAAATGATTCAATATAACTCCAATCGCAAAAACAGCAATATCAAAGCATTTGAATACGGGTTAACTTATGAAACAGATGGCTCATCGGGTAAGTTTATAGAAACCCCTCATCTAGCTTTATATGTAACAGGTTACAAATCGGCTGAATCCTGGAATACCCCACAACAAACCGTTAGCTTTTTCACGCTTAAAAGCTTTGTTCAGAACTTGCTTAACAGAGCAGGAATTAGCAATCTCACTTTTCACTATGACTCCGCCAATCACTTTCTTCATCAAGCATGCTCAATTTCTCATGGAGATAAGCAGTTGGCAGTATTGGGCAGCATAAAATCAGCATATTTAAAAAACTTTGATATTGAACAGCCTGTCTATTACGCAGATATATATTGGAACGAGGTAAAAGAGCTTGCAGCGAATACCTCGTTTTATCCGCAACAGGTTTCACCTTATCCTGCTGTTAGAAGAGATCTTGCATTAACCCTTGAAAAATCAGTTAAGTATGCTGAGCTTGAAAGTATTGCCCTCAAAACAGCTCCTTCGCTTATTAAGCAAATCAATGCATTTGATGTTTATGAAGGAGAGAAAGTAGAGAAAGGTAAGAAATCGTATGCGCTAAGCTTTATCCTTCAGGACGATAACAAAACTCTTACCGATTCGGAAATTGATACGGTGATGAAAAAGTTAATCAACCGGTTTGAGAAAGAATTGGGTGCTACCTTAAGAAACTAGCATTGAAAGAACTAAAAGAAATATCTGCACTTATTCACCTAAAGGTTGAGCGCTTGCTTGCTGAAAGGAGCTTACTTGAGCAACGCTTAAAACAGGTTGAATTGGACAATGATACCCTCAGGAAACAATTGCTTGAGCAAAAAAATACCATCATTTCAATAGAAGAAAAGAATAAAATGATTAAACTTGCTGAGTCACTCAAAAATTCTGGCGATAGCCGTGAGTTAAAAAAACTTCTCAGTGGTTACATCCGAGATATTGATGAGTGCATCAGGTTATTAAGCGAAAGATAACTATAGCTTTGGAAGAATTATCCATAAAGATAAACATTGCCGAAAGGTTTTACCCATTGGTTGTAACCAGCCAACAGGAAGAATCTGTCAGGAAGGCTGCCAAGCTTATAAACGACAAACTAAAACACCTACAAATGGAGTTTGCCGTTAAAGATAAACAGGACATGCTTGCCATGACCTTGCTGGAATTAACAACTGAGCTAATGGACATTAAACATCAAAAGCTTGGTGATGAAGACAGCCTGAAGATACAATTGCAGCAAACTGCACAATTGTTATCTCACATAAGTCTATAGTTACCGCTCCGCTCTAATAACCATACTTAATTAATTATTAAAGAAAGGAAAAGTATGGAAATCTATTTAGTTATTATTATTGGCATAGCTGCACTAGCAATTGGAGCCGTTGTAATGAATGTCATTAATCAATCGCTGCTTAAGAAAAAAGCAGAACAAGTTTTAATTGAGGCCAAAAGCAAGGGTGAAATGATAGTAAAAGACCGAACCCTTGAGGCAAAAGAGAAATTTCTTGCCATGAAAGCTGAGCATGAGAAAGAAGTCATGCAAAGGAACCAGCAATTAGGCAATGCTGAAAACAAAATTAAACAAAAGGAACAAACCCTTAATCAGAAAATTGAGCAAAATCAACGTAAAGACCAAGAATTGGATCAATTGAGACAGACTTTAAACAAGCAGCTTGAAATTGTTCAGTCTAAAAAAGAAGAAGCTGAGAAAGCCCTGCAAAGCCAGGTAAGACAATTGGAAAAAATTGCAGGATTAAGTGCAGAAGAAGCCAAAAAACAAATGGTAGAAGCACTTACGGAAGAGGCAAGAACAGAAGCCATGAGTAAAGTAAAAGAGCTGGTTGATGAAGCCAGACTTACTGCCGGTAAGGAAGCAAAGAAAGTTATTCTAAATACCATTCAACGCACCGCTGCAGAGCATGCCATTGAAAACTCGGTATCTGTTTTTAATATCGATAACGATGAAATGAAAGGCCGAATTATTGGAAGAGAGGGAAGAAATATACGCGCCCTTGAAGCAGCAACCGGAGTCGAAATAATCGTTGATGATACCCCTGAAGCTATTATTCTTTCTTGCTTTGACCCCATCAGAAGAGAAATTGCTCGTTTATCCTTACACCGTTTGGTTCAGGATGGCCGCATACATCCTGCGCGTATCGAAGAGGTAGTAGCTAAGACCCGCAAACAACTGGAAGAGGAAGTTGTTGAAATTGGCGAAAGAACCTGCATTGACTTAGGTATTCATGGATTGCATCCAGAACTTATCAGAATGGTGGGCCGAATGCGCTATCGCTCCTCTTATGGACAAAACTTGCTGCAACACTCCAGAGAAGTGGCTAACCTATGTGCTACGATGGCTGCAGAACTCGGATTCAACGTTAAACTGGCTAAAAGAGCAGGGCTCTTGCATGATATAGGTAAAGTGCCTGATGATGATCCGGAAACACCACATGCACTTCTGGGCATGAAACTGGCTGAGAAATACAAAGAGCATCCTGATGTGGTAAATGCTATAGGCGCGCATCATGATGAAATAGAAATGAATGCGTTGATTTCTCCTATTATTCAGGCCTGCGATGCAATTAGCGGAGCAAGACCTGGAGCAAGAAGAGAAGATAGTGAGAACTATATGAAACGATTGAAGGATTTAGAAAATATGGCCTTGAGCTATAATGGAGTGGAAAAGGCCTATGCCATTCAGGCTGGTAGGGAACTGCGTGTTATTGTTGAATCAGAAAAGGTTACAGACCAACAAGCTGATGTTCTTTCTGTTGATTTATCGCAACGCATACAAACGGAAATGACATATCCGGGACAGATAAAAATAACTGTGATACGCGAGAAACGTGCGGTCAATTATGCCAAATAAATCCAATGAAAATCTTAGTAAGGCAGACTCATTCGGGTCTGCCTTTTTATTTTTTAACGGTTTTAATGATAGCTTTTTTACACAAGTTCAACCAATTAGTAAAAAAAGTGTTATAACATTGTAATAATTAATCAACGCCAAAACTGAAAAAGCTTATTGCTATATGCCTGTGTTTGCTTTTCCAAGCTAATATTAATGCCACCCATATTGTAGGAGGTGCATTCTCACTGAGGTGGATTAGTGGCAACCAGTATGAGCTTACCATGAAAGTACTGAGAGATTGCATTAACGGAAGGGCCGACTTTGATCAACCTGCATCTATTGCCGTTTTTGATAAGGCCACTCATCAGATGAAAGCTTCTTATTCTATGAACCTCATTGGCCCCGCACAGCAACTCAACTTCTTTGGTCCAAATTGCTCTGATTTACCCAACACTTGTACCGAAGTTGGCACCTATAGAACCAATATCACTCTCTCTCCCTCTGTATTTAATAATAATGTCGGTTATTATTTTGCCTACGAGCGTTGCTGCCGTAATAATATTATACAAAATATTATGGCCCCTCAGGATGCATCCATAACATTGTATATGGAGATACCGCCACCACAATTTATCAAAAACTCTACCCCCTACTTCACCAATAATCCAAATACT
>JBILGC010000092.1:0-4489 GCA_044351265.1 Bacteroidia bacterium
TTATAAGGATGATGATGGCGACTCATTGGTTTACTCCTTGGTAACACCTATTAATGGCTTTGCAGATAAGGATCAACCACAGCCACCATTGCCTGCTTCAGGACCCTATCCCAATATTACGTGGCAAAACGGTTACAGCAATATCAATGCAATTCAGGGAAACCCACCACTTACAATTAATTCTAAAACCGGAGAGATAACAGTTAATCCAAACACACCGGGTGTGCATGTTGCCGCAATTAGAGTTGAAGAATACAGATTTGGAAAAAAACTTGGTGAAGTGCGGCTTGAACTTCAGTTTTTGGTAACAACCTGTAAAGTAAATCCGGTTCCTGAAATAAGACTTGCAGATGAATTCGGCAAACCTGTGCCATTCAATTCAGAAATTGAAATACCCGGTCAGTTGTGCTTTGATATCATATCAACCGACCCTGAAGATTCTTTAGAAATGACCATTTCTGGCAGCTGGTTGGATTCTAATATAGCCTATATGCCAAAGGTTATATCCAAAACCACCAAAAATTTAAAAGAGGTAAGAACAAGGTTTTGCTGGCAAACCAGTTGTGCATTAGATGGGGTGACCAAAACTTTTACCATAAACGTTAAGGACAATGGCTGTCCCATACCAAAAACCAACACAGCATCATTTACCGTAAACATTAAACCCATGCCTTTGGTATATAGCACCGATTTGCTCTGCATGTTTTTTCAAAACAATGCCATCACTAGGGTATACTTCGGAGATACTGCCAGTAAAAATCCTTACTTCAGCCATTATGCTTTTTATCGTGCTATTGGTAGTGGACCATTTGAAAAGATTGACTCACTATATGTGCCATTTAGCGATTCATATATGGATGCCAATACACCCAACTACCGCAATATTAATTATCGCTATATGATGCGTGCAGTTAACAAATGCGGTAAAGAAGGCATTACATCGGATACATTAGGAACACTTGAACAGCTTATTGCTGAGCCACAACAACAGAGACTGATTACTGTTACGGTAGAAGACAACAAACGCTTGAAAATTGTATGGCCTCAAACGCCTGAAAAAGATTTTGCTATGTACTACTTATATAAAAGTAAGAAAGGTGATACTGCTTTTCAATTATTGCAAGCGTTTAATAGCATTGCTGATACATTTTTTACAGATGAAGATGTAAAGGTGCAAGAGGAGTCGTACTGCTACTACCTAATGATGCGCGACACCTGCGATAATTTTAGTGAAACCGGCAAGCTTGCTTGCTCCATTTTACTTAAAGGCAATTCCCTTCCTTTTGAGCATAACCTCAGCTGGACACCATATAACTACTGGGCTAACGGTACCAAAGTTTATGAGATCTTAAGACAAGACCAGCAAAATCCTTTTATGGTTCTGTATACGAATCCTTCATCACAACTTAGTCTTAGTGATGATAAGCTCAATCGTAAAACCGGCATTTACCAATATGCTATTGTTGCGCAGGAAGAACAAGGAGACGCGGGGCCATTTTTTGGAGCAAGCAGTTTATCCAATGAAATTACACTCATTCAATCTCCTCTACTGCATGTACCTAATGCATTTACAGCCAACAGAGATGGACTAAACGATGAATGGGGAATTAGAGATGTATTCGTAAAAGATTATCATTTAAGGGTATATAATCGCTGGGGACAACTCATTTTTGAAACAAAGGATAAAGATGTGCAGTGGAAAGGTGAATCTGACAATACAGACATCAATCAATCAGATGTTTACGTATATCTGGTAACTTATACCGGTTGGGATGGGAGCAGCAAAACTCTACGCGGAAATGTTACAGTAATCAGATAATCAAAGTTTTAAGTTAATCCTTTATATTTTAAGAGTCTTATTCAGGCAAATACTTGTGTGCATAAGCCTAGTTTACCCACAGCATACCCACATTCTATTCTGAATTGTTTAAAACGTGTGATTCAGCAACCCAGTCTTGTTAGCAACTATAATTGAGGTTCGGCATCGGAAAAAGCCACATATCCATTATTTTCACAGATTGTCAATTTACATACAACCTATTATTAGTCAATTATTTATAAAAAAATAACTTTACAATTATGGCAGAAAAAATAACTCTTTTAACAAGAAGAAAAAGCATTCAATTGGCGTTTGATTACTGCATGGACCACAAAATTCCATTTGCTGTAAGCCCCAGGGGGATTTCTCCTGATGAATTTGAAATAGACTTGACAATCAGCGAAATAAAACAAGCGGTTGCCTTGGGTATGTTTGCAAAAGACGCTAAATTTGAAGTCTTCGGTTTGGGCGAAATGGCAAAGCTTAAAACACCAACTAATGGTAGTAAAAAAGCTGAGGTGAAGTTGAACGGAAACGCAGTTGATTTGGTGAATGAAGAACACTCCGCGAATGCCCTTCTGAATTTTTAATTTTTGAAAAACAGCGCAACCGATTTTAAAGTTGCCATGTTTTTTTGATTGATTACACAAAAATGCCCCGCTTGACGGGGCGTTTTTGTTATATCACCTTCAGAACACAATTAACGGGGATAGAAGCTCCGCCTTTAAATACAACCTGCTCATCGGTAACAGCCCAAATCGTTGTTTCTACAAATCTGATTCCACCATCAGTCATAAAGTAAACAATAGATTTAGCTTTGTCGGTATTGCTAACCTTCATTGCTTCTTCTAAATTAAATTTTCGTTGCATTCGCTGCTCAGCATTATCAAGCACATCAAATGAAACAAACTGAAAACCGGATATCTCCTCTTTGTTAACTTTTAGTGCATTATCCATGAGTTTAAATTCATGACAAGTTACAAAATTTTTATTTGATTGCTTAAGTGAAATTCTCATCACTCATATTAGGAGAACTTTCAGATATACAGCAACAGCACAAACAGAAACTGATGTCTGTTCTCAAGAAGTATTTACCAGCAAGGGCTGTAGAATATTGCAGCGAACTTGTTATGCATTACAAACTTCACCTGCATATTGAAGTTGAAAGGCAAGATAGACTGGGTGATTACAGCCCTCATTTGGGAAAAGGCAACCGAATTAGTATTAATCATAACCTGAATCCTTATGACTTTTTGATTACCTTTATTCATGAACTAGCACACCATGTAGCCTTTAAAAGATATGGCGACAAGCATAAACCGCATGGTATGGAATGGAAGCAAGCGTATAAGGATTGTATGCGTCCATTTATAATGCGTAACATATTCCCTTCCGATATTGCCACTCCGCTTACAAAACACATGCAGTACCCACGCTATACACATACTACCGATGTTGATTTGATGAAATCATTGATGCATTATGATCGTGAAAGAAATATACTGCTTGAACAATTGCCAAAGGGAGCAATCTTTAAACTGAGGAAAAATGGTAAGATAATCTTAAAGAAAGGCGAACAGGTTAAAGATTATTTTCTTTGCACTGACATTAAAAAAGGAACAGCGTATAAAGTTTTTTCAGTAGCTAAAATATTTCCGGCACCTGCATTTAAAACGTAATATTTACCTGCTCTTCTTTACCCTCTCGCATAAAAAAGAGTATTGCTGTTTCTCCTTTAGAAAATTTGCTAAGAGCTTTCATATACGTTTGCATATCCTTCAGTTCAATATCACCTAGTTTAATTAATATATCACCTCTTTTTATTCCGGCATTGGAAGCTGGTTTACCTTGAGTAACTCCATCCACCTTAACACCTTTACCTTCAAAAAGATAATCTGGCATAATACCCAAAGTAACTTTAAATGATACCCTTGCCGTGCTGTCTTCCTTCGTTGGGGTAAATACAAGCTTAGGCTCCTTATCCAGTTTACCAATAAGGCCGTAAATGTGCTTTATTACTGATAGTTCGCCTTTATAATTAATTTTTTTCTCATCATCAGAAGGTTTATGATAATCGTAATGCGTTCCGGTAAAGTAATGCAGGGCCGGCACATTGATATAATAGAACGATGTATGGTCTGATGAGCCCGTGCCGGATTCCGTGTACTTAACTTTTAGTGAATCGATTTGAATAGATTCCATTATCTTGCTCCAAACAGGAGATGTACCTGTGCCACTTATAGCAAAACTTTGTTTAGCTGTATCCAATCTACCAAGCATATCCATATTAATCATATAATTAAACGCATTTTTACTGATTGTTGGATTTTTGGTAAAATAATTAGAACCAAGCAAGCCTTCCTCTTCTCCGCTGAAAGCTATGAATAAATAATTATTGCCTTTGTAATTCGATTGCTTCAATAAAAAGCAGAGCTCAATAAGTGCCGCTGTTCCACTAGCATTATCATCTGCACCATTGTGTATCATTGGTTTTTCTTTTCCATTTTCTGCCTTGTAGGTAGATCCACCATATTCATTATATCCCAGGTGATCATAATGGGCACCAATTACTACCGTTTTTTCTGCGCCATTATCAATATAGGCAACTGCGTTATGACCATGAATTAGTAATCCAGTGGTATCAGATGAAGAAGCATGTGGATTTTTTAA
>JBILGC010000004.1:0-93800 GCA_044351265.1 Bacteroidia bacterium
CCAAATAATCCAGCTCTCCCCAATCGGTATCATTGATAAACTGACGAAGCGCAGATGAAACCATTGGACCACGCCATACTACTGCCTGCTCCGGTTTAATTAAAAAACCAATGGAGAGCAGTTTAATTCCAAATTTTTCAATAGGAACCATGAGCTCACGACCATCCATGTTTCTCATCAACGGCTGTTGGTCTAGTACGCCAAACATCATTGGAACTGATGGGCCGTGTATATCTGCATCCAATAGGCCAACCTTGGCACCTCGCTGGGCAAGTGCAACGGCTAGGTTTGCAGATACTGTTGATTTGCCTACACCACCCTTACCTGATGCAACAGCAATAATATTTTTAACGCCAGGTAAGGTTAATTTATCCAATCGGTGTGTTGTAACGTTTGCGGTCATTTCTACTGCAACATCAAGTGTAGCATCTACCAATGTATGTATGGCATTGATGCAGTCTTGTTCCATCTTATCCTTTAGTGGACAAGCCGGTGTAGTAAGCACCAGTGTTAGTTCTACTTTTTTACCTGCAATTTTTATGTTGCGTATCATGTTTAAACTCACCAGATCTTTCTTTAAATCCGGTTCAATAACCGTTGATAACGCTTTGAGAATAATGCTTTCGTTTATTTCCGACATATGCTTTTTAACAAAAGAGGCGCAATTTAGATTTTATTTTTCTGATTTGGTGGAGTTGCTAACATGATCATTCTGCTTAAGCCATGCAGTATTAATAAATGGTTATGGGTTGATGGGAATAAAAAAGCGCAGAAACCAGATGGTACTGCGCTTTTAGGCCAACTAAATGGGTTAGTTATTTGGTGGCAACTATGCGAACCTTGATATTAAATTCATCATCAATGGCTTTGTCGCCAATTTCTGCAAAGAAGGTTTTTGAACCATAACGTATATCGAATTTGGAGCGGTCGATACTAAAATCGGCATTGGCAATCACCTTGCCTCCGTTGATAATTACAAATGCCGGAAATTTAATTTCCTGCGTAATACCCTTGATTGTTAAATCGGCAGTTATATCATAATTGTTGGTGCCTGGTGCTGCGCCTTTAATAGCGGTAGCCGATTTAATCTTCAGTGTTGCTGATTTGTGTTTCTCTACCGAGAAAAAATCATCAGATTTTAAGTGACCAACCAATTTGTCATGGTATTCACCTTGTATATCAGTTGCATCAAGGCTTGACATATCTACAACTACATTTGCAGATATCAGATTATTTCCTTCGGCTATCACTTCACCACCGGCAATTGTCACTATACCAGAGTGTTCACCGGTTACTTTTTTGGCATGCCATTTCAGCAAACTTTCTTTACCAATTACTTTGTAATTATCAGCATTAGCTGATTTGGTTTTAGGAGGGGTAGCAATGGCAAGCAATCCCAGGCCTGCAAATGCAATAGTTAACATTGTTGTTTTCATGATTTTTTAGTTTGTGTTCTGAGTTTATCTAATAATGTATTTAAGATTTTAGCTTCGCTTGTTTTAATGCCGCCTGTAAAAGCCCTGATATCGCCCCGCTCTTCATCTATTTTCTTTAGTAAGCTGAGGCCTGCTACCGTTATTTTTACATCTACCTGACGCCTGTCTTTAGGGCATTCGGTTCTGCTTATCAAATCTTTACTTTTCAATTTATCTATAAGCCTTGATGCATTTGACATCTTGTCCAGCATCCTTTCCTGAACCAGAGATACTGATGCTGCATTCGGATGTTGCCCCCTTAATATGCGCAGCACATTGTATTGCTCAGGCGACAGGTCATATTGTTTAAAAAAACGTACCTGATTAGCCTGAACCCATCCGCTCGTATACAAGAGATTGATCATTAATTTCTCATGTTCCGATTTAAATTTCTTTTGCTGTATGGCAGTGCCAATATCCATGATGCTTTTTAAATACGGATGCAAATATATGTATATACATATAATGTACAAACATTTAAATGGATTTCTTTTATATTTAATTCGTAATTATTGATTACCAAGGCAATTCAGTCTCCTCAAAAATAAATTTGCCATTATATCGTGTATCCTCACACAAAGCAATTGCAGCAATTGATTTTGCTGCTTCATCGGCATGAAGTGGTGCCATTTCACCTCCTAGGTCTGTTTTAACCCATCCCGGATGAACCGACACTGCGCTTGCATTGCTTTTGTGTAATAAGTGTGCTAGATGCACTGTAAAGTGGTTTAGTGCAGTTTTGGATGCATTGTATGCAAATGGTTTTACATCCCACAAATCGTTATCCGGCTTACTATGCATATCCAGTGAGCCCATAATGCTTGAAATATTGATTATTCTGCCTGCTGCACTTTTCTGTATGTGAGGCAAAAGCAATTGTGTGAGATATACCGTACCAAAAAAGTTAGTTTGAAACGTTTGCTTCAATATCTCGGGCGAAATTTGTGCAACTGTATTTCCAACCCATGCACCATCCAACATTGCTCCTGCATTGTTAATTAGGATATCAACATGCGAAGACTGGGAAGTTATTACGTTAGCAAAATTCATGATGCTGTGATCATCACATAAATCTAATACATAAACCCTGGCAGCAGGCAAGGCATTTTTTAGCAAATCTGCTTTATTCTTATCTCGGCAGGTGGCAATTACATCCATCCCCTCATTGCAAAGCAATTTGGTTAGTTCAAATCCAATTCCCTTATTGGCCCCTGTTACAATAACTGTTTTGTTGGAAGGCATAATAAGTAACACAGATGTAAACGTAAATAGTTTTATTTGTATGCAGATGCCTGAACAGCAGTACAAATTTTTTGAAGACGTGTGGGCGGTAGTAAGATTAATTCCGCCCGGTATGGTTACCTCATATGGAGCTATTGCACGTTATTTGGGTGCCGCTAAAAGCTCACGCATGGTGGGTTATGCCATGAATGCGGCTCATGCTTTACCGGATGTGCCTGCACATCGTGTGGTAAATAGAGTAGGTTTGCTCACGGGCAAACATCATTTTGCAACAACTACACACATGCAAGAATTATTGGAGCGTGAAGGAATTGAAGTTAAAGATGACCGGATTATTCATTTTGAAAAACATTTTTGGGACCCCATGCTGGAGTTGGGATTGTAGCATTACCTGAAGTTAACTGCCACCCCAGGTTTCTCTGTCTAAACTGCGATACTGAATAGCTTCGGCTAAATGTTCAATTTTAATTTCATCACTACCCGCAAGATCTGCAATGGTGCGTGCCACTTTCAAAATTCGGTCGTAGGCCCTTGCCGATAGTTGTAAACGTGTCATGGCGGTTTTGAGTAGGTTTTGTCCGGCTACATTAATCTGGCAAATTTCGCGAGCCATAGGCGAGCTCATCTGAGCATTGCTGTATATGCCTTCTTCCTCTTTAAATCTTTCGGTCTGAAATTCTCTGGCCTTTATTACTCGCTCTCTAATGCTGTTACTTTTCTCTGCTTTACGTGCTTCAGATAGCTGATCAAAATTAACAGGTGTTACTTCCACATGAATATCAATTCTGTCTAATAACGGACCGGATATTTTACTTAAATATTTTTGCACGGCACCCGGTGCACATACACACTCTTTTTCCGGATGGTTATAATAACCACACGGACAAGGATTCATAGCAGCAATGAGCATAAAGCTTGCCGGATATTCAATAGAAAATTTTGCTCGCGATATGGTAACCCTTCTTTCTTCAAGCGGTTGTCTCATAACCTCCAGCACGGTTCTTTTAAACTCAGGTAATTCATCTAAAAACAATACGCCATTATGTGATAACGAGATTTCACCCGGCTGCGGGTTATTACCACCACCAACCAGGGCTACATCGCTGATGGTGTGATGCGGTGAGCGGAATGGACGCATATAAAGCAAAGATGTTTGCTGCCCAAGCTTGCCTGCAACCGAATGAATTTTTGTTGTTTCAAGTGCTTCTTGCAATGTAAGCGGAGGGAGTATGGATGGAAGCCTTTTGGCCAGCATGGTTTTGCCTGCACCGGGTGGCCCAATTAAAATAACATTATGTCCGCCAGCTGCTGCAATCTCCAATGCACGCTTAATATTTTCTTGGCCGCGCACATCCGCAAAATCGCTATCCATATGGGTTTGATTTTGCTCAAATTCCTTTCGTGTATCAATTACCAATGGCTCTAAATTTATTTTGCCATCAAAAAAATCTACCACCTCTTTGAGGCTGCTAACGCCAAATACATTCAGATTATTTACAATGGCAGCTTCGCGTGCATTTTCTGCAGGCAGAATAAAACCTTCAAAGCCTTCCTTTCGTGCCTGTATAGCAATGGGCAAAGCACCTTTAATGGGCTTAAGTGTTCCATCAAGTGCCAGTTCGCCCATGATGATGTATTTGGATAATGACTCACCTTTCATCTGCTCTGATGCCGCCAAAATCCCTACAGCTATAGGTAAATCATAAGACGAACCTTCCTTGCGAATATCGGCAGGGGCCATATTGATAACTGTGCGCAGGCGCGGTAATTTATATTCCATATTACGCACCGCTGTTTCAATTCTGTGGTGGCTTTCCTTTACTGCATTATCAGGCAATCCTACCAGGCTGTATCCCACACCCTGATTGGATACGTTTACTTCAATGGTAATGGTTACCGCGTTCACACCATAAACCGCACTTCCAAATGTTCTTACAAGCATAAGTACCAAAATAAACACTTTCTTTGCTTACTGCAAAAACTATTCTGTTATGGAAAAACAAAGCAATAGATTGATAAATGCTTCCAGTCCCTATTTATTGCAGCATGCCCATAATCCGGTTGACTGGTATGAATGGTGTACTGAAGCTTTTGATAAAGCCCGCAGGGAAGACAAATTAATTTTAGTTAGCATTGGCTATTCTGCTTGCCACTGGTGCCATGTTATGGAGAAGGAGTGTTTTGAAAAGGAAGATACAGCAGCCCTGATGAATGAACATTTTGTGTGTATAAAGGTTGATAGGGAGGAACGGCCCGATATTGATCAGACATACATGGATGCTGTTCAATTGCTTACCGGACGAGGTGGCTGGCCTCTCAACTGTTTAACCTTACCCGATGGCAGACCATTGCATGGTGGTACCTATTTCCCAAAAGCAGAATGGGAGCGTGTGCTTAAATCGCTGGCTGATTTTTATAAAAATAAAAAAGAAGAAGCACTGCAATACGCTACGGATTTAACAAATGGTATTAAGAAACTGGATATTCTTCCTGCTTCACAAAATGATTTCATGGCAACGGATAAACTTGCTGAAATAATTTTAAAATGGAGCGAGAATCTTGATCGTGAGTTTGGCGGTTTTAACTGGGCACCTAAATTTCCTATGCCAACAGCCCATGCATTATTTATGCAATTTGCGCATCTAACAAAGAATCAACAATTGCTTGGTGCTGTTTATACCACACTTGATAAAATGGCCGAAGGCGGCATATTTGATCAAATAGGTGGAGGTTTTGCCCGTTATGCTACCGATCATTTTTGGAAAGTGCCTCACTTTGAAAAAATGTTGTATGACAATGCACAGTTGATGAGCCTATACAGTGATGCATACAAATGCAGCGGTAAGGAAATGTATAGAAAAGTAGTATATAAAATACATGCTTTTATAGATGCAGAATTATCTGCTCCAAACGGATTGTTTTACTCTGCTCTTGATGCCGACAGTGAAGGAGAGGAAGGGAAATATTATGTATGGAAACAAAAAGAACTTAAGGACTTGCTGGCTGAAGATGAACCTGTTTTTAGTCTTTGCTACAGTGTAGATGCATACGGAAATTGGGAGCATGGCAATAATATTTTATATAAAACACGTTCGCTTGAAGAGATATGTGCACTTACCGGAAAAAATGAAAAGGAGATTGAGAAGATTATCAGCAAATGCGAATCTTTGTTATTAAAAGCACGTAATGAAAGGGTAAAACCCGGGCTGGATGATAAAATCATCACTTCATGGAATGCCATGATGATTAAGGGTTATGCTGATGCGTATATGGCTTTTGGTGATGAACTGTTTTTGAGAAAAGCAGTGAAGGCAACCGACTTACTCTGGCAAAAAATGTTTGACGGAGAAAAACTGTATCGTATTTCCAAACTTGATAAGGTTACCATTCCTGCTTTTGCTGAAGATTATGCACTATTTACCGAAGCAATGCTATATGTTTATTTCATTAGCGGTAATGAGCAATATGCTCTTCAAGCTATGCAATTAGCTGCGTTGGCTGACTCATTATTTTATGATCATAAGCAAGGCTTGTATCGATTTGTTTCTTCTAAGGAGGAACAATTGATAACCAATAAACTCGATTTGAATGATGATGTAATACCTGCTGCCAATTCTGTTTTTGCGAAGAATAATCTGAGGCTTGGTTATATATTCAGCGATGTAAACTTGCATGAAAGAGCCGGGAAAATGATTGGTATTGTACAACAGAAAATGGAGAAGTATCCGAATGGTTATAGCAACTGGATGCAATGTTTATTATGGATGCAGCATGGATTTTATCAGGTGGTTTGCACGGGTAAGGATGCATCCATAAATGCAGCTGCCTTGCAAAGCAAGTATGCGCCCTGCAGTATGGTACTCAAGAAAAATGCAGATTCTACATTGCCCTTGCTTCATCAAAAAGAATATACCCAGAGTTTAATATATGTATGTAGGAATTTTACCTGTGGTTTGCCGGTAACAGAACTTAGCAAAGCAATAGAGCAATGGAAATAAAAAACCGAATATGTGCCACATGTAAATTACTATGACTTGTATTAGTTATTCAAATCAATTTTAAAAAGTTGATTAGTATTCTGTTTTATATAAATTATAACAGTAATGCCTTAATGGGTTGAATGATTAATCTTTTGGCTCGAGAAATTGAAAAGAATCCCTTACTAAAGAGACAATAAAAATTAAACGCGACATGTGACGATAGGGCCTTACCTCATTTTGAATGATAAAATTAGGATATTAAGCTACTCATCTTATACTATTGAGATTGAAGTAAAAGTCAGCCTTGCTGAAGGAAAAAAGTTTGGACAAAAATTTTATTGGCTGAATGAGATGGCGAAATTTCATTTAAAAAAAATTACAGCGCAAATAGGTTGCGAAGTGCTTTGCTCAAATTTGTAGCAAAAATAGGCAGATTCAAAAAGCGCGCTTATTTTTACAAATGAATTTGAATTTGAAACCAATTAACAACTAAAATTATGAGTACCGACAACAAAGAAAAACTCAAAGCCCTCCAGTTAACTATTGATAAGCTGGAAAAACAATACGGTAAAGGCACCGTAATGAAAATGAATGACAAAAGTGTGGAGCCAATTGAAGCTTTGTCATCCGGATCTTTAGGATTGGATATTGCCTTAGGAATTGGTGGGTATCCAACCGGACGTATCATTGAAATTTATGGACCTGAATCTTCCGGTAAAACCACACTCTCTTTGCATGCAATTGCTGAGTCGCAAAAACGCGGTGGTATTGCTGCCTTTATAGACGCTGAGCATGCTTTTGATAAGAGCTATGCAGAAAAACTGGGTATTGATGTCGAGAATTTACTTGTATCACAACCTGATGATGGAGAACAAGCACTTGAAATTGCCGATGCACTTATCCGCTCAGGTGCTATTGATATCATTGTAATCGACTCTGTTGCTGCATTGGTTCCTAAAGCAGAGATTGAAGGTGATATGGGTGAAAGCAAAATGGGTTTGCAAGCACGCCTAATGAGTCAGGCACTACGCAAGCTTACTGGTACCATCAATAAAACAGGTTGTGTATGTATTTTTATAAATCAATTGCGAGAAAAAATAGGTGTCATGTTTGGCAACCCCGAAACAACAACCGGTGGTAATGCGCTAAAATTTTATGCATCGGTTCGTTTAGATATTCGCAGAATAGGTCAGCTTAAAGAAGGCAACGATATTGTGGGCAACCGTACCAAGGTTAAAATTGCTAAGAACAAAGTGGCACCGCCATTCCGCACCGTTGAGTTTGATATAATATATGGTGATGGTGTATCTAAAGTTGGCGAAATAGTTGACTTGGGCGTTGATCTGGAAATTGTTAAAAAGAGCGGATCGTGGTTTAGTTATAACGATACCAAACTGGGACAGGGAAGAGATGCAGTAAAACAGCTGCTACTTGACAACCCTGAAATGGCTACCGAAATTGAAGCTAAAATCAAAGAAAGAGCCTTTGGTGGAGGCTACAGAGCAAAGGTAGAGGCGGGCGAATAGTTTCAATTTCAAATTCGCAGATTCCCTGGTGTAAGCAATTGCATCAGGGTTTTTGTTTTTAAAGCCACTGTCATATGCATCAATCTATAATTGGGTGTTGTGCAGGTATTGTAATCATGAAAATAGTTATCTTGCTCTAAACTTTATTCAATGATTAGCTACTGGGAAAAAAAGCATTTTCTGCATTATGATTATTTAATCATCGGGTCAGGTATTACTGGTCTTTCAGCGGCTTGCAGCATTAAAGAACGGAAGCCCAATGCAAGTATTGCGGTATTGGAGCGTGGCTTGCTGCCAACAGGTGCTACCACAAAAAATGCCGGTTTTGCGTGCATAGGCTCGTTTACAGAAAAGTGGTATGATTTGGAATTAATGGGCGAAGATGCATTTCTTCAGCTCATTGAAGATAGGTGGAAGGGACTTGGTAAACTGCGCAGCAGGTTGGGCGATGAGCATATTGAATATGCTAATAATGGTGGTTATGAATTGCTTTTTGCCAACCAATTTATTAATGAAGAGCAGTTGCAGCATATGAATGGCTTGCTCAAAAAAATTTTCAATCAGAATGTTTTCAGAATCGATGCTTCACTCATTCAGTCTTTTGGTTTCAATAAGCATATGCTTAGCAATATTGTTGTAAATCGTTTGGATGCACAACTAAACAGCGGTAAGATGATGCGTGCTTTATATCGGATGGCAGCATCACTTAATACCAATATAGTAACCGGGGCAGACGTAATGAATATTGAGGAGACCGACAGTGGAGTAAATGCATTTGTAAAAAATCCACTATCGACAGAACCCTTATTGTTTAAGGCAAATAAGGTTGCAATATGTACCAATGCATTTACCGGTAAATTTTTTCCTGAGTTGGAAATTATTCCCGGAAGAGGTCAGGTAATAGTTACCGAACCCATTCATGATTTAAAAGTGATGGGTGTATTTAGTTTTGATGAAGGTTATTATTACTTCAGAAATATAGATAACAGAATCTTGTTTGGTGGTGGGCGTAATCTCGACTTTGAAGGAGAAACCACAACGGAGTTTGGTCCTAATCAAAAAATCCTAGATCAGTTATCTTATTATTTGCATGAAATGATTTTGCCAGGTAATAAAATTAAGATAGATCAGCAATGGTCGGGCATTATGGCATTTGGTAAAAACAAATTGCCGCTTGTGAAAAAAGTCTCAGAGCATATAGCCGTAGGAGCCAGGCTAAATGGCATGGGCATTGCCCTAGGCAGCAAAATAGGTGAGCAAATTGCTGAAATGCTTGTTAGCAGCTAACCATTAAATAATTACTTGCCCTTGTTTCTTACTTTAATAGCATTGTTTCGGCCGTAAATAAAATATATCAGCACACCAATAGCCATCCAAACAGCCATAATCTGCCATGCATATTTATTTAAAAAAGCCATTTGTGCCAGGCATGATACAATACCCAAAACAGGAATAAATGGAGTAAACGGAGTTTTGAAAGGTCTTGGTAATTCGGGTTTTGATTTTCTTAGCACAAGTATAGCCAAACAAACCATTGCAAAAGCAAGCAAGGTTCCTAAAGATACTAGTTTACTAAGCACGCCAATAGGAAAGAGGCCGGCAAGCAGCATGGCAAATAAACCGGTGATAATGGTGGATATATAAGGAGTTCCATATTTGTGATGCACCTTGCCAAATGCAGGTGGCAGCAAACCATCTTTCGACATGGTAAAGAAAATTCTGGGTTGGCCCAGTAGCATTACCAAAATAACAGAGGTTAGGCCTGCAATTGCACCTGCTTTAATCAACCATGATAACCATTTCCATCCAATTGCATCCACTCCCAATGCAATGGGATCCGGAACGCCCAGATTAGGGAATGGAACCAAACCGGTTAATACCAGAGCAACCAAGATATACAGAAACGTACAAACAATGAGCGAACCCAAAATGCCCCATGGTAAATCCTTCTGAGGATTTTTTGCTTCTTGTGCAGCTGTTGAAACCGCATCGAAACCTATATAAGCAAAGAAAATTACAGCCGCTCCGCGAAAAATGCCACTCCATCCGTAATGTCCGAATTCTCCCGTATTTTCAGGAATAAAAGGAAACCAGTTATCGGTATTCATATAACCAATCCCGGCAATTATAAAAACTACAATAACTGTTGTTTTTATAGCAACAATCACGTTGTTAAATTTGGCAGATTCGTGCACGCCTGCTATTAATAAAGCAGTAATAGCACCAACAATAAGCATGGCTGGCAGGTTCATCAAACCATCTGTAAGAATAAACTGATGCAAATCTCCGTCATAGGCAACGGGTGCGCTGGTTAAAGACGGTGAAAGTGTGATATTAAAATTCTTTAGTAAGCTAACTACATAACCACTCCATCCAACAGAAACGGTAGATGCAGCAAACAAATATTCAATAATCAAATCCCAACCAATTATCCAGGCAAAAAACTCACCAATGGTGGCATATGTATATGTGTAGGCACTACCTGCAATGGGTATCATGGAAGCCAATTCCGCATAACACAAACCGGCACATGCGCATGCAAGAGCAGCAATAAGAAAGGAAATAACAATTGCCGGACCGGAGTAGTTGGCTGCCACTTCGCCTGTCAGCACAAAAATACCTGCACCAATAATGGCACCTATACCCAGAGTTATCAAGTTTAGTCGGCCCAGTGTGCGTTTCAAGGTATGCCCATCTGCTTCCTTCAATAAATGATTAATATCTTTTTTATAAAACAAGCTCATAAACATATTATTTTTTGGTAAGTAAGAGTAATTTTATAAAATTTCAAACTTATTCTTATCTAGGTAAGGCCTGTGAGCGTTAAAAAAGTTTAAAAACCAAATACTTAACCTGTTTTAAAATAAAAAAAACCTGCATGGATGGTGCAGGTTTTTTTGGGATGTTTTTATGACCAATTAACAAAACTCGTCAAAAGCAGCTTGCAGGTTTGCGGCAATCATCTCAGCAGGTCGGCCTTCAATCATGTGTCTTTCTATAAAATGCACAAGTTCTCCGTTTTTATAAAGTGCAATAGATGGGGAAGAAGGTGGGAATGGAGCAGTAAACTCTCTGGCTTTGGCCACAGCATCTGTTTCTTGGCCTGCAAAAACAGTAAGCAATGTATCTGGCTTTTTGGCCGCTTGCTGCACCGCTTTAATTACACCGGGGCGGGCAGTGCCTGCAGCACAACCGCAAACTGAGTTAAAAACAAGCAGTTTGGTCCCGCTATTATTTGTTAATTCCTGCTCAACTTCTGCAGGGGTCATCAGGCTTTTAAAACCTACATCAACCAGTTGTTGCCTCATTGGAGCAACGAGCATTTCAGGATATGGCATAGTTTATCTATTAATTTATGTTTTAGCTTATACAGCAACATTTAAACCGAATGTAATCATTCTGCCCAAGTGTCAGCATTAATACACAAAAGTAAATGAAGTGTTCTTAAGCAAAAATTAATTTTAAAATACGATGGCAAAGTTTAGATTTGCGGCTCATTTAAAACAATCATTTATAAACAATTATGGCTCAAACAAAATCCACTTTACCTTACAAAGTTAAGGACATTACGCTGGCCGAGTGGGGCCGCAAAGAAATCAGACTTGCCGAGGCTGAAATGCCCGGTCTGATGGCTATCAGAAAAGAATACGGACCTCAACAGCCACTGAAAGGTGCCCGTATTGCAGGCTGTCTGCACATGACCATCCAAACAGCCGTGCTTATTGAAACACTGAAAACCTTAGGTGCCGAAGTTACCTGGAGTTCATGTAACATCTTCTCTACACAAGATCATGCAGCTGCTGCCATTGCTTCTGCAGGAATTCCGGTGTATGCCTGGAAAGGTCAGAATGAAGAAGAGTTTGACTGGTGTATTGAGCAAACGCTTTTTGCTTTTGGAGATAGTCAGCCCCTTAATATGATTTTGGATGACGGAGGAGATTTAACCAATATGGTTTTGGATCGTTACCCTGAATTGGTTGGTGGAATCAAAGGCTTATCTGAAGAAACCACAACCGGTGTTCACCGTTTATATGAGCGCATGCGCAAAGGAACTTTACCAATGCCTGCCATTAATGTAAACGACTCAGTTACCAAATCTAAATTTGATAATAAATATGGTTGTAAAGAATCTTTAGTTGATGCCATTCGCAGAGCTACAGATATTATGATGGCAGGTAAAGTTGCCGTTGTTGCAGGTTATGGTGATGTTGGAAAAGGTTCAGCCGAATCATTGCGCGGGGCAGGTGCTCGTGTGTTGGTTACCGAGATAGATCCGATTTGTGCCTTGCAGGCAGCCATGGATGGTTTTGAAGTAGTAACTATGGAAGAAGCATGCAGCCGTGCAAATATTTTTGTAACAGCAACAGGTAATATCCGCATCATTACCGACAGGCATTTTAAGGCAATGCGCGATAAATCAATAGTATGTAATATCGGTCACTTTGATAATGAAATTGATATGGCATGGTTAAATAAAAACTATGGCAGTAACAAGTATACCATCAAACCACAGGTTGATGTATTTAATGTAGATGGCAAAGAAATTATTGTGCTTGCAGAAGGCCGTTTGGTTAATCTGGGTTGCGCTATGGGTCATCCTTCATTTGTGATGAGTAATTCATTCTCTAACCAAACACTTGCGCAGATTGAGTTGTGGAACAACAGTGACAAGTATGAGAATAAAGTATATGTGTTACCTAAACATCTTGATGAAAAAGTTGCCGCATTGCATTTGGATCATATCGGTGCAAAGTTAACCAAGCTGGATAATGATCAGGCAGACTATATTGGTGTGAAGCAGCAAGGGCCGTTCAAAACTGAACACTACAGATATTAATCTGAAATTTCATTTTGATAAAAGCCACTCCTGCAAAGGAGTGGCTTTTATGTTTATAAACTAATTATATATTCTGCTTTGCTTTGATCATTTTCGAATCACGAAAAGGGAAGCAATATTTATAGATGCAAATAGAAGCAGATATTACAAACACCCACTTTAAGCGCGTGTTGGAGGCTATGGAGCAAACCAATGAGTGTTTGTTTATTACAGGAAAGGCTGGCACTGGTAAATCAACCTTGCTTAGGCATTTTGTTGCCACAACAAGAAAAGCTTGCATTGTACTTGCGCCAACAGGAATTGCAGCTATCAATGCAGGAGGCTCAACCATTCATTCTTTCTTCCGTTTGCCATTTAGACCCATTTTACCGAATGACGAAGAGATACATCGTTTCCCTAAATCATCAGAAAAAGCCAAGCTTCTACTAAAAGCAGATACCATTATTATTGATGAGGTATCTATGCTGCGTGCAGATATAATTGATGCAATTGATCAGTCATTACGATTAAACGGCACCCGTCCAGATCTTCCTTTCGGTGGAAAGCAAGTGGTGTTTTTCGGAGATTTATTTCAGCTTGAGCCGGTGGTTCAACAAAATGAAGTAGAACAATATCTGTTTAATGAGTATTATGACAGTCATTATTTTTTCAGTGCAAATGTTTTCAGAGAAATACATATGCATTGCATAGAGCTAAAAAAAGTTTACCGCCAAAGCGATCCTGATTTTATTCAACTACTTGATTCCATCAGACTAAAGTATGCCGGAGAAAAAGAGTTGACAATACTTAACAGCAGGGTAAACAAAGTATTTCAGCCTGAGGAAAACGATATGTATATCACATTGTCTACACGCAACCAATTAGTGGCAGGCATCAATGAGTTTGAGCTGCATAAATTACAAGCAAAGGAGTTTGTTTATTCCGGCCAGCGCGAGGATGATTTTAGTGAACGGAATTTACCAACTGATTTGCACTTGGTATTAAAGGAAGGTGCGCAGGTACTCTTTATAAAAAATCATGCTGCAGGAAAGTGGGTAAACGGAACCATTGCCCGCATTCATAAATTGGAGGAAGATAAGATTGAAGTTAAATTACCTTCCGGTGAAATAGAGGAAGTAAAAAAAGAAGTATGGGAAAATAAACGCTATGCATGGGATGGTAGTTTAAGAAAAATAAAAAGTGAAGTAATTGGTCGCTTTACCCAGTATCCTATCAGACTAGCATGGGCCATTACTATTCATAAAAGTCAGGGCCTTACTTTTGATCACATGATTTTAGAATTAGGTGGCGGTACGTTTGCGCATGGGCAATTGTATGTTGCTTTAAGCAGGTGCAGAAGCCTTCAAGGACTCATTTTACGTGAGCCACTCAAAGAGCAAGATATTATTATTGATGACCGCGTGATAGATTTTGCAAGAAAATTTGCTTCACTGGAGGAGGCATAAAAAAAGCCGGACCTCAAACCGGCTTTTATTTAGAATCATAGCTTAAGAACATCAAACAATCAACTGAATGGTTGTGATGAGTGTCTTATTTACAATATTTATTACTTGTTTATATTGTAAATAAGGAAAACTGCAGCTGTAGCAAGGAACCACCCAACTACAACGATGGTGATAACTAATTTTTCCTTACTCATAAAATGATTAATTATATAAACAAAGTTTATTAATATTTAACACAATTCTCAAAAAAATATGATGAGCGGAAAAATTTTGAAATAAATAACACTTATAATGTATAAATGGCTGAATGAGATAACGTACAGTTTATATAAGGTCCTGATAAACAATATTTAACTAAGAATATTGTTTTACTTTATGAACAAATTCTTGAGGTAAATCCTCTGTTTTATTATTTTGGTAGTTATAGCATACCATACCTGTTTTAGCCTCACATACAATAGCTGAATCTGAAATCCTGATAAATCTGTAATAGATATCAAAACTGCGCAAACCAAAGCCTGCAGCTCCTGCGCATATTTCAAGAATATCACCATGGTGGCACTCTTTTTTGAATACAATAGCTGCATCTCCCATAATAACAGAAGTACCAACGAGGTTCATTTCTGAATAGCCCATACGTGCAAAATACTGCAAACGGGCCTCGTGCATGTACTGTAAATAGGCATCATTGCTCATATGGTTACCATAATTTATATCATCTATTCTAACCTTAATTTGCGTAACAGCTACGAGTCCGGTTTCGGGTATTTCTAATTTTATGCGCGCCATAATGAGTTTATAGTTATTAGTAGATCTGTCGGTAGCAAAACATTTTTTTACTTCTGTCCGAAAATACTATTTTACGCCTTTATAAGTTAATTTTTAATGCATAGTGTTGAATTATTATTTTGGATAGCCATAGGTCTTCTTTTTTACACTTTTGTTGGGTATGCCATTTTGGTTTGGCTGCTGGTTAAGTTTAAAGGGCTGTTCATTAAAAGTATGGCAATAGAGCCTTATTATGAGCCTGAAGTATCGCTGATTGTTCCATGTTATAACGAAGCAGTTGTAATAGAAGATAAAATTAAAAACTGCTTTGAGCTCGACTACCCCAAAAATAAATTGTACATCATTTTTATAACAGATGGTTCAGATGATGGTACCAATGAAATTCTTTCAAAGCAACGAGGGATTACTGTTATACATGATCAGATAAGACTTGGTAAATCGGTTGCAGAGAATAAAGCAATGAAGTTTGTTAAAACACCATATGTAATTTTTAGTGATGCAAATACACGTTTAAACAAAGAGGCTGTGCGTGAAATGGTGAAACACTATCAGGATGAAAATGTTGGAGCAGTGGCCGGTGAAAAGAGGATTGTAAGCAAGGAAAAAGACTCTGCTCCGGCTGCGGGAGAGGGATTTTACTGGAGATATGAGTCAAGATTAAAACGTTTGGATTCTGAACTTCATTCAGTTGTTGGCGGTGCAGGCGAACTCATTTCTTTTCGTTCAGATCTATTTCAACCATTGGAAGAGGATACCTTGCTTGATGATTTTGTGCAATCCATGCGCATCACGCTAAAAGGATACAGGGTAGTGTATGAGCCAAAAGCCTATGCCGAAGAGCGGGCATCTGCAACCGTTAAGGAAGAGTTGAAAAGAAAGGTACGTATAAGCGCTGGTGCATGGCAGGCCATGAGCAGATTAGGTAAAGCATTTAATCCTTTTCACAATTTTATTATTGTTTTTTCATTTATCTCCCACAAGGTTTTACGGTGGACTCTTGCTCCACTTTCGTTACTCATCATTGTTCCAACCAACTATTACCTCTATCGTTATTCGGATGGTTTGTATACATTTTTTTGGTATACTCAAGTGGTATTTTACTCTTTCACCCTGCTAGGCTGGTTATTTGAAAACAATAAAGTACACATTAAAATTTTATTTATACCCTATTACTTTTTTATGACCAACTGGTGCATGTTTATCGGGTTTGCAAGATTTGTGAGGGGCACCCAAAATGTAAAGTGGGAGCGATCGACAAGAGGTATTGCTTAATCCTTTTGCCCCGGGCGGTATTTGCTTTTCTTAAGAATATTATCGTAGTCGGTATCTTCCATCAATTCCTGTAAGCCAATTTCAGGATGCAGATTCATGTATTGGGTTACAATTTGTAATCCACTATAGGCACCTATGCCGGGAGCAGATTCTGCTGGCACCCCTTCAGCAGAGGTAAATGGGCCGTCATTAAAATATCTGATAAACTCCATCGGGTTGTTTTTATAAAGCAACTCCTTCTCTATATAATGAGCCCACATTTCTGCTTCATTTTTTTTGCACCACTCTAATTGTTTGGCAGAGTATCCTAAGATTATGGTGTCATGCACTTTTGGTAGCAATGCTTTTGTAAAATATCTGATTTTGCCTTCATAAATCATCATGGCAATAAACCGCTTGTCTTTATAGTTTTGATCATCATATTTACCAATGGCAACGGCTTTTATAGCATTTGGAACAATATACTCCTTTCGTAATTTTTTAATCATATATTCCGGAAACTCAAGTGCCCTGTAGAATTTATCTTGTGTGGCATTCATGTACATATCTAAACCAATACCAATTAATGAGTCGTAAGTTACATTGGCATAGCCGAATTCAGAAAGAAAGGTTACAAAATCAGGAACTCTATATTTAGGGAATGCAGCATGATAGATGCCCATTGCCCCACTTAACTCTTTATGTATATCGGCCATATTACCATAAACAGAGTCAATATTTTTTTGCAATTGCCGGAAAGGTTCATAACCCACCACCATAGTCATGGGTTTTATATACTTAGGGTCGTTTTTATCCTCACGCATGGCCAAAATATCTCTTGCAAAGGAGTAGTAAAAGTGCCCATAAGTATCAGCTAGTTTCTTTAAACCACTTTCAGCATCTGCAGGATTGAGTTGAAACAAATCTCTTTCAAATCTGAGTAGTTTCACTTCAATCGGATTACTCTTAAACGTGCGTTGCGTATTTTGTTTGCAGCCATTACAAGCCGTTAGACAAACCACTGTGCAAAACAGAATTACCCACACTAAAGAGAAATGTATACCTTTGAACTTTATCATGATGCAAAAATATATGAAGCAAGTCATATTTATGCTGCTAACCGCTATTTTGTCCTTGCCAACTCTAGCACAGATTAAGTTAGGTTTTAAGTTTTCACCGCATATTACATGGGCTTCTGAAGACAATAAGAATACCTTAAGCAATGGAGCTAGAATAAATCTTTCTTACGGTTTGGTAGCCGACTACTATTTTACCGAAAATTATGCCATTGCCACAGAGCTGGCCATGACAACCTACGGAATTAATGTTTCGCTTCCTGCTTCAAAATACACCGCTATACAATCCAATGGAGTGAATACACTAGCGAACGGCAAGGAATTAACCTATGATTACAGGTTGCAATATTTTCAGATGCCACTTTTAATACGCATGCGTACCAAGGAAATAGGCTATCTCCGATATTATGGTGAGTTTGGTATGGGTGCAGGATGGCTTATCAGAGCCAAAGCAGATATTGGAGGTCCTGCAGGAGTGAGTTACAATAACGTAAACATTAATCAACCGGACGAGGCAGATCAATTCGATATTATGGAGGCTAAATATTCAGATGCTGTAAACAGTATACGTTTATCTATGATAATAGGTGCAGGTATTCAATATAACTTTTTCGGGAATTCACTCTTATTTGCAGGGGTAAGGTATGATAATGGTTTAAACAGTTTCACCAGCGATAGCAGATGGAGCACCCATTTAAATTTTATTGCATTACATGCAGGAGTATTATTTTAATTTAAATTCATCACCTTGTCTGCCCTGAACATTGCCATAGCTCAATTAAATTATCATACCGGTAATTTCTCTTATAACACGGCTAAGATGATTGACGCAATTAATCAGGCTAAAACGGCTGGCGTTGATTTAATTGTGTTTTCTGAATTAAGCATTTGCGGTTATCCTCCTCGAGATTTTTTGGAGTTTAACGATTTTATACAAAGATGCGAAGATGGGATATTTGCCGTTGCTTCCCATTGCAGAGGTATTGCTGCAATTGTAGGTGCACCGCATATTAATCCCGTAAAGGAGGGCAAAGATTTATATAACTCGGCTTTTTTGCTTGCCGATGGTACAATAAGCCAAGTGGTGCATAAAACGCTTTTGCCCAATTACGATATTTTTGATGAGTACCGATACTTTGAGCCTAACAGCATTTTTAATTGTATTACCTATAAGGGTTTCACCATTGCCTTAACGGTTTGTGAGGACCTTTGGAATATCAATGAAAATCCAATGTATATCATCAACCCCATGGATGAGCTGATTAAACAACAGCCAGATGTAATGATAAATATTGCTGCCTCGCCATTTTCAAAACCACAAATCGACCAGCGTAAACAAGTGATGAGGGATAATGTAAAGAAATACAATATTCCATTGTTTTATGTGAACATGACAGGTGCGCAAACGCAGCTTATTTTTGATGGCGGATCAATGGTATTGCATGCCAACGGTGAGAGTGCCGATGAGTTGAATCATTTCGTGGAAGACGGTGGCATTTACATGCTTGATAAAAGCAAGGAAGTTAAGGTGCTTAAAAAACACTTGCAAAAAGAGAATAACCATGAGTTGGAGAATATTCGTCAGGCATTGGTGCTTGGTATTCGAGAGTATTTTTTGAAGCAGGGATTCAGCAAAGCCATTCTGGGTTTATCTGGTGGTATTGATTCTGCTTTGGTGCTTGCCTTAGCCGCTGAGGCATTGGGTAAAGATAATGTTAAAGCGATATTGCTGCCTTCTCGATTTTCATCTGAAGGGTCGGTAACCGATGCAGTGGAAATGGCTCAAAAACTTGGTGTGCCACATGAAATTTTTTCCATTGAGGATACCTATGCTGCGCTAGAAAAAACCTTAGCGCCTGCTTTCAAAGAAACAGCTTTTGGTATAACAGAAGAAAATATGCAATCTCGTAGCAGGGGTGTTATTCTGATGGCCCTTAGCAATAAATTCGGATATATTTTGCTAAATACATCTAACAAAAGTGAATTGGCAGTGGGTTACGGCACACTTTACGGTGATATGTGCGGAGGTCTTTCCGTTATAGGTGATTTATACAAAACCGAAGTGTATGCTTTAGCTGATTATTTAAATAAGGATGGAATTGTTATTCCTCATTCTATCATCAGCAAGGCCCCATCTGCAGAGTTGAGGCCCGATCAGAAAGATTCCGACTCGCTGCCTCCTTATGATTTGCTGGATGATATTTTGCACCTATACATTGAAGAACGCAAAGGACCGGATGAAATCATTCAATCCGGATATGATGAGGCAACGGTAAGGCGTATTTTAAAAATGGTAAATACCAATGAGTGGAAGCGTTTGCAGGCACCTCCTGTATTGCGGGTTTCTGCCAAAGCATTCGGCCCCGGCCGAAGAATGCCTATTGTGGCTAAATATCTGAGTTGATTATTCCGGTTCAAACTCCAGCTCATCTGAGTTTGTTTGCTTTTCTTTTATTTCGGTATCCTTGCCAATACCTAGCTCTTTTTTCAAAACATCTGTAATATTTTCTTTCTCCTTGTGCAGGTCCTGCTTAATTTTTTCTTTCACGCCAATTTTATCGTAAGCAATGTTTAAATCATTTACCGGACCTTTCATGGTAAGGAATAAACTCAGGCCTTTGCCGTTTTCATCTTCTTCGCCAAATTCATTTTCTGAAGGCTTACGTTTTTTCTTTAATAATTCAGACAGTTTAATCTTTAAACGATAATCGAGGTAATTGTTAAAAGTATGAGAGCCTGCGAGTGTAATATTCATGGCGTTGCTTAAAATTTCCATTTCAGGTATAAAAATGGTTTGGTCTCGTATTTCAATTTTATTGCGTAGTGATGCAAATTTCAGGTTTCGTAAATCATCTACATTTGCAAACCTTGATAGTTTTTGCAATGGCTCATAATGAATAATTTCTCCATTTTTTAATTCTACATCAGCCAGCACATAAAGTTTATCCAAATCACATGCCCCGCTTTGGCTCCAAACAGAAATAATTTCTGCTTCACAGTTTAAAAGTCCTTTCAAGTTTTTATCAACGATTTCTGTTTGCGAAAAATTATTACACTGTCTGAAAACTTCTGTGATATTAACCTCACTCAAATTGGTTTTGGTACTTAGCATCAATCTTCCATCGGCTGCACTAAACACTTGTAAATTGCCTTTAATATTTCCATTCATGGTTTGTACACTGATATCGTTTACCGTAATATGTGCATCTTCCCAAATTAATCCGGCTACAATTTGTTTTGCTTTAAAGAGATTATAGTCTAGCTCGTCAATCTTAATATCAGCTTTTAGGCGTATGCGTTGCGGAAATGTTAAAGGTTTCGATGCAGAAGCAGTAGGAACATAAAATTTTGCCAAATCAATATATCCAGAGTGGTATTCAATATTGGCCATCAATTCTTTTTTATCAAACAAATAAGCATAAACCTGTTTCAATTCTCCGCTTATTTCTACATCCGATTGGTAGAGTGTAGCTTGTAATCTTTTAATCAATAAGTTGGTACCATTCAGTTGCAGTTCTGCATCCAGTTTCTCAATATTTTCTTCTCTGTTTTGAAACGAAAGGTTTTTCAAAGCAATGCGTATTTGCCCGGCCGACTCTGCCTTGGCTGCATTGTTGGTTAAATCTTTGTACCTGCCCCGGCACGATAAATTGGCATCAACATATCCATCAGCATTTTTTAGAATTTCTTTACCTGTCAGTTTAATTAAATCTGTTCCTTCTGCGTGGCAATTTACAGATGCCTCAACCATCAGATCATTAAATGATGTTAGTTTCAGGCTGCCATTAAAATCAGATTTGCTCATCTTAAATGAGAATGGTTGCAGTTGCAATAAACCATCACCATTGCTGTATTTAAAAATGCCGTTGCATGCCACATGATTCAGTGCAATGTTTTTTTGTTCATTGTTTAAACGGCCATTCTCAACGCTAAAAGCAATATGAACATCCGGGTTCTTCTTATCCGATAATTTACCTTTTATGCTGCCTTCAAAATATGTTACGCCTTCGCTTTTCCATTCTTCAGTTAGTTTTAATTTAAATGGCACAAGCCCTAATAGCGATTGTATATTTGTTTGGCTTGCTTTAAAGCCAATGTCTATATCGGTATAGGTATTTTGATTGTTAATTTTTCCTATTAAGTGCAGTGGTAATTTTTCAATTTGTATAGATGAGTTTTTGAAGACAAGTTCACTCTTACTATACATGTAGTTAAAACCTAAATCAACCGTTATTTCCTTATCCTTTATCCAGGCAATTTTACCGCTTCGCAATTCATGTGCATCCATATTGCCTTTGCAGATAAGTTGAAACTGATTTTCTTCTGCTTTCAGTTCGCAGTTCATTTGATTTATTAAAGCCTTATCATATTGTTTGTGATTCCTGTCATCGTATACCGCGAGCATATTTTTTAGCGTAACCGACTCCAAGTAAATAAATGTTTCGTTCTTTGAAGTAGAGTCTGCTTTATGAATCATGTAATTGGCTTTACCAGTTTTTGTAATGAGCAGATGCACCGAACCACTGTCTATATTTAATTTTCTAATGCGGTAATTTTTATTCAGGATATCCCAGATATTAAATCCAATATAGATATGGCCTGCTGCAAGCAATTCCTGCGGAGTGTTAAATGCATCAGTAACTTTAACATCTTGAAGGTCTAAACCAATTTGCGGAAAATTATGATAAAAATCTATGCCAATGCGTTGAATGGTTATTTGTGTATGCAGTGATTTATTGATCTGGGCAAGCAATTGTTGCTTTAGCTCCTGCTTATTAGCCCATAAAAAACATGCCAGGCCTAAAATTACAATGAGTAAAAGGGCCATTGCATATAATACAATTCTAAGGGGTTTGGATTTGCTATGTTGTTGAGTTTGCTCTTGCATGGGTTTGCCAATACAACGTGCCAAAATATGAAATTCAGATATTTACGGCCTATATTATAAAAAAATAAATCAAAGTTTGCATTTTATGCAGGTGGCTCTATATTTGCAGTCCCTTTTAAAGGAGGCATAGCTCAGCTGGTTCAGAGCATCTGCCTTACAAGCAGAGGGTCACAGGTTCGAACCCTGTTGCCTCCACAACATAATCCCGCATAAAGCGGGATTTTTTGTGAAATACCATTAACTGTTTACATTTTTTTATCACAGAGTTAATCCTCCATTCTCGCGCCCTGTGATCTTGGGATAGCGAAAAAGTACTTGTATTTCTACTTCCGCTTGCTATCGGGAGGACCGTCCGAAGACCAAACTTTAATCAACCGGGATAAACAGTTTCCTTATTTTTTTTAATGGTCCGCTACAATAGCTTTCATGGCAGTTGGCGCATTTTCCAACCATTAAATTGTAATATTTGGTTTGCTCCGCAGGGTGGGCAAATAAGGCTTTATATGACTCCTGAAACAAACGGGCGTTTTCATAAAACTTTGGCTCCAGCACACTTGGGTCGGTTGGCTCTGCCAAATAAAAACGTATAAACGGATAGCGCAAACTATCCAGCGTTTCGCCTCTTTGCAGTTGTGTCCTCATGCTATCTGCATTTTGCGCCATTTGGCGCATCATTAGCGCCATGGGTTTGGCATTGTTGGGGTCTTTCATAGCGATATCATTGCAGGCTGCTGCACTATCTGCGATTGCAGTGCTATCTGCAGAATTTGTGTTTTGATTGGTGGTATTATTTTGTGTGCAGGCTGCCCAAAGCAATATACCTCCGCAAATGATAAATAGAATAAGGGATGATTGCTTTTTCATACTTATGTGGCATAAAAAACCCGGATATACTCCGGGTTTCTACTGATATGTAAAGGATTAATTATTTAATAATAACACCGGTGGCTTCAAAAACCAACTCTTTCTTAGGTTCTTTAATGGCTTCAATTTCTTCTGTTGATTTGCCTGCATCTTTTGCATATTCTTTCAAATCGGCAACAGAGGTTTCTTCTATTTTTGCAATACCTTGAACAACGGCTTGCTTGCCGGCAGCATCTTTAGGTACAAAAAATCCGTAATCTTTAAAAGTAACACGCAGGGTGCTGCTGTCTCCACTTTTCAAATCCATCCAGCAGCCTTTTTTCTGGCAAACGGCATCAACTGTAGCACTAAGCTTAACCTGTAATTCAGTTTTATCTCCCATCAAAGTAGTTAGTTCAGAAATGGCAACAGCACTATCGGCCGATATTTTGTCACCGAAATAAGCCTCGGCACCTGTTTGGGTTGAATCAGCAGTTGCAGCAGTTTGTCCTTGTTGATTGTTCCCGCAGGCCCATAGTAGGGCGGTAACAGAAAGCATAAGAAATATTTTTTTCATTTTGTTTTGAATTAGCTCCGCAAAAATAATTGTTTTCTGTTTTATGCCATCAACTATTTTTGTAAGAATACATGATGTTTAAAAAGCTGCTGTTGTTATACCTGTTCTATGTTGCCGTTTTACCGGTGCAGGGCCAGTGGCTGGTTTGGTTTGCAGATAAAGGGTTGCAAAAGCCTAATGATGCTGTTCATTACCTTTCGCAACAATCACTGCAACGCAGGTGCCTGCAACACATACCACTTAACGAAAGTGATTTGCCTGTTTACGCACCTTATCTCAATGCCCTGAAGCCTTATGCCAAGGTAAGGCAAGTTTCCAAATGGCTTAATGCAGCTTATGTAGATGCAAATGAAAAAAGCATGGCAGCATTGCAAAAAATACCATTTATTATAAAAATCGAAAGGGCTTCCAGTATTAAGGCTAAGCTATGTGCTGAGATGCAAACCCAAGCCACACCTTTTGATTCCATCACCAATACAGCAAATCAGCTTGAAATGCTTGGATTAAATTATTTGCATGCGAACAGATATACCGGCAAGGGCATAATTATTACGTTTGTAGATGGCGGTTTTACGGCTGTTGATGAGGCTTTGCCTTACCGACATATCTTTGACAACAATCGACTGATTGCAGCAAGAAATTTTGTAGCGCCCGGAAGAGATATTTATAAAATGGGCGGAGAAGGTGAGCATGGTTGCAGGGTTTTTTCTATTGCTGCAGGTTTGGTACCCAATAAATTTTATGGAGCAGCTTACGATGCCTCTTTTATTTTGGCAGTAACCGAAGATGCTTTTAACGAAAGTTCATTGGAAGAAATGAACTGGGCAGCCGCAGCAGAGTGGGCAGACAGTATCGGTACACATATCATCAACTCCTCGGTTGGCTATTTTACGGGTTTTACTTCTGGAAATGGTTACACCTATGCTGATATGAATGGCAAAACAACCATTGTTACCAAAGCTGCACAGGCCGCAGCATCAAAAGGAATTTTGGTGGTGAGCAGTGTGGGTAATGAGGGTAGCAAAGATTGGAAGTATTTAATTGCTCCTTCGGATGGAGACAGTGTGCTTGCGGCCGGTGGGGTAGATGCATTGGGCGTGTTCTCAGAATTTAGCAGCCGCGGTCCTTCGGCCGATGGCAGAATAAAGCCTGATTTGTGCGCAAGAGCCGATCAAACCATTCAGATTGGAGCAGACGGGCGCATTATCTGGGGTTGGGGCACTTCATTTTCTGCTCCTTTGCTTAGTGGTTTGGCTGCATGTTTATGGCAATCCGATACTGGATTAACCAATATGCAGCTGATGAGGCTGATGAAAGAATCTGCCAGCCGTTATATCAATCCGGATTATAATTACGGTTTTGGCATTCCGTCTGCAACCCAAGCGTTTAAAGCTATTACAGGGAAAGAGCTTTTGCAAACCACCTTAAAACCCGGAGATATTAAAATAATGCCCAACCCGGTAAGGGGAGGCAAAATTACACTTGGCATTGACGAAGGCGTAGAGGTGCTGCCCAATTTGTTGCTTACTTTGTATGATAACCGCGGCAGAAAAATAACCGAAGAGCAGATAGTGTTGCAACCTAGATTGTGGCTTTATGAAGTTAACCTTCAGCGCTATTTCCATATGCAGGGTATTTATTATTTGCACATACAAAATCCCGCTAATGGCAAATTATTGCTCAAGCAAAAAATACTGATTTCTGAAAGCTTTTAAGGCTAAGAAATAAAAAACACTATATTTGCATACTATTGGTCTCGTGGCCGAGAGGCTAGGCAAGGCTCTGCAAAAGCTTCTACAGCAGTTCGAATCTGCTCGAGACCTCAGAAAAAAAGACTTCCCGTGTGAGGAGGTCTTTTTTATTTAATTCCATTGCGGATCATCCGGAGAGTTAGCCATATAAGCATAATCTTCGTTGAGGTTTTTAACCACCTTGGCCCACATTTGCTCAGGGTCATCACTAAAAATTAATGAAGCGGGAGCCTCTCCAAGCCACCAGGCCTTCTCCTGCATTTCATCTTCAAGTTGACCCGGAGCCCAGCCGGAATAACCTAAAAAGAATTTAAATTCTTCCGGTTTCACCACTTTTTGGTTTAGGAGGTCGTTAACCAGTTCTATATTGCCTCCCCAGAAAATGCCATCTATTATTGGTTGAGCTCCTTCAATCAATTCTCCAATAGTGTGAATAAAATGAAGCGTATTGGGCTCTACCGGTCCCCCATAAAATAATGGAAAGTCAATATCAAGCAGGCCGGGCACCACTTCATTGCTTCTAATGCTGAGTAATCTGTTTAGCACAAAACCAACCGAACCGTCTTCATTGTGCTCACCTAAAAGAACCACTGTGCGTCTAAATTGTAAATCGTTTAAATAAGGCTCACTTATCAGAACAGAGCCTTTTAGCGGAGGGCCAAATGAGGGTTGAATATTTTTTACTTGCATATCTAATATGAATGATGTTGTTGCGCTTGTTTAAATTCTACTAATCATGCAGGCAGGTAAATAACATCAGGTACAATTTACATTTTGCGGTAATTGAGATATTCACCAAACATCCACAGAAGAAAAGAGTTTAATAATTTTACCTTTGTATGTATGAAAGAACTTTCAAAATCGATTGCTGACTTAAGGGTTGATTACAGTTTGAAGAAGTTTGATGAGGCTGATTTGATTAAAAACCCAATGGAGCAGTTTGAGGTGTGGCTTGATGAGGCCATAAAAGCCAATGTAAATGAGCCCAATGCCATGACCCTGGCAACGGTTAAGCCGGACGGAAGTCCCTCGGCCAGAGTGGTATTGCTAAAAGGCATTTCAGATAGTGGTTTTGTATTTTTTACCAATTATAAAAGTAATAAAGGGCAAGAGATACTTCAAAACCCAAAAGTGTGTTTGGTATTTTGCTGGTTGGAGTTGCAAAGACAAGTAAGAATTGAAGGTGAGGCAGTTAAGGTATCTGATGCCGACTCTGACCAATATTTTATGACGAGGCCTATGGGTTCACAAATCGGGGCCCATGCCTCACCGCAAAGCAAGCCGGTAGTTTCCAGAGAAGAACTTGAAAGGATGTTTGCAGAATTTGAAGAACTCTTTAGTAAAGAGCCGATTATGCGACCGAAGCACTGGGGTGGTTTTAGGGTTTTGCCGCAAAGCATAGAATTTTGGCAAGGCAGGCAAAATAGGCTTCATGATAGGTTTCTTTTCCGTAAAGCTAATAATAGCTGGGTTTACAGCCGTTTAGCCCCCTGAAATGTCCATATAAATAGCGCCTGATGCCATTTAAGGCATGAAAATTTAGGATGTGCTTAAAATAAAACTATTTTTGTAGCGTTAGATACTGCGTCCCGCAGAAAACACACTATGCAAAATATTGTACTTGTCTTTTTAACCAGTTTGTTGATAGTTATCTTTGGCATCCCCTCGATCATTACGGTTGCTAAATTTAAAGGCCTGTACGACAAACCTGATGCACGCAAGCTGCATACCCATAAAATTCCTCGCCTAGGTGGTTTAGCAATTATTGCAGGTTTTTCTATTGCTGTAAGTTTATGGGGCATACCCGATGGTATGCCAAGGCTTCAGTACCTTCAGGCGGCATTAATCATTTTGTTTTTCTCTGGTTTAAAAGATGACGTTATTATTCTTTCACCTGCTAAAAAGCTCATGAGCCAGGTAATGGCTGCTTTAATAACTATTGTAGGTGAAGATATTCGCATAACCAGCCTGTATGGGTTGTTTGGAGTAGATATGATACCGCTCTGGGCATCATACGCACTCACTTTTTTCACCGTTATTGTTGTTACCAATGCTTTTAATTTAATAGATGGCGTTGATGGTTTAGCCGGAGGCCTGGGATTTATTATAGCCACTACCCTGGGTTTGTGGTTTAATTTTATTGATCAAACAGGCTGGGCTATTCTTTCTTTTGGCCTAGCAGGTGCTTTGCTTGGGTTTTTGGTATTTAACTTCAATCCTGCAAAAATATTTATGGGAGATGCAGGCTCGCTTACCACAGGATTTCTGTTAGCTGTTTTTACGATTAAGTTCATTGAATTTAATAGCCCTACTGCTCAGAATATCTACAAAATTTCATCGGCTCCTGCAATTGCAGTAGCAATTTTAATTGTGCCTTTATTCGATACGTTGCGCGTATTTATACTTAGGGTTATGAAGAAGAAATCTCCTTTTGAGGCAGATAAAAATCACATGCACCATTATTTATTGCGAATGGGCCTTGGCCATAAAGAGGTTTCATTGGTTATGTACATCGTAAATATTGCATTTGTTCTCGTTGCATTTATTATGAAAAATAATTCAACAGCAATGTTATTGCTTATCATCAGCACACTAGCTGTTGTGCTTGCCCAAATTCCTGTTTATGTGTTTAATCATAAAATAGCGGAAATAGAGGCAGAAAACAATGAGATGATTGCCAAAGAACTTGGCCAAAAAGTTCAAATTAATTCTGAGTTTAAGAGTTAATTTGTTTTAAATAGCGTGCAAGTTCTTCAAATGCTTTGGCACGATGACTTATCCTGTTTTTTTGTTCAAGTGTCATTTGAGCAAGTGTCATATCATAACCATCCGGCATAAAAATCGGGTCATATCCAAACCCCTTATCACCTAAGGGTTCATTAATTATTTTTCCATCCAGTACTCCTGAAAAGTAGTAATCAATACCTTCAAGCATGAGGCAAATAACTGTTTCAAAACGTGCTTTTCTGCCTTCAATGCCGGCCATGTTTTTTAGGAGCAAAGCAATATTGTCCTTATCATTTTTTTGCTCACCGGCATAACGGGCGCTATGCACTCCAGGTTCTCCGTTGAGTGCTTCAACAATAAGACCTGTATCGTCTGCAAAGCAATTGTAATGATATTTTAAGTAGATATACCTGGCTTTTAAGGCTGCATTTTCTTTTAAGGTGAGGCCGGTTTCCTCAATATCATCACTGCACTTAATATCTGATAGAGACAGCACCTCAAAAGGTTCGCCAACCAGTGCATTAATCTCTTTGGCTTTATTTTGATTTTGGGTTGCAAAAATCAGTCTCATGGCAATTGAAACAGGCTCTTAATACTGATCCAAAGTTTGGTTTTTAAATCTTTGTCATCATGAAATGCAGAGGCTGCATGCACTAATAAATAACGATAGTCTTCATTTTGATGAACGGTGTATGTTTGCTTGGCTAGGCTAGCTGCTTCTGCATACGCATCGCAGTTCCAGAAAATAATTTTTTCCGGTTTAAGCTCGCTAACGATAGTTTGCCAATCGGGAGTATTATTCTCAAAAAGGTTGAGCAGCATAATATCCTCTAGCGCTAGTTTTAATCCATTTGTAATGAGTGTTTGAATCATCTTTTCATCCGCATCATTCCAGTTTTGTGGCTCATGATAAACAAACAGTAACCTTTTTTGCGCACTTCCGCTAAATCTAAGTGTATTCTCAATTTTTTTATTTTCTTTGACGGGTGCAATTTGTGGCTCGTCAACTAAATATAATTGTTGATACAAGTCTAATGTTTGCAAATTAAAATCGCTCATAATGATGATAGAAAATACAACGGCAATTTCTATAAAAATTTCTAAAACTCCTCATTCGCGTATTGCAGAATGTGATTTTGATAATATTCAATTCGGTACCATCTTTTCTGATCATATGTTTCGCTGCGATTATGAAAATGGTGAATGGCAGCAAGCGCAAATTCTCCCCTACGGGCCCATAAATTTGGCGCCATCCTTATCAGCTTTGCATTATGGCCAGTCGATTTTTGAAGGAATGAAAGCCTTTAAAAATCAAATGAATGAGCCCCAGCTATTCAGGCCGCTCGATAATTGGAAGAGATTAAATCTTTCCGCCAAACGTATGGCTATGCCGGAAATACCTGAAGAAATTTTTATGCAAGGATTAAAGGCGCTGGTAGATATCGACCGTAACTGGATTCCAACTAAGGAAGGAAGTGCTTTATATATCCGCCCATTTTTGTTTGCTACTGATGATTTTGTGGGTGTACGTCCATCAAGAAATTTCACCTTTATTATCTTTACTTGCCCGGTAAACAGTTATTATCCAAAACCCATTAAAGTTTTAATTGAGGAAGGATATGTGCGTGCATCAAAAGGGGGTGTTGGTTTTGCAAAAGCTGCAGGTAACTATGGAGCTTCTATGTTACCAACATTAGAGGCTCAACAAAAAGGTTTCGATCAAATTATCTGGACTGATGGATTGTCGCACGATTTTGTTGAGGAATCGGGTACTACCAATTTGTTTTTTGTTATCAATGGAAAAGTACTTACACCTAATCTGCATGATACTATTTTAAATGGCATTACCAGAGACTCCTGCATTAAGGTGCTTGAGTACAACGGCATTCCTGTTGAGCAAAGGCAAATATCGGTTTCAGAAATCATTGAGGCTGCAGAAAAAGGTTTGCTAGAGGATGCCTTTGGCACCGGCACTGCCGCATTAATTGCCAAGATTGATGCAATTAGTTTCAGGGGTAATACTTACCAATTGCCTCCTGCCGATCAAAGAAAAATATCCAATTTACTCTATCGTCAGCTGGAAGATATTCGCACTTCTGCCATAGATGATCCTTTTGGCTGGGTGGTTAATATCTAATCAGGCTTATAACATTGCAGCAGTTGCTTTTTGAAATGCTCCGGTACGCTCAATAATTAATACTGTCTTATGCCAAAAAATAAAAATGCATTTATTCGATATCGCATCATAGATACTGCATTGCGCAACAGGCAGAAGAAGTACCCCACAAAAAAAGATTTGATAGAAGCATGTAGCGGATTGGGAACTGTGTCTGAGCGCACCATTGATAAGGATTTATATGATATGAAGTATGATGAGGAGCTGGGATATTTTGCTCCTATTGAATACAACAGAAAATTTAACGGCTATTATTATACAGATGCAGATTTCTCCATTAATAAAATTCCGCTGAAACAGGAAGATCTTTATGCGCTTGAATTTGCTTGCGGATTATTAAGGCAGTTTGAAGGTATTGGTCCGGTTAAGCAGTTTATTCAATCAGTTGAAAAAATAGAAGACTTTATCAGTATGAAACGTATTGCCGGTGAAACATTGGATGAGGTTATTCAGACTGAAAAAAGCTTGAGTGCAAAAGGGAATGAATTTTTAGGCACTCTTCTTAAAGCAATTAAAGAACGTGATGAGTTGATTGTGCATTATCAGCGTTTTGGCGAAACCATGCCCAAGCATTATACATACCATCCTTATGTGCTGAAAGAATATCGGAATCGCTGGTATGTTACCGGGAAAGATATTGGTAATAAGCGCATGATTACCCTTGCTCTTGAGCGCATCAAAGAGCTGTTGCATACAGGAAAGAATTTTGAGCCTGATGCAACTTTTGAAGCACGAAAGTTTTTCAAACATTCATTTGGCATATCAGTAATTGACGACTTTAAGCCTGAAAAAATTAAGTTAAGGTTTGAGCCGAGTGAGGCACCTTATATAAAATCACAGCCATTGCATGAAACACAGCAAATTGTAGAAGATTCGGAAACTGCTTTTGTTATACAACTAGAGGTAATACCAAGTTATGAACTTAAATCGCAAATTTTAAGTTATGGTGATAAGGTTCATATTCTTTTACCAGATGGTTTAAAAAAGGAGCACGTTGCTACGTTAAAGAATGCACTTAAGAAATACAGTTGATCGTATTTTTGAGTAAGCACTATCTCTATTGCATCATATTTTTAAAGCGCACCCGATGAGGCATAATATCTCCTAAGCGCTGTTTTTTATTTTCTTCGTAATCGGTGTAGTTTCCTTCAAAAAAGTAAACCTGTGAGTTTCCCTCAAAAGCTAAAATATGCGTAGCAATGCGATCAATGAACCACCTGTCGTGTGATATAACCACCACACATCCGGCAAAATTCTCTATGGCTTCTTCCAGTGCACGCAGTGTATTTACGTCAATATCATTGGTTGGCTCATCCAGCAACAATACATTGCCACCTTCTTTTAAAGTCATTGCCAGGTGCACGCGGTTTCTTTCTCCGCCAGATAGAATGCCTACTTTTTTACTTTGGTCTGTTCCGCTGAAATTAAATTTAGAAATATAGGCTCTTGCATTTATTTGTTTTCCGCCAACAATCATCGTTTCGGTGCCACCACTTATCACTTCAAAAACACTTTTATCGGGCAGTAAATCTTTATGGCTTTGGTCTACATATGCAATCTTAACTGTATCGCCTACTTTAAACGTCCCGCTATCGGGTTTCTCAAGGCCCATCATCATTTTAAACAAGGTGGTTTTACCAACACCATTAGGACCGATTATACCAACAATGCCTCCTTTAGGTAGAGAAAACGAGAGGTTTTCATACAGTAATTTATTTCCATATGCTTTGCTCACATGGTCGGCTTCTATAACCACATCACCCAAGCGTGGACCAGGAGGAATGTATAGTTCCAATTGTTGTTCTTTTTCTTTTTGCTCTTCACTTAACATGCGGTCGTAGGCATTTAAGCGGGCTTTTTGTTTAGCTTGTCTTCCTTTAGGTCCTTGTCTCACCCAGTCTAGCTCACGTTCAAGCGACTTGGCTCTCTTGCTCTCTGCTTTTTCTTCTGCTGCCAAGCGGTTTGCTTTTTGTTCAAGCCAACTGCTGTAGTTGCCTTTCCATGGGATACCTTCACCTCTATCAAGTTCAAGAATCCAACCTGCTACATTATCAAGGAAGTATCGGTCGTGGGTTACAGCAATAACAGTTCCCGGGAATTGGTGCAGGTATTGCTCAAGCCAATCAACCGATTCAGCATCCAAGTGATTGGTAGGCTCATCCAGTAATAAAATATCAGGATTACTTAGCAGCAGCCTGCATAAAGCAACGCGTCTGCGCTCTCCACCAGAAAGAATATTTACAGGCGTATCAGGTTCAGGGCAACGAAGTGCATCCATTGCCTTTTCTAATTTATTATCCAGTTCCCATGCATCATTCTGTTCCAGCAGCTCCATTACTGACGCCTGCCTATCCAGTATCTTCATCATCTCGTCTCCATCCAAATTGGGGTCGGCCAGCTTATTATTAATTTCTTCAAACTCCTGAAGCATTTGTGTAATGTGCGCCACACCTTCTTCTACACATTGTTTTACTGTTTTGCTCTCATCCAGTTCAGGCTCCTGCTCTAAAAAACCAATTTTATAGTCTTTATCAAAAACCACCTCACCCTGAAAGTTTTTATCCTTACCTGCAATAATGCGAAGCAAGCTCGATTTACCTGAACCATTTAGTCCAAGCACGCCTATTTTAGCGCCATAAAAGAAGGAGAGGTAGATGTTTTTTAGAACTTGTTTACTTGGCGGGTATATTTTACTTACACCTGCCATTGAGAAAATAATTTTATTGTCGGTCATAATTTATTTACACACTTGAGAGAGCGAATTTAATCTAAATTAAGTTTTTCCTGTTTTTTCTCAGGAAATATTCATCGATGAACACATACATTCGAAGTAAACTTTAAATCTATGAATAAAGAACTATGTCAGATTTCAGGTAAATTACTTGGCAAACACCAGCTTTTACCTGCACTCGCAGTAAGCGACAGTTTGGTATCATTCATTAAATCTTTGGGCTATGAATGGAACAGAGAAGGCTATATTTCGGTGAGTGAACTGAACCATCTTGTTAAGCAAAAACTGGAACAAATGGTTGAAGAAAGCAAAGGGAAACTAGATGCAGAAGAGAAGGATGTGCTGGCTAGCTTTGCCGATCATGATATCATGGCTGAGGATGTAGATACCGATTATGATAAGAACCTCACTGCTGCAGAGAAATTATCGGATGCCATTGCAGACTTTGGTGGATCATGGTCATTTATTATAATTTTCTTCGGGGCCATCATTTGTTGGATATGTCTTAATATATTAATGCCCGAACGCATAGACCCGTATCCGTTTATTTTACTTAACCTCATGCTTTCATGCTTGGCTGCAGTGCAGGCGCCAATTATCATGATGAGCCAGAAAAGGCAGGAAGCCAGAGACAGGCTGCGTTCAAAGAATGATTACAAGGTAAATCTAAAAGCGGAATTGGAAATTAGGCAGCTGCATGAAAAGATTGATCATATTATACGCTTATACATGAAAAAATAAAAAAGCCGGACAAGGCGGCTTTCAGTTAAGATCAGATTTTTACACTATAAATTCAGAAGAGATACCTGTTGGTCACGTTATTACAAATAACATAAAAATATTTTCGATTTTATGTTGATTTACAATAGCAACAAACCTAGGTATAGATCCCCCTGATACATTTAAATAAATTTCAATTTATCAATAGGTTAAGTGTGCTTTATTTTTTGCGTATGTTTTTTAACTTCTATGTATGATTGATGTTCTACTTTTCAGTGATCTCGATTCGCCTAAAAATATTAATTAAATTCTAAACTTATAAATATAACACTATACTATATTGCACCTCTACATATTTATCTATGCTAAATATAATTAAGGAGTCAGAACTGGTGGTTAATGCAGATGGTTCTGTTTATCACTTGCACCTGAAGCCCGATGATTTGGGAGAACTCATACTATTGGTTGGCGACCCAGATCGTGTGCCACAAGTCTCCGCCCACTTTGATACTATTGATACAAAGAAGCAGAAGCGAGAGTTCATTACACATACAGGAATGGTTGGCAAAAAACGTATTTCGGTAATTTCAACAGGTATTGGAACCGATAATATTGACATTGTCCTTAATGAGTTGGATATCTTAGTCAATGTTGAATTAGATACCCGTGAAATTAAGAAGAAGCTCACCTCTTTGCCTATTATCAGAATTGGTACTTCAGGTTCGCTTCAGCCCGATATTAAAGTTGATGATATACTATTATCAACTCACGGCTTAGGACTCGATTCACTGATGCAATTTTATATAAACACCCACTCAGTTTCAGAAACTGATACCATACTTAAGGAATTAAAGAGTCAACTAGATCTGGGTGAAGTGTGTCAATATCTATATAAATCTCCTGGTAACCTGATTGATTATTTTGAGTCCTCATTCAAAAAAGGCATTACTGCAACCTGCTGCGGGTTTTATGGCCCACAGGGACGAATAATAAGGGGGCAAGCTAAATATGGAAATCTGATTGAACGCCTGCATAAATTTAAATCCGGCCCGTATCGGATTACAAATTTTGAGATGGAAACAGCCGCCATATATGGCATGGCAACTTTACTAGGCCACCGTGCACTTTCCGTTAATGCCATTTTAGCCAACAGGATTGAACACCGATTTTCTTCAAACGGATTGGCTACAATAGAAAAAGCTATCAAAATGGTGTTGGATAAAGTAGAGCAAATTACTTGAGAGAATCAGATGGTTTTATAAAATTGCAAACCTTTTTATCAATGGGAAATGTTAGCATGGATTCATGCAGCTCATGCAACTCAACCCAAAAAAATCGAAGCTTTTCTATTCTGCCACTAATGATTATTTCATGTGAATCTTCTCTGATACTTAGATCTCCCTTTGCTTTTACAGCATAGTAAATGGAAATGAGTTGATCATTAGGTTTAAATGCACTTTGCTGAAAGAAGTCGGTCGTATAAATATGATGTTCTACTTCAATAGCAAGACCTGTTTCCTCCAAGAACTCTCTTTTCAAACCATCATGCAGCCCTTCACCAAACTCTAAACCACCACCCGGAAATTTTACAAATTCTATAGTATCTGCTTGCTCATGCACTAGCAGAATGCGGTTGTTGTGTTTAAGAATTCCATACACGCGAATGTTAAATCTATTAATGTGCACTGTTATTTATCATTTAGAGCATAAGAAGCTCCAAGATTGATGCCTAAAAAGTAGGGCCTTACCATCATTTCTGTTTGGCTAACGGAAAAGGGATATATGCCCAATAGCGGCTGAATAAAAAGACTTATTTTTTTCTCATACCTATACTCTGCCTTAAAGCCCAATATCATATTCATTGTAAAAGCTGATCCTTCATAACCGGTAGAATCAATATCAAAGGTTTGGCTATTATCTATATAAAAATTTTTAAGGTTTGCGGTCATTTTGTGATTTATAAGCAAGTTTAATCCAACACCTCCTGTTGCATGAAAAAGCCATTTATAATCGGATGTTTTATTGATGAAGTAATTGAAAATGACAGGTATTTGCAGATACTGATAGCGGTAATCGTAGGCAATACTTTTTGTGTTGTCCGTTAAATCTTCAATAAGCCCTCTGCCAATACCCGGATGAATTTTATCTTTGAATTTAGGATTATCCTGAATACGTTGAAACCCAACATCCACAAATCCAAGACCGGCCTGCATGCTCCATTTGGAGCCAAGCATATAGTTAAACCAAGCATGAAATCCATATGATATTCTGTAGGTTTCATCTCTCCCAAATGAATCGGATACCTGGGTATAGGTTCTGTTATTAAAACCCGGAGCAATACTCGAGGAATTAGAGCCGTTAAAAGATCCACACATCATTGGCGCTACACTTAAACCTGCACTCATCTTTATTCGAGATTGTGCTTGTGAAAATAAGTTTAGAAAAACAATAGTAATGAGTAGATAAAATTTCATACGCAGTAAATTACGGATACAATTAAATCAATAAATGTAAAATCTGCTAACTCTTTTTATTGATATTGAGTCGAAGAGAAATGATATTGCTGTAGGGTAGTGAACTTACACCGCCAACATTGGAAAGGGCATAATCAATAGCTAGGTTGTTAATTTGTAATCCAACACCAAGTGTTGGGGTATAATTTAATTTACTGGTACCGTCAAAGTTTTTCTCCTTTTGAATATTCATTATACCGCTTCTCAGGAAAATAATGTTTTTATATCCAAGTTCCATTCCCAAGCGTGGGTCAATATTGATGATGCGGTTGGAAACCAGCACATTTCTCTGACCATCAAAAGTAATATCAGCATTAATCTCCGGCTCTATTATGAATTTATTAAAGACATTGAATCTTTTGGAAACACCAATAATGGTGCGTGGTAATGTTATTTCGAGGGTGTTTCCGGGAAGTTTGTTGTTGGTTTGAAGCAATACCTGTTTTTGGCTTTGGGAAAAACTGTATTCCCAAACATTAAAGGTGGAGGTAACATCACGTAAGCAAATACCCATTTTCCATTTTCTGTAATTATACTGAGCACCTACATCAAAACCAAAACCCCAGGCTCCTGCAAATTCGCCAACAATGCGTCTGATGATTTTTACATTGGCACCTACACTTAATCCTTCAATGCCTAAATTTCTTGCATATGAACCCATGAATGCATAATCTACAGCAGAAAAACTTTGGATGCGTGAATAATCAATCTGTCCATTTTGAAAAAGGTCTAATGTATTGGGTATATCATCTACCCCAACTCTGATAACAGTTAAAGCAGCAACACTTTTATCATTTAAACTGTATGCAAATGTTCCATAATCATGTTTAACAATACCGGCAAATTGTTCATTATGCATTACTGCTAGCTGCGCCTGATCTTTAATGCGTAATAATCCTGCCGGATTCCAGTATGCTGCAGTGGCATCATTTACTCCTGCAACCACAGCACTTCCCATACCAGCAGCCCTGGCCCCAACACCCAACGATAAAAACTCATTGCTGTATTTGAGTGCTTGGCTATTTGCTGCAAAAGGAAATAGACCTATAACCAACAAAAGGATAATCAATATTCTCATTCCGTAAAAATCTGTCTGAGTTTATAAACCTGTTTTTCTGCGTCTGCAAAATAGTCATTTTCCAGTTGCAACAAAGTGGCAAGGAGTTTGTTTCCGTCAGTTTCATCCATTGCCTCCAGGCCGGCTCTCATCATAATCCTGTTTAACGAGTAAATGAATTTATTATTATTTGGGTAGTAATAAATGTACTGAACAGCTGTGAAATGGCTGTAAAATTGAAAAAAATCTTCTATATCGGGCATTCCGAAGTGAAGCAGATATTCCTTCAATACCTGTTCCTCTACCAGCAATAAAGATTGGTAAAAGGCATCAACTTTCTCAGGATAATAGTTAACCAGCATCCTGTCAAGCATCAGTTCAAATGCAATATGCGCTATAAACCATTTTCGCTGCACTCTTTCGCTAAGCCCTGCCTGATTTACTGCTTGGGTAAAAACTGATACATGAGAATTAAAGAAGTTGGAAGCATGAAATTTTTTATCAGCGAGGTAATGTTTTACTGTACCTTGATGCAGTTGACTAATTGCATCCGGTATTGGATGAGGTAGAGGAGGCTGGTGAAAATTTTTAATCCATTTTTTACAAATGTCAGGTAAAATTAATCCCGTATTATGGCAGTGGTTATCCGGAATATGGTCAATAAAGTAATGAGATAAGTAGTTCAAAATGTAAAATCCTGATTGGTGATTTCTACTTATTTTTATTTTTGATCAATCCGTTTTTATCATAGGTAGCTTTATATTGTTTCTGCGGATCACTGAAGTTTGTACACTTCTGAGATTTGCAACCGCAAAATATAATAATGGAAGTCAAAATAAGTACTTGGTTGATTCTTATTTTCATATCCCAAATTAAAAGTATTAGTCAATATTTTACAAACAGGTAATAAAAAAAGTCCTACCGCATGGGTAGGACTTTAATTCAGTTTCCGAAATCGGATTACTTTTTCTTAGCAGCTTTCTTAGCGGCTTTCTTAGCAGCTTTCTTAGGAGCAGCTTTCTTAGCAGCTTTCTTAGCAGCTTTCTTAGGAGCAGCTTTCTTAGCAGCTTTCTTAGCAGCTTTCTTAGGAGCAGCTTTCTTAGCAGCTGACTTAGTAGGAGCTGCTTTTTTGGTTGATTTTTTAGTTGCCATGTTTTATAACATTTGATTGATTACGAAAACAAAGTTATACATGTGAATAAAAATATCAAATACTTCCTCACTATCAAGGCGAAAAAGTATGCATAAAAATATGTTGATAACTGTGATAAATCAATGAAAACTATTGATTTTACTGATATCTTCATCAGTCATCTATCAACAAAAAAAAATAAAAAAAAATTTACTGTTATTCAGTTTGTTACGATAAAAACGATGATTCATCAAAAAAAATATATAAAAACAAATAATATATATCTCTGAAGATGCTTGATTCTACAGGTATTTCTGCTTGTTATGAGTTTTTTTTGGGTTATTACGTTTGTTGTCATACTTCTTTTTCATTAAAAATCACTTCAACTTTTTTGAGCATGAAATACTGCTTTCCAAAGTATATTTTTTTATACAGCATAATTTGCCTGTACAAATTTGTTGTTCTGATTTTTTACCAATTCCTTTGAATACTATTAGTAAAAATTCGAATGAGTATTCAACAAGTTAATGCTGCTATCATTACGATTGGTGATGAAATTTTAATCGGACAAATTACCGATACCAACTCTGCTTGGTTAGGCCAGGAGCTTGGTAATGCAGGCATTCGCGTTAATTATCGCATTTCTGTTGGCGATAGAAAAGAACATATTATTCATGCTTTAAATGAAGCATCAAAGTTTGCTGATATAATCATTACAACCGGTGGCTTGGGTCCAACTAAGGATGATATCACCAAACATACTTTCTGCGAATACTTTAATACCATACTTGTAGAAAATGAAGAAGTCAAGAATTGGGTAACTAAAATATTTCGCTTGCGAAAGTTGCCCATCATTCAAAGTAATCTTGATCAGGCATTGGTCCCTCAAAATTGTAAAGTACTTTTTAACAGAAGTGGAACTGCTCCGGGTATGTGGTTTGCTCAACAAGGAAAAGTTTATATCAGCATGCCGGGGGTGCCTTTTGAAATGAAAACTATTTTTACCGAAGAGGCATTGCCTTTTCTTAAACAAAGTTTTACGCTTCCTTTCATTTTGCATCGTACTATACTAACAGCTTGCATAGGTGAATCTTTTCTTGCGAAGAAAATTGCAACTTGGGAAAGTAATTTGCCTCCTCATATTCAATTAGCCTATCTACCATCTGTGGGTCAGGTTAGATTAAGGCTTAGCGGTTATAGCAGTGAGGAAACTAAACTTACCGCTGAAATGAATGAGCAGATTAATATGCTTTATCTACTGGCAGGTGAGCATATTTACGGAGAAGAAAATGATACGTTACAGCAAGCGGTAGGTAAATTACTACTTCAACATAAACAAACCCTATGCACTGCTGAAAGTTGTACAGGTGGTTATCTGGCACATTTAATCACATCCGTTCCTGGAAGCTCGGCTTACTATAATGGCAGTATCATCAGCTATGCCAATGAGATTAAAGTAAATGAACTCGGTGTTGACCCGCAGATTTTAGCCTCTGATGGATCAGTGAGTGAAGCATGTGTGAGACAAATGGCAGAAGCGGCAAGAAAAAAACTGAACACAGAGTATGCTATCGCTACAAGTGGAATCGCAGGTCCATCGGGAGGCTCAGATGAAAAACCTGTTGGCACTGTATGGATTGCAGTAAGCAGCGCACAGCAAACCATTGCACAGCAATTTAATATGGGCGATAGCAGAGAAAGAACCATTCTTCGCACAGCCCTGCAAGGATTATTTATGTTACGCAGTATGATTTTGTCTTGCAAATAGCCAAAACCTGATTTTCTCCTTTATATTAATTGGCATAAGTCCCCCAAAAAATTAAATTTGCCTCCACTTTCCTAAAAGTTTATTTAATGGAAAGTGCGCTTAACAAATTAAATATGGCAGAATTTCAACTGGTAATGCCCAAAATGGGCGAAAGCATAGCAGAAGCAACCATTATTCGCTGGGTAAAAAATGAAGGCGATGCAATTTCGGCAGATGAAACCATTTTAGAAATTGCAACCGATAAGGTTGACAGTGAAGTGCCCAGCCCCAAAGCTGGTATGCTTAAAAAACGTTTGTTCAAGGAAAATGATGTGGTGGCGGTTGGTGCTGTTATAGCCATTATAGAAACAGAATCATCTTCGGCAGTTGCTCCTGCAGCTCCGGTTGCACCTCCAAAAACTGAAACACCCGTTGCTCAAATTGAAAAAACAGTTGCTGCTGCACAACAAATAATTATTCCTGCCTCTGCAGGTGGTTCACGCTTTTATTCACCGCTGGTTTTAAATATTGCTAAAGAAGAAAATATTGGTATGGCAGAGCTTGAAACCATTACCGGAACAGGCAGCGAAGGCCGTGTTACCAAACGTGATGTGCTTGCTTATTTGCAAAATAGAGGTGCTGCTACGCCATTTGCAAATACGCCTGCACCGGATTACAAACCTGCTGTTAGTGCTTCCGTAAATGTGCCTCAACCTCCTAAGGTTTCTGTATCCGGTGGAGATGAAATTATTGAAATGGATCGTATGCGTAAACTCATATCCGATCATATGGTAATGAGTAAACATACTTCACCGCATGTTACTTCTTTCGTAGAGGCAGATGTAACAAATATGGTTTTGTGGAGAGATAAAGCCAAGAAGGTTTACGAAAAACGTGAGGGTGAAAAAATTACCTTTACTCCAATGTTTATTGAATGTGTTGTTAGAGCCATTAAAGACTTTCCAATTATTAATGTTTCGGTTGACGGCTACAATATCATTAAAAGAAAAGCAATCAATATCGGAATGGCAGCTGCTCTCCCTTCAGGCAATTTAATTGTGCCTGTTATTAAGAATGCCGATATGATGAATCTGGTAGGTTTAACCAAAACCGTAAATGATTTGGCCAACCGTGCACGCAATAATAAATTAGCACCTGAAGAAATTTCCGGTGGAACATTTACCCTTACCAATGTGGGTGGCTTTGGCAATGTAATGGGTACACCAATTATTAATCAACCTCAGGTTGCTATTATGGCTACCGGTTCTATTAAGAAAAAACCTGCCGTTATCGAAACTGAAATGGGTGATGTAATTGCCATACGCCACATGATGTTCTTATCACTCAGCTATGATCACCGCGTGGTTGATGGCTCATTGGGTGGCTCTTTCCTCAGACGTGTGGGCGATTATATGGAGCAGTGGGATGTAAACAGGGAAGTGTAAGTACTTTATATCTTACTTCTTTTCGGTATTTTGCATACATAATTTGCTTGTGCATGTATTCATATCATTCACTTATTAAATTTTTTAGTGCCATCGGTTTCAGAAAATCTCTGACGGTTTTTGTCCTAGCCCTACTTGTTTCTCTATCTGTTGCTACTTTAAGTTCATGCTCAGGAAACAGCAGTGATGAAGGCAGGGGATCAGTATATGTAAAACCTTCAGTTGATTACCGTGGAAGATACAGAAGAGGACATGTACGCATGCCGGTTAGTACAAGAAAAGATGCCTTAAAAAGAAGAAACAACTCTCGCTATTATTATCATACAAGAGGTAAGTATCGCAGAAAAAGCAAAAAGGATTAATAGGTTTATTTATTGTATTACGTACTTCCGCTTAGCTTAACTTAGCCCGCTTTGTAAGAAAAGACATCAGCACTTGGTTAAAATCAGTACCAATGCTGGCTTCAACAAAATCAATTTTAAACTGTGCACATTTTAGCTTTAACTCATGCCTGAATTTATTTAAAGCAGCAAGGTATTGCTCCTTTACCTGAGCAGGAAAGAGTTTTAGCTTCTCACCGGTTTCACTATCAATAAAAAGGTATGGCCTGTTGCTGAAATCGAATTCCGTTTCCATCTTTTTGTCTTCCACATCAAACACAATCACTTCGTGCTTATTGTATTTCAAATGCTGCAATGCAGCGAACAGCTCCTCTTCAGCACCTGCATTTTGAAACATATCACTAAAAATAACAACCAGTGATCTTTTATGAAGCATTTCTGCCAACTGGTGCAAGGCCGGAGCCAAACTGCTTTTTTTATTATTATTGCCGGTTTGCAAGGCTTCTTCTAATTTATTAATCAATAGTTTTTGATGCGAGGCACTTAACTTGCATCCGGTATGAAACGCAATGCCTTCATTCATCAATGTTAATCCGCAGGCATCTCTTTGTTTCTTTAGCAGTTGTATAAGTGATGCCGCTGCATAGGCAGAAAAACGAAGCTTGTTTAATCCTGCTTCCGGAATATACATGGATCCTGATGTATCAATAACCAGCTGACAACGCAGGTTGGTTTCTTCCTCATAGCGTTTCACAAATAATTTATCGGTTCTGGCAAACAACTTCCAATCTATATGGCGGGTTGATTCTCCGGTATTGTAAAGTCGGTGTTCAGCAAACTCAACCGAGAAGCCATGAAACGGACTGCGGTGCAAACCGGTAATAAAACCTTCAACCACCTGTTTGGCTAAAAACTCCAGATTTCCGGTTTGCAGCAAATCTTTTTCCGTAATGTTTACAAGCATTCTTCAAATGTAAACTTCTGCTTTAAATAAATGAATTCATATAATCTTAACACAGCCTTGAGTTTAACTTAATATCAATCTAACACTTTCGTAACCATTAAATAAGGTAAACCATGGCAGTAAAAGAATTGATATCAGCTGATGATTTTTCAGAATCAATCGGTCTTAAGAAATTGAAGATGGCCACCCTTGCTCCAGCACTCATGAAGTTGCTTAAGCTTAAAAAGGTAAATAAACTATACGAAAAGAATATTGAGCAGCATGGAGTTGAATTCGCTGAGGCCATATTGAAGGAGCTGGGAGTTGCATTTGAGTTTAACGATGAGGAGCTTAAAAATATACCGGCCAATGAGCCTTTTGTGGTGGTTAGCAATCATCCCTATGGAGGCATTGATGGTTTAATGATGATTGCCCTGCTTGCGCGCGTTAGGCCTGATTTAAAAATTATGGCAAATTACCTGTTGCAGCAAATCAAACCCCTTGAGCAGTATTTTGTTTCTGTTGATCCTTTTGATAAAAAGAAGGGAAATGATGTGAATCTGCGTGGAATTAAAAATTGCATGCAGTTGCTTCGCAACGGCAATCCCGTAGTTATTTTTCCGGCAGGTGAGGTTTCTTCTTTAAAGATAAATAATCTGAAAATTAGTGATAAGGTTTGGAATCCGGTAGTAGGTAAGCTTATACTTAAATCCAACGTACGGGTGGTACCGGTATATTTTAGCGGGTACAACAGTCTGTTTTTTAATATCCTGGGTTTACTACATCCTGCATTGCGTACGGCTCGATTGCCTTCTGAGTTATTTAATAAGAAGAATGATAAAGTAGTAATAAGAATTGGCAAACCTCTTTCATTAAAAACAATTGAAGCATTTAAGGATCCCAATGATTTGATGCGTTATCTCAGAGCAAAAACGTATGCGCTTGGTTCCGGTTTAGATGTGCACGATTTTTTTGGTAAGCGCATACTCCCTGTTTTAAGTAAGCCCATTCCGATAATAAATGAAACTCCCCGGGAATTGATAATGAAGGAAATTGATTCTATCAAACCACGATCATTGCTTTTTACACATGAAAATTTTGAAGTATTTATTTCCGGTGCACGTTTTATTCCGAACATTCTTCGAGAAATTTCACGTCTGCGTGAAATAACTTTCAGGCAGGTGGGTGAAGGCACTAACCGTAGTTATGATGCAGATGAATACGATTTGAACTATAAACACTTATTTATATGGGATACAAAGGCAAAGCTGATTGTTGGGGCATACCGAATAGGTGTTGGAGATGTGCTTTACAGGCGTTACAAAAAAGAGGGATTTTATCTGAATGAGTTGTTTAAAATCAGCAGCGAATTTACTCCTATTTTCAAGCAATCGCTCGAATTGGGCCGGTCATTTATAAGAGAAGAATACCAAAAGAAGCCTTTTAGCCTTATGCTGCTATGGAAGGGTATCAATGAGTTTATCAAGCGTGAGAACAATCGTTTTCAATATCTGATTGGTCCGGTAAGTATTAGTAACAGTTTTTCTTCATTAAGCAAAGATTTATTAGTTGATTTCATTAGGCAACATCACTACGATACTGAACTTGCAAGTATGGTTAAGCCACGCAAGCGTTTTAAATTTCAGCACAAAGGGGAGGGGAAAGAACTTCGAAACAGTAAGGTGTCAGATATTAAGTTATTGGATCAGATGATATCTGAAATCGAGGTGAAGCACACTAAGGTTCCTGTTTTATTAAAAAAGTATTTGAAGCAGAATGCTAAAATCATTGCCTTCAACATTGATCCCAAGTTTAATCATTCTTTAGACGGATTTTTGGTAATGAAATTAAAAGATATACCAAAAGATACTTTTGATTTAATTAGCTAACAACTATTTTTCTTTTAGCAGTAGCTCTGTTTTGAGTTTAGGAAATATCTTGCGTTGCAATTGATCATTGGCTGTTTTGTATGCATCAATACCTGCATTTTCCGGTGTGGTTTGAAAACCTTTTATTTCTATCAAGGCATCTTTAAAAACTTCTGCATCATTAGTATTGTCAAGTAATGACATAAAGAGGTTTAATGATGCCTGATGCATATTGCCCCAGATAATTCCCAGCGATTTGGTATTGGCACTCACCCTTATCAGATAGTCGGCATCATCTTTATTTCTAACAAAATTGCATCCTGCACTATCTATTAGTAATTTTTTAATAACAGGTTCAATATAGTTCATTGGCAGCCTAACAGATAAATTTTGCTCATCCGTTTCGAGATACATCTTGATGGCTTCAACATTTACCCTTATGGTGGTGCTGGGCACATCCAATGAAAGTAAAATATTTTGTAACGACTGGCTAAGACTATCAACCCTAATGGCTTTTTGCAAATCAGTTGAGATGCGCACCAGTTGCACAGGGTCTTTAGAAAGTATGCGGGCTATAGAAAAAGAAGCAGTGCCCTGATGATCTGTTTCAGTTTGTGCGCCATATTCCATACGTCCCTGATCATTGCTCAGCTTCATGGGCATAAATGGCACAGGCGGCTTTTCACTGCCTGCATTGTTTAGAAAGGCAAATACATCAAAAGGTGCCGATACAGGTTTGCCAACTTTACCTTTAAGGTTAGTCACCTGGCTTTGAAAAGTAACTTTATACAATTGGTTTTGTAAACTGCTGAGTATTTCATTTACCAGATAAACTTGTTTGCCGTGATAAACGGTTTGAATATCCTCATTTAAAAATTCCTGCAGCGCTGCAAGTGCTTTTACTTTAAGCCTAAATGCCTGCATATAATTTGAGCGCAAATCAAATGATTCGCCTCTTTCAAAAAAGTCTTCGGCCCTTTCTGTGGCTATCATCAGTCTTCTTTTTCTTGCTGCTGCAAAGTCTTCTTTCGAAAGGCGGTAGTAAATCCAGAAATTTTCTGCATCCTCCCAACTATCCACCACCTGAAAGTTTTCAATGGTATTGAGTGCAGAGATTTTCGACTCAGATTCAAACTGCTGTTTAAACTCTGTGTTGTTTTGAAATTGCGATAAAACAGAATTACTCGCAACCGTTACCTTGATTTCTGCTATTAAATCATTGAGGGCATTTTTCTTGGCAATCTGCTGAAAATCGATGGGATTATTTTTTTTGGAAGCAATGCCTACACCCACATAATAAGCCATATTAACCGGGCGATTAAATACCCAGCCAGGTTTGGTTTTTACATTCTTTTTAGTTGTGCTGCAAGACAGAGCAAAAAGAGTACATATAAAAATTAAGGCAAGCTTTTTCATGTGTTTATTTAAAAAAACCACAGCCGCTGTGCAACTGTGGTTTTTATTATGCGGGCTGCGAGATTAGTAGCCTCTTTCTTTAGCCAGTTTATCCATCTCACTATTAAAAATCTCCTCAAACTTCTTCTTGTCGTAGTCCTGCTGTAATCTTTGGTTATTGCTGATACTTTTATTAATGCCATTTAGCACGGTTTCTTTATTGGCCTCAACTGCAACCCACCAGGTATACGTTCCATTGGTTTCTTTGAATTGTTTCTCGCCAATAATGCGCACATCAGTTAAGATTTGATTGGTTACCTCTCTCGACATTTCTTCAAACTTGTTAGAGAATTCCTGGGTGCTTGCAATTTGGCGCTGGTTGGTATATTGCTCAGTTACTTTTTTTACGGTAGTTTGTATTAAGCTGGCCATTTCTGATTTGGCATTTTGTAAAGCTATTTTTTTAGCTGTGCTTAAATCCATGCTGTTGCCAAGGGCTTTTGAGCGGAAATACTCTTTATCGCTTTGGAATTCTTTACCTGTAAAAGGTACGCTAATTTCTACAGCACCTGTTTGCGATTGCAGGCTAGGAGCTTGTTTTTTTGATTTGCAAGATTGTGCACCTATAATAGCCAGTGCAGCTAAAGCTGAAAGTGTCAGCGTTTTGATGTTGTTTTTCATATTGATTGGATGCTTGTGTTTTGTTGTTTGCAATTGATGTGCCAGAAAATCTATGCCATTATAATTCTTTTCTAAGTAATTGTTTGGTATGCCTGTACCCTTTTTCAAAAATAGCCTTTGCCGATGATATTTTAAACAGGTGGTAATCCATTAAATCAGGGGGTTCTATATAGATATCACATTTTTCAATATTGTTTCGCACGTTGGCTCTGATGGCCAGGTGCAAAACACGGTCTGAAAAATTGCGAAAAGACTTGAATCGGGTAACCTCATGCACAGGGTTTACATTGATGCCAATCAATTGCTCACATTTATTCTCAAGTGGTTCAACGGGTAGGTTATTCATTAAACCGCCATCAACATACATATTGCCGTTAATGGTATAAGGTTTCAATATCATGGGTATGGCAGATGAGGCGAGTACGGCATCAATAATGCTGCCGCTATGAAAAAAATCCGTTTTTGCTTTGGTAAAGTTGGTGGCACTTACGGTGAATGAAACAGGTAGGTCCTCAAAATTCTTGTGCCTTAGCTGTTGGTGCAGTACTTTTTTTAGTCCGTGTGCTTTGAGTACGCCAAAAGAGGGGCGGTAAAAGCGCAGCATTTTATATAAATCCAATGAAGCAAACAAATCATAAATTTCATCAGGAGTATAACCATCGGCATAAAATGCACCCACAATAGCCCCTGCGCTTACAGCAGAAATCGCATCCGGATAAATGCCATGTTCATTTAATGCCTTAAGAGCTCCGATATGCGCAAAGCCCCTTGCACCGCCACCGGATAATACAATGCCTGTTTGATATTTTTTTTGCATTAAAATCTGATACCGGTAGTTAATGTAAAATTATATGCAGTGAATTGGTTTTGGCCAATGGGCGATGTTTTTGATTTAAGTGTATAAGGCTGAATATAATCGGTTCCGGTAAGCGCTGCTATGGCAAAGTCTACAAAAATACGATCGAATATCATTCCAAAGCCTCCGCTGTATAATTGCCTTTGCAGATTTGATTGACTTACGTTAAATGCAGTGGTTTGATATGGACTACCCATCAATGCCCAGCCTGCACGTATGCGATATGAATCGGCAAGGTTTCCGCTGGCATCATCAATCTTAAACTCTGCACCAATGCGGTAATTCATGCTTTGCTGTAGGGTATTGCGTGCCGATTCATTAATGGTGCTGAAATCTATATTGTTTGACTTGAATTGTGCAGAGGCGTAATCAACCATCTCTACATCTGCGCTGATGAGGCCAAAGGATGAAAATACAAAGGCCATGCTACCTGTATATCGCGCAGGGGTTAGAACCTGATACTCTAAATAGTCCTTAGCCTGCGGGTCGTAGGTATTGGTTGTATTGGTGAAAAAACCGGTGGTGGTAAATCTAAATTCATCTTTAATATTAATGCGTGAAGGTGTTTGTGCTGAAATGCCAAACCTGATGAAATCTAACGGCTTCACAATTACCCCAAACCGACCACTCACACCTGATCCTGCGGCACTGATATCAGAAGTAATGCGAGCACCTTTGTAAAAATTAATATGATCGGCAGCCACTACTTGCTCATCAAAACTCTCTGTTTTTTCATATCGGATATTGGTAAACACAAGAGATGCTCCTACATAAATCATGTTACTGATATTGGCTCCGGCAGAAACATTGTATTCATAAATGGCTCCTCTGATACTTCCTTGAGTAGATTGTTTGAGGTTGTAATTGGCTGCATTGGCCAATCTGGATGTGTATGAATTGGTTGAGCCAGGTGAAGTATCTATTAAATAAGTTGTCCAGGCTTGCGCGCCTAAATCGTTGCGGTAATTATTCATCGGATCATTGATATTGCTGTTTCGATACTGCGAAACATCTGTTCCGTTGGCACTTTCAACCAGATAATCAAGTACTGAATTATTGGTATTAATGCCATTCAAGGTAAAGTTTTGCTGAAAGGATGCCACTCGGTTAATGCCGGTTGCGAAGTTTATGCTTACCAAGCCGCTTGTGCGGTCTTGGCCCATATCATTATATACATTGCTTAGCACTATACCCATGCTTGGTATATGAAATCCTGTGCGGCTATCGCTTGCGCCTGTTCCAAAATACTTAAAGTTTCCAATATCTGCATTAATACCCATAGAAAGATGGGCTTCATTTCTTCTGTACAAAGCCAATCCGGCAGGATTTATTTGCAGTGCGGAGTAATCAGCACCAACCGCGCCAAAAGCTCCACCCATACCTTGCGAACGTGCAGTTCCCATAGATTGATTTTGTGAAAACCTAAGCAGGTCTATTACATTCTGTGCAGATGCAGGAGGAATTTGAAAGGCAAGCAATGCGCCTGCCATGAAAACAGGTATTATTTTCATGATGTGATATGTTTTTTATAAATCCACTTAAAATAAATTATCTAGGACGGCTTGCTGGTCTGCTCATACCTCCTCCACTTGGCCCACCACCACCGCCACCAATGCTTCTGCCACCGTTGTTTGCAGGAGGAGCATTGTATCTAGGTGTAGAGGGTGCATTGTAGGAAGGAGGTAAATTACCACTTGAAGGTGACGAAACATTTCCGTTGTTAGGTGCATATCTATTGTCTCGTGGTGCCATCTGATCGCGGTTATCCCTTTGCGGATTAACAGGTGGTGCAGGTCGGTACTGCTCGTAGCCTTGCTGCGTTGCCTGTTGCTGTTGTATGGATGGTTGATAACTGTTGTATGCAGGAGGAGCAGATGCTTCCTGATTTGCGGGAGGTATATAAATAACACGACCATTAATATTTTCTAACCTTGCAGCACCTGTGGCCTGCGGTTGCCCAATACTGCGGGCAGCATCTGTTCCTGCAGGATTGGTGGCATTCATACCGGGGTTTGAAGGAGGAGCACCTGAACTCATGGAAGGTCTGGGTCTGCCCAAGGCAGGTGTATTTGCAGTTGACTCACCATTGTTGTGGATGATGATAGGCCTGTTCCAGCCCCAGCCGCCCCACCACGGATCGTACCAACCATTACAGCCCCAACTATTCCAACCCCATCCGTTATTCCAATTATTCCAGCCCCATCTGTTGTTCCAATTATTCCAGCCCCAACTGTTGTTCCAACTATTCCAACCCCATCCGTTATTCCAATTATTCCAACCCCATCCGTTATTCAAACCAATATTCCAAGATGGTCCCCAGCCTCCCCAGTTATTCCAACCAAGGCCAATATTCCAGTTATTCCATAATCCGTTATTTACTCCGTAAAGCCTGCGCATTCTGCGGTTTTCTCTTCTTGCTTCTCTGGCAGCTTCTCTTTCATCAAAGGGAGGGCGCGGATTTGGGTCATAATAACTTGACAGATGCGGATATAATTTATACAATGAGTCTTGTTTAGCTTTGTATTCAGGATATCCAATGGCTGCATTCGGATTTGTTGTTTCATCAATTCTGTTTGTTGGCCGCGGATCTCCGTATTGAGGTGGGTGTTTGCGTATTATGGAATCAACATCAACATCCTTAATCATAACTGCTTTATTGCCGCGTTGCTTTCTGCTGTAATAAACGTCATCCTCTGTGTTGCCAAATTGCTTGCCTGTTCCGCAAGAAGCAATAATGAGGAACAGTGCCGATAGTATGCTAATGATTCTATTCATACATGAATTTTTACTTATACAAAATAACAACTAAAAACTATTTTTGTCCGCAGACATAAAACAATTGACAAATAATATTCCAAACTTATCTATTTCGTAAAAAATAATGGAAATTAAGAAGGTAAAACGCAGCGAAGACTACAGTGCATGGTACAATAATCTGGTTAAAAATGCTGATTTAGCTGAGCATTCAGCGGTTAAAGGCTGTATGGTAATTAAACCATACGGATATGCCATTTGGGAAAAAATGCAGGCTGAACTAGACAGAAGGTTTAAAGAAACAGGACATCAAAATGCCTATTTTCCATTATTTGTTCCTAAGAGTTTGTTTGAAGCGGAAGAAAAAAATGCAGAAGGTTTTGCTAAAGAATGCGCGGTGGTGACACATTATCGGTTAAAAACGGATGCTGCAAATCCGGGTAAGCTTATGGTTGATCCTGAAGCAAAACTTGAAGAAGAACTGGTGGTAAGGCCAACCAGCGAAGCTATTATCTGGAATACATATAGAGACTGGATTCAATCCTACCGTGATTTACCTATTCTAATTAACCAATGGGCAAATGTGGTAAGGTGGGAAATGCGCACACGTTTATTTCTTCGCACCGCAGAATTCTTGTGGCAGGAAGGACATACCGCTCATGCAACCAGAGAAGAAGCTATTGCAGAAACCAAACAAATGCTTGAAGTGTATGCTGATTTTGCAGAAAATGTTTTGGCTGTTCCGGTTATTAAAGGAGTGAAAACAGAAAACGAACGTTTTGCAGGTGCCGATGAAACTTATTGCATTGAAGGATTAATGCAGGATGGCAAAGCGCTGCAAATGGGAACCTCGCATTTTCTAGGGCAAAATTTTGCGAAAGCATTTGAGGTAAAATATGTAACCAGAGAAAATAAACAGGAATATGTTTGGGCAACATCATGGGGGGTATCTACCCGCTTGATGGGCGCATTAATCATGAGTCATAGCGATGATGAAGGACTGGTTTTGCCTCCCAATCTTGCACCCATTCAGGTAGTAATTGTTCCTATTTATAGAAAAGATGATGAAAAGACAGTGGTGCTTGAAAAAGCCCGTGCAATTCAAGCTTCGTTAAAGGCAAAAGGTATTTCGGTGAAGCTGGATGAACGTGATAATATGACTCCGGGATTTAAATTTGCCGAATACGAATTAAAAGGTGTTCCCGTAAGAATTGCCATTGGTCCGAGGGATGTACAAAATGAAACCATTGAGGTTGCAAGACGCGATACCAAAGAAAAGCAGGTAATGAGTATGATAGATCTGGAGCATAAAATGGAGCACCTGCTTACCCAAATTCAAAGCAATCTATATCAGCGAGCATTGGATTATAGGGATGAACATATAACTGCAGTGAACACTTGGGAAGAATTTAAAGATGTGCTGGAGCATAAAACAGGATTTGTTAGCGCGCATTGGGATGGTACCGGAGAAACCGAGCAAAAAATTAAGGAAGAAACCAAAGCTACCATTCGCTGCATTCCTTTGAATAATGTTAAAGAAGCAGGTAAGTGCATATTAACAGGTAAGCCAAGCATTCAACGTGTCTTATTTGCAAAAGCATATTAATAAATATAAGGTCATGACTTCATCAAAAATTAAAGACATACAAAAGCTACTCTGCGAAAAATCAAACACCAAGCAGCAGGTATTTCAGATTACGCAAAACACATTTGCCTCATTAAAAAAGGTAATGAAAGAAGTGTCGGAAGACTTATTTCCTTGTTTGGTTGAGGATGCGCCAAAGGTAGAAGTAAAGTATACAGAGAAAGGTGATTTTGAAGCGCATCTTAAATTTTCGGGAGACACATTGGTAGTCATGATGCATACTAATATTTTCGATTTTGATGAATCACACTATGTATTGAAAAATCCTTATATCAAGGAGGATCCTATGAGAGAATTTTGCGGATTAATTCAGATATATAATTTTTTGGCAGACTCAATTAAATACAACCGCGAGCAGGATATCGGCTACCTAATAGGTCGTATTTTCGTAAATAAGGAAAAACATTTTTTTATAGACGGGAAACGGCCACTTTCCTTTTTGTACAGTGACATTGCAAAAAATCAGGTTACAGAAGAGGTATTGAGAAATGTTATTGAAGAAGCCATGTTGTTCTGTTTGAATTTTGATCTTCTTGCAGCCCCTTTGGATGCAATTAGTTATATAAGTGTAGAGCAAAAAAATCTGATGAGCTATTCATCAGGTATGCCAACAGGTAAAAGACTAGGCTTTACTATGAGTGGTGAGCAGGAAGATTAACTACAACGCTATTTTTCGCTGATATACTTGAAACGAGTAATCGTAGTTGTTCTTCTCGTCTTGGCTGTGCCTTTCATCTTTTACACAACTCCAATCATTACCGGGTAATGCCGGGAAAAAAGTATCAGCATCAAATTGATGATGCAAGCGAGTTAGATATACTTTATCTGCCAAGGGAAGCGTAAGTTCATAAATGGTACCCCCACCTGTAATATACAGTTCTGTTTCTCCTCTTGCTTTCGCATAGTTTTTGGCATCCTCCAGGTGAGGCAAAACCAAACACCCTTCAATTGCTAAATCTGTTTGCCTGCTGATAACAATATTGGTGCGACCTGGCAGTGGCTTGCCAATGCTCTCATACGTTTTTCTGCCCATGACAATGGTATGGCCCATCGTAGTTTGTTTGAAATATTTTAAATCGGCAGGCAGGTGGCACAGCAACTGATTATTTTTGCCTATACCGTTATTTTCGTCTGCAATTACAATAAGTGAAATAATCATCATATATATTTGATTTCAAAAATGGGTATAAAAAAGGGAAATAACATAACTTCAAAGCAATTCGTTCTTGTATGGATTCAATTTGCTGCAATGCTGCTTATCGGCTTCATGCAACAACGTGCGCTTACACATGCATGGCCAGTCTGCCTTGTAGTTATTTCTGTTTTGCTTGCGGGCAGTGCATTTGTTGCGTTCAGAAAAAGTAAATTTAGCGTTATGCCTGAACCAAGTGTAAACGGGCAACTTATAACACGCGGGCCATATAGGTTTATAAGGCATCCCATGTATCTGGCTATATTAATGTATGCAGCAGGAATGTGCTTACATGAGCCTTCATGGCCTGTTATTATAGTAGCGTCAATTCTCTTCATTAATATGCTTATAAAAATAGAAATGGAGGAGAAATTACTTGCTCAGCAATACAAGGAGGACTTTGCCCGCTATAGTAAAAATACCTATAAACTCATACCTGGCGTTTGGTAGCCTAAATGAGAGTAAAGAATAAAAAAGGTAAAGCTTATCCTAAGCTTTTGATTTCACTCACCAACTCAGTGAGGGCTTTTTTTGCATCACCAAACAACATGCTTGTTTTTGGGCGGTAAAACAATTCATTTTCTATACCTGCATAGCCGGCTTTCATGCTTCGTTTGTTTACAATTACATTGGTTGCATTTTCCACCTCCAGAATAGGCATACCATAAATAGGAGAAGAGGGATCTGTTTTGGCTGCAGGGTTCACCACATCATTGGCGCCAACAACCAGGACAACATCCGTAGTAGCAAATTCATGATTAATTTGTTCCATCTCCACCAGTTTGTCATAACTCACGTTGCTTTCAGCAAGCAAAACGTTCATGTGGCCAGGCATGCGTCCTGCTACCGGATGTATGGCATATTTTACCTCAACGCCTTGACTTTCTAGTAATGTTTCTAGCTCATGCACCACATGTTGTGCCTGTGCCACTGCAAGACCATAACCCGGAACAATCACCACTTTCTTTGCATACTTCATTAATATGGCTGCATCAGATTTGGTAACTTCCTTAATGCTGCCTTGTATGCTGCTTGAACTGCCTTCTGCTGTAGTGCTGCCACCACCAAAATTACCAATTAACACATTAAGCAGGGATCTGTTCATTGCGTTACACATCACAATGGTTAACAAGGTGCCTGCCGAGCCAACCAAGATACCGCCAATCAGCATCACCTTATTGTCATATAAGAAACCACCGCAGGCCGCTGCTACACCTGTAAATGAATTAAGCAGTGAAATAACAACAGGCATATCTGCTCCACCAATTGGCATAACAAACAGCACGCCATATATTAATGCCAGTGTAAGTACTAGATAAAACTCAGTTTGAAATTCTTCAGACCTAAGTGCAACTATATTGTAAGCAAAGAAGATAATAACAAGTAAAAGGCCAATGCTCAGATATTGCTGAAAGGGGAAAGACTTGTCTTTAACATTTCCGCTTAATTTACCCCAGGCAATCATACTGCCGGAGAAAGAAACCGATCCGATAATTAAGCCGGTGATGATGGTTAGAAGTAGGCCTGTTTTCTCGCCTCCGGAATTCGCTGCTAAAAATGAGTTGATATCAGTTGGGCTGCCTATTGTGCTTGTGATATGCTGGAACTCAATAACCGATATTAGCATGGCGCATGCGCCTCCCATGCCATTAAATAAGCTAACCATTTCGGGCATGGCTGTCATTTGCACACGCTTGGCAGCAAACCAACCAATGATAGTTCCGGTCAATAAACCGCCAAAAATAAAAGGCAAATTTTTCAACGATTGGCCATTGGTACCCTTGTATAAAAATATGGTACCAAAAATGGCCAGCACCATTCCAAAGGCTGCAATCAGGTTGCCTTTTCTGGCCGTAGCAGGATTTCCCAGGTATTTTAAACCCAGTATAAAGGTAATAGAGGCAATTAAGTATATAACTTGTAGGATAAGATTTTGCATATCGTTGATAGGTGTTTGGTTTGACGTTTATTTTTTCTTTTTAAACATTTCAAGCATTCGGTCGGTTACTACAAAACCACCCACCACATTTAGAGTGCCTAGCACCACTGCAAAAAAACCAAGAATGAGTGAAGATGTGTGTTCAGCCTGACCCATTACGATGATGGATCCAATGATAACAACACCATGAATGGCATTTGCCCCACTCATAAGAGGCGTGTGCAAAACAGAAGGCACGTGCCCGATTAGCTCTATACCAACAAATATCATAAGTATAATGAGGTAAAGCATTTCAATATGGTTGTTAATGAATTGAAGTATGGTTTCCATAATTATGCAGTTTGATTAATTGAAGGATGAATGATTTTCCCCTGATGAGTGATGAGTGTGCCCTTGGTTATTTCTTCTTCAAGCTCCCATTTAAAGCCATCTTTGGTTGCAAGATGAGTCATTAGATTTTGAATATTTTTAGCATAAAGCTCACTAGCATTTTGCGGCAGGGTAGATGGCAGATTACTTTGACCGATAATGGTTACTCCATGTTTGTTCACTGTTTTATCTAATTCACTAAGCTCGCAGTTACCACCTTGTTCCACGGCCATATCAACAATAACACTGCCCAATTTCATTTTACTTACCTGCTCGGCAGTAATTAAGGTGGGTGCTTTTTTACCCATTACCAGTGCAGTGGTAATGACCAAATCGGCTTGAAATAAACTTTTATCTACTGCTTCTTTTTGTTTTTGTAAATAGTCGGCTGATACTTCTTTGGCATAACCGCCTTCAACTTTGGCAGCTTCTGCACCTTTAACTTCAATAAATTTACCACCAAGTGATTCAACCTGTTCTTTGGTTTCCGGCCTCACATCCGTTACCTCCACAATAGCACCAAGCCTCTTTGCGGTAGCTACTGCCTGTAATCCCGCAACACCTGCTCCATAAATAAGCACCCTTGATGGTGTTATGGTGCCCGCTGCTGTCATCATCAAAGGAAAAATTTTACCCAGCGCATTTGCACCAATTATTACTGTTTTATAACCGGCCAAGTTGCTTTGCGAACTCAGGGCATCCATGCTTTGGGCACGTGAAATTCTGGGAATAGCATCCATAGAAAATGAACTGATGCCTTGGCTGGCTATTTTTTTAATGAGTTCGGTATTGTGCAGGTGGTACAGAAAACTGATCAATGCACTTCCGTTTTTCATGGCAGACAATTCATTATCTGTAGGAGCATTCACCTTCATAACTATATCTGCATCCTTTAATAAGGAGGTTTTATCACCAACAATGCTGCATCCAACATTGGTATATGCCTGATCTGAAAAATTGGATGCATAGCCTGCGTCTTGTTCTATGCTGCAGGTAAATCCCTGTTTGATGAATTGCTGTGCAACAGCCGGAGTGATTGCTACGCGCTTTTCGCCCGCTTTACTTTCTTTTAATACAGCTATTTTCACTTTGGTGATAGTTAATTATTCTCTAACTAAGTGTAAAAAAATGATTTTTCCAAGAAAGAGAGAAACTTAATATTTGACCCATGCTTAAAATTGCACTCCATCCCCTTTATGCGCATCCACTTCCTGAGGGACACCGATTCCCTATGCTCAAATATGAGCTTATACCGGAACAGTTAGTAAGGACGGGGTTGGTAAACCAAAGGAATTTTTTTAAGCCGGAGAGGATAGATATGGAAACACTCCTGTTAACACACAGTTCTTCTTATGTAAATGATTTGTTAAACTTAAGCTTGGATGCTTCTCATATCAGACGAATAGGTTTTCCTTTAACACCTCAGCTAATAGAGCGTGAATTGATTATTACACAAGGTGCCATTGATTGTGCTGAGTACGCATTGCAAAATGGTGTTGCCTTAAATGTGGCAGGGGGTACTCATCATGCCTTTGCCGATAAAGGCGAAGGGTTTTGTTTACTCAATGATATCGCAGTAGCAGCAAACCATCTGCTTTATAAAAAACTTGCTAGGCAAATATTGATAATCGATTTGGATGTGCATCAGGGAAACGGTACCGCTTCTTTATTTGCAAAAAAGCCGGAGGTATTTACTTTCAGTATGCATGGCAGGCATAACTATCCATTTTTTAAGGAGAAATCAGATATCGATGTAGCATTGTATGACGGGACTGCAGACGAAGAATACTTGAAGGAGCTGAAAAAACACTTGGAACTAATCCAATTAAAGTGCAAGCCTGATTTTGTATTTTATCTTGCAGGTGTAGATATTTTGGAAACAGATAAGTTTGGTAAATTAAAGGTGAGCATGGCTGGCTGTAGGCAGAGAGATGAGATGGTTTTTGATTTTTGCAGGCAACTAAACTTGCCCGTTGCAGTATCAATGGGCGGTGGATATAGCCCAAAAATTGCTGATATTGTTAATGCCCACTGCCAGACCTTTGCTTCAGCCGATAAAATATTTTACAATTAATCTTTTCAGGGTATTGCTTTTTAGTAAAGCGTTTTATTATTTCACCCCCGAATCAGGAAAAATAATAATTAAGTAATCCTGACTTGACAATACGAATAAAATTTTAACTTTGTTTCATAGAAAAGCGCTATCAAAATGACTAAGCCAAAGAAGAGTACTTCTAAACAAGCCTCAGGTAAAACAACTAAATCGGAATCGAAAGGTGCCAATGATGCTCCTAAGAAAAAAATTGTGGAGGATGAAGAAATGGACGATATGGACATGGATGACATGGACGTAGATTACGATAAGGGTTTTAGTTTTGATGATGAGGATGAGGAAGAAGATTTTTAAGCAAGGTGTTGCAACACTTAGCGCAACAAAATAACAGGTGACTGCACCACATTGCTTTTGTGCAATGCACGATCATATATCCACAAGTTAATTAAGATAGTATCACTTCTTTCGTTGTAAAAAGGCAAGAAGAACTCAGCCTCCATTGTTCCCCTAATGGCTTTAAATTTTCCTTCGGGTGTTATATTTTCAATACGCGCAGAAAATGTTAATGTATCCTTACTCTCAGGATTAATAAGTGGCTTCCAAATTCCGTTTTTCCTTTCCAGGTACTCTACATGAAAATTATCAAAATACGGATTGGTATTTTTATTAAACGTATCAGGTATGTAATTGAAGGGAGGAAAAGTATCTTCCGGATTGAGGCCAATATCTCCATCTCCATCCTTATAACCAATGGTAACTTTTATTAGAGTATCTTTGGTAATGGGCTCAAGCAGCAGAGCATAGCTCTTAAAATCAATCAAAGGGATATTCGGGTATATTTCATTTTCTTTGCAAGCACCTATTACAAGCACTGCAGTTATTGCTGTAAACTTACAGAGTTTTAAAATGACAGAATTACCGTTTGACTTAAACCGCATATTTCATTCGAAAGTAATGAATTTTGATGAATTGGCTCATCAGGTCTATGATTTTCAGTGTAAGGAAAATGCCATTTTTAAGTCTTTTGTTTCTTTGGTTCCCCCCTCTAATAATTATGTTTTTCTGCCGGTTGATTTTTTTAAGACCCAACAAGTAATCTGCAACGGATATAAGGCAGAAGCTATTTTTTCTAGCAGTGGTACAACAGGTATGGAGCCTTCAACACATCATGTGGCTTCCTTGGCTGTTTATCAGGAGAGTTTCCTAACTGCATTTCGGCTTTTTTATGGAAACCCATCAGATTATTGCATATTGGCATTATTGCCCGGGTATTTGGAACGCAATAATTCCTCACTTGTATATATGACTCAAAAACTTATTGAGCTCAGTGCAAATCCGCTTAGTGGTTTTTATTTATATGATTTGGAGAAATTATTTGACACACTCATTCAACTTAAAGATAAAAAAGTCATTTTGCTGGGTATAACTTTTGCTTTACTTGATTTTGCTGAGCAGTATGCATTTCACAAACCTGACTTAATAATAATGGAAACTGGTGGAATGAAAGGTAGGCGAGATGAAATTACAAGAAACGAAGTGCATGCAGTTCTTAGAAATGCATTTAGTGTTGAGCACATTCACTCTGAATATGGCATGACGGAATTGTTGAGTCAGGCATATGCTATTAAAGATGGGAGATTTTTTACCCCACCTTGGATGAAGGTTATAATAACCGATGCAAATGATCCGTTCACAAATTTGGAATTGGGTAAAACAGGAATTATTAATGTGATTGATTTGGCCAATATACATTCCTGCTCATTTATTCAAACTGCTGATTTGGGCAAATTGCATTTTGATGGGAGTTTTGAAGTGCTAGGAAGATTGGATAATAGCGATACGAGAGGTTGCAGCTTGATGTATTTATAAATAGAAAAACTAATCGAACATTTGAACACCTGAGCTCCACTGCAACATAATTTTCGCCTTGGCATATTTAGCTTTTAGCTCAACAAGTTTAGCCTGTGATTCAATAAGACTTCTTTCTCGCTGATTAACCAGGAACAGAGAACTTTCCCCGTTATCAAATCTGGTTTCTTCTGCATTTCTGAGGGAGTTGGCATTGTTAACCAAGGTTTGCTGAATGGTAATAAGATTGCCAATGTTTTGCAATTCATTATAAGAAGCAAGAATATTATTAACTATTTCTCTTTTTGTGAGTTGCAAATCAAAATCAGTTTGTTTGAGTTTAAAGTTTGTTGCCTGCAGTTTGCCTCTTTCTTTCCGCAGAAACAAGGAGGAGTAAAAACTTACACCGAATTTATAATTGTTTGCAAAAATATTCTCAACACCATCACTCGCGCCACTGGTATATGATCTGAAAGGGAGGTAATCAAAAGTTAGGCGTGGCTTTATCATTTCTCTGTTTAGCTTTCTTTCTACTTCAAGCGATGCAATCTTATTATTTAATTTGAGCAATTCAGGATGAATTTGTTGTGAGCGGCTTACCAAATTTTGTAAAGAATCACTGCTAAGATTATAAAGCTCATTGCCTGCATTGCCGGGTACCACGCCTGGTTTAAGTGCAAGCGGTTCGTTGCCATCATTCCATAAATAATTAGAGAGCAGTAAACCTGCATTGGCAAAGTCTAGACTGGCTTCCAGTAAAAGTACCTCACGCCTCTTATACTCAATCATTGCCTCAACAGAATCAATGGGTTTTTCTTCACCCAATTTAATTCGGTTAATTATAAAGTTCAGTCTATTTTCTGCCAACCGCACATTTACTTGCATTAATAAAACCACTTCGTACGACTGCTGCCAGTTCCAGTAATCTTTCGCTGATTGAAGCAAAAGCTTATTAATAACCTTAATCTTCTCGGCTTCGGCCAAATTTTGCAAAACCTGGGCCTGTCGCAAAGCCGCTCTGCGTGGGTCAAATATTAATCCTTGACCAACGGGCAGGCTTAAACCTGCATAATACAAATCATAACCTTTATAAGCATTCGAAGTAGGATCATATTTGCTGAGTTCCGGATCAAGGTTTAAACCACTGCTAATTTCCGCACCTGCCTTAATATCAATGCCAATCAATGTTGGAAGTTTCAACTCAGGAGTAAAATAAGAGAATGAGTTTTGGCTATTACTAGTTTTGTTGCGGTAACTTGCATCAATTACCGGGTCAAATGCACCTCTTGCAGAGCGCAGTTCTGCCTTGGCTTGTTCGGTAAGCAATCTTGCTTGTTTTGCTATGGGGTGGTAAGCTATAACCTGCCGATAAAATTCCTGAAACGGTAAAAGTGTTGTATCATTTTGGGCATTGGAATGGAATTGCAGGATGCAGAATAAGACAAGAATTATACCTTTTTTAATTTTACTCATCTGCCTTTTTATCCTCCTTAGTTTTTGAATTGCCACTGCTTACAGATTCAATATTTTTTACCATATCTGGTGGGAAACCATTAAACTGACGCCACAACTCATACCCTAGCATAACGTTGTTTAGCATAGCCCAACCATAAACGCCCGAGCCAGCTCTAATTAGTTCCGGCCAAGCCACATCATCAGGGTCAGGTGTAATCAATATTCTGAATTTGCCATTTGCGCTGTTTACCTTATCAATAACTTTTACCACACCTCCAAATGTTCCAACAGATGCACTAGGCCAGCCGGAGAATACCAACGCAGGCCATCCATCAAATTGCACACGCACTTTACAATTTTCATACAATAGGGGGAGGTCAACTGCTTTTACATACAGTTCAACAGCAAGCTTGGCAGTTGCCGGCAAAATGGAAACCACCTCTTCTCCTTCTTTGATGGTTTCACCAATTCCTGCTTTAAGTGCTTTTACCACAAATCCGTCTTGAGGTGCCCTGATGATATATAAATCACTGCGAGTTTGAAGATTTGAATATTCAATACGCATTTTTGCAATATCAGCTTGCGATTCAAATAGTGCACCTGCAGTTTCGCTTAGGTCAGACTCTGCCTTTGAAATTTTATCCAGATAATCTGCCTCTATTGAGTTTAATTCAATCTCGCTATTAATTAGTTCTTGTATGGCAGTATTGTATTTATTTTCTGCTGAAATTAATTTAGCCTGTGCCTCTTGGTTTTTGTTGGTTCTATTTTGCAACTCGGTTAATGAAGCCAAGCCCTGATTATAAAGTTTCTCCAAACGGGCAAACTGATCTTCTGAAAGCTTTTGGTTAAGTTTAGCCGCATCATAATCTGCTTTTTCTGCTTGCACTTTAAACCTAAATTGTTTTACTTTATTCTTAGCTTGCTGAAGTTTAAAATTCAGGCCAGACTTTAATGCTTCAACCTGATTTTGAAGAGCATTTATTTTTTCCTGTTTTGACTTTACTGCGTCAATTTTATTTTCAATTTGGTTATTGGTTCTTGCCAATATTTGCGGGTCGAAGAATTTATCTTTTACTTCTGAGATTATAAGTAGCGTATCACCTTTGTTGACCTGCTGTCCTTCCCTTACATTCCATTTTTCTATTCGGCCTGCAAGAATTGAGTTAACTGATTGTGGCCTGTCTTGGGGCATAAATGGTGTAATCTTTCCATATCCCTGAACATTTTGCTGCCAAGGTAAGAACATACAGGCAATAAGAAAACACAATGTACCCAACATCCAGCGCCTGATAATATTGAATTTACCGGGTGTATTAAGCAATCGAGAAGAATATAATTGCTCAATACCTGTTTCATTGTCTAGTTTATTTTCTGATAGGTTCAGCATGATTATATTCTGTTAAAAATATCTGTGTTGTTTAATTCTTCGAAGGTGCCAGTTATTAAAATATTACCTTGATCCATCATCACCAAGCGGTCGCATTTTTTCATAATTTCTCGATCGTTGGATATAATGACAATGCCCCATTTATTAGATGGGTTAAATAAGTGCTGCAGTATATTTTCTTTTTCATTCTTTTCAGCATTATAAAAGAATTCATCAATTAATAACAGCTTTGGTTTACCTGCTATACTCCTTGCAAGCAGTAATTTTTCTTTATTACTTTTAGATAAAACATATCCGCCTGCCTGCAAATGGGTTTTAATACCATTAGGCAATGAAAAAATGAATGAATCCAGGTGCACCTTTTTAATTGAATCTAGAATATCTGCAATGCTTATGTCATTTCTGCCAAGGCTTATATTTTGTTCAATTGAACCTTCAAAAATATCCTGATCAGATAGGTTATCGGCAATGGCCGAACGATAAGAATGCAGATTTACTTCATGAAGCGGCATGCCATTAATCATCAAAGATCCGCTGAAATCAAAATATAATCCGGATAGAATTTTTACCAGTGTGCTTTTGCCCGAGCCGTTATAACCACAGATACAAATCTTTTCACCGGTTTTGAATTCCAAGCTAACATTCTCAATAGCCGGTTTTAATGTATCAGGATATGTGTAGGTGATATTACGTAAGGTTAAGTTGAAGTCAGTTTGATTATTTGAGGTTTGTTCTATGCTCATACCTTGATTATGCTCCAATTCAATATCGGTTACATGACCAACTTTATCTGCAGCTGTTATCAGGTCATAAATACTTTCTAGTATAGAGATAAGTTTTTCTACAGATGCCAATACCAGCAATATAATAACTTCGGCAGCAACAAATTGTCCAAGGTTAATTTGCTTTTCAACAACCAGGATGCCACCCAAAATAAGTAAACCACCGGTAATAAATGTTTTAAACGCAATAATGGCTTTAAACTGTTTTACCAGTATTTTAAAATGAGCTTGCCTATATTTTAGATACTGATCTAATAGTTTATCTGTTTTATACATTGGCAAGGGTGTGCTGCCTGCCAGTTTAAATGTATTCATAGAGCGGGCGAGTTCCTCTAGCCAGTAGGCTACTTTATATTTATACTTGGAGGCATTCAAATTGGTCTCAATAGCTTTTGGACCTGTGCTGTAAAAAATAACTACAATTAGAGCCACAATCAATATACCGAAAAATATAAATAATGGGTGGTAAAGTGATAACAACAGCAGTCCAAAAATAATCTGTACCCCTGCTGTACTTAGATCAATTAAAATCTTAGGGAGAGATTTCTGAATGGCCATGATATCAAAAAAACGGTTCATTAATTCAGGAGCATATTGATTATGTAACGCTTCAATTTTAATCCGAGGAATGCGGAAAGTGAATTCAACAGATGCTTTGGCAAAGAGTCGCTGCTGGAGAATCTCAACTACACTTAACTGCAATACTTGAAGCCAGCCGGAAACAATTGTAGCTAGAATGACAAGCACCATTAGCACAATAACGGAATTAATAAAAAGGCCTCCGGATATGAGCCCGATTATTGCCTGAATACCCAGTGGAAGACTTAAACTTACCATACCCATCATGATGGCATAAAAGTAAATATAGCTTATGTCTTTTTTCTCTGTTTGAAGCAATCGGAATATTCTTCTTATCGGATGAATATAGGCCCCTTTTCGATGCGCTGCCGTAAGAAGACTTGGTACAGGGTATCCGGTAATAAAAATAATTTCATCTGCAGCCACTTCTGCCCACTCAGGTGTATTATCTATTTGCCCTTGATCGAACAAATAGGCCTTATCTGCTGCCAGTGTTACTAGGTTTTTTTCATCCCAAACTACATAATCTTTAGAGCCATTTATGATATGTTTTTCACATTTTTTAGTTTTTGCATGAAAGGTAAGTGCAATTGGATTTAACCCGGCACCTTTTGCGAAAATAATTATAGGTAAGCTGCTGGAAGTCATTTGCTCCATAAACGACTTAAGAGGCATGTGATGAAGATTGAAAGCAAAATGACATGAGTCGGTTAGGACGTTGAGAATATTTATCAGTTCGTCTACTCGCTGCGGTAGAGGCTTGTTATATTCAGGGTTTTTCTCTGTAAGCTCAAAACGATCGAGGTCTTTCCCGGAAAGTTGAGCGTATGTTAGTAACAGCTGTAATATAGTTGTTTGGTTCATCATTAAATAATCAGCTGACACAGCAAATTTACGGCCAACTTTTTTGTCAAAACTATATTAAACATAAGATATATCAATGACCTGTGTATTTTTTCAATAATTCAAAATAAAAAACTGTTTATCAGACGGTTAAATTTAAATTTTTTCTACAATACGGAAACCATAAATTTGCCGCTCTAAACTACTGACTAACTAATTGACTATGACAACCAATGAGATTGTAGAAAAGGTTTTGAGTAAGGCCGAGATGTCTTATGTAAACTTAACTGCAGCAGAACTTGTGCAGCATGCCATTATTAATGGAGAAGGTGTATTAACCGATACCGGAGCTTTAATGGCAGACACAGGTGAATTTACCGGGCGCTCGCCAAAGGATAAATTTTCTGTATGCGATACTAAAACCGAAAATACGGTTTGGTGGGGTGATGTGAACCAAAAATTTGAACCGGCTAAGTTTGAATCTTTGCTAAACAAGGTATTGGAGCACTATGCTGGTAAAAAACTTTATGTAAGAGATGCTTATGCTTGTGCTGATCCAAGATACAAATTAAATATCCGCGTAATTAATGAAACTGCTTATCATAACTTGTTTTGCCACAATCTGTTTCTTCGCCCAACTGCCCAGGATCTAGTTGATTTTAAACCGGAATGGCTAATACTCAATGCCCCGAGTTTTAAGGCTGATAAGGCTGTTGATGGCACACGGCAGCATAATTTTTCGATTATAGACTTCAGCAGGAAAATTATTCTTATCGGAGGCAGTGGTTATACCGGTGAAATGAAGAAAGGAATCTTTACGGTATTAAACTATATACTCCCTGAAGAGAAAGGTGTATTATCTATGCACTGCTCAGCCAATATTGGCAGAGATGGAGATACTGCTGTCTTTTTCGGACTATCAGGTACAGGTAAGACCACGCTCTCGGCAGATCCGGAGCGCAAATTGATTGGTGATGATGAACATGGCTGGGCTGATAATAGTGTCTTTAACTTTGAAGGCGGATGCTATGCCAAGTGTGTTGATTTAACTAAGGAAAAAGAGCCTCAAATTTATGATGCTATCCGTTTTGGTTCGCTTGTTGAAAATACCCGTTTCTATGAAGGTACTTCTACGGTTGATTATACCAATATTAGCGTTACGGAAAATACCCGAGCCGCTTATCCGATATATTTAATAGACAATATTGCAGTACCCTCTGTTGGTAAAGCACCAGATAATATTTTCTTTTTAACTGCTGATGCTTTTGGTGTGCTGCCACCAATATCAAAATTAAATGCGGGTCAGGCTATGTATAGCTTTATAAGCGGATATACTGCTAAAGTTGCAGGTACGGAGGCGGGTGTAACAGAGCCACAGGCCACATTCTCTGCCTGTTTTGGCAAGGCGTTTTTGCCTTTACATCCAGGCAAGTATGCTAAAATGTTAGGTGAAAAATTAAAGGCAAATCCCAATATTAATGTTTGGCTGGTAAATACCGGCTGGACCGGTGGTCCTTATGGTGTGGGTTCACGTATGAAATTGTCATATACAAGAGCCATGATTACTGCGGCTTTAGATGGTTCTTTAAACAAGGTTGGTTTTGAAGCGCATCCTGTATTTGGTTATATGATGCCATCAGCATGCCCAAATGTACCGGCAGAGTTGTTAAACCCTCGTAATACATGGGCAGATAAGTCTGCTTATGATGCACAATCTAACAAATTAGCTAATATGTTCGTATCTAACTTTGAGCAATTTGCAGCAGGCGTAGATGCAGAAATTTTGGCTGCTGCTCCAAAAGCAACGCAGAAAGCTTAAATATCCTTTGATTATCATTAAAAAATCCGCTGCAGAATTAACGGCAGCGGATTTTTTAATGGGCTAATATCTCGTGACTATTTCTTGCTTTTGGCTTCAGCCATCTTAACGGCAGAATATACATTTACAATGCCACCTGTTCTGCAAAGAGATTTCATCGAAGCCGTTTTGGCTTTGCCACCAAAGAAGAAAAGTTTCTTCTTACCTGCCTTTGCTCCCGGTAGAACTACATTTCCATTAACAGGTATGGCAGAGGATATTAAAATTTGTTTTACTTCTGCTGCAGTAAATTGCGGATAGTATGATCGTATAATTGCAGCAACGCCTGCAGTTACAGGTGCAGCCATACTGGTTCCGTTATACGTATCATAGGCTGAGAAAGGAACGCAAGAGTAAATATCTACACCAGGGGCGAAAACATCTACATTGCTTGTTCCAAAGTTAGAGAAAGATGCAGCTATGTATTTGCCACCTTTCCAGTTGGATGCACCTACTTCTATCCAACTGTCGGATTCTTTACCATCATTAAATTTATCGGTTGGGTAATTAGATAAGGTATCTGTGTTTTTGCTATCATTTCCTGCAGCGTGTATCATGAGCACATCTTTACTTTGTGCATACTTTATGGCTTCATCAACTGCAGACTTAAAAGGTGAATGTGATTTTCCAAAACTCATGTTAATAATACTTGCACCATTTTCTGCAGCATATCTGATAGCGTTGGCAACATCTTTATCTCTTTCATCACCATCAGGTACTACACGCAAAACCATAATTCTTACATTATCTGCTACTCCTTTCATACCAATATTGTTGGTTCTTACAGCCGCAATGATGCCGGCAACATGCGTACCATGCTCACCTTTAGGGCCGCTCACATAATTGCTTCCGTAATATCTTTCGTTTAGATCTTCATAATTATCTCCAATCAATACCCTTGGGTTAAATTCAGTGTTATATCCAAACTTAACGCCTTTGGCAAAATAATTTATAGGCCCATCCAGTTCTTCAGCCAGAGGTTTTAATGAAGTACCTTTTTTAGCAAAGCTTTTAATCATGTTCAGAAACTGATTTTCCATCGGGTTTTCAAACTTGATATTGGCAAGTTGTTTTTCTGTTGGCTTATCTGTCCCTGTTTCTTTAATTACCTTATCAATTACATTCTTTATGGTTTCATATACTTCCAGCATTTTTTTCTGCTCTGAATATTTTGCTTCATACTCTTTTTTCACAGAAAGATAGAATTCATAATCAGCCTTGCTTTGTTGATCTATTTTAAGAGGGTCAGTTGATGCATATTTCTTTTTATACATGTTATATACACGGGTTATTTCATAGGAATCTTCAACTACGTTGGTATCTTTACCTCCAATAAAACTCCATCCGTTAACGTCATCTACATAACCATTTTTGTCATCATCAATACCATTGCCTGCGATTTCATTTTTATTAATCCAGATCACCTCTTTCAAATCTTCATGATTAACCTCTGTTCCCCCATCAATTACTGCTACAACCACAGTTTTAGAGGGTTTGCCTTTTAGCAATTCATTGTAAGCGCGTTCTGTGCTAACCCCCGGTATTTTATCTGCCTTTTGGTCTAGATTAAACCAATTAGGTGGTGCAGATTTTTGCGCGTAGCTGAAAATGGAAATAAGTGCCATGAAGGCAATAAGAACTAATTTTTTGGTGTACATAGGTAAATGATTGTTTTATCAAAAGTAATTGAAAGAAATCAATTGAGTGTAGTTCTTCTATATATGGTTAAATTAGCGTGTTAAACGCAAAATTTCATTGATAACATTTTCGCTACGGGCAATCCAGCCTTTATTGTTGCACACAACGATTGGTCTTTCCATTAATGCAGGATAAATTGCTATTGCTTCAATCAGTTCAGCTTCGCTCAATTGTTTGTTGGCAAATTGGGTTTGCCATACCAACTCTTTCTTTCTGATAATTGCTTCTGCCGGTAAGTTAAGTTTATGCATCAACTCCTTAATTTCTTGCTTATTAAGTGGTTGTTTCTGATATTCTATGATTTGTATGCTTTTGAAAGCTCTTTTTATGGAATCAAGGGCGTTTCTGCTTTTGCTGCAGCGGCTATGATGGTATACTGTTACATGCATCAAACAAAATTAAAAAAAGTTTAGAAGCTTTTATGGCTTAATACAAGCTATTTGAAAAACAGTATAGATTTCTTGGATTAACTTAATTTCTTCTGTTAGATGACCAGTGAATTGTATTTTACTTAAACACAAAACCCCCGTTACCGGGGGCTTTGCAACCTAAGAAAATTGACCCTTACCCAAAAGCAATTAATCTAATTGCCTTATAAAGTAAAGACTATACAAAAGTAGCTATGGTAGGGAGTCCAAGTAATTATTTTTGATGAACGGGAAAAAGTAAATTTGATTGGTATATAAAAAATGGAGCCCCCGAAAAGAGGGCTCCACTAGCCTATGAAACAATTGCACCTCTACTCATTGATGCAATACTTTATTGTTAATAATTAGAATACAAATCTAAAACCATTAATAGATTATTTTATCAAATGACTTGTAAATTTTCTGCAAGTATTTTCTAAATGCAGGTTATTAAATGATTATTTATTTGATGATTTGAAGCCAATTTTCTCTTTCAGTTTTTCATTTAGAAACAACATTACCGGAACAAGAATCAAGGTTAGAAATGTTGCAAAACCTAATCCAAAAATCATGGTCCATGAAAGGGGGCCCCAAAATGCCACGCTGTCTCCTCCAAAAAATATGTGAGGGTTTCCTTCGCTAAATAGTTTTACAAAATCTATGTTTAAGCCAACGGCCAGAGGCACTAATCCTAAAATAGTTGCAGTTGCAGTTAGCAATACTGGAGTCATACGTGTTCTTCCGGCTTCTACCAATGCTTCTTTAAGTGGCATGCCTTGTTTTAATAGTATTTCAGTAAATTCTACCAATAGAATCCCATTTCTAACAACTATACCGGCCAGTGCAACTATTCCAACGCCTGTCATAATAATAGAGATTTCCATCTTAAATATAGAGAAGCCAAGCAATACACCAATAAGTGAGAGCAAAATTTCACTTAAAATAATAATAGGTTTAGAGATAGAGTTGAACTGTGTTACCAAAATAAGAAATATTAATCCAAGGGCTACCAGCAAGGCTTTGCCTAAAAATGCACCTGTTTCTTTTTGCTCTTCTTGTTCGCCTCCCATTCTAGCAGTTACGCCTTCTGGCAGCGGATAACGCTTAATAATTTTATCTATTTTGTTTACGATTTCATTTGCATTGTAGCCGGTTAATACGTTCGATGCAATGGTAATCATGGGCTTTTCATTTGTTCTTTTAATTCCTCCAAAAGTGTTATTGTATTGAATACCTGCAACTGAGGATAAAGGAATTTGTCTGATTTGTCCGCCCATATTCATATCTCTGAACGTTATTTTCATATTCATAATGGCATTCATATTAGAGCGTTGATCTTTTCTTGCCCTGATTTGAATGGGGTATTCATCATTGGCATCCTTAAACTTGCTAGGTTTATCTAAGCCAAATACCGCCTTTCTTAATTCCATGCCAATTTGCGCTGTGCTAATGCCTTCGCGGTTTGCACGCTCTCTGTCAACCATCACCAATACTTCCGGTTTATTTGATTGCACGTCCGATTTTAGTTCTTCAACTCCGGGAATCTGAAGCGAATCAAGATAGTGTTTAAGTTCAGCAGCTGTTTTTACCAGAGAGTCAATTTTATCTCCTGTTATTTCAATAGCAATCGGCTTGCCTGTTGGCGGGCCGCCTTTTTCTTGTTCTACAATTATCTCTGCTCCCGGAATGCCTTTTACTTCATTACGAATTAAGTCCATGTACTTGGCAGTTGACTCTCCATTTCTTTTGGCAAACTCAACAAAAGCCACTGTTACTTTTCCTAGATGTGGATTTGCATTAAAGTTTGTTTCAAATTGCTGTGGATCTCCGGCACCAACTGCTACGTTTGAAATCACAGATTCAACCAGTGAATTGTTTTCACCAACCACTTTATAAACACGATCTTCTACAATTTTTGTTATCGAATCAGTGTAGGCCTGATGTGTGCCTATGGGCAATGTGATGTAAGTATAAATAAAGTTTGGCTCTGCCTGAGGAAAAAACACCACCTTAGGTGAACGTATTCCTGTAAAAACAATGGTTATAAAAAACAATGCTATAGTTCCCAATACCATCCATATGGGGTTCTTTTTATAAAGTGTCCACTCAATAAATTGCTTATATTTATATTGAACTTTTGGCCACGTTCTATCCTGAAAGTACTTAATCCATTTATGCAGCACAAATCGGTTAAGTGTGTATAAACCAAATAAAGTAATGATGAAATTACCGAAACCAATATTGCCTCCCAGATAGGATAGCAGTGCCACCACACCAAAAATAATTCCCGTGATTTTATATTTTTTGTTATTTCTTCTTTCCTTTTCTTCCTCTTCATGTGTCTTCATGAAATCAACCGCAAAAACCGGATTGATGATATAAGCAACAACAAGCGATGCAAGAAGCGTTACAATAAGCGTAACCGGAAGGAAGAACATAAACTTTCCGATTACTCCTTGCCAGAATGCCAATGGCACAAAAGGAGCAAGTGTGGTCATGGTTCCTGAAAATACAGGTAGAAATACTTCTCCTGCAGCTAGTTTCGCAGCTTTTTTTATCGGCATTTTACCATTGCCAAAAATACGGTGTGTGTTTTCTATCACCACAATGGCATCATCAACTACGATACCCAACGCAAGCAAGAAGGAAAATAGAACGATGAAGTTTAGTTTAAATCCGATTACAGGGAAAACCAAAAAGGCAACGGCACAAGAGAGTGGCACTGACATTGCAACGAATATGGCGTTGGTTGCGCCCATGAAAAACATGAGTATAAGGGTAACAAGGATAAAGCCAATAATGATGGTGTTGATTAGATCATGAAGCGTTACGCGTGTCTTTTCTGATTGATCACCGGTTATGGTTACTTTTAACCCTGGAGGAAAAATATCTGACTCATATTTCTTAGAAATTGCAGTAATCTTATCTGATGCTTCAAGCAAATTTTCCCCACCTCTTTTTATAATATTGAGTGTGATTACGTTTTTATGATCCAGTCGGGCGTAACTTTCCTTTTCTTTAAAATCATCTTTAATCTCGGCTATGTCTTTTAAGTAAACGGTAGCACCGGTTGCACCTCTGATTACAATATCGCCAAGTTTTTTTGCATCTTTATATTGGCCAATTATATTGATTGATCTTTTAATGCCATCCATATCAATTGATCCACCTGAAATGGTAACATTTTCGCTAGCTATGCCACGGTTAATGTCGTCAAAGGTGATATTGGCTATTTCAGCCTTCATTAAATCTATATTAATCTGAATTTCTCTTTCTAAAGCACCCACCATATCAGCGCGTGTTATTTCCTTTAGCCCTTCAATCTCATCCTTCAGTTCATCGGCATATTTTTTCATTTTATCCAATGGTAAGTCACCGGATATATGAACATTCATAATGGGAATCTGAGACACATCAATATCTGTTACGCGGGGATCATCCGGCAAATTATCGGGTAGATCTTTTTTAGCTTTATCAACGGCATCTTTTACACGCTGCAATGCCAAATCAACATTTTGGTCAGTATTGAATTCAACATTAACAATTGCAAAATCTTGTACGGAGTTACTCTTTATCTTCTTTACTCCGGTTATGGTTTTCAGCTGCTTTTCAAGCGGCTTGGTAACTAGTTGTTCCATATCCTTTGGCGAGGTTCCCGGATAAATGGTGGTGATAAGTATGCTTGGGAACTTCACTTCAGGAAATTGCTCCTTGGGTAAGCCAATATAGGAGAACAGGCCTGCCAATGTTATGATAATGGTAAGTATGTAAATACTTGTTTTATTATCAATTGACCAGCTTGATGGCTTAAATTCTTTTTCTAGGTCCTTCATAAATTAGTTTTAACAGATGTGATGGTATAACCCTGATTAAAATTTTATTGACTGATTTTCTGTGAGGTCTTGAAATCCTGTTGTAATAAGTAAATCACCTTCAGTTAACCCACTCAGAATTTCTGCCTTGTCGTGATACATGGAGCCAACAACTACTTCACGTTTTTGTGCAATCGTTTTTAGACCATTTTTCACTGCCACATATACCACCTCCTTGCCATCTACTTTTTGTATGGTGTTAACCGGTACAACCATTGCATTGCTCTTTTTATAATCAATAATCTTGATTTGAGTTACCATATTTGGTCGATAAACATTTTCTGAGGGCAGGTATATTTCAATTCCGAATGTTCTGCTCATCGGGTGAATTACCTTTGCAGTATAGCTTACTGTTGATTTAACTTTTTTATTTATATCAGGGAAAAATAGCAAGGCTTCGTCTCCTGATTTTACAGCACTGGCATAAGATTCAGATATGTCTGCTACTACTTTTAGTTTTCCAAAATTTACAACCCTGATGGCCGGTACACCCGGGGCAACTGTTTGACCGGTTTTGATGTATACTTCATCAACGGTTCCTGCTATAGGCGCAATTACACGATACATTTTTTCCGTTTCAATCAGTGAATTCATTTGCTGTTCCAAGGCTTCCTTGTTGGTCTTTGCTTGAAGATATTGAATCTCAGTGCCAACTTTTTGCTCCCAAAGATTTTTCTGTTTGTTAAACAATTCTGTAGCCAGCCTCAGGTTTGTTTTAAGGCCTTCTATTTGTGCATCAATTATTTCATGTTCAATTTCAGCAAGTGTTTGTCCTTGTTTCACAGCATCGCCTGCCTTTACATAAACCCTATTAATACTTCCGGCCATTTTAGCGGTAAGGGTAACATTTTCATCGCCATCTACATTGCCTTGCACATCAATACTGTGTTCAAATATTTGTGGCATTAAAGGCGTAACAGCAATAAATTTAGATTTGCTGTCATCGGCTTTTGTAGAATCTCCCATTGAAGCAATTTCAAGTTCAAGCGTCTTAATTTTATCTTCAATTGTTGCTTGCTCAGATTTAAGTTTTTCGATAGCAGCTTTCTTCTGCTCTAAAGTTGATTGTCCTTGGCCGCAAGAGATAATTGTAGTAAGCGCTGATAATCCTGCCAGCAGTACGAGTAAATTTTTCATATATATTTTATTTGATATTTGCATTAGTTAAAGTGGTTATTTGCCCAATGATTGTTCCAAATCTGTCTTTGCAACTAGCAGATCGTAAATGGCATTGAGGTAATTGGTTTGTGCTGTTTTTAAATCTGTTTCTGCTTGCGAAAGTTCCAAGCTGGAGCCAACACCGTTGCTAAATTTAATATTAACTTTATTGTAAATTTCTTCGGCCAGTTCCATGTTTTTCTTTTGCACTTGTATCTGTTCTTTAGCTCTAAGATATTTTGTTCTGTTTGAGAAAACTTCTGTTTCAATGGCGCTTTCAAACTGTGATTTCTGGTTTTGTGTTTTCTGAATATTAATTCTTGCCTGTTCGATTTGAGAGTTTTTCATAAATCCGTCAAATATGGGTAAAGACAGATTTAGCCCAATCTGTGTACCGGGATAATAACGGTTGTTAAGTGAACCAAAATCTACGGCAAATGCGTTTTGCTGATGTTGCGCAAATGCTACCAATGATGGCGCATAACCAAACTGATAACGTTTCTTATCTAGTGTTTGCATTTTAATTTGTTGCTCCAGCATTTTATATTCAGGACGGTTAGCATAAACAACGTTCTCTTCAGCGAGCGCATCTGCATCGGCCAAATTTGAATAGATGTCCTGCATCTTATCCGTAACACTTATCTTTTGATTACCCGGATAACCCATTTGCAGTTTAAGCAAGTAATAAGTAATCTCTCGTGCATCCTGTAGTTTGCCCGATTGAACTTTGGTATTGGAATAAGCCAGTTCAATTCTGTCAACGTCTGTTTTTTCTATCAGCCCATTTTTATATAAAGCTTTCATGTCGGATAGAATCTTCTCCAGTGTTTGAATATTTTTATCAATTAATTTGATATTTTCTTCTGTAATAATCACTAGAAAATATGCCTTGGTTACATCTGAGGCAATCTGTTTATCTGTTCTTTCGCTATTGATGCGAGCCAGCAAGGCATACTCTTTAGCAGCCTTAAGCCCCATAAGAAATGATCCGTCAAACAACAATTGGTTTGCGCTTAGTGTACCATTAATGGAGTAATCAATTCCCTGAGGAAACTCAACAGTTGGATTGGGCCCAAAAAAGCCGGGATTCTTAATACCTATAGTAGGAATTTGGGGCGTGTATACAAAGCGTCCGCTTGCACTTACCTGAGGTAAGCCTATTGCTCGGATTTCATGAATTTTTTTTAGGGATGCTTTCTCATCAAGTTTGGCATTTTTTGCATTGGCATTATTTGCCTTTGCATATTCAATAGCCTGCTTAAGACTAAATGCACTTTCTGATTGCGATACAGCCTTAGTAAAAAAGCATAATAGTAAAAAGGTAGCTAGGAGGAATTTTTTCATATAAAGTGTGATTTACTTTCGGTGTTTTAATTTATCTTCTAATAACTCTATCCCTTTTGGGGTGCAAATGGCACGTAAATGATACTTGGTCATTTCCAAGTGAAGGGTTTTGAAATCCATTTCCTGCCTGTCGTAGTGCTCAGGATCTGTAATAAACCCAATGAGGTAAACAAAAATTCTACATGTTATTTCAGGGTCAATATCTTTTCGGTATAAGCCTTTTTTTCTTCCGTTTTCCAGATTTTTAATCACCAGATTGTAGATGTGATTTTTTCTGTTTACCTGGAGTTTATCCCATGCCGGTTTAAAGTACTTTTTCAAATCAAACATGGCACTCGGATTTAATATACGAATAACATTGCCGATGAAATCTGAAATAGACAGCATGGCACTTATCGGGTCTTCGCTATGCTCCATTAGTTCATCACAATTGCAGTTCATATCGATAATCTGATGATCAACACAACGGTCAACCAAATCATACTTATCCTCAAAATGCTGATACAATGTTTTTTTTGATACTCCCAGCTCTCTGGAAATATCATCCATGGTTATGCTTTTAAAGCCGTAGCGCATAAAAAGCATTTTGGCTTCAAGCAAAATTTTGGTCTTTACTTCCTGTTCTTTTTCCATGCATCAATTTTAATAGGCCGGCCAAAGATAAAACTATTTTTACAATGGAAACTATTTTTATAATAAAAGTTTCCTGATTTTATTTTAACAGAATGTAACGCCTTTTATTGGTTTTGGCTTTCTGCGCAGAAATACGCTAATTGCAAACACTTTAAACCATCCATTTAATTATGACCAGGCCTTATTTAGTTGGTATTACAGGTGGCAGTGCATCAGGTAAAACTCGTTTTATCAAGGAGTTAGGTGCTTTATTTCATCAGGAAGAGGTATGTATACTCTCGCAGGATAATTACTATAAACCGGCAACAAATCATGTTAGAGATGAGAACGGCCATATTAATTTTGATTTGCCTGAATGTATTGATCTGGATGCATTTTATGCTGATATCATCACATTGGGCAGAGGTGAAATCGTTAAAAGAAGGGAGTATCGTTTTCAGCATGAGCAGCAGCTGGGAGATTGGATGGTTTTTAATCCGGCACCTATAATTATAGTGGAGGGTTTATTTATTTTCTACCGGCAGGATATTTTTAACCTGTTTGATTTAAAGATATTTATTGACGCACAAGATGAAATTAAACTGAACCGAAGAATGAGCAGGGATACCGCTGAAAGAAATATTACCGCTGAGTTCGTTTTATATCAATGGGAGAATCATGTGATGCCTGCTTACAGGCAGTATTTATTGCCTTACAAGGAAAAGGCCGACTTGATTATTAACAACAACAGCCATTTTCAAAATAGCCTGCGTGTGGTGGAAGATCACTTTAAGGTTTGGCTTGAAAAAACCTAATAAGCCTTTAATATGCTCATAATCAATATGGAGGCTAATAATTGATGAACATTGCAAAATCTTATGTCATGCCTTATATTTGCCCGCTTTGTAAATTAGTAAAATCAATTTAACACTAACAAATCAGTTAATAATTAGAATATCAAATGAAAAGTAAAGGAGCAGTAAAGTTATTTGCGATTGCTATGGCCGTTGTATCGGTATTTCAGCTTTCGTTCACATGGATAACTTATCGAATTGAAAAAGAGGCAAAAACGTTTGCCGAAGGTGATGTGATGAAAGAAAGAGCATATCTTGATTCTATTGCACGTGAGCCTGTTTACAACCTTGGTTTTGCCGAGTATACCTATTTGCAATGTAAAGAGCGTGAGTTGAATCTAGGTCTGGATTTGCAAGGTGGTATGAACGTAACCCTAGAAGTTTCTCTTGGAGAAATGGTGCGTGCATTAGCCAATAACAACCCTGATCCCGGATTTAATAAAGCAATTGAGCTTGCTGCAGAAAAAATGAAAACCAGCCAAGCTGATTATGTTACATTATTTGGTGAGGCATATAAAGAAACTGTTCCTGAAGGTCGTTTGGCGGCAATTTTTGCCAATCAAACCAATAAGGATCGTATTAAGGTTAGTTCAACTAATGAAGAGGTATTGGTTTATCTGCGTGAGGAAGCCAATCAGGCAATTGATCGTTCATTCCAGATTTTACGTGCACGTATAGATAAATTTGGCGTAACACAGCCCAATATCCAGAAATTAGAAGGCAGTGGTCGTATTTTGGTTGAATTGCCGGGCGTTGATAATCCTACGCGTGTGCGCAAATTGCTGCAGGGAAGCGCCAAACTTGAATTCTGGGAAACCTATGACAATGCTGAAGCTTTTAAACACCTTACTTCAGCCAATGATATTTTGGCTAAGGTGATGAAATCAGAAGCAGGTATAAAATCTGACTCAACCAAAGCCGATACTGCTGCAAGTGCCCTTGCAGGATTGGCCAAGCCAAGCGCTATAAAGCCCGACTCAATCAAAAAAGATACTGCAAACAAGGAAAAGACATTTGAGGAATTCTCTGCCGAAAATCCATTGTTTGCTTACTTGCGCCCTTATGCCGATGAGAACAATATGCTTATTGCCAAAGGTTCGGCTTGCGGAATTTCAATGGTTAAAGATACGGCTAAAATTAATGCCATGCTTAACCGTTTTGAGGTTAAGGCTGTGCTCCCTTCAACCATAAAATTCTTCTGGGCTTATAAAGGATTCGGAAATAATAACGAAGCCGTTGTATTGCATGCCGTAAAAGCCGGTAAGGACGGGAACCCGTCTTTGGAAGGTGATAAGATTACAGACGCAAGAAGAGATATTTCCCAATCAGGAGATATTGAAGTGGCAATGAATATGAATGCTGAAGGTGCCCGCATCTGGAAAAACCTCACCAAACAAAATATCGGTAAGAGCATTGCTATAGTATTGGATGATGTAGTTTATTCTGCACCAACTGTTCAAAATGAAATACCCAATGGCCGCTCATCTATCACCGGAAGCTTTACCAACGAAGAAGCTGCCGACTTAGCAAATATTCTTAAATCAGGAAAATTACCTGCACCAACCCGCATTGTTGAAGAAGCTGTTGTGGGTCCTACTTTGGGTGCTGAAGCTATAAGTCAGGGATTATGGTCAATGGTCATTGCTACCATCGTAATCTTGATTTTTATGGTTGTTTATTATAATAACTCAGGATACATCGCAGACATCTCAGTATTAATTAACGTATTCTTTATTATCGGAGTTCTCGCATCTTTGGGAGCTGCACTAACACTGCCAGGTATAGCTGGTATTGTATTAACCATAGGTATGGCTGTGGATGCCAATGTGCTTATAAATGAACGTGTAAAAGACGAGCTACAAAATGCACGCAGTATAAAAAATGCTGTGGCAGATGGATATGCTCATGCCAATTCATCCATCATAGATGCAAACCTAACAACATTGCTTGCCGGTTTCGTTTTATATGCGTTCGGCACAGGTCCTGTTCAGGGATTTGCGATAACTTTAATAATTGGTATTCTTTCCTCAATGTTTACTGCAGTTTTGCTCTCAAGGGTATTGACTGAATGGAGAATTGAAAAAGGACAGATTGTGAAATACGCTAGATCATTTTCTGAAAAAGCATTTCAAAACATTAATTATGATTGGGTTGGCAAGCGAAAATTGTTCTACATATTCTCATCAACAATAATTATTGCAGGATTAATATCAATGTTTACAAAAGGATTTAGCCTTGGTGTTGATTTTAAGGGTGGATGGACTTATGTTGTTCAATTTGAAAATCCAATATCAGGAGCTGAAGTAAGGGAGCAATTAACCCCGTTCCTAGATGGGAATGCACCTGAAGTAAAAACTTTTGGAACAGGTAACAAATACAAGGTAACCACAACTTATCTGATTAATGAAACATCAGAAGGTGCTAGCGATATGGTAGAAGCAAAGGTAAAAGAAGGTTTAGCCAAGTTGGGTAATGCTGAAATATTGAGTTCAGCAAAAGTTGGTCCTACAATTGCCAATGATATTAAAGTAGCATCTATTTGGGCAGCTATTATTGCGTTATTTGGAATAGGGTTGTATATACTCATTCGTTTCCGCAAATGGCAATATGCTCTTGGTGCAACCATTGCTTTAGCGCATGACGTGTTAATGATGATGAGTTTTTATTCACTGCTTGATGGAATACTTCCTTTTACCATGGAGGTTGACCAAAACTTTATTGCAGCTGTTTTAACCATCATTGGTTTCTCTATTAATGATACAGTGGTTGTGTTCGACCGTATCCGTGAATTCCTTGGCACACATCACCACGAGAATAATAAGAAAAAGGTTATTAATGATGCTCTCAATAATACCTTGAACCGCACTATTATTACCTCATTAACCGTGTTTATGGTAACCTTAGTGTTGTTTCTTTTTGGAGGCGAAGTTATTAAGGGATTCACATTTGCTTTACTGGTGGGTATAGTATTTGGTACATACTCTTCAATTGCAATTGCAACACCTATAGTAATTGACTTTGATAAAAAGAAAGAATAACAAGGCTTTCAGATCACTATAATTGAAAGGGCTGCCCAATGGGGGTGGCCCTTTTGCTTTCCACACATGTGCAGAACTAATAACAAATTAGTTTTTATTCTGCTCTAATCTTGAAGAGCTTATAAAAGAGTAGTTATGATCAAATTATTATTGCAGGCAACCGTTCAGGTTGTATCAACAGAACAAGAAGGTTTATCCGTGCTGGGATTGATATTAAAAGGCGGTTGGATTATGGTTCCTATTCTGTTTCTTTCACTGGTTTCTGTTTTTCTGATGATTGAACGAAGTTTATTCATTAGCAAAGCCAGTAAAATTGATGTAAATCTGGTAAACAACGTGAAAGATTTGCTGCATAAAGAAGACATCAAAGGAGCTATGACTTACTGTGAGCGCATTGGTTCTCCTTTTGCTGTAATTGTTCATAAAGGATTATCCCGACTGGGTTCTCCTATCCGCGATATTGAAAGCTCTATTGAAAATACGGCACGCGTGGAAGTATACAAAATGGAGAAGAATGTGAATTTACTTGCTGCTATAGCAGCTCTTGCCCCAATGTTTGGTTTTCTTGGAACGGTAATAGGGATGATTCGTGCATTTTATGATATCTCCTTGGCAGATAATATCAGCATTGGTGTTATCTCAAGTGGTATTTATGTGAAGATGATTACCTCTGCGGCCGGACTGATAGTTGGTGTGGTTGCATACATTTTTTATACTTACCTCAACACACGTATAGAACGAGTAGTTAATAAAATGGAAGTAACAGCCATCGAGTTTATGGATATTCTGTATAAACCTGTAGTAAAATGAATTTCAGAAAAAAGAAATACGTTCATGCAGAAGTGCAGGCAGGCGCATTGTCTGATATCCTGTTTTTTCTGATGCTGTTTTTTCTGATTATTTCTACGCTGGCTAGTCCCAACGCCATTAAATTATTGCTGCCCAAAGCCAAAACAGGCCAGTCTATTCCCAATCAGATTATCAATGTTTCTATTTCGGCCGATTTGAAATATTATATTGATAAAGGAGAAGTAACCCTTGAACAACTTGAAGGTGCTATACTTTCAAAAGCCTCAACCCTTCAAAATCCTTCTATTGTGCTGCGCATGGATAAAAGTATTTCTGTTGAAAGCATGATTTATGTAATTGATGTATTGAACAGAGCAAAAGTACCGGTTGTGGTTGCAGTTGATAAACCTGCGGCAGGCCAGTAAAATGGCTGTGCAATATGCTATACATCTCTGCCTTAGTCTGAATAAATAAGCCTTCTTTTCACCTCTTTTAATTTGTTATTTGCCTATCAAAAAATTCATACGCATGAAATCTTACATCATATTTTTGTTTTCATTACTTGCTGTTGCCACAACAACCAAAGCTCAGCTAGATCCCAAAACACCTTTTGAGGAACCTAAAACTATTAAAGAAAAATCCTATAACTTTTTTCTTTCTAAAAGATTGAAAAGAGCCATACATCAGCGCGACTCGCTCAATGATTTGGTTGTTGCCTTTAATAAAGACACCGCAGAGAGAGGACGCAACTACCGCTACCTTGATTCTGTTTTCAGAGAACTTAGCTCCAGATACAATGAATGTACCGAAAAGAACAACGCACTGAAAAGTCAGTATGCTGAGCTTAATGCTAAATATAATGAGTTGATGAAGAAGAGCATGAGTGAGGCAGAGCGCTTAAACAATGCATTAAAAATTAAGTCAGAGGAACTCACACAAAAATCAGATGAATTGGAGAAACAGCGTAAGCTGCTGGAACAGCGCGAACGCAGGTTAGCAGAGCTTGAGGCAACCCTCAGAGCAAAAGATTCCATAACAAATGCTATTAATGATTTGGTAAAAAAAGCACTGCTGGGCTTTAACTCGGATGAGATTTCTGTTGAAATGAAAAACGGGAAAGTGTATGTATCGTTAAGTGACAAGTTACTTTTTAAATCGGGTAGTGCAGAGGTTGAAGATAAAGGCAAACAAGCCTTAAAGAAACTATCTGAGGTGCTTAATAAAAACAATGAAATTGATGTAGAGATAGAAGGGCACACTGATAATATTCCTATTAAAACAGCACGCTATGAAGATAACTGGGATTTAAGTGTGCACCGTGCTACCAATATTGTGCGAATTTTACAGGAAGAATATACGGTAAATGCTAAACGTTTAACTGCAGCCGGCAAAGGAGAGTTTATGCCAAAGGCGAGCAATGAAACTGCTGAGGGAAGAGCTAAAAATCGCAGAACGGAAATTGTACTCTCACCTAAATTGGATGAGTTATTTAAGCTCATTAACAAGAAGTAATAATTTAAAACCTTTATACAGCCTGCATTTGCAGGCTGTTTTTTTATCGGAGCTTTTCAAAACTTTCCTGCAGCAATTTGAATGAAGGATATTTGGGCAGTTTGAATGAAGGTTTCTTTTTTAAATATGGTATTGTAAAAACTTAAACGCATATTTGAACTTTAAGAATTATTATTTACACAATTCAGCTATGAAAATTGAGTCAAACAAAGTTGTTTCTATCCATTATACCCTTACAGATAATGCTGGAACAGTATTGGATTCCAGCAGCGGAAAAGACCCTCTTACCTATATTCAGGGCATAGGCAATTTAATTACCGGCATGGAAGAAGGATTGGAAGGAAAAACAGCAGGCGAAAAATTTATAATAAAGGTGAGTCCTGAGAAAGGTTATGGAGTTAAAAACCATGAACTTATCCAACAGGTGCCTATTACTGCTTTTGGTGGCCAGATGGTTAGCCCGGGTATGCAATTTGAGGCTGGCTCGGCCGAGCAGCGCTTTGTTGTTACCGTAACGGAGGTGAATAATGAAACAGTAACCATTGATGGCAATCACCCCTTAGCCGGTGTAGAGCTCAATTTTGATGTAGAAGTAATGGAAATCAGGGAGGCCACTGCTGAAGAGCTTGATCATGGACATGTGCATGGTCCTGGTGGGCATCATCACTGATAATTATTTTTAACTACTTGATAATTTAGTAATTACATGCCAATAGATGGCGTGTTTGGTTTAGAATTGTATCGCATCATATTCGGCATGTTTCACAGAAACTCTTATATTTGGCCATAATTTTTTGTAATGAGATATTTATTACTAGCATTTTTTGTATCGGTTTTCACGCTCAATGCTTTCAGTCAGAAAAAGGGAAAGCCTAAAACGGGTTATGATAAAATACATCCTTTTAAGAATGGTATTGCCAAAGTAGAGAAAGATGGCAAAGAAGGATTTATTAACACCGGAGGAGAGGAGTTTGTGCCTTGTAAATATGATGCCATTTATCCTTGGGAAAAAGCTAGAGCAAAAGTAGAGATAGCAGGTAAGTTTGGCTTTATAAATGATCAAGGTGAAGAATATATTCCTGTAAAGTATGATTTTATTGGGTCTTTTAAGAATGGCTTAGCCATTGTATCACTTGGCGGACGCAGAGGAATAATTAATGAGGTAGGGGAAGAAGTGGTGCCATTAGAGTGAGGCTAGCCAAGCGATTCCATAAATCTTTTCTCTGCTAATTTTATTGTTTCTTCAAAATTTACCACCGGTTTTATATCGGTATTATAGTAGCCTTCTTTTTCTAGCCAGTATTTCCGATAGGTTTCATTTCTATCATATACATCAGCTTGTTTCTCAATATTGAAGTATCTGAATAAACGTGCATCATTACCTACACCGGCAATGTATGCCCAGTTGCCATAATTGCTGCACACGTCATAATCAACCAATGCCGATTCAAACCATGCAGCACCCCAAAGCCAATTTATTCCCAGATTCTTACATAGAAAACTTGCCACATTTTGCCTGCCTCTGTTGCTCATAAATCCGGTAAGCTTTAGCTCTTTCATATTGGCATCAACAAACGGATATCCTGTTTCACCATTGAGCCATTTATTAAAAAGTATATCATTATCTGACCAATTGATAAATTGATGCCTTATACCTTCTGTCTTGAAATACAATCCTCCATGCCTGAGCATTGAAAAACGGAAAAAGTCTCTCCAAAGCAATTCAAAAATCAGCCAATAGGTAGAGTCATTTTTTATTTGTGTCGATTCAAATGCCTTGACTTCACTCAATATCAAAGCCGGACTCAGGCAGCCTGCTGCCAACCAAGGTGAAAAGTGACTGCTGAAATCCATGCCGAGAAGGCCATTTCTTGTTTCTTTATAACTGGCAACCAGTTTAGTTTCCCATATATAATAATGCAGTCGTTTCAGTGCTTCTGTTTCGCCTCCTTTGTATAAGAAAAGTTTTCCTTCAATCTCCTCCGGTGTAAAGCCAAGTCGTTGCAGATTGTAATTTTCCGGCAAAAAATGATGTTCAATGTTTTGTAATGCTTTAACCTCTGGAAACGCATTTTTGTATTCAGCTTTTTTCTCAACTGATTTTCTGAAATCTGTGAAAAGGAGAGGGGTTTGATGAATCCTAAATGGCAATGCAGATGCCTGAATAAGTGTATTTCCTTGGAATAATTTGAAATCAATGTTTTCTGAATGTAATAATTTCTTTAGTGCTATCTCTTCCATTCGTTCTTCAGGAGCATGTTCAGCATGTGCGTATACGTTTGTGATGTCGAGTTTTTTGCACAAATCAGGAATGGTGTGCAACGAATTGCCATAGGTTATGATGAGGTCACTACCAACGCTTCGCAACTTGTTACGCAGTTCATTTACACATTCAATCAGAAATTGTGCCCTAAAAACGCCTGTTTTTCTAAAACCGAGTTGATGAGGTAAGAAATGCAATGGATTAAAATTATAAACCCCAATAACTTTTGCACCTGACAGCTCAGCCGTATAGAGGGGTTCATGATCATGCAAACGCAAATCGTTTCTAAAATATACCAGAATGTTTTGTTGCATCTATAGAATAACCCCATAACCTTTGTTTTGTTTAATACCTTTGTAAGGTGCCAGTCATTCAATCTTCATTTAAGGCTGATGGTTTGTTTGCCCATAAACATTTTTCAACCATCTATCCTGCTTTATTCCGTAAGGTGAAGGTAGGTTATGCGCGACATCGGGTTGAAACACCTGATGGCGATTTTTTTGATGCTGATATACTAACAGGTTCAGCTAAGAAATATCTAATTCTGATGCATGGCTTGGAGGGAAGCAGCAGTTCAGGCTACATCCTAGGTATGGCCCGTTTTTTTAATTCGGAAGGCTACCATGTGCATGCTCTCAACTTTAGATCTTGCAGTGGTGAACTAAATCGTTTGCCGGTTTCCTATCATTCCGGATTTACGCATGATATCCGATTTTATATAAAGCAATTGCTGCAAAAGGAAACAGACGCCAGCATACATCTATGCGGATTTAGTTTAGGTGGAAACGCCTTGCTAAGATACCTTGCTGAGGAGGGGGATAAAATTGATTTGCAAATCAAAGGAGCTTGTGCAGTTTCTGTACCGATAGATCTGAAATCATCAGCAGAGGTTCTTGCTTCCTCGCAGAATACTATGTATATGAAGCGCTTCTTAACAAGCATGAAAAATAAGATGAAGCAAAAAGCCAAGCAATTTCCAACACATTTTCAGGTAAACAACTTGGATGCCATCAAAACATTTCATGATTTTGACAACCAATTTACAGCACCGCTGCATGGCTACGCCAATGCCCAGGAATACTGGCAGCAATGCAGCAGTAAATTTGTTTTACACTGCATAGCTGCACCGGTATTGTTACTTAATGCTTTAAATGATCCTTTTCTTCATCCTGATTGTTTCCCTGCGGAGCAAGAGATTAACAACCCAAATTTATTTTTGGAATACCCTAAGTTAGGCGGACACGTTGGCTTTAAAACAGGTTGGCTTGGAAACTACTGGATTGAAAAGCGGGTGTTACAATTTTATGAATCAATTCATTTGCATGAACAATAAAGATTTAAAACTGATTTTAGCTTCCAAATCACCACGTAGGCATGAGCTTATAAAAGGTATTGAGGTAAATGCCGAAATAAAAACCTATGAGGTAGATGAATCTTTTCCTTCACATTTACAAGCAGGCGATATCGCATTGTATCTGGCAGAAAAAAAAGCCAATGCTTATCCGGATGCTTTGCTCAACAATGAAGTATTGCTAACAGCAGATACCATAGTTTGGATTGATAACCGTGTGCTGAATAAACCTGCTGATGCACAGGAGGCTTTTGAGATGCTAACAATGTTGAGGGGAAATAAGCATGAGGTTTTTACCGGTGTTTGTTTGCGATCGAGTAAACTGCAGTTTGCATTTGCAGAATGCAGTGAAGTGTGGTGCAGAAATATTTCAGATGAGCATATTTTGCATTATATCAATCACTATAGGCCATTTGATAAGGCAGGAAGTTATGGCATACAAGATTGGTTTGGCTATACAGCCGTAGAAAAAATAAACGGCTGTTTTTTTAATGTAATGGGATTGCCTGTTGGGAAGGTATATGAATACCTCAAGAATTTTGATTCTTAACGAGCCTTCTCTTTCGCTCTCTTTTCATCAGCCTTATCAGCGCGTTTGTTGCCTCCAAATACGGAGAATGAAACATAGCGCCCAGGATATTCCTGCATATCTTTAAGTAATGCAGCCAACTCGGCTGATGATTTGGTTAGGTTATCATACAATCCTTTATCATTTGCCAACCTACCCAATGAGCCTTCACCTCTATTCATTTTTTCAAGCGTTGTAGCAAATTCTTTCATCACAGATTTGGTATGGTTGATGGTGGATGTTAAGTCAGCTGCAGCAACACTATCAGTAATTTGAGCCATATTTTTTAAAGAGCGCCCAATAGCCTCATTATTATTTTTAAGATTCCTGGTAATTTGTTCAATATGTCCAAACATATCTTGTAAACGGTCGTATTCTTCTGTAGTTAGCTGATCAAGTCTGGCCGAAATCTGATTCATATGACTAAGCGTGCCGGAGAAATCATTAATTCCTCGTGCCAGTTTTTGTGTGCCTGTAGAATCGAACACCTCATTCATGCTCTGCAAAACCTTGTCTAAGGTAACCAATACTTGTTCACTTTTATCTTTCAGTGGCGACATCATTTTAGAAACAGAACTTGAGAAGGATTCTTCAATTTCACCTGAAAGTGTATCTTTATTACTAAGTATAACTGATGATTCGGCCAACTGAAGGTCTATCATTTTTGTGCCTAGTAAATCCTGAGAGCTAATAAGCGCTTTTGTTCCAAGCGGTAACTTTATTGATTGATCAACGATTAAGGTAACAACAATTTTACTGGCATCGCCTTTGCTGAGCATGCCAATTTCTTCCACTTGCCCAACCTTAAGGCCATTAATAGTTACCTGTGTTGATTTTACAATGCCGGATACATTATTATATACTGCGTAGTAAGTGTTATATCCTTTAAGCGGGCTGTAACCCCTTAAAAAGTTGTATCCTAAAATGAGGACACTGATGCCAATAATGGAAAAAATTCCAACGCGTACTTCTCTGCTAATTTTCACTTCTATTGATTTATGGGCAAAAATAAACGCAAAAACGGGTTAAACAATTATTGATAAATTAGGCAAACACTTATTTAGATGCTTCTACCCGTTTCTTATAATTGGCTACAGCCTTAGCAATGGCTCCTGCCAGTTCGGCTTGTCCGCTTTCTGATGTTAAGTAGGCTCTTTCCTGCTTATTGCTTAAAAAACCGGTTTCAATTAAAATGCTTGGCATTTTGCTTTTCCATAAAACCATTAGTCCTGCCTGCTTTACGCCTCTGCTGGTTCTTCTAATTTCTGTAAAGTTTTGTTCAACAAATGATGCCAGTTTCAGGCTCTGCTCCAGGTAAGCACTTTGCATAAAAGAAAAATAAATATGGGCTTCAGGAGAGTTGGGATCAAAACCTTCGTATTTTTCCTGATAGTCCTTTTCCAACAAAATAACCTCGTTTTCTCGTTTGGCTACCTCCAAGTTTCCTTCTGATTTATGTAAACCCATTGAAAATGTTTCGGTACCGTACACTTCAGTTTTTTTATTGGCATTGCAATGAATGGACACAAATAGGTCAGCATTATTGCGGTTAGCTATGCCGGCTCTTTCCCAAAGTTCAACAAAATTATCAGAGTCGCGGGTGTATACCACTTTCACGTCAGGAAGCTCTGCCTCAATGGCTTTGCCTACTTTTAGTGCCACCTGTAGGGTTACTTCTTTTTCTTTTGCACCTCCATACATACAACCTGCATCATGCCCTCCATGCCCCGCATCTACAACAACGGTACGAACTTTGTTACCAATTAAACCCAATGGTTTATAGGCACATAGCAGTGCGGATAAAATAATTATGGATGCTATGCGGCTAAATTTCACCATGTTTTTAACTTTAATTAGCTTTGCGCTCATTGGCAATAACACATTACAATTTTAAGCAAACCTCCACAATACTTAAATCTGTGGCTTTTAAACTTTTGCCATGTTTTCTGTTAATGTGTTCAGTTGCGTATGCACAAACAAAGCCCAAAAATCAAACCAAACCTAAAAAGCCTAAGCAAAAAGTTGAGCAGGTAAAGAATATTACAGCTCCTGCAATACAAAAAATAGATTCGCTTGCAGAGGAAGATGCTGGCACTTTTGACTCTATGGATACGGTAAAGTTGTTCGAGTCCTCCTCAGCAATCAATGCCAAGGTAAAGTACACTTGCCGCGATTCAATGCCTTATTATGCAGATGAAAAAACAATTTATCTGTATGGCGATGCTGTTGTTAATTTTGAGGATATGGAGCTGAAGGCTGATTTCATTAAAATTCAGCTTGAAAAAAATCTGGTAATTGCCCAAGGTACACAAGACACAAACGGCAATTGGATTGGCAAGCCATTGTTTAAACAGGCACAAACCGATTATAAGGCAGATATTATAAAGTATAACTACAAAACCAAAAGAGGTTATTTAAGTGAATTGCGCACCAAGGAGGGAGAAGGTTATATACATGGCTCTGACGTTATTAAGGATGAGGAGAATACAATGGGTGTGCAAAGTGCCAAATACACTACCTGTGAGCTAGAACATCCGCATTACTACATTGGTGCATCTAAAATAAAAGTTATACCGGATAAAAAAGTGGTAACCGGGCCGGCCAATTTGCTTATTGAAGATGTGCGAACTCCGCTGGTTTTGCCCTTCGGAATCTTTTCTATTAAGCGTGGCCAGTCGTCAGGAATTATTGTTCCTCAGTATGGAAGTTCTTTCGGCCGTGGTTTTTTTCTAAGAGATGGAGGTTATTATTTCGGACTCGGAGAAAAAATGGATATGCGCCTTACCGGTGATATTTTTACCAATGCAAGTTGGGCTTTGCGCTCAGGAATCAATTATTCCAACAGATATAAATTTAGGGGCAACCTGCTCTTTAATTATGCCGATAACAGATTTGGCAATGAGGAAGACCCAACATTTAACCGTTCAAAAGATTTTCAGTTTACATGGCAGCATAGCTCAGATCCAAAGGCTAGGCCCAATACCTCATTTAATGCTAACGTAAATATTGTAAGTGTAAACCGTGAGGGCAATTCATATCTCACCAATAACTCCTACAACCCTAATAATATCATTACCAATCAGCTTACCTCCAGCATAGCTTTTAATAAATCATTCAAAAACGGCAGGTATAATTTTTCTACCAATGCACGTATGGCACAAAATACGCAATCAAGAGATGTTGCGTTGTCATTTCCGGATTTTACTTTTACTGTAGCCAGTTTTGCTCCATTAAAACCAAGAAGCAAATCAAGTGCTGATAAGTGGTATGAAAACATTACGATGAATTATACCATGTCGTTCAGAAATGATGTGAATACTAAAGATAGCATTTTGTTCAGGGGTCGTAACACTTCAGAGTGGTCTAATTTTCTCGATACAGCTGCTCGTTTCGGTGTAAGGCACGACCTGCCTATTCAAACCTCCTTTAAGCTGTTTAAATTTTATACATTATCGGCAAGTGTTGGTTTAAATGAAGTATGGTACTTTCAAACCATAGATAAAGTTGTTGATCCGTTAACCAATCAGATTATTACCAAACGCGTAAATGGTTTTGATAGGGCATGGACATATACACCACGTGTTGCAATTAACACACGCTATTATGGGATGAAGCAATTTCAGAAAGGCTCAATAAAAGCCATCAGGCATGTTATTACACCAACACTTGATTTTACTTTTACCCCTGATTACAGTGATGCAAGCTGGGGCTACTTTAAAAGCATACGGGATACTGCAGGCAGGGAAATTAAATATTCTCGTTTTGAACAAGGTATTTTTGGCGGGCCCGGTTTTGGCAGGCAGGGAAACATAGGTTTTGCATTGGATAATAATATTGAAATGAAGATAATGCAGGGCAAGGATACAGCGCGGAAAGAAACCAAAGTTCAGATATTTGAGAGCATCAGAGCAGGCGCCTCCTATAATATTTTTGCCGACTCCCTTAACCTGAGCACAATTGATTTGAGCGCCCGTACACGCTTATTTAAAAACATTCAGGTGAACATGGGAGCTACACTCGATCCATACTTAAATCAGGAAATCCCTTCATCAAACGGCTTCAAATCAATAACCCGATTAAACCGATTTTATTTGAATGAGGGTGGAAGTTTGGGTATTATTAGCAGAGCCAATATGGGCTTAACGGCAAGTTTTAATCCGGAAACATTTAAACAAAAATCATCAAGCAAAAAAGCATACGAAGGCGAATTGCGTTACATGAACGATAACCCCTGGGAATATTATGATTTTAATGTCCCGTGGAGTATCAACCTCAATTACACCGTAACATTTGACCGCTTTAGAAACCTCAATGAAAAAACCGCTTCTAACTATGTTCAAACGCTAAACTTTAGCGGAGATATTAACCTTACGCAAAACTGGAAAATAGGATATAGCTCCGGTTATGATTTGCAGAATAAAGAACTAACATTTACCTCTATAGATTTTATCAGGCAATTGCATTGCTGGGAGTTTAAACTTAACTGGATACCTGTTGGTTTCAGGCAAAGTTTCTTATTTACCATCAATGTTAAATCAAGTTTGCTGCAGGATTTACGCATGACCAGGCGAAGAGACTGGTTTGACCGCAGAATATAATTCATTGCAGAATTAAACGGAATGCATTTTCTTTGAACACTTAACCTATTAACAAATAACATAGCTCAATAATGAAATACGTAGAATTAAATGATTTACATGTGTCGCTTGGAGCGAAGATGATTGAATTTGCCGGATACAACATGCCTGTGCTATACAACAATCTTATACAAGAACATTTGGCTGTGAGAAACAGTGTGGGTGTTTTTGATGTAAGCCACATGGGTGAGTTTATGCTAACAGGCGATAAAGCCTTAGACCTTATTCAACTTGTTACATCAAATGATGCATCAAAGCTAAGCGATGGAAAAGTGCAGTACAGCTGCCTACCAAATGATAAAGGAGGTATTGTAGATGACCTTCTGGTGTACCGTAAAAGTGCCGATACGTATTTGTTGGTTGTGAATGCTTCAAATATTGAAAAAGACTGGAACTGGATTAGTAGGCACAACACTTTTGGTGTAGATATGAAAAATATCAGCGATGAATTGAGTTTACTTGCGGTTCAGGGCCCCAACGCCATAAAGGTTATTCAAAAACTTACGAATGCAGATTTGTCTGCAATGGAGTACTACACATTTACAACGGGAACAGTTGCCGGTTGTGAAAATGTAATTATATCCAATACTGGTTATACCGGTGCAGGTGGTTTTGAATTGTATGTAAACAACAAAGACGCTCGAAAACTATGGGATGCTTTGTTTGAGGCAGGAAAAGAGTCCAATATCATGCCTTGCGGTTTAGGTGCCAGAGACACACTAAGACTGGAAAAAGGTTTTTGCCTTTACGGTAATGATATAAATGATGAAACCTCTCCCATTGAGGCGGGCTTGGGTTGGATAACCAAATTCACCAAAAATTTCATACACTCAGGTTATCACAAAGCAATTAAAGAAAACGGGGCTGCCAAAAAACTGGTTGGCTTTGAAATGCTTGAAAGGGGTGGTATTCCGCGTCAGCACCACCATATTAAAGATGCGGCTGGAAATCTGATAGGAGAGGTTACCTCCGGCACACAATCGCCCTCTTTAAGCAAGGCCATCGGTATGGGCTATGTAGCTGCTGCTTTTTCTAAACCCGATACGGAAATATTTATTGAAATAAGAGATAAAGCCATTAAAGCAAAGGTTGTGAAAGTGCCTTTTCTTTAGTATATAAAGATGCACTCTTTTATGAATATACGATGATACGCTTGCTGCTTGTATTAATATGTTTGCTATCTGTTTCGTCTCTGCATGCACAATTACCGGATGAAGAGAAGAAAGATATTAAAAAAGCAAAAATAGGCATGAGCGAAAAGCAACTCATAAAAGTTGCCGGTGAGCCTGAAAGGAAAGAGAGATTTAAAACTATTATTCAGGGCTCAACAGATACTACCTGCTACTGGCTTTATGAAAATGATTTAACGGTAATACTGCGCAATCATTATATTGAGAAAATTGAAAGAGATAGGAACGCAATATTACTGAAGGTACAAGAATGGGCTGACCCCAAAAACAAGGATGGTATAAAACTGATTTATGGCAAATAGCATTGAAGTAGTTCACACTCCGGCATTGCTGCCAATGCATGACGTAAAAGGCAAAACCGTTGTGGTAATTGATATTTTGCGTGCCACAACTTCAATCTGTGTAGCTTTCCAAACAGGTGCAGCCAAAATTTTGCCAGTAGCTACACCTGAAGAATGTCGGGTATTTAAAGAATTTGATTTTTTATGTGCAGCCGAAAGAAATGCGTTGAAGCTGGATGGATTTGATTTAGGTAATTCTCCTTTTGAATATCAGAATCCGCTTATCGCAGGTCGCAGTATTGCATTTACTACCACCAATGGCACCAAAGCAATAAAGATGGCTAAGGATATGCAGGCTGCTCACATATTAATTGGTTCGTTCTTAAATTTAAATGCTGTATGTGCTAAAGTCAAAGCACTCAATCAATCTGTAATATTGCTTTGTGCCGGATGGAAAGATAAGTTTAATCTGGAGGATACTTTGTTTGCCGGTGCTATGGTAAACGAATTGGCTTCGGCATTTCAAATGGATTGTGATGCTGCACTTGCAGCACATAAATTATATTTATCTATGCAGGATGATTTGGAGAAATGGGTGCGTCAATCTTCTCACGCCAAGCGTTTTCAATTGCTGCACTTGCAAACCGATGATGTGGCTTTTTGCTTGCAGAAAAACACAGCTAAGCAGGTTCCGGTCTTGCAGGGAGAATACATTGTTTGTAACTAGTGAGTCAGGTAATTTAAGGAAACAACTTACGTATACAGATAAATTATTTCACGCACTTTTTATCATTATGGCTAACCTATTTAGTTAGTTTAATATATGCCGAGTCTCCCTTTTTTAGTTTAGTTATCAATGTGGTATTTTTATCACCATCTCTAACGGTTATACTGGCAGTGTTTGGTGGACTTTTACCCTCGTTGTTTGCCACTATTTTAATTGTACAGGTTTGGGTTTTAAAAGGCAAAATCAATATCTTTTTACGATGAGAGATGACAAATTTTTCAAGCACTTCAACATCATTAATAAATAGTGAAACCTCATCACTGTCGCTTGAGGAAGCATCCCATAACTCAATACTGATTTCGCTGCTTTTCCATTGAACGGTAAGTGATTCCTGCTTCTCTAATATGGTATTTGCAGTTTTATTTTTAAAATCACTAAAAATTCTTTTGGCTTTTTCTAATGAGTCTGTATTTTTTATTCGTTCTGAAGTAAGCAGCTTATTTGCCATTTCATCAATCGCATCGGCTGATACCAAGTAAATATTACCATTTGTGCATGACCTGCCATCCGGGAATCGCCCTTCAAAGGACCCTTGAATAATTCTTTTGCTACCTACCGAGCGTATTTTTGCATTATTCACCTGAATAAAACAAAACTCAGAGGCATCTGATTGGGACTTTGTGCTGATGTTTTCAATTTCTTTGAAAGATATGCGTTTATCTTTTGTGTTTATTTTACCCGTAATGCGCGACTTGGTATTATCTGTTCCATAAATATCTG
>JBILGC010000095.1:0-4254 GCA_044351265.1 Bacteroidia bacterium
CAAGTTGTACCTTGGCCGTACTTAAGAGAAGCTGATGTGTTTTGGGCAAAAAGAATAGTTAGAGAAATAGACGTACGAGAGAAGCAAAATCAGGTAATGGCTTGGCCTAAAAACCCTATCTCGCTTGTTTTTTATAAAGCTGTTATGGAAGGTCGACTTTTGCCATACAAGGACGATTCGCTCTCATCCTTGTACACTCCTGAAGAGATTGTAAATAGAAGTATAGATTCAACCGTGAGCGATGAAATTGATTCATTGACAGGTGAGCCAACCGGAAGGCAAATTAAAACAGCAAATCCATTCGTCCCTGAAGAACGAATTAAGAAGTACAGAGTTTATGAAGATTGGATATTTGATAAGAAGGAGTCTAGGATGTATGTTAGGATTTTTGCTATAGCACCTTTATACAAACCAAAATTTGGTGGCCAAGAGGTTGATGAATATTCGGAACTCTGCGTACTAAGATACCATAAGCGAGATGGCTCTAATGAGAATGATATTAGAGATATCATGATTTCTCAAGAGGTTTTTAACAGGCAAAATGATGCCGCAAGATTAACCTTTGATGATTGGTTCGAACAAAGACTCTTCAGCAGTTACATTGTAAAAGAAGCAAATCATCATGACTTACCAATAAATCAACAAGAGGAGTTTAAAGATAATGGACTTGCAGCTTTACTTGAATCCGAGAGAATAAAGCAAGATTTATTTGAAAGAGAGCACGATCTTTGGGAATATTAAGAGTATTTCAAACTACATAGAATCCCGGCCGCTTGGTCGGGATTTTTTTATACCCTATTTTTTGAATCGATGATGATTGTTACAGGCCCATCATTGATTAATTCAATTTGCATGTTTGCCCCGAATACTCCAGTTTTAACAGGTAGTTTGGTATTCCTTTCTAAAATGGCAATGAAGTACTCATAAAGCGGAATAGCCTTTTCAGGCTTGGCTGATCTTATAAAAGAAGGCCTATTTCCTTTCTTTGTTGATGCGAATAGGGTAAATTGACTGATAACCAATAACTCACCCTGTATATCCGTTATTGATAAATTCATTAATCCATGTTGGTCAGCTAAGATTCTTAATCCGGCTACTTTTCCAGCAAGCCATTCTGCATCTGCTTCGCTATCATATTCTTCAATACCCAAAAGAATACAAAGGCCCTTGCCTATTTCAGCATAAGGATTATGCTCAATATGTACTAATGCTTTCGTTACCCGTTGTACAACTAACCTCATATTTATGCGTATAAATCTTCGTTTGCAAGGATGCCTAAATAACTGTGATATCGCCCTCTAGTAATCATTCCTTTTTCTACTGCAGCCTGAATGGCACAACCTGGCTCATCCTTATGTAGGCAGTTATTAAACTTACAGGTACCGATAAGAGGTTTCATTTCTTTGAAATAATGCGATAGTTCAGCGTCTTGAATGCCAATAATACCAAATTCCCTGATGCCTGGGGTATCTATAATAAAGCCTCCATTGCATAGCTCCAGCATTTCAGCAAAGGTAGTTGTATGCTGTCCTTTTAAATGGTAATTTGATAATGCCCCTGTCTTAAGATTCAGTTTTGAGTCAAGTTTGTTTAATAAAGTAGATTTACCAACACCGGAATGGCCTGTTAAGAGCGTTATCTTGTCTTTTAACAAATCTCGGAGTGTTTCCAATCCTTCTCCGGTTGTTGCAGATGTTTTAATGCATGGATAGCCAACCTTTTTCTCGTAAAGTTCAATGGTATCAGTAAGCACAGATTCTAATTCATCAGTACATAAATCACATTTGTTAAATACAATGATGGCAGGAATATGGTAAGCTTCTGCAGTTAGCAGAAACCTATCTATAAAACCAAATGAAGTTTGAGGAAAGGCAATTGTGGCAACCAGCACCGCCTGATCAAGATTACTTGCAATGATATGTGTTTGCTTGGATAGATTACTGGCTTTGCGTATGATATAATTCTTTCTTGGCTCAATGGCTGTAATTATGCCTGTTTCCTGCCCGGGTTCAATTTCAAAATTCACATAATCGCCCACCGTAATAGGGTTGGTATGCTTTAATCCCTCAAGCCTGAATTTACCCTTTATTCTGCAGGAAATATGTTTTGTCCCATACTGTACCTGATACCAGCTGCCTGTTGATTTAGTAATCAATCCTTTCATTGCCTTGTAAATAAAATGAGTTCATAGCCTATCCAAACAGATAGTAGGCCCATAAGATTGGTTCCTACAAGATACTGAAAGGCGGTTTTGAATGATTGATTCTTTAAAAGTAGATAGGTTTCAGCACCAAAACCGGAGAATGTAGTAAAACCACCCAGAAGTCCAGTAGTTAGGAAAAGTTCAATGGCTGAAGGCCCTTTATAATAGCTAAAATAACTACAAATGATACCTATGATGAAGCAGCCGCTAATATTTACAAGAAAAGTGTGCCAGGGGAAAATAGTTGGATCAATTGGTTTTATCCAAAGTCCAATCAGATATCGGCAACATGCACCCAAAGCTCCGCCTAATGCAACTATTAAAAGGGGTTTCATGGGTGCTAAGATACACTTTAAATATAAATTAGACCTTCATGCAACTGCCCGAAACTTTGATTGGTTTTGTTTTTTATGCGGTAGGCAATAAGCCAGCATATCAGCGCATCGGCATAATGCCAATTGGGTATTTCAAATGCAGGTAAATTCACATCAAACTTATGCTTCAGTATTTCAATAAATTGTGGCGTAAGTGCTTTTTCTTTCTTGTTGTATGAATCCTGCAACTTAAATTCTCTTACAAATCCTCCGGGGTAAGCTTCAAGAAACTTTATACCATTTAATGAGGGTTCATTTTTTAATTTGATAGCACGGGCTGTAAGTCCGCCTAGAAACATTGGAGACATGGCATTCAAGGCTTTATCGGCATGGCGATAAAAGTAATCGGTGCAACCAGGCAAATTGTGATAAATTCCGGGTAGAGATAGCGGTGCATCAATACAAACAAGCTCAGGCTTGATGTTTAGAAGCATCAACTGTAGAAACTGATCGGCATCTTGTTTCACGCTTGTGCCAACCAAATTCAATTTATCCGGATGGTAGCCATAACAAATTACCGTTGTTCCTGCTGTTTTACTTCCATAATCAATTCCTACCAGCATCTATTTGATTTTGTTTCTTTTACAACGCTCACTGCAATATTTTACCTTATCCCAAACCACCGCCCATTTTTTTCGCCAAGTGAATTGGCGGGAACATACTTCACATGTTTTTGAGGGTAAATGCTGCTTTTTTACACCTTTCATCTTTTACTAATCTTGTTACCAGATATGGTTCTTTGTCTGCTGCACTTAAATCTGTTAATCTCTTCGTTTCTTTTGTGTACATGTTTCTGAGATATACCCTGATTTACCCGCTTGCGCCAGAGTCTCCAGCTAGATGGCTTGAGTTGTTGGCGCATTAATTTTATTACATCTGCCTCCGATAAACCAAACTGCAGTTGTATTGCCTCAAACGGAGTTCTGTCCTCCCAGGCCATCTCAATTACCCTATCTATTTGTTCGGATGAAATCATAAATCATAAACATCTTACATATATGAATGTTTTAGGTATAATGGATAAACAGACGGTAGTTGTGTTATGGTTAAAGCGCGACCTGCGTATTACAGATCACAGGCCGGCAGCTATGGCAATAGCTCACGGGTTACCGGTTATTTGCCTCTATGTGTACGAACCTGACTTATTGGAGCATCGCGACAGTGATATCAGGCATTGGCGCTTTGCACACCAAAGTATTATGCAGCTGAATCAATACTTACACAACTTTCAACAACGTGTAATTGAATGTTATGGCAATATGTTATCTGTACTTGACCATATACGACTTCATTTTTCTATTGAGGCCATCTACAGTCATCAAGAAATTGGGGTTGGGGTAAGCTTTGATAGAGATAAAGCTGTGGCAAAATGGTGTAATCAACATGTAGTAAGATGGATTGAATCTCCTACCAATGGTATTATTCGTGGCTTAAAGACTAGAAAGAATTGGCAAACTAAGTGGTACAATACCATGCAGTCTGCAATAATTAATCCTGATTGGGAGAATATGAAGCCTGTGCCAATTTCGGAAATTGATTATTCCAGCTTTGAATTACCTCCTTTATTTAAATCAGCTCTTTCTAAACAGATGCCGCTTTTTCAGTCCGGAGGATATCTGCATGCGCATAATGTATTGAAGTCTTTTTTACAAAATCGTATTTGGCAATACAGTTCAG
>JBILGC010000050.1:0-14429 GCA_044351265.1 Bacteroidia bacterium
TTAGTGGATTATTCGATAAAGACTATATGACATTTATACTTAATCGATACAACAAACTTGAACCTTTATTTAATGAATTAAAACACGCAAGTACGAATCTTTCAAATGGTAAAACATCAAATATTTGGGGATAGATGAGTATGCTTATAACAGCGTGTAAGCAATATTGCCTTGCCGCAGAGTTTACCCTGTTCTCGGGGCGCATCACAAGGCAACATCGCCTACACGCAAACCGTTACCACCAATGCTAAAAAGACAGACGACACAGCAAGACAATGACTAAAAATGGACTCGACATACATACCATATCAACGAAGCGGACAGAAAAACAAGATGACCGTGTTTTGCTATTCAGACAGGTGACAATAGAAAAAGAAAAAGCCGACCCTTCGCATTTTTTAAAATTTCTTTTAGCCAGACGAACAAAAGGCACAACTTGTCCCGATTTATCGGGAAGCCGACCCACAAACCAAAACTTGGCAAAGAGCGTGTCTGCCCCATGCTAAAAAAATTAAATTAAAAAATATCCTCCCCTTCTGTAAATAAGAAATACGAGTAAGAAGTAAGAAGTATGACATTAATAATTATTATCATTGTGATTGCACTGTTAGTGACTTTTATCGTTTACCGACAATCGTTAGAAAAGAAAAAGTATCAAAACACCACTTACCAATACAACTTACAACAAATTGCTTCCTTTTTTGTCACCATTCAAACTTTAGATGACTACGTTACTTGGGTGCAACGTGACCAAATAAAATCAAGATATTCAGAAATCGGCCAGTTCTTTAAAAACAAATCAAACTTTTACAAAAAAGAAAAAACCGTCAGAAAATTTAATGAAATTTTCAGTGATTTTGACAACTATATTACGATATACAATAAAAATTATGTTCGTACACAAAAAGAAAAACTGAACCAATATTTTGATGACGTTGAAGGCAAAATATTGGACGACCAACAACGAACCGCACTCATAACAGACGAATATTCAAACTTAATAATTGCAGGCGCAGGTTCAGGAAAAACTTTGACAATTCTTGGGAAAGTTAAATATCTCATTGAGCAGAAAAATGTAGAACCCGAGAACATTTTACTTTTATCGTTCACTAAAAAAACGGTAGATGAATTAAATGAACGACTAAAAAACATCGGACTTCAAGCAAGAGTAACTACTTTTCATAAACTCGGCTACGTCACCATAAAACAAAATTTTGAAAATGTTCCGGTATTGACAAATGAAAACACATTAAGCAATATTGTTAAAGAATATTTAGAAACAGAGATTTTCAACAATGCGGAATCATTGGAAGCATACATCGTTTATGTTGCGTGTTATATGAACATTCCCAAAGAACACGAAAGTTACAATTCGCTTGGAGAAAAATTAGACACTGAAAAAGGCGTAGATTTTCAGACTTTAAAGTCAAAATGCGAACCCGAATTAAACAAGGCTGTCAAAGCAGAACTTGACACCATACAAGGCGAAAAAGTAAAAAGCGTTGAAGAACTTACCATAGCCAATTTCTTGTATCTAAATGGTATCGAATATGAATACGAAAAATCGTATCCATTTGGCAATACCGTTTATCGTCCTGACTTTTATCTAAAAGATTACGACATTTATTTAGAACATTTTGGAGTTGATGAAAATAACAGAGCCAAATGGCTTACGCCATTTAACGAGCGAAAATATGTGGAAGAAATGGAGCTAAAACGTGAAACTCATAAAACATATAATACTAAACTTTTAGAAACATTTTCTTACTATAACAGAGACCATATTTTGCTCGACAAACTACGGGAAATGCTGAAAAAGGAAAATGTAATCTTTAAGCCAAGAGATACAAAAAGTATTTACACAAAAGTTACGGATAACGACAAGAATTTTGGGAAAGAAATTACAAATCTTATTATAACGTTTGTCAATCTTTCCAAATCAAGACAGTTGGATTATAATTCAATTATCAATTTGTTTTCAGACAAAACCAAAGCTGAAAATGAGTTTATGCTCGAAAGGCAAGAAATCTTTTTGAAGTTTGCTCTTCCAATTTTAAAGACTTACGACAAAATACTCAAAGAGAAAGGTGAAATTGATTTTAATGATATGATAAATCAAGCAACTGACATCATTAAAACAAAAAAAACAAAATACACTTATCAGCACATCATCATAGACGAATATCAAGACATTTCGTATTCTCGTTTCAATCTAATCAAACAAATTCGGGAATTATCTGGAGCAAGACTAATCTGTGTTGGAGATGATTGGCAGTCTATTTATCGTTTTGCAGGTAGTGACATTTCTTTGTTCAGCAATTTTGAGAAATATGTTGGTAAATACGAGCAGTTATTCATTGAGCAAACTTATCGAAATTCACAATCTCTCATTGACATAACTTCTAAATACATTCAAAAAAACACCAAACAAATTTCCAAAAATCCAAAATCTAAAAAAGAACCTTTGGAAAACCCAATAAAGTTTGTCTATTATTCACAAGACAATGCAGAAGATATTTTTATCAATGAAATCCGGTCACTTATTGACAAAAACGGAAACAAGCCTATTTTGGTTTTAGGTCGACATAGTTTTGACATCAATGAATTTATTAAACTCACACCAAACAGCAAAATCAAGTATTACGAACGTAGCGACAAATTGGAAGTAAAAGGTTTTGAAGATATTGAACTTAAATACATAACTGTTCATAAATCCAAAGGGTTGGAAGCTGATAACGTGATTGTGCTAAACTTAAAAAATCATTTACTCGGTTTTCCCAACAAAATGACGGACGACCCAATGTTGTCATTGTTATTAAGCGATGATGAAGAATATCGTTTTGCAGAAGAAAGAAGATTATTTTATGTGGCATTGACAAGAACTAAAAACGAAGTCGTGCTTCTTATTCCAAACGATGTTTCATTATTTGCAGAGGAATTAGTAACCGATAACGATTTTTTGCTAACGGTAAACAACGAAAAGTTGAGTAAAACAAATTGTCCATATTGTCAAACAGGACATCTTGTAATTAGACAAAATTCAGTAAAACAGAATCAATTTTTAGGTTGTTCACATTATCCAAGTTGCGATCAGACATTTAACAACATTGATATATTAGAGAACACAATACTTTGTCCGAGTTGCAAAAGCGGTTTTATGACCATGCGAAGCGGACAATACGAGAATTTTTTAGGCTGTACAAATTATCCGAAATGTAAAAAAACGATAAGCTTACAAAATGCCCGAACTGGTTTACCCCTTACAAGTTAAACGGAATTTTAAAATCGGTTTGTGAATAAAGCTCTTTGTTTGTTTCCATTAATAGGCAAAGTTTTGCCAAAGCCATGTAAGGTTATCGCTTACACATCCCCTGCCATTACGCTCCCTTAAAACGCATGCAATATTGCCTGCTAAACACTTCACCGGGTTTAAGCAGCTGCATGCCGGGTTTGCTGCCAATATCAGAGTGCCCGCTCACCATATCGGCATGTGCACACCAAGGCTCAATACAAACAAACGCATCGCAGCCCTTTGCACTCCATATACCCAGATATGGAAAATTTTTCCAGCTTACCTCTACTGCATACGCACTGTGCTTGTTTCGCAGGGTTACCTGCTCTGACCGGAGGTTGGCAAACACAAGGGCATCTTTATCAAACAAGCTCTTTTCAAGCGGCAATACAGCGGTAGTATTCAAAAAAGGCTCCTGTTTTTCAGAGAATAATCCTTCTGCCAATACAATTCTTGAAGCCGTTTCCGGTTGCTCAAACACCAGCTCATATTGGCTCATGCCACCGGGCAAATTAAATCCGGGATGAGCACCAATACCAAAGTGCATCTCATCATGGCCCTTATTGGTTACAAGCCAGGTGCAGCTTAACTCATTTTGGTGCAGGCGGTAAATAATATCCAATACAAAATGGTATGGATAATGTGCTTGTGTTTTGGCTGATGAACACAACCGAAAATGCGCTTCATGCGATGATTGTGCAACCAAATCAAAATCGCAATCTCGTGCAAAACCATGCTGCCCCATTGGGTATGTGCTTGGGTGAACCCGCAATTGGTTGCCAAGCAATTTGCCAACAACAGGAAACAATACAGGCGAGGTGCGAGCCCAAACTGCAGGATTGGCCTGCCACATAAACTCAGTTTGTGTTGGTTTATGTAAAACCGACTTTAGCTCGGCTCCATGCATTGCGCATTGAATAATAAATTCGGTATTCTCTAAAACAACCATGTTTATTTTTCTTTGGTTTGGTAAGGACAATGCTTGCAACCACTGTTGCAGCAATAACCGCGCAGCAGGTGGTATTTTTCTGTAAACACCCAAAAACCCTGCTCATTAATATAGTAGTGCTCTCCCTCGATGAGCTCTGCCTTTGATGGTATTTTTTTATGGGATGGTAAAGTGTTTGAACTCATGGTTTATAAAATGCAAAATGTCCGGTATTGATGCCTGCTTTAAACTGGCCTTTTAAGGCGCCACCCTCATTGTATCGGTATATCATGGATTTCTGAACATAATCTATGGCATCAGCCACAAATAACTCCCCTGCATCGGCATCAAAACCCAAGGCATAAAATGTTTGCTTATTGTTGTAAACAAAAGGCAAAGCAGGAACCTGTGTTGCCGTAACCGGCATGGCATAAACATGTTTAGAAATCCAGTATAAGGTTCGTTTGGCTGCATTGATGCAAAGCTCTCTGGCTTCATCATCATAAACCCCTGCCTGCAGTTGCAAATCTACCGCTCCGCTTGTGGCATTAATTTTATGTAAGGTGGGATGCACTTGCTTGGTTTTGCTGCCTTTGCACAGCACCCAAATATGGCCTGCATAATCCGCGGTGATGGATACCGGCTCGGTACCAACTGTAATGCTATCGGTTAATGCATTGGTGGTGGCATCAATAACCAGAATTTGATTTCGGTTGGCATTGCATACATACAATTTATTGTTTAGCCACAGCATTTCTTCGGCCCAACCGGGAATGGTTATGGTGGAGGTAATTTGTTTGCTCACCAAATCAACCACCCTTATTGCATTTGCATAATACTCCGATACAAAGGCTTTATTTTCTTTTGCAACCATATATCGAGGAGAAGTAAAACCGTTTATGCTGCCCAATGAAACATAGTTTTGCGGACTGATGATTTCAATTTTCTGAGAGTTGTTTACCACCAGATAAACCTTTTGCTCATGCATATAAATAGATTGCAGCACATCGCCAAGTTTAAATTTATTGGCCTGTAAGAATACATCGCTAAATAGTGCATAATTGCTTTTATCCAGCACGGTTAAATCGGCATTGCCAAACTGAAAATTACCTTCACTGCCAATAAATACCACGCCCTGGTTTTTGGGTGGTAAAGGAAAATCGGTAAATGGCTGCTCCTTGTCATCACATGATGCCCAAAAAACCAACCCAAACAGCAAACCAATACTTGTGATGCGCATTTCTTTTATCATTAATACACCATTATTTTTTTAATCCACGTTTGGCCATTGATATGCAAAGCAGCCATAAAACAACCTGGATTTAAGGTGCCTGATGGTATAGTCAGCATTTGGTCTTGAATGGTTTGTTGTAAGATAACTTTGCCTTGTAAATCATAAATGGTTAGCTGCCCGCTGCCAGGTAAATCTTGTATGCGGAGCAACTCATCTGATTGAATGAGCGATGGAAACTGAATAAATGCTGTATTGATAGCCTGGCCTGCATATAACTCCAGTTGCTGATTGATGACACCAACGGCATCTAAATCAAATCCACCGGAAGCAAAAGGTGTAGGAAAAGGATCATTGATTTTATTTCCCAGCACATCATACGTGGCATAACGATCATCAAGGCTACCTACCACATCAACAATTTTAACATGTGTAATAGACTGAAGGTTTATGCCTGTGCTGCCTTGCAAAACCTGCAAATCAAAAGGAGTACCCCATGTTGCGGCATATTTGCCGGCAAGGTTGCTAATAAATGCAGGGCTATTGCCCTCACCATTTACAATTTGTTTGTTTGTAGGTGTAAAGCTCATTGCAGGGAAACGGATATAATGGTTGCCATCAGAGCTTACTTCTACAAATGCCAATTCCATAAACAAAGTGGAATCGCCAATTACGGTAATGCCATTTTCAAATACGGCAAAATCTGGTCCCGGTCCGTTTTTAATGGGTTTATCAAATTGTAAAATAACCGAGCCCCCATCGCCAAGCGAAACCACTCCGTTTTGTCCGGCTTTTCCTGTTGGGCTTATTGCATCTCCAATGGTGGTATAACCAAGCGATACATCTGCAATGCTTTGAAAGCTGCGAAAAACGGAAGCACTTGTTGCCCAAGCCACAAAAATATTGCTGTCTTGATGAATGGCTTGCTCGTGGCCATGAGGGCGTGGCTGAGCAAACACAACTGCACAAGGCAACCAGCAAAAACAAATCAGTATTCGGTATATCATTGAATGATTATTTTTTTAACCACGCTTTGTTCTTGGCCCTGTAGTTTTAACAAATACAAACCGGCCGGAATGCCTTGCAATGAAATTTCATTGATTTGATTAAACGATTTTTCAAGCCATTGCCTGCCTGACAAATCGTGCAATGAAACGGCATGTATCACGGCATCGGGTGCATCAATAAACAACCTGTCGGTTGCAGGGTTTGGATAAATCTTTACCGCTTGTAAGGCCTGTACTTCATTTACCGAATTAGAAAAATCAAGCGTAAGATTATCAAGCGCAAAGAATGCAGGTGTATTCATACCGAAAGCACCATTATCGCTGGAAGACAATATAAATTCAAGGCTATCTACCAAACCCAGTGGCGTTAGGTCAAGCCACTTCCAGGTATTTACAATATAATCTTTGCTGTTATCAGCATTTCGGAAATCGGCCAAATAGAAATTAACCGAATCTGTTTTTGGGGCACCACCTAAAAAAGCCTTAACCGTTAGCAAGAAATAATCAGGGTCATTGCCTGTGGGTCCGCCAAATTTTTTCGCAAATGCATCACCAAATTTCATGCTTAAGGCAGCGTAGGTGGTATTGGTTACATACATTCCTTTTGCAAAAGGCAAAGGCAAAATACCGGTTGGTATCAGCACCCTGCTTCTGTTTTGCGAAACAGCATATTGCAAAGAACTATCGGCCCCTAAGCCTGCAAAGCTCGTGTATAGATTGCCATAACCCGGAGTAACGGTATCAAACAAACTGCTTATGGCAAAGCCGCTGCTCCAGTAATCACCAAACTCAGAAACGATATAAGTGGAAGGGAAAAAAGCCAATTCACTCTGATAGCTTTTTTTAAGCACTGCATTAGATTTATTCAGATAGCTGCCTGTTGCAATCGTCAGGTTTTCAAAATCTGCGGTATCACTCAGGGTGATGATGTCATCTACACAAAAAAACGATGGCGTATTCATACCAAAAAATCCGGTATCCGAGCTGATGAGTTGCATGCGCAAAGAATCTACTTTGCCAAGTACACGTAAATCTACATAGGTCCAGTTTTTTATGATATAGTCTAATGCATTATTGGCAAAGCGGAAATCGGCCAGATAAAAAACAATGCTGTCATTTTTGAGCGTTCCATTTTTCCATGCTTTAAAAACCAAGGCAAAATAATCAGGATCATTACCGGTTAATCCTCCGAATTTTTTTGCAAACGCATCACCATTTTTCATGCTTAATGCTGCGTAAGTTGAGTTGGTAACATATAAACCTTTAATACTATCTCCTGCATCTGCACCTGTGGTGTATAAGGTACTTCCGCCCTGCCCCACAGCATAGTTTGCAGATGCCTGATTACCGCCTGCTGCAAAGCCGCTGTAAAGATTGGTATACCCACCCACCGTATCATTTTTTTGATTGGAGAAAGCCCAACCGGCCGACCAGTAACCGCCATATGCTGTCTCATAAATATTAGGCAAACGAATATTACCGCTGCTAAAGTTACTCTTAACTGCTTCGCCTGAGGCATTCAGATATCCTTGCGGGGGCATCTTTAGCTTTTCAAAGGTTGAAACGGATTGTGCCTGCATGCAAAGCGACTGACTAAATAAAAGAATGGTAAATAGTTTTTTCATATTAAATATTGATTGAAAAGGTTAAGACATAATTTCTTCCGGGCATGGGTCTTTCCGGTAATACCATGTATGAAACACCGCTGAGGTTATTGATATTGCCTTGCAGCGCAAATTGTGTTTTGGCCATTTTAAAACGATAGCCTAAGGCAAAATCGGCTACCTGATAATCATTTAGCCAATGGCTATTATCGGTTGCAATAAAACGCATACCATTGTATTGATGCAGGTATTGCACAAACCATGCACCCATTTGCCATGCTATTCTATGTTGCTGTGTTAGACGCGGAATATAAATAAGCTGCTTGCCTATGGAAGCATCATCGGTTATTTCAGAACGTTGGTTGGTAGTAGCTGTGTAGTTTATGGAAGATTGAATACTAAAGTAGTGCTTACCTAATTTTTTGCTTGCACCCCACTCCGTTTCCAGGCCTCTGCTCCACACGCTGCGCAAATTGCGCGGAGAGGCAAAATTGCCGGAAGGAACCCAAACCACCCAGTTGTTTACTGTTCTGTTATAAAATGTAAGCGCGCAATGAAATACAATGTCTTTAGTGGTTTGCTTAAAGTCAGCACCCATCTCCTGCCCCCATCCTGTTTCAGGTTTTAAATCAGCATTGCCACCCGGTGCAAAGTAGCGTTCATTTAATGTAGGAAAACGGTAAGAACCTGCAACCTGTGCCCGCAAACCCAACGCAGGTATAGGCTGATAACTTACACCGGCAAAAGGTATTAACGGTGCTGCACTTCTATCTGGCCACTCCTGCCTAATGCCGGCATTGGATTTAAATCGCTTGCCTGTATCATATTTCCAGGTGGCTAAAAGTGCGAGCCTGTTGAGTGTTTTTTCCCCGCCATAACTTTCGTGTTGCCCGGCCGACCATGTATTGCTTATAGCCATGAGCAGTACATGCTTTTTATGCGGACGGTAGTGCAATTCAAATTCACTGATTTGTGTTTTGATTTTGCTATGTGAATTTATTACAGTTAAAGGATCAGCGAAGTTTAACACTTCATAAAAACCTGCCACCCTTGCCAAACTTTGCCAGGCGCCTGATTTAACCGACCACTCTGAAGAAATGCGAATAGATTCATCAAATTGTTTGGCTTTGGCCCCTTGTGCAGAGAGCACGGAAGGAATTTGCCTATCGGCCATCTGATACCAAATAAAAAAATTAATTGATTGATTGGCATTAATCAGAAAATGATTTTCCAATTGAATGGCCCTGCCCTTAACTGCTGCATTTTGCCTGCGTTGCTCAGGAGCTCCTGCAAGTGATGTATTTTTGTAGGTGAAATTATTTTCAGTTTGAAGATTGCTTGCACGCAGGCGTAAAAACCATTTGCGGGTACCAAAGGAAAACTGCATCCCCATGCGCTGATATCCAAAGCTGCCCGTGCTTGCAGAAACGGATGCCTTAATGCCCTGACCAAACTGCGGTAAGCTTTGTAAACGAATGGCACCGCCAATGGCACCGCTGCCAAACAACACACCGTTTCCGCTATGCTCAATGGTTAGCAGATCGGTAAAATCAACCGGAATCAATGATAAATCGGCAAGCCCCAACATGGCGCTTTGCAAATTAAGTCCGTTCCATAAAACAGCGGTATGCTCTGCATTGCTGCCTCTGAACGAGGCTGTGCTGATATTGGATGGCCCGTAGGTTTTAACAAACACTGCGCTGTGTTGTGCCAGCAAATCACCCAATGTAAGGTGCGCTGCACGGGCAAGCGAAGCAGAATCAATAAGGGTAAATTTTGAACCGGCTTTAAACGCATCAAAGCGTGTGGCATATACTGAAACATCTTTGAGTGTCATGGCAGAATCAGGCAGCAGCTGGCCTTTGCCATGCAAGGATGCAAGCAATAATAAGATAGGCACACAACTGAATTTTTTTTGCATAACTCAAACCATTCAGCCACCAGGAAAAAAGAAGGGATAAACGAACGACCGGAAAAGAATATTAACGCAGTCAGCCTTTTATCACGTTGCTTTTTGTCCCGAAAGCTCATGATGAAATTGTTAAGCGGCAGGTCTTCTGACTTGCTTCCGAGAACTCCGGTCTTCCCATACACATTTTGTACAGTGACAAAGATTGGAGCTTACGTTTACACCCTTGGGTGATGAAGCTTACAGCAGCGGGTACTGTTCAGGATTTTCACCTGATTCCCTTTTAATCCCTTACTGAATGATGAATCATACAGTGAGGAACCATTTAACTGTGGCAAAATTAAATTTAAAATTAAATTTGTATAACGCCTGTTCAACAATTTTATTAACAGTCTGATTTTGATAAAAATAAAAACACCAAATGCATGAGCAAAACATCCGCAAATTATATAGCAAGCAGTGAGGCTATTTTTAGGCAGTACAAACTGCTGGCCGAAACAGCAATGGAGCAGATAAGCCATGAGGAATACTTTTATACACCTGATGCAGAATCAAACAGCCTGTATCTAATTATAAAACACCTGAGCGGCAATATGCAATCGAGGTGGACAAACTTTCTTACCACAGATGGAGAAAAAGAATGGAGAAACCGCGATGCAGAATTTGAGCAACATGAACAACCCGACACAGCACAAATAAAACAATTATGGGAAAAAGGCTGGCAATGTTTGTTTGATGCATTAAACGGCCTGAAAGAAGATAACCTAAAAGATATTGTTTATATCCGCGGTGAAGCACACTCGGTAATGGAAGCCATAAACAGACAGGTGGCACACTACAGCTACCATGTGGGCCAAATGGTTTTTCTGGCCAAAATGATTAGGCAGCAACAATGGAAAACACTGTCTATAGCCAATGGCCAATCAGATGTATATACTAAAAACATTAATAAGTAAAACATGATACCCATTTTGTTTCTAGATGGAGCCCTTGCTTCAAAATCTCAGTTTGATGAATTGCTAAACATGCTTCCTTAAAATATTAAAGCTGATGCCTTTAATTTTAGCGGACTTGGAGGCAAACTACCGGCACTAGAGGGTTAACCTTTCAAACCTATGCCAATGATAAATTGGAAGATACGGATTCGAACAAACTGGATAAGCTGAACTTGGTTGGTTACAGCATGGGAGGAGATGCCGCACTTTAATTTGCCAAAATTTTGCTCCAAAATAGTGTCTAAAATCAAGTTCTTAAAAATGCCCTTTTTGGTCTTAAGTTATTGTTTACGTGGGCATTAAAATGAAAATAGTTGTGTTTTGCATCTTTACAAGCAGCGTGAAATGCCTTATGTTTGCTGCCGATGTTTAGATCATTCCATAAAATAGGTCTCCTCATGTTGGTTTTATTTGTGCTGGGCAGTTGCTCCAAGTATCAAAAAGCACTAAAAAATCCCGACCTGAATAAGAAGCTGGAAATAGCCCAATACTACTACAACAAAAAAGACTATTACCGTGCATCTATTTTATTTGAACAGTTGCAGGATAATTTTAACGGAACAGCAATGGCAGAGAAAGTGCTTTACTATAGCGCTTATTGCAACTATGGCTTGCAAAACTATCTGCTGGCCGGTTTTCAGTTTAAATCTTATTACGAAAATTTTCCTACAGGACAATGGTCAGAAGAAAGTTTATACATGACTGCCTACTGCCAGTATCTGGAGTCTCAAAGTTATTTCCTTGACCAAACCGATACAGAAAAAGGATTAGAAGCTTTTCGTTTGTTTATAAGCGTTTATCCGGAAAGCAAATACATATCTGAGTGCAATGCACTGATGGATAAACTGCGAAACAAACTTTCGTATAAAGCTTATAAAATGGGCCGACTGTATTATGATATGGGCGAATACAAGAGTGCCATTGTAAGTTTACAAAATGCCATCAGAGATTATCCGGAAATGCCACAAAAGGAAGAGCTGGATTACCTTACTGTTAAAGCGCATTATGAGCTGGCCATGAATAGTGTGGAGGAAAAGAAAGCAGAAAGGTTGAGAGAAACCTTGAATGCCTATCAAAATTTTTTGAGTGAATACCCGCAGAGCAAATACATTAACGAATTGCGGCTGCTTTATGCCAAAACAGAAAACAACTTGAAGAAACTGGAACGCAAACAATAACAATCATTAATAGAAACAACTAACAATTAACAATTAATACATCAAATTATGGCAAACACCAATTACAACAATGCACCTCAAAGTACTCAGGTGCGCGACATCAGAAAAATTGATGCACCTACAGGCAACTTGTATGAATCATTGGCTATCGTATCTAAAAGAGCCAATCAAATTGCTGCGCAAATGAAAGAAGAATTGCATAATAAACTTTCTGAATTTGCACACGACAGCGACACCCTTGAAGAAGTATTTGAGAACCGCGAGCAAATTGAAATTTCATCTTATTATGAGCGCTTACCAAAGCCTACTTCAATTGCTATGGAGGAATTTTTAAATAATAAAATTTACTACCGCAACCCTGAGAAAGAAAATCGTTTGAAAAACGAAGAATAAAATGCTGAAGGGCAAAAAAATTATTTTAGGTGTAACGGGTGGCATTGCTGCATACAAAGCAGCAACGCTTATCCGCCTGCTGGTTAAGCAAGGTGCGGATGTAAAGGTTATCATGACTCCTGATGCCAAAGCATTTATTACCCCGCTTACACTGGCCACCTTAAGTAAAAATCCCGTTCAGAGCGAGCTGGTAGCGAATGCTGAAAGTGGCGAATGGACAAACCATGTGGAACTGGGCTTATGGGCTGATTTGTTGCTCATAACTCCTGCAACTGCCAATACTATTGCAAAAATGGCTCATGGCCTTTGCGACAACCTATTGATGGCCACCTACCTCTCAGCTCGCTGCAAAACTTATATTGCACCGGCAATGGATTTGGATATGTATGCACATGCATCCACCCAAACCAATCTTGAAAAATTAAGGCAGTATGGCAATATTGTTTTGCCTGTTGCAGAAGGCGAGCTGGCAAGTGGATTGAACGGACACGGGCGCATGCTGGAACCTGAAGAAATTGTTGCCTTTTTAACGCATCACAATACTGCTACTCAAAAACTAAAAGGCAAACGCGTATTGGTTACTGCGGGCCCCACTTATGAAAGCATAGATCCGGTAAGGTTTATAGGCAACCACTCCAGCGGAAAAATGGGCTTTGCCATTGCCGAAACCTTTGCAAGGCATGGTGCTAAAGTTACCCTAATTTCAGGCCCAACAGATTTGCACTTGCAGCATGAAAATATAAGCCGGATAAATGTTACATCTGCTGAAGAGATGTATGATAAAACGGTAAAACAGTTCGGCAAAAGTGATATTGCCGTAATGAGTGCAGCCGTTGCCGATTATACACCTGAAAAGGTATCGATAACTAAAATTAAAAAAAGTGGAAATGAGTTACACCTCAAACTGCTTAAAACAAAAGATATTTTAGCAGAGCTGGGACGCAATAAAAATAAAAAACAAATACTGGTAGGTTTTGCACTGGAAACGGACCACGAGTTGGAAAATGCAACCAAAAAGCTCAAAGCAAAAAACCTTGACTTTATTGTGCTAAACTCCCTGCAGTCTAAAGGTGCAGGCTTTTCGCATGATACCAATAAAATTACCATCATCCACAAAAATGGCAATACCCAGGATTTTAAATTAAAATCAAAATCAGAAGTTGCCAATGATATTGTTAATCAGATTATAGCACTCATACATGCGTAAATTAGGGCTTCTAATTTGTTTACTGTTTACTGCCTTTTGCCTGCAGGCACAGGAGTTGCTTTGCGAAGTTAAAATACTGGACAACCAAATACAGCTCACTGATAAACGTATTTTTCGCACGCTTGAGCAGGCACTTACAGAGTTTATGAATACCCGCAAATGGACAGAGGAAGAGGTAAAACCAAATGAGCGTATTGAATGTAATATTCAGATTATTATGAGTGAGTATGATGTAAAAACCAACCATTTTAAAGGCGCAGCGCAGGTTCAGGCACGCAGGCCTATTTTTGGTTCATCATACAATACCCAAATATTTAACCTCAATGATGAAAACTGGGACTTCACTTTTGTTGAGTTTCAGCCTATGATATTCAACGATAACTCTTTTAGCAGCAACCTTACCTCACTGCTGGCATTTTACGCCTATTACATTATTGGGATGGATATGGATAGCTACGGATTGCTTGCAGGTACACCCTACTTTGTTAAAGCATTTCAGGTAGTGAACAATGCACAACCAACAGGTTTGGCAGGCTGGCAACCGTTTGAAAGGAATTTACGCAGCAGATTTAATTTAACAGACAATGTGCTGAATGAACGTTTTAGACCGCAGCGCGAGGGGTTCTATAAATACCACCGACTGGGGCTGGACCAGATGATTAAAGACCAGGAAGCAGCAAGAAAA
>JBILGC010000034.1:0-21547 GCA_044351265.1 Bacteroidia bacterium
CAAGAAAAAATATTTATGCCAGTTTGGAACTGGTGAAAAAAGTTTTTAAAGTAGCCCCCAACACCGTAATGCTTATTGTATTTTTTGAAGCCAAGGGCGATGAACTGGTAAATATTTACAAGGGTGCACCTGCTAATGAAAAGCCAAAAGTAGTAGCATTACTCAGCGAAATTAATCCGGGCAATATCAGCAAATACGAAAAAATTCAGCAGAATTAGTTTGTTGAAAATTACGTGCAGGTAAAATCAACCGCAGCACTTATTTTTGGGAAAGCATGTTAAGCAGACTTTACATAAGGAATTATGCCATCATTAAGGAGGTAGATATTCATTTTGATTCGAAACTGAATATCATAACTGGAGAAACCGGTGCAGGAAAATCCATATTGATGGGTGCACTTGGATTAATACTTGGTGAGCGTGCCGATACCAAGGTATTGATGACGGAGAATGAAAAATGCGTAGTTGAAGGCTATTTCCAGATTACCTCCTATCTTTTACAAGATTATTTTAACCGTGAAGGTTTGGATTATGAAGACACCTGCATAATCAGAAGAGAAATAAGCGCTGCAGGAAAATCGCGAGCGTTTATTAATGATACACCCGTTTCGCTACAGCAATTAAAAGAGCTGGGAGCTCAATTGGTAGATATTGTATCTCAACACCAAACCCTGGAACTCAATGAGGCTTCATTTCAATTAAACCTGGTTGATGCGGTTGCAGAAACCGAAAAAGAAATAGTGGCTTACCGGCAGACTTACAAAACATATAAGCAAACAGAAAAATTGCTTCACCAATTGCTTGAGAAGGAAACCAAAGCCAGACAAGATGAAGATTACTTTCGGTTTATGCTGAAGGAACTGGCTGATGCCAACTTGCAGGCAGATGAACAAGCAGTGCTTGAAAAAGAAATTGATAGCCTGAGCCATGCAGAAATCATTCAGCAATCGGCCGGTAATGCATACCATGCATTGGATGGGGCCGAAAACAATTTGTTGGATGAAATAAGAAATATTAAACAGCTGTTGGCCCAAGGAGCAAAATTTGACGATAGACTGAAGGAACTCATCAATCGCTTGGATGCTGCAGCTATAGAACTAAAAGATATTGCCGCAGAAGCTGAACAAATTGCTGGCCTGGTGTTAGCGAATCCGCATGCTCTTGCAGAGGCTGAGAATCGTTTGCAACTGCTCATAAATCTGCAGAAAAAACACCGCGTTCAAACAAATGCCGAATTGATTGCATACCAGCAACAATTACAACAGGATATTGATGCACTGGGCAGCCTGGAGAAACAAATTGATGAAACCAGAAGCGATCTGGGAAAACTGGAAGCTGCACTCAGCATTCAGGCACAAACGCTTAGCAGCAAAAGGGTAAAAAGTTTACCTGCAATTGAAAAGCAGATTCATGAATTGCTCAAACAGGTACAAATGCCCGAAGCACGCATTAAAATAGAGCACGCAGTATCCGATAGTTATGGTAGCAGCGGTAAGGATGAAATCGCTTTTATGTTTGCTGCCAATAAAGGCGGTAAAATGCAAAACCTGATTCAGGTTGCATCTGGAGGTGAACTAAGCCGCCTAATGCTTTGTATTAAATCACTAATTAGTGATAAGGTGGCATTGCCAACCATTGTATTTGATGAAATTGACACCGGTATTAGCGGAGAGGCCGCACTAAAAGTTTCTCAGGTCATGAAAAAACATGCCGGAAAACATCAGGTTCTGGCCATAACACATTTACCGCAAATTGCAGGCAAAGCCAATGCGCACTTTTACGTATATAAATCAAGTGATAGAAACAGCACAAGCACCTTTATTAAAAAACTAAATGAAAAGGAACGCGTGGAAGAAATAGCACGAATGCTGCACGGAGAAAACCCTTCGGAGAAAGTAATAGAAGCCGCTAAAGAATTAATTAATTAATTTTTACAGCTCACCAAGCTTGTTTTGGTTATGAATTTTGGTGAAAGATAAATTCTGTTAAAATAGTTTTGGCTGCTCTGCATCTGGCTTTGCACCACCCGGCTTTTTGATTCGCTTGGGCTTATCTGATTTTTCTTCAGCCTCATCTGCAAGCAAACGCTTTACACGCTCTTCTTCTTCCCGCAACATATCATCATTTACCAACAGCATTTGTTTATGGTCTGGCTGCAAATCATTTCTCACCTCCTCCTCTATTTCGGTTTCCGGATCAGGTGGCAGTAAAACCACACTTACAAAATCTTTCTCGGCAAACTTATTTCCGATGGTTTTCCATCCCTTGATTTCAATAAAATCTGCAAGGTTTATGGTATCTTCGGTATTGGCTTTTTTATTGCTTCCTTTTCTTTCAAGCACCACTGCAGGCGATTGCTGATCGGTTGCCATTACCACACGGTTTTTATCTCCTTCAGGAATGCATAAAAATTTCTTGTTTTGGGTAAGCGTTTCAATAAAGAAACGTTTAATCATATAAGCCTTTTCCTTATCATGATAGTAAATTAATGAAACCGGACGCTTTGGCCTGAATTTACCAATGTGCAACAACTGACTTACCTCATAATGGTTGCTCAAATCAAAATTGGTAAGTTCATAGTTACCATCTTTGTATAACACCAAAATTTGATCATGCGTATCAAACTCACCCAGGTATCTGCCTCGCTCGTCAACATTTAATCGGCCAATCACTTCATCATACCATATTTTACGGCCGCCCATGGTTGAGGCACCCTTGTGTTTAAGCTTAATAGATTTGATGAGATACTTGCTTACAATATTTCCCAATACCTGCCTACCTTTAATAGCCAGCTCGGCAAAATCAAAATCAAATACCAGCTTGCGTGCATGCGACATTGGGCTAAGGGTAATTTCTACGATTTCAGCCTCACTATTTGGGTTGGCTGTAAAATACAACACCTTGCTGCCTGTACTTCCGGTAGTTAAATCATACTCCTTATCGCGTGTTACACCCATTACGGCAAAGCGCTTGGCATAACTTGTTTTGGTTTTGCCATCAATATAAATCATGTTGTAAATTCTGCGCTCATCATTTTTCCTAAACACATCAACATGAATTACATCTTTGCCAACAAACAATTTATCAGCTACCTTGCTTACCTGCATTTTACCATCTTTCCTAAATACAATGATGTCGTCAATATCTGAGCAGTCAGAAATGTATTCATCATTTTTCATGGCATTGCCTGTTCCCACAAATCCTTCCGCTCTGTTTACGTATAGCTTCTTATTAGCAATAGCTACCTGATTTGCCTGTATGGTATCAAAAATCTTAATCTCTGTTTTGCGCTCACGACCTTTACCATATTTTTTTAGCAAATTCTCATAATATTTAACCTGATAGGGCTTGAGATTGTCCAAATCAGCTTGAACCTGCATTAGCTCCTCCTCTATTCTACGCATTAAATCATCTGCCTTGAATGAATCGTATTTTGAAATACGCTTGATTTTTATCTCCGTTAACTTAAGGATATCATCTTCTGTAATTTCACGTCTGAAAAGTTTTTTAAACTTATTCATTCCTTTAAAGATGGTCTCAATAACCGCCTCAAATGTTTCGCACTCTTCAATATCGCGGTAAATACGTTTCTCTATGAAGATTTTTTCCAGTGAAGAAAAATGCCATTGCTCTTCCAACTCTCCCTTCCTTATCTCTAGTTCACGCTTCAGTAACTCACGCGTAAAATCAACCGATAAACGAAGGAGTTCATTTACATCCGTAAAAATTGGCTTATCATTAACAATAACGCATGCGTTTGGTGATATGCTGGTTTCACAGTCGGTAAAAGCATACAATGCATCAATGGTTATATCAGGAGATACTCCGGGTGCCAGTTGTATTTCTATCTCAACATCTTTGGCGGTATTATCAATTACTTTTTTAATCTTAATTTTTCCGTTGTCGTTTGCTTTGATAATGGAATCGATTAAAGAAGTGGTTGTGGTACCAAATGGTATATCACGAATAATTAATGTTTTCTTATCAAGCTCTTCTATTTTAGCCCTTACCCTTACTTTGCCGCCTTTGGCACCTTTGTTATAGTTGGCAACATCTATCATACCACCGGTGGCAAAATCAGGATACAATTCAAAGCTTTTGCCTTTGGTACAATCAATAGAAGCCTTTAGAATTTCGCAAAAGTTATGTGGTAATATTTTGGTAGCCAAGCCTACTGCAATACCTTCAACACCCTGTGCCACCAGTAAAGGAAATTTCATGGGTAAAGTAACAGGCTCCTTTTTACGTCCGTCATAAGAGGCCTGCCAATCGGTGGTTTGACCATTGAATGCAACTTCAATAGCAAATTTTGATAAACGTGCTTCAATATAACGAGGTGCAGCAGCTGAATCGCCTGTTCTCACATCGCCCCAGTTTCCCTGTGTTTCAATCAGTAAATCTTTTTGACCTAAACCCACCATTGCATCGCCAATGGCAGCATCACCATGCGGATGGTATTGCATGGTTTGCCCGATGATGTTTGCGGCTTTATTAAAGCGGCCGTCATCCATCTCTTTCATGGCATGCAGAATCCTGCGCTGCACAGGCTTTAAGCCATCTACCACTGCAGGAACGGCACGCTCCAAAATTACATAAGATGCATAATCTAGAAACCAATTTTCATATAAACCTGTGACCGGTATTACACTATGTAATCCATGATTTTCATTTGATGGGTTGTCCTTTTGCTCGTCTGTCTTATCCATTTATTATTGCTTTCAGTCGTTTATACTTTTGTTTTATTACACCTCTGCTTCAATTTCTTTTTCAACTAAATCTTTTTCTACACGCAGGTTTTCGATAATGAAGTTTTGTCTATCGATGGTATTCTTACCCATAAAATATTCCAGCAATTTAGGTATAGGTGTATCTTGGGTTAAAATTACAGGCTGCAAGCGTATGTCTTCTCCAATAAACAAACCAAACTCTTCAGGAGATATTTCTCCAAGTCCTTTAAATCGGGTAATTTCCGGACGGGCACCAAGTTTTTGCATGGCTTTTTGTTTTTCCTCTTCACTGTAACAGTAAATGGTTTGTTGCTTGTTTCTAACCCTAAACAAAGGCGTTTCAAGAATGTATAGGTGTCCGTTCTTTACCAAATCAGGAAAAAACTGCATAAAAAAGGTAAGCATAAGCAACCTGATATGCATGCCATCCACATCGGCATCGGTTGCCACTACAATGCGGTTGTAGCGAAGGCCTTCTAAGCCTTCCTCAATATTGAGTGCATGCTGCAGCAGGTTGAACTCCTCATTCTCATATACTACTTTCTTGGTTAACCCAAAACAATTGAGCGGTTTACCACGCAAACTAAAAACAGCCTGTGTTTCCACATCGCGACTTTTGGTAATGGAGCCACTAGCCGAATCACCCTCCGTTATAAACAGTGTTGAATCGTGGCGCTTCTCGCTTTTCTCTTCATCGTAATGAAAGCGACAATCACGCAATTTCTTATTGTGCAGCGAAGCTTTTTTTGCTCTTTCATTGGCCAACTTTTTAATACCGGCCATTTCTTTGCGCTCACGCTCACTTTGATTTATTCGTTTTAAGAGAGCCTCAGCCGTTTGTGGATGTTTATGCAAATAATCATCTAGGGCTTTTTTCAGAAAATCCATTACATGCTGTTTCACCGAAGGCCCATCCGGTGCCATGTTAATAGAGCCCAATTTGGTTTTGGTTTGCGACTCGAACACAGGCTCCTGCACACGTACGCTCACAGCAGCAATAATAGAGGCCCGCATATCGGCCAAATCAAACTCTTTTTTATAAAAGTCGCGAAGCGTGCGAGCATAAGCATCTCTGAAAGCTAGCAGATGCGTACCGCCCTGCGTAGTATGCTGACCATTTACGAAAGAATAATACTCTTCGCCATACTGGTTTTCATGGGTAATGGCCACTTCAATATCTTCACCTTTCAAGTGAATAATGGGATACCTGATTTCCTCTTCATTGGTTTTGCGCTTGAGCAAATCAAGCAAACCATCTTTGGAATAAAACTTTTTATCGTTGTAGTGAATAACCAACCCGGAATTGAGGTAGGCATAGTTCCACAACATATTTTCTATAAACTCAGGAATAAAATGGTAATGCTTAAAAATAGAATCATCCGGGGTAAATACCACAAGTGTTCCATCCGGCTCAAGGGTTTGTTGTTGTTTGTATTCTTTTACAATTTCACCTTTGGTAAATTCTGCTGCAACCGTTTTGCCATCGCGGTATGATTGAACCTTGAAATAAGTAGCCAATGCATTAACAGCCTTTGTACCTACCCCATTTAGTCCAACTGATTTCTGAAAAGCCTTTGAATCGTACTTACCACCGGTATTGATTTTGCTCACCACATCAACCACCTTACCCAATGGAATGCCGCGTCCGTAGTCGCGCACATTTACTTTGTTATCCTGAATTTTGATGTCAATGGATTTACCAAATCCCATTACATGCTCATCAATACAATTATCCAGTATTTCTTTAAGCAATACATAGATGCCATCATCAGGTGCAGAGCCATCGCCCAACTTGCCTATATACATTCCCGGACGAAGACGAATGTGTTCTTTCCAATCTAATGAGCGTATGCTGCTCTCATCATAAATCACTTCTTTTGCCATAATCAAATCATTACACGAAGACCGGTGAAGGCTCGCTTAAATAAGCCTGCAAATTAGTGCTCAAGCACTTTTCATAATCCACAGAATTAGCTACAATTTGTGGATATTTTACATATCTGGGAACAAGGGCAGCAGGATGGCTGCTTCTGCTCTTGCTTAAAAATACCCGAATGGGAATATGGTATAAAATAGCTGTATCTGAGAAATTTGTATGATGAGCATTTACAGAAATACCGGCAACCCTGTAGGTCCAAGTATTTACAAAGTAATACTGATGCTGCTTGCGGCCATGCTTTGCTTTAACATGCAATTCATTACAACCGGATAGTTTAGTTGCCACAAGCAGCCAAAATAGGCAGTTAAGTTGTATACTTGCCAATATGTTTCTGCTGCGATTACTCCTGTTGCCATTTACCCTGCTTTACGGCTTTGGTATCCTCCTCAGAAACCTGTTGTATAGCTCAGGTGTATTTACACGGATGGATTTTGATTTTCCCATTGTTTGTGTAGGCAACCTATCTGCAGGCGGCACAGGTAAGACACCACATATTGAGTGGCTTTTAGCCAATTTGCCTCCGCAGCTTAAAGCAGCTATCTTAAGCAGAGGCTACCTTAGAAAAACCAGCGGCTATATTTTGGCTGATGCTCATTCTACAGCTGCAGATATAGGTGATGAGCCTTTGCAGATGAAGCATAAATTTCCTGATGTGCCTGTTGCGGCCTGTGCAAATAGGGTTCTTGGCGTGCCTCAATTGCTGGCCGATGCACCAAATACCAATCTTATTCTTATGGATGACGGATTTCAGCATCTGGGCATTAGGGCGGGTTTCAATATCGTGCTCACCCCGGCTGCTTCTCCGTTTTATAAAGATTGGTTATTGCCTTTCGGCAGGCTACGAGAGTATAGAAACGGCTATAAAAGAGCACAGGCCATCGTGGTTACCAAATGTGAGGAAGGAATGAGCAAGCATGAGCAGGAAGAGATGATTAGAGCCATTGCACCACTGCCCGAACAGGAGGTGTATTTTACCGGAATAAAACCTAGCCAAACCTTGCATCCGGTGTTTGAGGCCAAAAGCATGCAAACCAATGAAATCAAGGATTACAGCATACTGGCTTTTGCAGGTATAGCCAACCCTGATTTATTTACACGGTTTATTAAACAAAGCGGACACTTGCATCAATTCATTCGCTTCAGCGATCATCATACTTTTACTGAAAAGGAACTGAAAGATTTGGGTGAGCGCTTTGAGCTGATTCAATCCGAGAAGAAAATCATACTCACCACAGAGAAAGATGCCAAAAGAATTCAATCCCATCCGCAAAAAGCACTTTTAGAAAAACTGCCTTTTTACTATCTTCCTATTGAAATAGTTTTTATTAATGATGACGGCCAAAAACTCATCCAATCAATCGTAAATTATGTTAATGCAGCAAATACAGGAAGCAACTGATTATATACGCTCCCAAACAGAGGTAATGCCTGAATATGGCATTATACTCGGAACCGGCCTTGGCGGATTGGTAGAAGACATTCAAGCTGACAAAGTAATCTCTTACCGCGATATTCCTCACTTCCCAATATCAACAGTTGAGAGTCATGCAGGTAAATTGATATTCGGGAAACTCAGCGGCAAAGATGTGGTATGCATGCAGGGCCGTTTTCATTACTACGAAGGTTACAGCATGCAGCAGGTAACTTTTCCGGTAAGGGTTATGAAATTTCTTGGCATCAAAACCCTCATCATCTCTAATGCTTCAGGTGGGCTTAATCCTGCCTATCAGGTTTCTGAGTTAATGATCCTGAACGACCATATTAACCTGCTGCCTGAGCATCCCCTGAGAGGTAAAAATGAAGATAGCCTTGGACCACGTTTCCCCGAAATGAGCGAACCCTACGACCGCAAACTTATTGATAAAGCAAAAGTTATTGCCTCTGCGCATGATATTCCTGTTCATGAAGGCGTGTATGCATCAGTGCAAGGCCCTACACTGGAAACACGCGCAGAATATCGCTACCTCAGAACCATTGGCGCAGATGCCGTGGGTATGAGTTCTGTTCCTGAAAATATTGTAGCCAGACATATGGACATCCCTGTATTTGCTGTATCTGTTATTACCGATATGGGATTGCCGGATATGCCTCAAAAAACAACACTGGAAGATGTAATACGCGCTGCAACCAAGGCAGAGCCTAATTTGTCTTTACTAATCAGAGAATTAATCAAGTCATGAAAAAATTGAATTGCATCATCATCTGGATTATTTTTTTAACAACCATAGGCTATGCACAACAAGCGCAAAACATGAAGGTGCTGAGCAAATGGAATAACCCTAACCTGCCAAAGGTTGACGGAGACCAAATTTGGAATGACTGCACCGGCTGGAAGGATACAATAAAAAACAAAGAGTACTTTATTGCAGGCAGCACAGACAGCATCTATGTATTTGACATTACTAACCCAAATACCATGATTTTTTGCGATGTGAAACCCGGTCGTGCAAAGTTTGCCATAAACCGCGATTATGAAACCTACTCTCATTATTTATATACCGTAAGCGACCGTACCTCCGGAACAGGAGCCTTGCAGATTTTTGATTTACAATATTTGCCTGATTCCATGGTTGAAGTTTTTAACAATGACACCTTTGGGTCCTCTACACACACCATATTTATTGAAGCTGCAAGTAAACGGTTGTATATGTGCACCAATATTTTGAAACCTGCAGGCATATCAGCCATGGATATTTTATCACTTCAGAATCCGGAGAAACCAACATTTTTAGGCCGCCTGAACCCACCGCAGGGAAGTTTTATAAAAGTACATGAAATGTTTGCACGAAATGATACAGCTTATCTTTCAGCCGAAAATGCAGGCTTGTATATTTATGATTACCGCAATCCAACCAATCCTGTGCTCATTAGTTCCATTACCCCACCCTATCCACAGGCCGGTTACAACCACAGTGCGTGGATTGACAGCACAGGTAAGTGGCTTATTTTTACAGATGAAAACATGGGCCTGGGAATAAAGTTGTATGATATATCCGATATCAGAAATCCTTCCTTTAAAACCGTTTGGAACTCTAACACCAAAGCATTGCCGCATAATGCCTACTGGAAAGGTGGCTACGTTTATGTTTCCAGCTATGAAGATGGGATTTATGTTTATGACTTAAGAAATCCGGAGAAATACCAATTTCCGGGTGTTCCGCCTGTGGTTGCCTTTTATGATACGTATCCAAAAAATGCTCCTGGCACTTATTTAGGATTTCATGGCTGTTGGGGAGTTTGGCCTTACCTGCCTTCAGGAAATATTCTGGCAAGCGATATAAGCGAAGGACTATTTGTTTTAAATACACTTTATCCGTTATCGGTTAAGGAGACCGATATTGAAATAGAAGCGGGCATTTATCCCAATCCCGTTCAGGACGAATTATCTATTAAACTGCGCAACCAACTTACCGATGAGTTAAAGGTAAGCGTATATAATATGCAGGGTAAACGTGTTGCAGAAAAAAACTTTTATTTGCATGGCCGGGGAGTTGAAACACCACTCACCTTAAACACCAGCTCATTACACAAAGGAATATATATGGTGCAATTAGACAACGGCTATTCACAAAAAACCATAAAACTGATTAAGTAAGTTTGATTAAAAAAAATCTTTTTATTCCGATTATACTCATCGCTGCCATAAACCTGGTAAGGGCGCAGGATACTGCGCGTGTTATTAAACCCGCTACCAAACATATTACCGAGTACGAAATAGACCGCGGGTTGGGATACACTTTATTGGATACAACATTAAACCGCAATGAAATTTTTCATGCCGGCTATAAAAAACATATCATCTTTCAGGATCTTGGAAATATTGGCTCCGCTATGAGGCCATTGCTATTTGATGCCGAAAGAAGCATTGGTTTTCAATATGGATTTAATCCGTTTGAGAGCTATTTTATTACCCCACAACAAACAAAATTTTTTAATACCAGAAGTCCGTATACCGATTTGTTTTATGCGCAAGGTTCAAATGAGTTGATATTCTTACAAGCCAAGCATGCACAAAATATTTTGCCACGCTGGAACGTGGGTTTAGATTTTCAACGCATTACCTCGCAAGGATTTTTGCTTAGACAAATAACCGGCATGTATAATTATCAGTTTTTTACCCACTACCAAAGCAAAGACAAGCGTTATGTATTGCTGGCACATGCTACTTGGAACAGAGGTGTAAACGAAGAGAATGGTGGCAACCAAAACGATTCCGCTTTTGAGGAATTAACAGGCCCAAATAAAAAAGTAGTGGTAAACTTAAGCAATGCACAAACACGATTTAAAACAAGAGATGGCTACTTGAAACAATATTATAGATTTGGCAAGAGCAGTTTCTTATACGAAGGCGAGGACAGCATTTATTCATTTGAGCCGGTTTTTCAGATTGCACACCGAATACATGCCCATGAAAGCAGTTTTATATTTGAGAATAATGGAACCACCGACTCCACTTTATTGCCAAACAGATATTATGACACCACCGGTACCACTTACGATTCTGCCTATTTTGGCAGGTTAAGCAATAGTATTGAGTTTACAAGGATGGGGAAACTGCAAATAGATAGCACCCGCTGGCTTTTACGAACCGGAATAAATTATGATCTCATTAATGCATCTCAGATTGTGTTTACCAGGTTTTACTATAACCTTGGCGTTGAAGGCAGCATTGAAAAAGTATCTGTTAAAAACAATCATGTGCTGCACGGAATACATGCACAATATGTTGCACAAGGCTATAATACTGGTGATTATAAGTTACAAGCATTCTACACCATTCAAAACAAATGGTTCGGCTTAACACCAATGATTACCATTCAACAATACAGGCCGGATTTTACTTTACAATTATTCAAATCGAATCAATTTATCTGGAACAATACCTTTCAGGCTGTGGGCTTTGCTAAACTAGGTGCACGCATGCAAACGAATGCCTTACGAAATAATTTTTCATTAACTTTTAATAAGCACCTGCTCAATAATTTTGTGTATGTAACTGAAAAAGCCCTGCCACAGCAAGAAAGCAGCGGCATACAACTAACCACGATTGAGCTGAGCAAAACTTTTCAATTGTGGAAATTCTTTTTTGAGCATCAGCTCATTTATCAGCAAAGCAGTTCAGATAAAGTTAGAGTGCCCGAATTTGGTGGCAGTGTACGTTATTATTTTCAATCACGCTTGTTCAAGGTTATGACCTTTCAGCTAGGATTTGACGCATTTTACAACAGCAGCTATTTTGGTAATGCATATAATCCTGCTTCAAGATTATTTTATTTACAGAACACAACCAGAATTGGAAATTATCCGGTTATCGATCCGTTTGTGTGTGCAGAGATTAAGCGCGCTATTATCTTCTTTAAGTTTGAGCACGTAAATCAGGACTGGAATAACAATGGATTTTACTATACCCCATCCTATCCTGTTTCCCTTTCATCTTTTCGTTTAGGTGCAAGATGGAGGATGTACAATTAATATGAGCATATGGTAAAAGCAATTGTAAAACTTATTCTATACTGGCTTTTATTTTTTTTATTTCAACGCTTTATTTTTCTTACAATCAACTATGAATCACTTGATTTTGGATGGTTTCAAATACTAACCGCGTGTCAAAAAGCATTTGCCATGGATTTGGCTACTGCAATGTATCTATCTGCTTTACCTTTGTTGCTTTTAATAATACAGGGATATATCGAGGCTTTCAAATCAGCAAAGAAGATAATAAACGTCTATCAATACATAATGATTGGATTTTGCTCAATTGTAGCTATTGGTGATGCGGGAATTTATAAAGTATGGGGAACTAAATTAAACGGGAAAGCGCTTTCTTATCTCGCATTTCCTGAAGAAGTGCTTCCTACCCTATTTGCTTCGGAGAATATAGGTCTGATGATAATTATGCTAACTGTAATTTTTTGCATGGTTAAGTTTTATCCGCTTCTACAGACCAATCAAATTACGCATCTTAATAATAAACTCTGGCATACTGTAATTTCTCTATTCGTTCTATGTAGCATGATTTTAGGGATGCGGGGTGGGGTTCAGCCCGTACCACTGAACCGAAATTGGGTATTTCATTCACCTCACGCTGTGCTCAATTATTCTTCTTTAAATGGAGTCTGGAACTTAATTGATTTATTAGGCAAAAACACCAATAACGATATAAACCCCTATCAATTCTTTACCAGTGAAGAGGCGAAAAAATTATTTAGCGCAGCACATCAAACACCAAAGGATACAACAATTAAGATAACCGACAAGCAGAAGCCAAATATCATTATAATTTTTCTTGAAAGCTGGAATCCGGATGTGATGGCATGCTACGGAGGCGACAGTAATGTTACTCCAAAATTTGGTAAACTAGCAACTGAAGGTATCCTATTTAAAAACTTTTATTCAACCGGCTACCGCACCGAACAAGGCTTACTGGCTACTCTAAGCTCATATCCGGCACAACCTGTAAGCTCCATTATTCAAGATTTTGGCAAATTTGATAAACTTCCGAACCTAATCAGGACTTATAATAACAATGGTTATCATACATCTTTTTTTTCAGGCGGGCGCTTATTTTTTGATAATGTTGAAGCCTACTTGCGCGCTGCAGGTATACAGCAAATTATGGGTGAGAATGATTTTGAAATAAAAAGAAGAACCGTTTGGGGTGCGTATGATGATGAAACTTTTGCATTACAGCTGAGAGAACTTAAAAAAGTTAATCAACCCTTTTTCTCGGTCCTTACCACCTTAACCACTCACGAATGGTTTGATGCGGACGTGCCAAAATATTTTACTGCAGACAAAGACAGGGTTAGCAATAACTATAGAAACACCATGCACTACTCAGATAGTTGTCTGCATGCATTTATTCAGTTAGCAAAAAATGAAGATTGGTATAAGAATACATTATTATTGCTGGTAGCAGACCATAGTTGTAAATTTCCATATGAGCGCGCCAATAATGAAACTGAACGGCATCATATTCCGATGCTGATTACCGGAGGGGCAATTAAACCGGAAAGAAAAGGCACTACAATTGAAAAAATAGGCATGCATACAGATATTGCAGCAACCATTCTGGCACAGTGCGAAATAAGAGACTCATTATTTTACAGAAGTAAAAATTTATTTAATCCTTACGCTCCAGGATTTGCCTATTATGCATTTGACAATGGATTTGGTTGGATAACGGATAAACGAAAAATTATATACGACCACAATCAGGGTAAAGAACTACTCAACCCTCCTGCAGATGCATTGGCAGCATGGTACACCAATATGGGTAAAGCCTATTTGCAAATTAATTTTCAGGAAAATATTGATTTCGCAGAACGTAAACGGAAATAATTGATGTATAAGCAACAGGCGAAAAAACTCATCTGCATTCTGGGACCAACTGCCGTTGGGAAAACCGCCATCAGTATTGCTTTGGCAAAACACCTGCATACCCATATCATCTCCGCAGATTCCAGGCAGTTCTATAAGGAGCTATCCATTGGAACAGCCAAACCTTCTGCTAATGAATTAGCTGAAGCACCTCACCATTTTATTGGACATATTTCTATTCACCAAAAATATTCAGCCGGAGATTTTGAGCGCGATGCACTAAAACTGCTCAATGAGTTATTTAAAGAACAGGATACAATTGTTGCAGTTGGTGGTTCAGGATTATATGTAAAAGCCTTGCTAGAAGGTTTGGATAAAATGCCTGAAGGAGATGAACAGCTACGTGATGAGTTGAATCAATTATTGGAAACCAAAGGCATTGTTGCACTGCAGGAAAGATTATTACGCATAAGTGCGGAGAGTGCTGCAGCAATTGATATGAATAATACACAACGGGTAATGAGGGCTATAGAAATTGCCGAAGGAGGCGGATTAAGCAAAAACAGCCTTAAACAGCCACGTCCATTTGAAACCCTGGAAATTATTTTAAACCGCCCGCGTGAAATACTATATAACAGAATTAATAAAAGGGTTGATGAGATGATTGCCGCAGGTTTGATAGATGAAGCGAAACATTTATTTACTTACAAAGACTTATATGCCCTGCAAACGGTTGGCTACACCGAGCTGTTTGATGCTTTTGAAGGAAGAACGACAATTGAGCAAGCCACTACACTCATCAAACAACACTCGCGGAATTATGCAAAACGGCAAATTACGTGGTTTAAGCGCCAACCCAATGCCCATTGGTTTGAACCTGAGCAATTAAAAGAGATTTTTACCTGCGTAGAAAGTTTTATAAAACAATAATATCTTTGCACCATTAATTCCTGACATGTACGAACTTTTACTAAAACCTGAAGCTTGGCTTTCGCTCGTTACCCTAACCATCATGGAGATTGTTCTGGGTATTGATAATGTCATTTTTATTTCCATTGTTACCAATAAACTGGATAAAAACAGTCAAGGCAAAGCCCGCAAACTAGGTATCTTCCTAGCTTTGTTTATACGTGTGGTGCTGCTTGGCTTTATCAGTTATATTGTAAATGAAATGGTTGATCCGCTGTTTACCATTTTGAATCACCCGGTTAGCTGGCGCGATATTATTTTAATGGCAGGTGGTTTATTCCTATTATACAAAAGTACTTTTGAGATTTTTGAATTGCTTGAAGGAGGTAACCATGACCAAAGCAGCAAAGTAAAAGCTACTTTTTGGAATGTGGTGATGCAGGTAATTATCATTGATATCGTATTCTCGTTTGACTCAATCATTACAGCCGTAGGTCTTGCGCAGCATCTACCCATCATGGTTCTTGCTGTTGTTATTTCTATGATCATCATGTTATTCTTCGCGACTGCCATTAGTGATTTTATCGACAAGCATCCCAGTGTTAAAATGTTGGCACTCTCCTTCCTATTGATGATAGGTATGCTGCTGGGAGCAGAATCTATAGGCTACAATGTGCCGAAAGGTTATGTTTATTTTGCTATGGCATTTTCTCTGGGAACAGAAGTATTGAATTTGCGCATGCGCAAAAAGAGAAAAGATGAGAAGCCGGTAGAGTTAAAGGATATTTACAAATAGGCATATTGAAAAAGGTAACTTTTTCTGACTGGGGACTCATTTCCTATAAAGATGCTTGGGATAAACAGGAAGCACTCTTTAAACAAAAAGCTGATACAAAATTTTCTAACCGAAACAAGCCTTTAGAGCAACAACAGCTCATTGCTCATGATTTGATTTTTTGCGAACACCCCCACGTTTACACATTGGGTAAAAGCGGTAGGGAAAACAACCTGCTCATTAATGAGCAGTTTTTAAAAAGCATTCAGGCAACCTATTTCCCCATCAACCGCGGTGGCGATATTACCTATCATGGTCCGGGGCAATTGGTTGCTTACCCCATTCTGGATTTGGAGCAATTTTTTACCGATATACACCGATACCTGCGCACACTGGAAGAAGCTATTATCCTTACCATTGCAGAATATGGATTAAAGGGCGATAGATATGAAGGCTATACGGGTGTTTGGCTTGAGCCGGAGAATCCACTGAAAGCCAGAAAAATTTGTGCAATGGGCGTACGATGCAGCCGCTGGATAACCATGCACGGACTAGCTTTAAACATCAATACTGATTTAAGTTATTTTAATCATATTGTACCCTGTGGCATTTCAGACAAACAAGTTACTTCCATTGCAAAAGAGTTGGGTATGCACATTTCGGAAGAGGAAGTAAAGCATAAACTCAAAACACATTTATCCTCATTATTTGGTTTTAGCTATATCTGTTGAGGCTATGCTTCTCAGGACACTTTGCAAAATATAATTCCATATTACACTGTATTAACCTATTTACTATCTATTTAATTTTTGCTACAAGTACACTTCCTGCTGATAATTGAAATCTGGTTCCTGATTTTGACGCCTGCTGTGCATGCAAAATACTGACACCTTTTGGCAATTTTACCTGTAAACTTCCCTGAGCAAGGCGATGAATAACGAGGTATTGATTTTGATTGTGGTGCAACTCAAAGGAAATACAACCATCATATTTGGAAACAGACAAAGCCAGTTTACCTTGTGATAAAAAAGGATAATCCTTGCGTAGTTTTAGCCATTGCTTATAGAACGCATACAAACTTTGTTGATTATTGATTTGCTTATCCAATGGCACAACAGAAGCTGGTGTTGTATGCAATGCCTTTTCCCATTTTGTATTATACGAATTATCCGTTCCCCACAAAAACGGTTCACGCCTCAGTTCATCAGGAAATTTACCCAGCATACCAATTTCTTCACCATAATATAGAAAAGGGATACCGGGTAAGGTAAACAAGATTGCTATAGCTTGCTTAATCTGTAGCATATTATTGTTAAGCATGGAAGCATACCTATCCTGATCGTGGTTGGTGATAAAAATAGCATCTGTATAATTGGCATTATAGGAACGATACAGCGCATGCATGCCAACAAGTTTCTGAATAAAATCTCCGGGAGTTGATGTACTTACTGCTTTTATAATTGCTGCTGATAAATCGAAATTAAAACAGGCATCCATGCCATCTTTCAGGTATGCTGCAACCAAACTATCTTTATTCCATACCTCTCCTATTATAAACGCATCTGGATTAATCTGTTTTACATGCTTATGAAACTTGTTCCACCAGCGCATGTTTTTCTCAGGCTCATGTGGTTCGTAGATATGCTGGGCCGCATCCAGCCTGAAACCGTCTACACCTGCAGCCAGCCAATATGATGCAATCTTGAGTACTTCATTTTCTACCTCAGGATTATCAAAATTCAAATCAGGCATTTGTTCCCAGAAAAAGCCATAATAGCGTTGCTGCGGATTCTTTAAATTATTATACCAGCCTTTGGTTTTTGCCGTATCACTCCAAACATAGTAATTGTTGTATGGTACTTTCCCATCACATGCATTTATAAACCATGGATGCCTGCTGCTCGTATGATTCACCACTAAATCCATTACCACTTTAATATTGCGTGCATGCGCCTGAGCGAGTAAATTTTTAAAATCGGCCAATGTTCCGTATTCAGGATCGATGGCATAATAATCCATCACATCATATTTATGATAGGTAGGCGAAGGATGAAACGGAGTGAGCCAGATGCCTCCTACACCAAGTTGTTGCAGGTAATCTAATTTATCCGCAATTCCTTTGAGGTCGCCAATGCCATCTCCGTTTCCATCGGCAAAAGAGCGCACAAAAATTTCATAAAATACAGGTGTTGATTTGTTAGGCTGAGCTAAAAGGTTTTCGCTGCAGAGCAGAAGCACATAAAATATTACTTTTTTCATATAAATCATTTGTAATTATACAATATTAGTGTATTTTGTACACCTTATAGCATAATTTATAAACTATGGTATCCACCAACACTACCAAATCTGCAAAGCCTTTTGAAGATAAACCGGTATCAAACGCAGGAATTGCCTTGGCCTCTCTCATGACCTTGTTTTTTATGATGGGTTTTATAACCTGTCTCAACGATATTCTGATTCCTTACATGAAATCCATCTTTCAGCTCAACTATGCACAGGCCAATTTTATTAATCTATGTTTTTTTGGCGCGTACTTTTTTATGTCTATACCTTCGGGTATGCTCATAAACCGCATAGGTTACAAAAAGAGTATGATAGCAGGATTTGTGATTGCAGCCATCGGATGTTTTTTGTTTTATCCTGCAGCAGGCAGTAAAATATATGGATTATTTCTGGCTGCATTATTTATTCTGGCATCCGGTATTACCTTGCTTCAGGTAGCAGGGAATCCCTATGTTGCAGCCTTGGGGCCTTCCTCCTCTTCCTCTGCCCGCCTAACGCTAACCCAAGCATTTAATTCGGTTGGCACCACCATAGCACCATATTTTGGAAGCATGCTAATTCTTTCAGGCTTACCTAAAGACGTTTCAATTATTGAAAACATTGATGTGAGTGCTGTGCAAAAACCATATATATGGATTGGTTTATTGCTGGTTGCTATTGCAGCTGTGCTCATGCTGCTAAAATTACCCGCTATTGAGCATGGAGGGAAACAACAAAACACCAATGCAAAAAAAGCATGGCAGTATCCGCATCTTATTCTAGGCGCAATTGGCATTTTTTGCTACGTGGGTGCTGAGGTAGCTATCGGAAGTCATATTGTTAGCTACCTGCAACTGCCTGAAGTAATGGGCATGCAAGCTGATGAAGCAGGTAAATATGTATCCTATTACTGGGGTGGCGCTATGGTTGGGCGCTTTATTGGCAGCTGGATACTCAGCAAATTTAAACCCGGCAATGTACTTGCTTTCAATGCATTGATGGCTTTTGTATTGGTTATGGTTTCTATTTTGAGCGGTGGCACCACTGCCATGTGGAGCCTTCTTGCTGTTGGCTTATTTAACTCGCTGATGTTTGCCACCATATTCACACTGGCCGTTGAAGGACTAGGCGCTCAAACTGATGAGGGTTCAGGTATTTTATGCACAGCCATAGTGGGCGGTGCACTGATCCCCTTCTTATATGGTATAACCGGTGATATTTTTAGCTTAAAAACAGCATATTTGCTACCGGCTTTGTGCTATATTTATATTATTTATTACGGATTAAAAGGTTACAGACAATCATGATACTCATTGCAGACAGCGGTTCAACCAAAACAGACTGGGCATTAACCCACCCAGAAAAAGGATTAATTAAGGTTTACCATACCATAGGTTATAATCCTTACTTTATCGATACCGAGTCGATCTTTTATTCTTTATCTGAAAATTTGGTAAAAGATTTTGATGCCTCAACAGTTAGCGAAGTTCATTTTTATGGAGCAGGATGCTCTACTCCGGAAAAAAAAGATATTGTAAAAAAAGCATTGGTGCGCACCTTCATAAATGCGGAAACCATTTTGGTTGGTCACGATTTGCTGGGATCTGCCAGAGCTTTGCTTGGCAATAGAGAAGGCTTTGCAGCAATTCTGGGAACAGGTGCCAATACATGCCTTTATAATGGCGAAGATTGCGTGCTGAATATTGATTCATTGGGTTACCTGTTAGGCGATGAAGGGAGTGGCAGCTATATAGGAAAAAAGATTGTGCGTGATTTTATGCGCAAACGCCTTGAGCCCGAATTACAACAACGTTTTAAAGAGCGCTTTCAAATTGAAAGCAACGAACAAATATTCCATACACTTTACACCACACAATTTCCTAACCGATACCTGGCCAGCTTTTGCAAATTTGCTGATGAATATTTAACACATCCGTATATTAAAAATAAGGTACGTGATTCATTCAGGGATTTTTTTAAAAACCTGGTGAGCAAGTATCCCGACTACAAAAACTACAGCTTTAATTGCGTAGGCTCTGTTGGCTATGTTTTCAGGGAAATACTGGAGGAAGTTGCTGTAAGTTACGACATGAAAATGGGCAAAGTTATTCAATCACCACTTAATGACTTGGTGAAGTTTCACCTGCAACAGGTAAAAGCCAAAACCATAGTTTAAATATAGGCCACAAGTAAGCCACTATCTTCAGCAGGTTGTGGCTTTTACCAGCTGATGTTTATTGCATCCTTGCTGTGCTCAGTTACAAATGATCCCACTTCTGCTTTTTTTGCATCTATGCTTTTTCCTATCGGGTCAAACTGAGATACACCCGGCATCATTTCCAATTGCGCATTGGCTACATTCACAGCTTTGCCATTTAACTTGATAGAAGCATTGGCCGGAAAACCATGCATGTAAAAACGTAGGAATTTATATTTGGAAACATGATTGCCTATTGCCTTTGAAACACTTAATGTATTACGGGAAGGATGGTATGTAAAATTTCTTGAAAGGAATTTTCCATTGCGGTATTCATACATGTCGCCCTGATCTTCGTAATACTCAAATGTGTTGGCTTGTTTGCCGTAATAAAAATGAATAGCCAGAGTATCAGAAGACTTTTCGCCTGCATGCTGCACAACGGTTTGCATGGGTATGATACTGCCTCCTTTTACATAAACCGGCAACATTTCCATCGGTGTTTCTACATACAATTCGCGGTTGCCTTCATATTTTTCTTCAGTAAAAAACTGATACCATTCTCCTGCCGGCAAATACACCTTGTTAATTTCTTTATAGCTGGTAACAGGAGCAACCAATATGCCGTGCCCAAACATATATTGATTTTGGTATTTCCAATCGTACACCATTGGTTCATAGGTATGTGTAATGGCCAAACTTCGTGCAACAGGCATTCCGTTTTGGGTTGATTCATAAAACGAACTGTATAAATAAGGCATAAGGCGATAGCGGAGTGAAATATAATTTCTTACGATTTCTTCTACCTTCTCACCATAACTCCAAGGTTCACTGTCTTTGGCATCAATCATTTTATGGCTTCTGAAAAACGGGCAGAAAGACCCGATTTGCATCCAACGGCAAAACAATTCCTTGGAGGCCTCGCCTGCAAATCCACCAACATCATATCCGGCATTGGAAACACCACTTAATCCCAAACTATTTATTAAACGTACACCCGCCAACATATGGTCATCATCAGGGCGGTTATCGCCTGTCCATATGGCTGAGTAACGCTGAATACCTGCATAGGCTGCGCGCGTTAAAATAAAAGGTCGTTTCCCTTTCATCAGTTCTTTACTGCCTTCAAAAGTGCTGCGTGCCATTTGCATGCCATATACATTGTGCCACTCTCGGTGTGATGCCTTGCGGCCTTCAAAATCAGCTTCTACCAAATCAGGGAAACGTTGCCCCCAAGTAGCTGGCTCATTCATATCATTCCAAAAACCATCAATACCATCGTTGATATATCCTGCAAATGATTGTCCCCACCATTTTCTAGCCTTGGATTTTGTAAAATCTGGAAAGTGACACCAACCCGGCCAAACTTGTCCGGTATAGTTGGTTCCATCAGGATACTTTAAAAACAGTTCGTCC
>JBILGC010000096.1:0-4185 GCA_044351265.1 Bacteroidia bacterium
AAAAGCACATGCAGATTCAAACATTAAAATTATTCATAAACCCTGATTTAAAACAAAGTAAAGAAACGTTAGTTTGCCCTACCTTAATAACGATTTTTGATATTATAGGAGTCAAAATAGAATTTTGTGAAGATATCGCGAAATGCGATTTCACCTATGGCATTCCTGAAGATAAAAAAGAATTGATTAACTCAGTCCCACCAACAAATTGGTTGAATATTATTGCCGATCAAATAGTACATTTCAATAATCTATATATACCAGAAAATAGTATTACAGAAACTAATGAAATAGATTTTATCTATTGTTGTTCATATTACCTTTCTGGTTACCATGAAAAACAATTTATTCAGGATATTGATGTGGGGACACCAGGGAAAAAGATAGAGTCAATTAATTTCCATAAATTTCCAATTATTAATTTTTTCTGTACTGAGATAATTAGTATCATTAAAATCAAAAGACCAGAAATAAAAATTGCACCAGCGTGGCCAAATAATAAAAAGTATGCCATTATAATTTCACATGATTGCGATAGAATTTTCAAATACAGAACGCAAAGCTTTTATCATGATATTTTATTTAACTTAAAAGCTAGAAAATTTAAAAATACAATTTCATATTTAATTAAATTTCTCATTTCATTACCGTTCATAAAAAGCATAGACCCCTATTATAAATCCTTTCAAAAGTGGATTGAATTCGAAAAAGAGGTAGAAGGCAAAGGAAATTATTTCATTGGCGTGAGAAGTAGATTTGATAAACATGCTGACTATCGTGATTTGCATTATAATGTGTACTATAAGCCGATTAAAGGTATATTAAGTAAATTTAAATCAGCAGAGAATTGGGACATTGGAGTGCATACCTCATTAAATGCGTGGAAAAGTGAGAGTATATTTTTAGAAGAGAAAAAACGGTTTGAAAATTCATATCAACTAAAAGCAAGGGGATTCAGAGGGCATCATTGGTCTATCAACAATACTAATACACAGTTGTCTTTTGAAATGGCGCTTGAAACCGGATATAACTACAGTTCTTCATTGGGTATGAATAATACTCTTGGCTTTAGAAGGGGGATTTGTGTGCCGTTTATTCCTGTTTCGGATAAACTTTCAAAATCTTCCTTTTATGAATTCCCTCCTAATGCTATGGATGATAGTTTAAGTTGTTTTGAGAGCAATAATGAAAGAAGTAAAACAATAATCTCATTTTTAGAAATAATTAAAAAGAATAACGGCCTATTAATATTAGATTGGCATAGTGACACGCTGAGATATGACTTTCAGGATGGCTTCGCCTTCGAACTCTTAAAGATAATTGAGACATTAAAAACAGACCCGGAATGTTGGATAACCACACCCACTCAAATATTAAATTGGAGAATCTATGACCGCTGGCAGTTTAACTAATCATAAAATTACTATTATAACATCAGGAGATAAGAATGGCAGAATACTTGCTAAATTACTGTATGAAGGAAACATTCCATTTAATATTCTTGTAGTTAGCTATCCGCTTCCTAAGAAAATAAAATTCAACTTAAAGTCATTAAAGAGATTACTCTCGTTTATTTTAAGCAAATCATTTTTATTAAAACAACTTAAACATTCAAATTTACCAGCTTACCCTGTAAAACCAATTTTTGCAGGAACAAATAATGGCAAAAGATTACATAAACTATTATCAAAGCTGGAGACTGAATATATAATCATGATGGGAGGAGGAATACTAACTGCTAATACCATAGCTTTGGCATCAAGGGGTGTAATAAATGTACATCCCGGATGGCTGCCATACTTTCGTGGAATTGATGTTATTCGCCATGCTATTCTTGCAGAAAAATGCATTGCGTTAACGGCTCATTATATTGATGAAGGTATTGATACAGGAAAAATAATAGGCGTTTGGGCACTTCCTGTTAAAGAAACAGATACGATTGATATGATTTATAATAATGCAGACAAGGCCAGTTGTCTTATAATGTATGAATTATGTAAAAAGATAATTGCTGGTAAGCATTTTTTTGGAAGGATACAGGATGAAAAACACAAACTTTGCAAAAGTTTAACCACCGAAGAAGAGCAAAGATTCAATACTATTTTTAACACAAAAAGTCATGTAGTTAATTTTACAAAAGCTTTTGAATCCTATCGTTTAGAATTTGGAGCCTACCCAAAATTATCTTGATTCGCCTGAGAATGAGAGCATGTAATGCAACCCCGTTTCAACTTATAAGTACAAGTACTTAATCAAGAAAATGAACTTACTATTTTTTGTTTCTTCATACGCTCATTCAATATTCCCAAACAGGGGCCCTTTTTTCAAAATCATTTGCGAGGGGTTGGCAAGCAAAGGCATTCAAGTAACGGTGATAGCACCTTTGCCTTACTCGAACAAATGGATTGAAAAACTCATTCCACGTCTAAAAAACTATCATTTATTACCTAGAAAAGAAAAAAGAAATGGAGTAACTATTTACAGACCAAGGTATATAAGCTTCCCTTTTGTAGACAAATTTCGCCTTCGACCCTTTCTAATTTTCAATTCTTTAAAGCCACTTTTATCTAAATTGAATCCGGAACTCATTGATTTTCGCAATTCATATCCCTCTTATCCATTAGGCGATGTCGTAGAAAAACTGGCAAAGTATTATCAGGTACCCTATCTCTACACCATTAATGGCCAGGAATATCCCATGTGTGAACAGGACACAGATCTAATGACCTCGAGGCATAAGCGTTATGCCAAAGGAGCTGCTAAGATGCTTGGCATTAGCAATGAAATTGTTAGAGAAATTAAACGAATAACAGAGGTAAATGCTGAACTCACCATACATCCGGTGAGTGTATCTTTTTCAAGAACGAAAACTGAAGAGAAAAGCATGCTTAAACACCGTCTTCAATTAAATTCGGATAAAAATTACTTTTTATATGTCGGGGCTATTTCGTATTTAAAAGGTATTGATGTTCTTCTGACTGCATTTAGAAAATTGGATTTAGCAGATACAATCCTAATCTTGATTGGCCCTATGGATAAAGACGCCTTTCAATTCAATAGTAATGAACTTTATTTGGGCCTACAACCACAAGAAACTGTTTATCAATATATGAAGGCATGTGATCTTTTTATATTTCCTTCCCGAATTGAAGGCATGCCCAATGTATTAAAAGAGGCAGGGGCAGCAGGCATTCCTATCATAGCTTCTTGTATTGGCGGCATTCCAGAATTGCTAGGGGAAGACGAGCGAGGATTGCTAATGCCTGAAATTTCGACAGAAAGCCTCATTGATTGTATTCAAAAGTCTAAGAATTTTCCGGATAAAGCAAAGGAACGTTGTATTAACATGAAGGAATATATAGATAAAACATATTCGGTAGAAGTGTGCACCGAACAACTGATTGAGATCTATAAATATATCTTGAACAATAATTAATAATTAAAAAGTGCAAATTGGGAACAAAAAATTAAGAACTTCAGAGTTATCACTAATGTTATATACGTTCCTGATTCCACTGGAAGACTTCTTTTTACAAAATTTAATAGGTTCAACAACTCGAATTGCAGGCGGAGCCATGATTCTAGTTTATTTATTAATTGAAGCACCTATTAATTGGAAAAAATTTTCGCTGAGCTTTTATCTTTATTTTATATGGGCCGCAAGCAGTATTATGGTATGGGCTAACATGCCTTCATACTTCGTAATCTTCCGTCTTTCAATGTGGATGGTAATTACCATAGTTGGGGCACTCATTATTGCGAGAAATGTAGCATTGATACCGCTACTGTTAAAGTTGTATGTTTTATCATCATTGTTCCTGGTTTATATAGCTATAAAGAATTTTGGACAAATAGATACTGAATTTGAAAGAGTAGATGTGAAGGGTGTGAATCAAAACCTTTTAGCAACTCATTTTCTTATAAGTCTAATATTCATAATATTCAGTTATTTCAGATATGATTATTCTTCCCGTAATAAAAATATGATGATTTGGCTCTTAATTATATTTGTTTTGGGAATTGTCGCATCAGGATCACGTTCAGCTATTTTCGCCTTACTTATCGCATTTTATTTCATTTTACCAAAGGATACCATACGTTTTTCAACCATTGCTAGAACACTTCTCATCCTCTGTTTAGCCGGTTATTTCATAATGTTTACAGACAATGGATTTACGAGGTATC
>JBILGC010000052.1:0-13226 GCA_044351265.1 Bacteroidia bacterium
CTAAAAAGCTTACCGAAGTATTCGATATAATACCAGGTGTTCAAGTTAAGCCTAAAGTTAATTTATCAAATGGAGGAATATATCAGCTCTTAGCACCCTCCAATATTCCTTTTGAATTTGCAGAACCACTTAAAGAAGAATTTGCCAAATGTGCTATATCTAATGTAGACCCCCAAAAAATAATTTTACAGGATGATATCGTTATCACCAATAAGCAACTAATTAAAGGATACAGTATGAAGTTATTTGACTTAGGTGACCGTAAACTGATTCCTTCTGAAAACATTTTTATACTAAGGGGCAAAAAGGAGTATGAAGAAGTTGTTGGAATGCTCAGAAATCATCCATTTTTTTTTCATCAATTAGCTAAAAGGCTCGATCATTTTGCAGAGACAAAGTCTATTTTAAAAAAATCACAAAAGTTTATTTCAATGGCTGATTTATCTGAGGTTGAAATTTCTTGGGATAATATTTCCAATGATGAATCCACTAAAATTTTAGAAAAAGAATATACTCGATTATATCAAATCATTGAAGAAAAAAAGAAACTCACTCAGGAGTTAAATCAACTTACGACTTCTTTAGATGAAGTGAATAAAAAAATGAACCTAAATTTTAACATCAATACCCAAGCTTTGTTAAAACCAAAGGTTCGTAATTTTGCTGACGATGATCATATACTAATTAAGGAAGAAACTGAAATTGAAATAGTATTAGGCAAAGCTTATTTCTTTCAACCTTTTTTTAATATCAGTGCAAAGTATAAGCATTTATTCGGTGAGCAAAACACTGCCCTAAATGTGTATTTAGGCAGTTGGGAAAATGGGCCTGTTTCGGCTTATGTCAACAGATTAGCAAATCCGAATCACACGCCTCGCATCATGTTTCAGGGTAAGGATTATAATAACTATGTTCAAACCAATCATCAATTAGGTGATAAAATCAAAATATACATTTCACCTGATCACAAGAATAGTATTTTGGTGATTTGAAGTCCAAATTTCTTCATCCGAATAAGATTAAAACATTAATGATTGACTTGTTTAGTGAGTACCAAGATAAATTATAAAAAAAGTTTTTTATGGAAATAGAAAATTTAAATAGAAATCTCAGTGATTCGAAAGTTACTGAGGACTTGAGGAAAGGTAAAATTCATATTGTTTGTGTTGCGGTTAATGCGTTAACTTTTTTCAATGCAATTGCTGTTCAATCACTAGGCATAAGTTCTGAGCTCGCAACATTATGGTGCAAGGAGGTTAATGAAAAAAATGAAACGGGAACTTTATATCCCAAATTCAATATTACTTTAATACCAGTACCGAATTATGAAAATCGAAATGATTGGGATAATGAAACGATAATGATTAAGCACATTAAAGATGCTTTTTTAGCAAATTCAAAGTATATCAAATCAAGTGAAATAATATTTGCTTTTGAACAAGTTAACGATTCTTTAGCGAACCATGTTCTGAGAAAAGTGGCTAGTGAGTTTCAAGATAATGGTATACTCAAACATATATATTATAATAATCTTTGATTTTCTGGTTCATTAAAAGAGCTCTGACAATATCAATATTATTTAATAAAAATGGACTCCACCCAAATAACCATCAACCTTTTCGGTTTAAGTTGCCGAGTGTATTTATTTGCATTTGATGACATACAATTACAAAAATTAAATCAATTTGCCTTAAAGAACAAATCAACATTAGAAGAAGCAATTTTGGATCCCGAATTTCCTGAATACTTGTTTGGCGCTCATAATGCAAGTCTATCTGATTTTAGTAAGAGAATTATAAATGGCTTGATTGAAGATCACGGAAGTATTGCTGAGATAAAACTAAATGGGCTTAAAAAGCGAAAAATCATATATTCAGATATTTTGCATTCCAATTTACTATTTCCCTTGTACAGAGTAATTAGTGATGAAATCAAAACGTCTACTGATTTTAACTTTATGGTGATAAAAAAGGAAATAGGCCTTATGGCGTCATACTCTTTTCAATCGACCAAAAGATTCGATTTGGAGCATCTTACTTTCGGAATTTGTAATCTTCGTATTCAAGATTTTCATGCACAAGCTCTAGAGAATATTTATTACCAAGATATTCCTTTAAAGTCGGTAAGATCAGATACATTAGTTAGAGGTGGTTTCGGAATGGCATTAAATATCTAATTTTCTGAATACCCCTATTAAATTTGTTCATTTTGACTTCGATTGTATACAAACTCTGAAATTAGAAACTGTTATGTAAGATTATACCTGACTGATAAAGTGGGTTTAAAAATGGAATAACATGAATTTGGGTGTAGTTTTAATAATTTTACCGAAACCTTAATAACCCAACTTCCTGATAATTCCATACAGAACTAACTCATTTTGATTGTAGCTTTCCAAAATAAGGGGAGCAAAACAAGAAAGTCACCAAGTCTAGTGGCTTTTTTATGGTTGTTGGTAAGGGCGAGAAGTTTATCCCGATGCGCTGAGGCAAAGGTTTTCGGAAGAATCGGGGAACCCAAGTGGGCCACTAACAAATTCAAGGGTTCTAAGATATTATGTCTTGAAACCCTTTTCTTTTTTGCAAATTTTTGGGAAAGTAAAAGAAAACGGATGAGAGTAGATAAGGATAATTAACTACTATCAATCAAACTCACATAATTTTTTCCATTTTGTTGCTATAATTGTAAGGCTAACGTAAATGACTCCATCAGGCAAACTAACTAATAAAAAATATTCATAGATGAAAGCAGAAGCAATGTCATTGACATTTTTAGGTAACGAAGGACTTGTAAAAATTCCTTTCTTTCAACGTGGCTACATATGGAATATTGAAAACTGGGACGAAATTTTAACTGATCTTCTTGACTTTAATAAAAGCCACTTTTTAGGTTCACTTATTTTAAAACAATTAGAAAAGCAGACAGGAAAACCAAAGGAGGTTTTGGTAATTGATGGACAACAAAGACTTACAACTTTAAGTATTTTATTAAGAGCGTTATATAATAGCTTTGATGAAGAAACACAAAAGAACTGTGATTCTTCAATCAAGAATTATCTATTCTTTAAAAAAAATCAAACAGACAAGGACTTCTTCGTAAAAATAGAGCACTCAAAAATTGATAAAAAGTATTTTCAGAAGGTAATTAAAAACGAAGTTACCAAAAAAGAATATGAAGCTATTGTTGTTGAAAATCCAGCTACAAAGACCACCTCAAACTCCAACAAAATATTACAGTGCTTAAAGTTTTTCACCGAAAAAATTAATGCCATTGACGTTAGTAATAGATTAAACTTATTCAACAGATTACTCGACCAAGAAAATAAAATACTAGTTATTATTGACTTATCAGAAAAAGAAGACGAACAAGCAATCTTTGATACGATCAATAGTGCTGGTGTTAGACTTAGTAGTGCTGATATAATTAAAAATGCACTCTTTCAAAAAGCATTAGACCTATTTGACAATGTTGAGGATGTTGAGACTTTGTATAAAGAAAACTGGGAGAATGTTTTTTCAATTGATGAAGATGCAATTAACTTTTGGGACACACCAAGAGCAACAGGCAGATTAATGAGAGATAATATTGAAATTCTGCTGCATTCAATTTCTGTTATCAAAGGTTTTTTTGATCCAGACAAGCACACACTTTCTGATTTATCAAACCTTTTCAAAGCATATATTTTAAATATAAATAAGTCTGATTTAGAAGCATTCATTAAAGAAATCTCAAAATATGCTAAACTGTTTAGAGAAAAAATTCTTGTTTTCAATGGAAGTACGCTATTCAGCTATCAAGACAATTATTCACGACTATTTCATATTTTAAGTGTGTGTGAAATATCTACTTTCCATCCATATATTTTATCTCTGTTTTACAAGTATGACAGCAATGAAAAAAAACTGTGCGAAGAGTTGAAAAAAGTCGAACAGCTTGTCATCAGACGAATGATTACAAAATCAGAAACAAAGAGTTATAATAAAATGTGTAAGGAGTTTATAAAAGATAACTCAATCGTTGATGCGAAAATTCTTGATCAAACGAATAATGATGTGTTAAATGGACTTTCAAGTATTTCAAATAAAAATGCAACACTACTTCTATTTTGGGTTGAACTTTATCGAAGGGCAAATGACAGCAAACAATCTGTAAAGGAACTCAAATACAATTATTCACTAGAACACATAATACCTCAAAAATGGGAAGAATATTGGACCAAAGTTGATGTTTTAGATAACGCATCAAATGTCATTACCGACATAGAGTTGGCAAAAAGAGAACGCAATTCAAAAATTTACTCAATAGGTAATATGACCTTGCTAAACAGTTCATTAAATACATCCATTAGAAATTATGAGTTCAGTAGAAAAATTGAAGGCGAAGGCAAAAAGCGAGGAATTAGACACTATGCTGACTTGGGTATAACACGATTTGATATATTGGATTTGTATGACAGCGGAGACAAAGTTTGGAACGAAAGGAAAATTAATGAGAGAACAACTAATTTAGCAAACGACATATTGGCAATATGGTAAGAAGTATTGATCAAAACGCCATATAATTAGCAAACATGCATTCTAAGAAACATTTAATCACAAATAAAAGCCTATCAATAAGTCAGTTCGGAATGGGCCTCTAATTATTTCAATCTATTTCGTAGTATATCTGTCATGCAAAAAAAGTTTCAGGTCTTAATAAAAACTTAGCATTTAGCCGGAACTCAATAGGATATCCATCTTGTTCTTTTTGGTAAATTATTAACCCTTCAACTCTAATTCCCCAATTTATTATTTGAAACCTAACTTCTGATATTTTTATTTTATTAAGTTCAATGGTATCCTCACAAGTAATTGATTCAGTTAATAAGTCAACATAGAAAAATGTATTTAACGGACTTGAATTGAAAAAGTGAACAGGTAATTTTAAAATTAGTTGAAGATTTTCATGTACTGTCTTTTTAAAATTCAGTGTGGTTTTAATTCGTCTTGTACTTTTTGTGCTTATATGCTCAGGGGCATTCCCATAGTAACAATAACGAGCTTCTCCTTCAAAACATAAATCACTACTGCCTAATATTATTTCACTCATATTTGACTTGTTTTTAAGTTTATCCAATGTTCCCAAATAATCACCATAGCCAAGGTATCCAATTTACAATACTTAAGTAATGCATCTCGATATTGTTGCTTTATTTCAGCATTGTCATAAAATGCTCCATACAACATATCCTGGTATGCTCTCATTGCACCAGAGCCATCTTTTACTGATTCTGATTTTTCCATGATTTCAATTTTAGGAAGCAAATCGTAAGGATTCAATATTGTATTTGTATCTGATATTTTAAGCAGTTCCTCTTTACTAAGCCAACTTTTTATGCGTTCAGAACGGGTGGCATGAAGTACGGCTGGCAATGTAACTTTAATAGAAGTTTTACCTCCCATGATTGGATGAAAGTAATAGTGAAGCGCAAGTTTATTCATATCTAAAATCATGGTTTCACCACCTTTTTCAAGTTGCGCCACATGCTTTAACCAATTTAACAATTCTGGTTCGTTAATGTTACTTTCTTCAAGTGTTTTGATTAGGTATTTAAGCTGGGTGTTTTCATAATAACTCCATGTTAGAATAGTTCCTTCGTAGCCAATTAAATCTTTTAGTGTTTTGGCAAATTCAATATTTGGGTAAAACTCCTCTGTGTTTATCCATTCATGGTGTTCCGGATCAGCCCCGGGTTTTCTTATTACATGACAACTCCATTGAAAAAGTACTTTTTCATACGGACGCATATTGGCGTGATAGGGAATAGCCATTTGCGATGTTTCAAAATCAATAAAATACAACGGATATTGAATATCGCGAATTGAAGATTGAAATTCTGGCAACAAAATCTCTTCCTCTTTAGTAACTTGATATAATGGCCTTCCATTATATGCTGGATTGCCATCTTGCTTATACAAAAGATTTGTCGGAATTTCTTTAAGTCCAATTTTTCCTTGTTCAATTAACTTATCGATACAGCCATCTTGATTACTTAACCTATTAATATTACCAAGTTGACCTAATTCAAGTATATGTGGAACGATCTCGTTGTTATCATTTTTGGCTGTACTTAAAACACCCCAGCAAGTCTCAAAGCCTGATTGATTAAACATTTCGTTTGTTACTTTGTATTCGCAATCGCGGCATTTGTATGATAGAGGTGTTTCAATTCGAGTGTTGGCAGTTACTGCCGGTATGTATATAGTATTTGCAAGCTGTTTGATTTCATTTTCATATTTGAGAACCTCTGAATTCACATTCACCTTGGTTAAAATGTGGTTAGCGCGGAGTTCTTCTAGATTTCCTGTAAACTCAACATCAACTGATCTAAAGGTTGTACTTTGTTGTACCTCTTTTAACTGAAACCATCTTATTAAGCCTTCTATCGGGGTGGTTTTAGCTTGGTCGGGCAAGAGTAAAAATGCATCTATTTTTGAAGTTGGATACTTCTCTTGTAAAACCATTTTTTGATAAGCCACATCTTCAATGTATGGTATCCATTTATCTTTGAAATAGATTTTGTTTTGTTGAAGCGCAGTTTGTAATTCAACGCTATTAAATGATTTTGATTTAACTTCAACTAACTCGAATGAATTCCCTGATTTAATCAGAATATCAACTCTAATTAATTTGTTGTTTATATAAATGGCAGGCTCAAACAATACACAGTTATCTTGCTTTAAACATTGTTCTGTAGTTTCAATACAAGCTTTTGTATCTCCCTTTATTTCTATTCCATCGGGGTATATTAACTGAGCCATTTTGCCAATCATATATCCGCCATCTGCCAGCATTTGCAGGTACTCGTTACTTTCTTTTAAACTCGGATACTTGTTTTTTTTATAATATAACTTGGTAGCGCATTCTTGTGCTACTTTAAAGTCTGATTTTGATAAAAATGGTTGCATGGCTTAGTTGTTAATGAGTTTCTCAATATCAATATGTTCAAGGTTCCAATAATTGCTCGGCTTTAAGCCAAACGAATAACAGAAATGTTCGAATCTATTATTGGTAACACTAAATTTTAGGCAGCATTCATAGAAGTCGTATTCATTTTTTATTCCTTTTACTTTCATCTTACCCATTAAAAAAATATATCCTTCTATAATGATGGTCTGCTCTATTAAAAAGCTTGTTCCTGTTTCATCCGTTTCGTCTGATATGAAGTTCGCATATGTTTTAACCTGGTGCTCAGTGCTTATTTCAGTTAATTCTCTCCCAATTGGTGATTGGAACAATAAATCAAAATCTTTATAATGTTTTTGCATGATAAGATGTACCTCCATACTTAATTTAGGTCGATTGGTTCTAATCATTATTTTGTAGTAATAGTTATTTTGATAGTACTTATAACGAACAGTTTTATGGTATTGAATACGCAGATTGCCTTTTACAGAAACGCCTCCGCTACTATGCGATTCGTGGCCATCTATCATCTTGAAATTATTTTCCCATATGGGTATACGGTTGGCCTTACATAACTTCTTGAGTATTTGCTCCAGATTGTTTTCGTTTTCAAACTCACAAATGATACTTATGCTGAATGGGTCAACAGGGTCATCTTCGTCTTTGTCTTTAGAAATAAAATCTCTTACATAAGCATCAGTATTGCAAAGCAGGTAGCATTTATCGGGCGTGATGAAAACATGCTGAACTTCAAAATATAAGTAAATGTTTTCGGTATCAGTTGTATTGTGTCCTGGGTTAAAAACATATCTAACTTCATCTAATCCTGCCAACTTGGTTGATGTTTGAAAACGTAATTCACCAAAATGCGGATCTCCCCATGTATCAAGAACTACTGCTTCTTTTAGTTCACCATATTCTCCAAAGTTAAAGGTTTCTTTTTTGAACAGATCCTCAATATTATTCGGATTTTTAGATTTTAAACGGATGTTGCCATGCCACTGGTGTATAGATGGTTTCATTTCTTTTGAAGATTTAATAGTACAAGGTTAGGGCTGTAAATTGAAAGGTAATTTCAATTTGAAAAATTTATTTCAAGCCGATGTTATGAAATTTTCTTGATAACTAATTTTGGGTGTTCTATTTCCTCAATCGGATATTCTTCGAATCTTGTCAGTGCCTCAATAATTTTATTCCTAAGTTTTGGCGGTTCTTTAATCTCAAGCAAGGTTTGGGTTATGTCATTTTTAGCGACTGTATTTGTTCTAAGTAACCAATTTTGAATATCTTTTAATTCACTCTCTGTAATTACTTTTGTTATACAATTGGCATCTATTTCAGTAATAATACTTTCTATTCCAAGTTTTTCTGCTATAAACGGAAAAAAGATGGTTGGTATTGGGCGTGCGTTGTATTTCGTCTTTTCACTTATAATGCCATCCGAATAAGAGTAGACGAATTTCGTTTTTAATTTAGAGTGAATACATAAATTAATAACCTCTTCATTGTAAAAGCTATTGAAATAAACAAACCAAATTAATTTTTCACGCTGTTCATGCTTTAGTTTATAAATATGTATAAATCTGCAGTTATCTTCATTGTAATATCGAAATTTCGCCATTATTTTAAATGATCTTCTAGTAAGGTCATTTTCTATATAGTTGATATCATTATTAAGAACATCAGAATGAAAAAAAACATTAGGTACTATATTAGAAAACTTATTTATAAGTGTTGAATTAAAATAAATCATATCATTAATGTCATTGCCGGCACTCGGATAAAAAACAATGTCGGCTTTCTTTAGTTGGTTTTCAAATTGTAGTAATATGATTGGTTCTCCATCTTTTTGATAATCTGCATTTAGAAGCGGTTGAAAAAAGTGTTGATGATTTTCAAACTTCTTTTTAAGTGCGTAAAATGGGTCTATTTTTACCATAATTCAATTATTTATTCAAACACTACATTCATGCTGTAATATTTAATGTCTTGTCTGCCGAAATCGTTGTTAAATACTGCGCGCATAAATAAAGTGGCGGTATCTCCAATCATTTCATCATCAATAAAAAAGTTTTGTGTAGGCGAATAGGTGTATTTGCTGTAAGTGCCTAGTAGTGTTCTGGCATAAGGCTTCTCCCATCCGGAAAATTTAATGGGTATTTGATACCCGGAAATATTCAATGGACTGGCAAATTGGGTGATGTCTACCATGGTGTATGTTCTGCTGCCAACAGGTATGGGATCTTTAAAGCGTTTATCGGTATAGACACCCAGGAATGAATACACCGGGTAGCGGTAAATAATGGTATCAAATAAAATCCAGTAATCACTATCAAACCCTACTTCTACCAATGGTACACCATTGATAACGTATTCACTGTTTAGTTCATCTAGTTTTCCTTTAACTTGAAAATAGTTATAACCTTTAAATTTTACATGGTGGTATCCGTTGGCATCTATGCTATCGCCCGGAATTTCAAACACTGCATCACAGTTCCCATCCACACAAGGATAAGTACCCTCCTCTTCTCCTTGTTTTTGGCAGGAGAGGAGGAGGAATAGGTAAAATTGTATTACTAAAGCGTATCTCATAATTGATTGGCATCATCTTTTTATTATGTATTTAAATAGGCTTTTTTATCCGATAGTTTACTTTTCCAATCATTAAGCATGAATTCAAATTTGTTAACACCACGAGGAACTCTTGCTGCTAAACTGGGAGAAACAAGTGGTATTAAATTACCCAATTTAGCGATTTCCTTTTTCCATTCTGATAGGTTTGATCCCTTTCCCCATGTTGAATAAATATGTATGTTTTTATTAGCTTCGATTACCCGTTTAATATTAGAGGTATTATATGTTCGTGTTACTTTGTTATTAATTATTGCTGAGTCTTTATAGCCCTTGCCTATTATGTATTCAACACTTTCAGCAGGTGCTGTAATTTCATGAATCATATCAATACATGCTATTTTATGATTCTTCAATAGTGTAAAAAAGTCTGGTGAATCAGGGTCAAATGTATCGTTGAATATTTCGGATATTAATTTCCAAGTCTGATTTTTACTCCTCCCATAGTAATATATAACTTTATCTCCTCCCTCTGGATTAAATGTTCCTATTAACAGATGTTTAACTTCCCAATCGGGTATGTAGAATTGGTAGCTGCTCAGTTGATGTTTTTTAATTAATTTCATAACAAGTAAATGTGTGTATAACGTTTTATTGTTTTATTAGAGAGTAATTTTTAATTAACATTGCTTAATAATTGGCTCATTTCTATAACTAAATATCAAGCACATAATATCTCCAATTATTATTGTTTATATCAGTATAAGTATTCCAAGCGCCTTGATAGTTGTTACTTAATTGTATTGGTCCTTTCTTATGAAGAAATGTTGGCAAATGCGCAATTTCCAAAGTTTGTATATCTACTGCATTACCATTGAATTGCTGGTAAATTCCAGCGTTTGCTTGTGGTGCTTGCCAAAACGCCTGTCTTTCGGTTACTAAGATAGCATAGCAACCATCAATGTTGTTTTGTTTTAATTGCTCAAGAAATTTTACGTCTTGTATTGCCCGATACATTTCATTAGGGGTTCCACAGTCATCTTTAGGCATCTTTATTTCAATTACAAATCGTTCACCAGATTGTGTTGTAACATAAATATCAATTTCCTTTTTAATAAACTGAGGTATTGGGTTAAAAATTCTTGGTGTTGGATATTCCAGCTTAACTACTAAATCAGGATAATGACTACGCAAATAAATTGCCAGTTCATGCTGTAATCCAAATTCGCTGTATAGCTCAATTGGATTTTGCTGTATGTGCATGAAAAATCGATTTATAATATCAAGCATAGGTTGATTATCTTACAGGCGTATACTGAAGAATTTTAATTCCGCTGTATTTTGATTCCAGCATTGCTTTAGCATAAGACCATTGAGAGGCCTCAACAATTTCTGTTAAAGAACGTCCACCGGCTGCCGGTGTCGTGAAGGTTACTTTCCATTTGTATGTCATAATAGTATTAATTTAAAAGTGATAGATTGAGTATGAATTTTTATCTCCTGCAAATGAATAATCAAACTTGGCTACTGCGGTATACATTTCTGCTTCCCCATCTTGTGGCAGTTCTTCCACCATCATAAATTGAACTAAAAAGCTATTTTCATTAGGGATTACAATTTCTATACCATAAGGCTGCATCACTGCGTTTGTATTAATGTTTCCGCGCCTGTTAAACACAACTTTTTCTTTGGTTGGCGATTCGGGAAAGTCAAATTCAAAGCTCATTTCAAAGCCTTCGTCACCACCAAATTCTAATGTAATTGGCAATTTTAATTCATGGCAGGAATATTCCTCTCCATGGTACTTTAGGATTAGTTTACCGTTGTATTGCATATGATTTTAAATTGGTGGGGATGGGAGGACTCGCACCTCCACGCTGTTTGCACAGCATCCTGTGTTAGCAGGCCACGTCTACTTAACGGAATTACTGCAGCTTCCGTTTTCCGCCACATCCCCATTGTTGGATTTAATTAAATATAGCGTATTTTATTTTTACTTCCAAATATTTATTCAAAAATTTCAGCATCCCAGCGCTTATGGTTAAACATATACGGTGTGCCTTGATGTGTTCCTTCACAAACGCTGAAGCTAACAACACGTTGGTCGCTCATGCGTTCTGCTTCCCAATACCAGCACCCATCATTTGAACGTTCTGGAGCTTTGGTTACCACACAAACGGTGCAGCGTTGGTAGGTTTTATATTCAATAAAATTTTCAATACGACTGTCTATCAACCGCCTGTATTCGTAAGTTAAACTACCTACCTTGAGCGTGCGGACATCTAAAAGGCCCCTGGTTAAAGGTTTTCTTCTCTCCAAATAGCGATGAACTGCTTCTGCTTGTTCAGTAGGCCTCTCTACAAAAAAATAACTGTTGGTGTAAGCTGACAACTTAGCAATGAGTTCAGCTAATGTTACATTGTTTAGCACCAAGTTACTTACAACTTCTCGAGCATTAACCTCTTTTTTATTCCAGTTTTTGACCCAGGTTAAGGAATCAGTTTTGTTAGCACCTGTGTATAAACTATAAATTGCAGCCGCTTGTTCTTTATAAATGATTTGACCGTTTGTAACTAAACATATTTGTATAATAGATTCCGGAAGCGATAAATACCAATCGTTGTTTCTAAAATCTTGAAGTTGAATTTCGGCATGAAGGGTTTCAGCAATCAAGTTTTCCAATTCAGCTTTTGTCCAATCAAACTTTTTGTCTAATGCTTGCTGTAAATTGACGTTTCCAATCACTAAGGGATTTGTTTCGTTCAGGTTATTCATCTTATTAATCTTTATTCGTTAAAATAATTCATTTAGCTAAATATAAGTTTACAATATCAGTGTTGTCCCAATTAAATCCACCAATCCGATCAAGGTTTACCCTGATTCTTTTATTGATATAGGGCTTTATCTCTTCCGGGTAATGAGCGGTGTTTTCAAGATCATAGTAATGTCTATATTCATATGCGCCTTGGTATTCATTCCAAATAAAAAACCAACGTGTATTTAACAGCTTGGAAACAGGATTAAGGAATTCTAATGAGACATTACCACAACCCAGGTCCGTTCCATCACGTTTCCATATGAGGTGAGATAGAGGTAACTTATGTCTTAGAAACAACTGATCAATCACATTTACGTTTTCACCGAATAGATAAATTCCATGTATAAAGAAGGTGTTTGCGTGATTTCCTAATGAATGAAACACCATTTTGAAATAAAACGCCCTACCAAAGTATTCGGAATTTGGGGTGAAATCTTGGTAAGCAGGATTTAAATGAAAGTTGTATTCATTTGGGTTGATTTGAAGTTCAGTTATCTCTTCAATGCCAACTAATTTTTGATTGCCTAAATCTACTGCACCACGGTCAACAAATGCCATTTCGTGATGTGGGTAATAATCAGAAAAAATATACAAATCAGGCGTATCATAACTTAATCCTGCATTTAGTCCATTTCTATGTACGGTATCTAATTGAGTATGTTCTATGCACAAAAAATCTTCATGAGCAGAAGGGTAGTATAGCACATTTTCAATAGGATGTTCTTTTATGAATTGTTCCCACAAGCCATCTTGTGAAGAAAATATTTTTGCCAATTTTGAGTTTACTTTAGTTGCCATATTTTGTTTCTTTAAAACGGGTACAATTCTAATTTCAATTTTTTGAAACATATTTCAAAAAAATACAATATCTTACAAATAACAGTAAATCAAC
>JBILGC010000097.1:0-4160 GCA_044351265.1 Bacteroidia bacterium
CTCGCAAACGATCTACCATAATAGGGAAACAAAAAGGGCTTGGCTGCTCCAATCTTATGATGCTTATTTTACTTTGATTAATTCTGCCGAGTGCCTCTCTTAGTCGCAGTTCTTCCAACTGATCGTTTAATACTTCTTCATACGCCTGTTTCATAAGCAAATTGTTTGGCTCATAATCTTTAAACACCTGAAAAAACATACCTGCCGAAGCCTGCAGGTGTTTGCCTTGCATGGTTTTACCCGGATATCCGGTAAATATTAATCCTGCAATGTGGGCAATATCTCTGAACTTGCGACCTGCCATTTCAACCGCATTGATGCTGCTCATTATATCTTGAAACAAATCTTCCTCGCCAAAAAGGTTATCGCCAATAGCATCTTCTATAGGTATTGGCTGATCGCTCAGCAACTCAAATCCATAATCATTAAATGCAAGAGAGAATGTAATGGGCAACATACGGCCTATACGATAAGCGCATAGACTTGCCAGCCCTTCATGCACCAAACGCCCTTCAAAAGGATAAATGAAAACATGATACCCATCTCTGCTTTTATATTTTTCAATGAGCAATTCATTTTCAGCCGGAATAAGAGAGCGTTGTTGTTGAACCTGCAGAGTTTTCTCAAGTGCAAAATATTCAGTATCGGTAGCGTTGCCTTTGACATAAGCATTCATTCCGTTCCTAAGAGTTTCACTGAGTTTACTGCTAAGAGGCATGCGTCCACCCATCCATTGTGGCACAATGGCTTTGCCTGCATTTACCTTGCGTACATAGACCGTCATATCCTTTATCTGCACAATTTCTAAGCATTTGCCCGCAAACCAAAACACGCTGCCGGTTCTTAAACGTGCAACAAACCACTCTTCAACCATTCCAAGCAAACCACCCTGCATCCATTTAACCATAAGCATCACATCACTTACAATGGTGCCAATAGATAGCCTATGACGCATAGCTGTTTTTCGATTGCTTACATGATAAAAACCTGCTTCGCTTACAGTTACTTTTTTAAATTCATCATATGCATACAAGGATGAGCCACCCTTGGTAATGAAATGCAAGGCCCAAAGCCATTCTTCATCTGTAATGGATGCAAAACAAAAGGTGCCTTTTACTTCTTCATAAATTTTATCCGGATAAAAGCCCTCGCCAACAGCAAGCGTAACTAAATATTGACACAATACATCAAATGCTCTGATTATAGGGGGCCTGCTTTCCAGTTTTTGTTGTTTTGCTGCCTCCCTCAATGCCGATGCTTCCATAAGCTCAAGGCTGTGCGTGGGAACAAAGTAAATGCGGCTTACAGCATTCGGTTGGTGGCCGCTGCGGCCGGCACGTTGCAAAAAACGGGCAACACCTCGCGGACTGCCAATTTGAATAATTTGCTCAACCGGTCTGAAATCTACACCCAAATCTAAACTTGATGTACAAACCACAGCTTTAAGTGTTCCGCTGTGTAAGGCTTCTTCAACCCAAGAACGCACTTCATTGCTCAATGACCCGTGATGCATACCCATTACGCCTGCCAATTGAGGTGCTGCTTCAATAATTTGCTGATACCAGATTTCTGTTTGCGAACGGGTATTTGTAAAAATCAATGTTGTTCCTGCCTGTTCAATAAGTGGGATAACTTTGGGCAAAAGTTTAACCCCAAGGTGCCCTGCCCATGGCAGTTGTTCCATCTCATCCGGTAGCACAGAAATAATTTCAATTTCTTTTGTAAGATTGGCCTTAACCAACACACCTGTATTTTCATGCATCCCCAACAGCACTTGCATAGCCTCTTCAAGGTTGCCAATGGTTGCAGATATTCCCCAAATCATTAAAGATGAAGAAAGCGATTTTAGTCGTGATAAGGCCAGCTCTATCTGCACACCACGTTTGGTTCCTATTAACTCATGCCACTCATCAATAACAATAGTATGCATGTTGCCAAATACGACCGAAGCATCCTTTTGTGCCAGCATTAAATGTAGGCTTTCGGGGGTAGTAATTAAAAACTGAGGTGTGTTTCTTTTTTGCCTTTGTCGTTCTGTTGCGGAAGTATCTCCCGTTCGTATGGCAATATTCCAGTTTAACCCAAGAGCAATAGATGCTTCATTTACGGCCTGCTGAATATCTTTAGCAAGCGCACGTATGGGGGTAATCCAGATGGCGCGCAGGCAGGCCTGCGCGCCATCATTCTCACTCAAGGCTTTTAATAAAATTCCCAATGCAAGCGCATAGGTTTTACCTGAACCTGTTGGTGCATTTAGCAGTCCGCTCTTTTCATCAAGCACATGCTGCCAGCAGTCTTTCTGAAAATCATAAGCCCTCCACCCTTTTGATTTAAACCATTGCCGGGCAGCTAATGTATGTTTGGGGGCACTCATGGACTTTGGATCAAACTTTTTAATTGATCAAGGGTATCTGCATCTGCTGCTTGTTTATCCTTGCGCCAACGCAAAACACGCGGAAAACGAACCGCTATGCCGGATTTGTGTCTGGGAGAATAGTTGATGCCTTCAAAACCTATTTCAAAAACCAGCTCAGGAACTACGCTTCTAACAGGGCCGAATTTTTCAATGGTATGTTTCTTTATCCAAGCATCAACCGCTTCAATTTCCTTATCGGTTAAACCTGAGTACGCTTTAGCAAATGGAACAAGTTTCTGCTCTGCATCCCATACTGCAAAAGTATAATCCGTGTACAATCCTGCCCTGCGACCATGACCACTTTGTGCATATATCATCACCGCATCAACACTCATGGGATCGGTTTTCCATTTCCACCATTCGCCCTTTTTTCTGCCAACGCCATAAGCTGATGATTTGTGCTTAAGCATCACCCCTTCGCTACCATTAAGGCGCGAGTACTCTCTGATAGAGGCAAGCTCTTGCCATTGCGCTGCTTCTATTAATGATGATAAGAGAAGAACAGACTGTTGCACATTTTGCACCAGTTGCTCCAGCAATGCTCGTCTGTTTTCTAATGGCTCATTCCTTAAATCTGTATGGTTTATTTCCAACAAATCATAGGCTATAATTGCTACCGGAACTTTTTGCATTACAGATCTGGAAACATTTTTACGGCCTATTCTGGTTTGCAGTTCATGAAAAGGTTTTACCTGATCCGCTCCCATAGGTACTAATTCTCCATCTATCACTGTTCCTTCCGGCAGATGTGAAGCAAGCAAATGCAGCTCCGGAAATTTATCTGTTATCAATTCCTCTCCTCGACTCCATAAAAACAAGGTGCTATTTCTCTTAATCAACTGCACACGTATGCCATCCCACTTGTATTCTATTTGCCAGTGATGTATTTCGCCCAATTTTTCAGGGGGCATATCCAAAGCATAAGCCAAATAAAACGGATAAGGTCTTGAAGCCTCATCAGCACTGTTTTCTGCAAATAGCAGGTCGTTATAAGTAACCTGGTGCGGATCCCATTTTCCTGTGAGCCTATGAGCAAGCTGATTGGTATGAAGGCCCGTTTGTTTTGCCAAAGCTTTAATCAGCAATTGTTGCGATACACCCATTCTGAAAGAACCTGAGGTGAGTTTGTTATAAACAAAGCGCTCGTGTTTACTCATGGTTTTCCACTTGGCAGTAATAAATGCCTGTTTCTCTTCTTCCGTTTTAGCTAGCGATGCTTCAAACTCTTTTATGGTTTCTGCTAACGATAAATCAGTTGATGAACTGCCATCGGGTAAAATGCTGCTAATGGTTTCAGATAAATCTCCTACAACATGATAGGTTTCATCAAACAACCAATAAGGGATGGACGCAGCCTCGGCAGCCCATCTTTTAAGCTCATTGGTTTTGGTAATTTTTTTCGGATTGCGACCACAGAAAATGGCAATGGTCCATAGTTTATCTTCAGGTGAAGCCGCATCAAGATACTGAACAAGCGCCTCAACCTTTTCATTGGTCTTGGTTGTTTCATCTATCTTCCTAAAAAGCCGGGTAAACTCTTTCAATTGCTGCTGCTGTTATATGGACTGTACTTCTTCTTCCTGTTTCATCTGTTCGCCTATAAATCCGGTTTGCACTACTCGGCCATTGTAGCCTTTTTCTGTAAGCCAGTTTGCAAAAGCCTGCGTGTAGCCATGTGTAGCTATAATTTGCTCTGCTCCGGTTTCCTGAACTGCCCGATTTAGTGATGGCCAGTCGGCATGAT
>JBILGC010000053.1:0-12890 GCA_044351265.1 Bacteroidia bacterium
GTTGTGTATAACGGAAGTGGGAGCACTGTTACCGTAACCGGATTAACAATAGGAACAACCTACAATGTGACAATTTATGAGTACAATGGCTGGTATCAAACCAGTAATTATCAAACTTCAGGTGCTCTAAGCAGCAATGCCAACACGTTGCCGGTTACTTGGGTTGCGGTATCTGCCAATAAAATATCTCATGAAACAATAAGAATAGATTGGGAAACCGCATCTGAAATTAATAATGACTACTTTTCACTTGAAAGAAGCATTGATGCCATCAGCTTTGAAAATATAGCAAATGTAAAGGGGCAGATAAACAATAATGGCGGTAAATACGTTTTTATTCATAAGCTTTCGGATAACGAAAAACAATTGAAAAAAATTTACTATCGCATTAAACAAACTGACTTTGATGGACTGTTTTCTTACTCAAATACTGTTAGCGTATTAATGGAAAAACAAGTGGGAGCAATAATCTGCTCTCCCAATCCTTTTAGTGAAACTTTTAGTTTAACATTTACAAACAAGCTCCAATTGCCGGTGTTTAAACTATCCGATATCAATGGTAAGGAATACAAGCAACCCTTAATTTATGAACAAACAGATAATCAAATTAACTTTTATCGGTTGCATGATTTGCCTGCAGGCTATTACTGCTTGCAAATCCAAACAGCCGATGGAAATATCCGGCACATCAAACTCATTAAACAATAAGGACAAGATGGATAGTTCAGAAGTAATAAAAACTGAAGAGGAGTGGAAAAAACAACTCACCCCAGAACAATACTATGTACTCAGGCAAAAAGGAACCGAAAGGCCATTTACAGGAAAATTTGAAGCCCATTGGGAACTAGGTGTGTATACTTGTGCTGCCTGCGGAAATGAACTTTTTAAGTCAAATACAAAATTTGATGCAGGTTGTGGTTGGCCCAGTTTTTATGAAGCCTTGGATAAAACCAAAATAATAGAAAAGATGGATTATTCGCATGGCATGACTAGAGTTGAAATTATGTGTGCCAAATGCGGTGGTCATCTTGGCCATGTATTTAATGATGGGCCGGCAGATAAAACGGGCTTACGTTATTGTGTAAACTCCTTATCACTTGATTTTATTAAGAGTGATAGCACAAACACAAAATGAAAATAATTCTTTCGAGCAAAAAAGCTATTAAATAACATAAAACACACTGAGCATCAAAACACCCTAAGCCGAAAATGTTCTTTGGCCTGTTCTTTCCTAAAAAAAACGAGGCCAACAAAGAACAAGTCTAAAGTTACTGTTACATCAGGATGCTTCTTAATTTCCTTCCAGGCTTTAGCCATGCCTGTGCTCCAATAAATATCATCGAATATTAGAACACTAGTATTATGCACGTGAGGTAATAACTGATGAAAATAATCAAGCGTAGGCTGGTATTGATGATTACCATCTATATAAGCCAAATCAACTTTACCTAATTCAGACAATGCTTGTGGAAGGGCAACCTCGAATGTTCCTACTATAACATGAGCCTTTGGCAAACTCAAACTAATCAGATTAGCTTGCGCAGCCTTTGCTATTTCATCAGAACCCTCTATAGTAAAAACCTTACCTGATTCTCCGGCAGCTTTCGCAAGGTAGGCCGTTGTTAATCCCAAGGAAGTACCTAATTCAATAATGTGCGTGTATTTAAATCTTTTTATAAGATAATAAAATATCTGTTGTAGCCTGGCTTGTTTGGCGTGCAAATAAACCAGTTCCCTAACACTACGTTTCTTTCCAGAAAAGAGTGAAGAACCCGCTCCAAAATCCTTTTGTAAAAGCACTTTACCATCTGCTTTTAATTGTTTCCTTAGCAACTCTATATCATCAAAGGCATAATTGACAGGTTGCCTCTTTATGCAGGTGTTGTATATGCTAAAAACAAATGGTGAGTGCAACACATCAATGCGTGTTGCATTTAAGTAATGGCGAACAAAGTGAAAGCAATAGGTAAAATTAATACCCGGAATCATTTCCTAGCGCTGCTCTTGTTTCATAAAACTCCTGATAAGCTTAAGCTTTTCTTCCAGTTTGGCAATATGCCTCCTTGTTATTGCTATTTTTTCAGTAGCCTGCTCAATCATTGGATTAGAGCCTTTAGACTTGCTAAAGAAGCCTATATTATTTTCCCACGTATCAATATCTCCCTTAAGCCCTTTTATACGTTCAATTACAATTCTTTCCTCTCGTTTTAATTTTTGAATACCATTAGGAGCATTAACCAAAGCTTCAAAATGAGATTTCTCTTTAAGATCTTTTAACTCTTTATTGGCTTGTTTAAATTTATTAAAAACCTGATCGTTCAACTCACTGTACTTTTTCTGAATTGCTTCTTTCTCTCCCATTGGCACAAATCCGGCATTGTTCCACTCATCTTGAATTGCTTTCAGTTCATTTATCACATCAGTGCTGTCTTCCTTTTGCAATAAGTTCTCTAACTTACCAATCAAAGCTTTCTTCACTACAAGATTTTGCTTCTGTTCCTCAACCTGATTTGCAAAATGCTGTGCTTTTTTCTCGAAAAACACATCACAGGCAGATCTAAACCGTTTCCATACAGCATCAGATATCTTATCATGAACAGGCCCTGATTTTTTCCACTCTTCCTGCAATTTCTTGAGCTCTGCAGTCTGCTTATTCCAATCTATTGGGTTTGCAGCCAGTTGCTCGGCCTTCCCTATTAAATCGTTTTTAAACTTTAGATTTTCGTTTCGCTCATGATGAAGTTGCTTAAAGAAAACATTCTTATTGTTAAAAAACTGATTGCGAGCCTCGCGAAACTCTTCCCATATTGATTCACGATACTTGAGGGGGACCATACCAATCTTTTTCCAGTCATCCATTAAACTATTGACAACATTTGTATGCTCATGCCAGTCTTTAATGCGTGCTGTTTTAATATTTGACAATTCAAGAGCCTTAGCAAGTAAAGATTTCTTTGCCGCTAGGTTATCCTCACGCTTACGCTGATTATCTTCCATCACGGCCTTAATCATATCATATATCTTATCACATTCTTGCTTAAAGCGGCTCCATATTTCCTCATTAGATTCAGGCGGCACAGGACCAATATTGCGCCAATCGTCCTGATATTTTTTCAACAGAATCAGTGCCTTTTTTGTGCTGGCCTCTTGCGCCAATTCTGCTACCTTTTTAGTTAAATCAATCTTCTGATCCAGGTTCTTTCTTCTGTCAAGCTCCTTTAGCTCATTAAAAATGGATAACCTGTCATAGAACCTATCTAGATGCAGCTTATACGACTCCCATAGTCTATCTAACTCATTCTTCGGTACGTTTCTAATTTGCTTCCACTCAACCTGCAAATCCTTTATCTTCCTTAAGCTGTCCTTTGTTTCTTCTGTTTCAGAAAGAAGTCTGATTTGATCCAGAATGGATTCTTTCTTTCTTAGGTTATCATGTTTCTCTTTTTCCTGTCTTGCCTTTTCTTCAGAGCGCTTTTGTTTTAATTCTTTAAATGCCTGGTTGAATAGCTCTCGTGCATTATCTTTTTCCTTATATTCAAAGTCATCCTTTAAACCACCATCCTCAATAAACTTTTGCAGTGCCTGATTAAATTCTTCTTGCAATATATGATCAAGAGCAGGCTTAACTGCTTTGAGGATAGAAGCTGCTTCAGTTAATTCCTTTTCTTTTACCGCTTCAATCGTAACTTTTATAAGCTGGTCCTTGGTAAAAGAAGAATAATCAATAGCATCTTCCTCAAGCCCATCCAGTTCTTTTTCATCATCTGCTTGCTCATGGTCTTCTACATGCTCATCTGTTAGCAGAATAGGTAATTCATCATCAGATGAGGCCATGTTTGTTGTTGGCTTCGCATCAGTTGTTGTATCATTGGCCGATTGTTCTACGGCAGCATTCAACTCCGGATTTTCAATGGCCGGGTTGAGAGATTCAGCATTCAGTTGGTTAGTCATAATAGCTAATTTCACTAGGGAGGTCAAAGGTAAAGAAGAAAAACCTAATTTTGTACGCCTAAAGCCTTCATTTTTAAATTAAGATGCCCGTAAAAATCATTGAATGTCCGCGCGATGCCATGCAAGGTTTGCATGATTTTATACCTACAAATAAAAAAATTCAATATATCAATCAATTGCTCAAAGTTGGTTTTGATACCATAGACTTTGGCAGCTTTGTTTCGCCAAAAGCTATCCCTCAAATGCAGGATACAACTGAGGTTCTTTACTCGCTTGAAATGAGTGAATCCAAGAGCAAACTTCTGGCAATTATTGCGAATACAAGAGGTGCAGAAACTGCAGCATCCTTCCCTGAAATTAGCTTCCTCGGATTCCCGTTTTCTATTTCTGAAACTTTCCAAAAGAGAAATACAAATAGCAGTATCGCTGGGTCACTAGTTACTGTTGAGCAAATACAAGAAATTTGTTTAAGATCAGGTAAACAATTGGTGGTTTACATTTCCATGGGTTTTGGAAATCCTTATGGAGATCCGTGGAGTACCGAAGTAGCAGAAAAATGGATTGCTGAAATGGATAAACTGGGCATTAAGATTATCTCGCTTTCCGATACCATTGGTATTGCCAAACCTCAAACAATAAGCTATTTATTTGGCAATCTTATTGCGGCCTTCCCGCATATCGAATTTGGTGCACACCTTCACACCACCCCTCACACTTGGCATGAAAAAATAGAGGCTGCTTTCACTAGCGGATGCAAAAGGTTTGATGGCGCATTGATGGGATATGGCGGCTGCCCAATGGCTACAGATAAACTCACTGGCAATATGGCAACTGAAAATCTACTGGCTTACTTTAGCCAAAAGAATGAGCAAACCAACATAAAAGAAGAAAATTTTAACGCCTCAATGCTTATCGCTAATCAACTTTTTAGCGAGTATCACTAAACATTAACTACACAAAGTCTCGGGAAGTTGAATAAGCTACTTTCAGCCGGGATAAATTGTAAAACTTAAAAGTGCTTGTCTGCTGCTATATGATGAAGAAACAATTAGCATGGCTACAGCAAAACAGACAAGCACTTCAAAGACTAAGGTTTTTTAACCAGTTTAATTATTTGCCTACCTTCTTCTGATTCAAGATTAAAGATATACATCCCTTCTGCTAGACTTGAGGCATTGATTTTTTGAACACCATAATTAAGCGTTCCGCTTAGCACCTGCTTTCCTGAAAGGTCAATCACTGTATAGTTAGCCTGTGCTGTATGAACTTCAATATTAAAGTAATCAATAAATGGATTTGGGAAAGCATAAAGCATTGATTGATTATTTAATTCTGATAATGAAGTTGGCGAACTTGTAGGTAACGTTATTCTCTTAATTTTATGATTGCCGGCATCACATACATATAAAGAACTGTCATAAAAATAAATAAAGGCTGGATCGTTGAACCTGGCATTTGTGCCCATACCATCAATATCTCCATCAGTATCAGCCTTCCCTGCAAATGTAGTTACCTCATTTCCGGATATTTTACGAATGGTATGACCTGGCATCCCTTCGCTCACATAAATATTCCCGGCATTATCTTTTGCAAGACCTATTGGCGACATAAATGAGGCAGTCAACAGTGTACCGTCATCAAAATCATTCATTCCATCACCCGCAAATGTGCTTACCATGCCTGTAGATAGATTAATCTTCCTTATACGGGCATTACCCTGATCAGCAACAAGCAAATTGTTGACATCTAGTAAAAGTAAACCCATCGGATTTATAAATCTTGCACTGTCCTTATACCCATCAACGTATCCTGCAACACCATCTCCGGCAATAGTACTTACCATACCAGTATTACTTATTTTTCTAATAGCATGATTGCCGGCATCCGCCAAGTAAATATTTCCAACTGCATCTTTTATCATGCCTGCAGGCATATTGAACTCTGCATAAGCCATTAGGGTGTCTTTAAGGCCACCCAAATCATTATTTATTCCCGCATAAGTACTAACATTTTGAACCGTTCCAATATTTTGGAAAGGAGAAATAACCCTTATGCAGTTATTTTGCTCATCACTCACCAATATCCTTCCCAACGTATCAATTAATATTGCTCTTGGTGTATTAAACTTTGCAAGAACTCCGGTTGCATTTGCGTTACCTGCACCTGAACTAAGTGAACCAGCCCTTGCAATCACCTGTCCGGCATTTCTGTCAATCATTCTTACCCTATTTCCATCTTTTTCTAATACCCATATTCGATTGCTGTTATCAAAAGCCAATGCATAAGGGGAATTAAAGGTTGCTGCAGAAACAGAAATACTTGCCGGTACCGATGTGCCTTGAATGCCGCTACCATAAACGGTTGTAACGTTCTGAGCATTTACCGATGTAAATGCATAAATTAATAATGAACTGAGTACTAGTTTTTTCATAAGTGTTTGTGATTTAGATATTGATTAATGTTGTTTTCTATGCGTTTTTCAATGTCGGAATAATCTGCCTTTGCAAACTTTTTACCGGTTATCCTTTCAAAAAGTTCTATATAACGATCTGTTATGCTTTGCACAAACTCATCACTCATCTCTGGCTGCAATTCTCCTGCGTTTCCTCTGAAACCATTTTCAATCAGCCACTGTCTTACAAATTCCTTTGATAATTGACGCTGATGTTGGTCTTTGCTTTGTATCGCTTCATACGTATCTGCATAAAAGTAACGAGAAGAATCAGGTGTATGTATCTCATCTATCAGCATGATTTTCCCTTCCTTATTACCAAATTCATACTTTGTATCTACTAAAATTAGTCCTTGCTGCTTTGCCTGATTACTGCCCATTTCATAAAGCCTTCTTGTATATGCTTCCATCTGGGTATATTCGCCCTCGCCAATCAAACCCTGCTTTAAAATCTCCTCTCTTGAAATATCTTCATCATGCCCCTTATCAGCTTTTATTGTAGGGGTAATAATTGGGTTAGGTAATCGGTCGTTTTCTTTTAAGCCTTCAGGTAATTCAACTCCGCAAACACTCCTTTTACCTAACTTATATTCACGCCATGCATGGCCTGCTAAATAACCTCTAATTACCATCTCTACCTTGTAAGGTTTGCAGGTATGGCCAATGGTTACATTTGGATCAGGACTATTAATTTTCCAAACTGGAACCTCTGCACTTGCCATATCCAGAAAAAAAGATGCAATTTGATTCAGCACCTGACCTTTGTAAGGTATAGCTCTTTTTAATACCACATCAAAAGCAGAAATGCGGTCGCAGGCAATCATCACAAGTAATTCATCATTGATGTTATAAACATCCCTAACCTTACCCCTATAAAAACCAACCTGGTTTTTAAAAAAATAATTTGTTGAAACAAGCGCTTTCTCCATAATGTAATCTGGTTATTGTTGGTACTGATCGTATGCCTTAATAATACTTCGAACTAGTTTGTGCCTAACCACATCTTCAAAGTTTAAATAGGCAAACTCAATTCCTTCTATATCTTTTAAAATTTTTACCGCCTTCAGCAATCCAGATTGTTGCTTTTTTGGCAAATCAATCTGTGTAATATCGCCTGTAATAATAAACTTAGCATTCGGACCCATCCTGGTTAAGAACATCTTTAATTGAAGATCCGTTGCGTTTTGTGCCTCATCTAAAATTACATAAGCTTGATCTAAGGTGCGGCCGCGCATAAATGCCATAGGAGCAATTTCAATAGTTCTGCTTTCGATATATGTTCTTAATTTCTCAGGTGGTATCATATCATCTAGAGCATCATATAATGGCCTCAAGTATGGATCAATCTTTTCTTTTAAATCTCCTGGCAAAAACCCTAAATTCTCTCCGGCCTCTACCGCAGGCCTCGCTAGAATTATTCTCTTTATCTCTTTATTCTTAAGTGCCTTTACTGCCAATGCAACTGCTGTGTATGTTTTCCCGGTTCCGGCAGGCCCAATTGCAAATAATATATCATTCTTCCCAATAAGCTCTACCATTTTACGCTGGTTTGGTGTCTTTGCTCTTATAACTTTACCACCATTACCATACAAAATTACATGATCATCAGTGCCGGCACTTGGTACTGGTTCTGTATTGTTAATTCCTTTATTAAGTATACTTTCAGTCTGAATTGCAGATAGTGAACCCGCTTCTTCTAAAAACCGCTCTAACTCAGCCAGCTTGTGTTCAAAAATTTCCAATTGCTTTAATTCTCCACTAATAATGAGTTGATCACCCCGCGAAACAATTTTAAGTTTAGGAAAAAACTTCTGAATAATTTTCAGATTCGAATTATGCACTCCCAGCAAAGCTCTTGGCTCAGAATGTTCAATACTTACTTCTTTATTTACCAATCGTAGAAAAATTTATTATTGATTCCTATATACTATAGATATTTTTGTCACGAATATAATAGCAAGCATAATAATATTGTCTTACTTTTATCTTAAATATTTCAAGATTAACCGTGAATAATGGATATGCCAATCGTCACACTGACAACTGATTATGGCAAGGGCAACGTATATCTGGCTGCCCTGAAAGGAAAAATTCTGCAGGAGCTGCCCAATACAGTTTTGGTTGACTTTGATCATTCAATTGAACCACATAATATAATTAAAGCTGCTTTTGTTGTCAAAAATGCTGCTCACTACTTCCCTGATAATACCATTCATCTAATAAGCACCGGGGCCATAAATTCAGAAGAGTTGATAATTGCCTTTGCAAACAATCAGTATTATATAGCTTATGATAATGGTCTTCTATCACTTATTTTCCCCAAACAGGCTAATGTTAAATTTTATAAAATTAATTCCATATCTGGATATAAGTCATTCCCGGAATTAAATTCCTTTCCAATAGCAATTTCATATTTAATCAATAATCAGATAGAGTCACTCGTTTCAATTGATTTCCCTTCAAATCGCCTTCAGTTGCAGATGCCTGTTATAGAAGAGAACATACTAAGAGGTGGCGTTGTATACATAGATGGATATGATAATGTTATAACTAATATCACTCGTGATCTTTTCGAAGAAAGAAAGCAAAATAAGAAAGGCTTTCGTATTGTCTTGCGAAGAAAATTATATGTTAATAATATTTCTGATTCATATCAATCAGTAAAACCGGGTACTGAATTAGCTTTATTTAATAGTTTCAACCTCCTTGAAATTGCAATAAACGAAGGTAATGCTGCACAATTATTAGGATTTAAAATTGGAGCCCCTGTAATAATAGAGTTTTATGATTAAAAGAATCGTTCGGTTGTCGTTTAAAAAGGAGAATGTAACAGATTTCATGAAGGTATTCAACGAATCTAAGTCACATATTGCTTCGTTCCCCGGCTGCAGAAGTCTGATGCTACTTCATGATAACTCACAGAAGAACATTCTTTTCACAATTAGTGAATGGGATAGTATAGAAGCTTTGGAGAATTACCGAAAATCTGAATTATTCAATAAAACATGGGAACAAACAAAAATCCTTTTTAATGATAAACCTTTGGCTTGGTCTACTATTACAATTGAAACAGTTAAATGATGAAGTACCTTAAAAATATAACTATAACACTACTCATGGTATTTTTAAGTTTTGGAATTTATGCTCAGAATATAGATTCAACAAGCATCATACTTATTAATGGCAAGTCATATTTCAAGCATCAGGTTAAGAAAGGACAAACCACTTATGAACTTACAAGAATTTATAATGTAGACCTTAATGCTCTGAAATCACTGAATAAAGATATTGATTTTAATAAAATAAAGAAGAATCAGGAAATACTAATACCACGTAACCCTATAACGCAACAAAAAATACCAAATGATTCGATTAAAAAAATAAATGATGCACATGCTAACGCTGATGAAATAAAGAAGGGAATTCCACGAATGCATATAGTTTCAGCCGGAGAAACCGTCTTCAAGATAGCAGCTAAGTATAAAATAAACTACCAAGAACTTATAAAATGGAATAAACTGAAAAATAACAAAATGGAAGTTGGCCAAGAACTTATAATTAGTCAATTGGCAGTTATAAAACCATATGAATCATGGAATAGGCCAAACTCTTCAAAAACTACAAACTACGGCTCAGAAAGACCATTAATAAATCAAGAGGACCTAACCGAGGAGTTCGGCTACCTTCAGACAATGGAAGAAGAGTATGTTGCACTTCATAAGGATTTGCCTGTAGGTTCTCTTGTATTAGTTACCAACTTGGAAAATAACAAACAAGCTCTTATAAAAATAACAGGAAACCATCATCGAAAAAATAGTTCAAATTTCATCTTATCTCTTGGGAACAATTATTGTTCTCTGCTTGGTGCGGAGAAAGGTCTTACACGTATTCAATTAAAATATGTAGCTCAATGAATAAGTTAAGTGTAGCAATCATTACCTACAATGAAGAACGAAACATTGCAAGATGCATAAAAAGTGTTATTGATTTTGCGTCAGAAATTATTGTAATGGATTCAGGATCTACAGATGAAACTGTAAATATTGCCAAATCTTTAGGTGCAAAAGTATATCACCAGCCTTTTCTCGGGCACATCCAACAAAAGAATCTAGTACTAACTAAAACTACTAATCAATGGGTACTTTCCTTAGATGCAGATGAAGCAGTGGACAATAAACTTAAAAATAATATTATCAGGGAATTGAAAACACCAGATGCAGATGGATATGAAATAAATCGCATGAATAGCTATTGTGGCAAATGGATTAAACATGGAGCCTGGTATCCCGATAAAAAATTAAGGCTCTGGAATAAAACCAAAGGCGAATGGACAGGTCTTAATCCTCATGATCGTTTTCATCTAGCACCTGGCTCAAAAATTAATCATCTAGAAGGCCACATACTGCATTACTCTTTCGCATCAGTAAAGGAACACAAAATAAAATCAGAACGTTATGCAAAAATTGGGGCACAAGCATATCATCAACAAGGGATAAAGACAAATTTTCTTCAATTCATTTATAAACCAGCATTTAAGTTTATAAAAGATTATGTCTTAAAACTTGGTTTTATGGATGGCAAACTCGGGCTAATCATAGCTTTAATAAATTCACGCGAGGTTTTTCTTAAATACAAATTCCTTAAGAGCCTTTGAATTTTCTCTAGCTTCAATTAGTTCTAACGAATAAAATATCATCACAACAGCAACACCCAGCTGTGTTTCAAGCATTGGCTCAGTCATAAACGCCAAGGATATTATGATAACATATCCTTTAAATGATATGGTATTAATAATCTCCTTTGATAAGAGGGGGTAATAAAATAATATGACGAAAAGAAGCAAACCAATCAATCCTGTTGCTGCCATAAAGAAAAGAAATTGATTATGTGGTAATATTGGAACATCAACTTCATTTTTCCTGCTTCTGAAAAAACTGTCGGTATTATCTTTTATGTCCCCAATTCCACAACCAATTATTTTATTAGTCTTCCAAATAGAAATTGCCGCTTCATATGATATAATCCTCTTGGAAATAGATGCATAATTCGAATATGAATTAGTTTTATAAATCAGAATATCCTTTTGAGTATCCTCAATTTTTAATCTTATAGATGGTGTCAAAAACAAAATTCCTATAAGTACAAAAGATATAACAATACCTATCAATAGTCCGTAAGACTTAATTCTTATTGCCTTCATATAAATTATAAAATGAAAAACCAATAGAACATACAAAGCAACTAAACTAGTCCGTACTCCTAGTATATGTAGAAAAACAATTAAAAATAATAGTCCTGCCAGCTTTAGAAAATTAAACACTTTGAACTGAATTGGAGAAAAAGTAAAATCAAGAATTAGGTAATGTATAGCTAACAAAACCAAAATACTGTATCTGATATGATGAATGGGAGTAGGCATTACCTGCCCTATTTCATAAAGCTTATTAATAGCTTCATATTGCGTCAAATAATTAGAAACTAGCACTATTGAAATAAGATATATGATTGAAATAAAAATGCGCTTAATTAATTTAATATTATCCTTATTTAAATTAATTATTCCGGCCGATAGCAGAAATACCAGAATTGGTAGCTTAATTAGAATTCTTTCCAACCCATATGAATTATTGTTTGACAATACAGCAGATAAAAGAAGGAACAAAAAGAAGAAAAATGCCAAAAGTATTTGATTATAAAATACAATCTTCCTTTTAATGAATAAATTAGCTATAGTAAAAGCTGCAAGCAGTATAATTGAAATGCTTAATAAGACAGGAGTCAACTCTACCAAAAAAAGAGAGATGATAGAAATAATAAAAATAAATACTCCTGCCCTTTGAAAGGAATCCATAATTGAATATTAACGGTTTGACAAACAATTTATGACTTTAAAATAAAAAAAGCCGCACAAGGCGGCTTTTTTAAAATTTCGGCAACGACATACTTTCCCAGGTTTTATCCAAGTATCATCTGCGCTGATGAGCTTAACTACTCTGTTCGGAATGGGAAGAGGTGGACTCCATCGCTATAGTCACCGTAAAGATCATTAGTTCTTTTGACATATTATTGAAAGAAAACACATTCAAATTTTAGAATATTGTGGCTTAAGTCTACGGGTAATTAGTACTACTCGACTTTAATGTTACCATTTTTACATCTGTAGCCTATCAACGTGGTAATCTTCCACGGCCCTTAAAGGAAATCTCATCTTGAGGTAAGTTTCGTGCTTAGATGCTTTCAGCGCTTATCTTGTCCGTACATAGCTACTCTGCAATGCAGCTGGCGCCACAACAGATACACCAGAGGTACGTCCGACCCGGTCCTCTCGTACTAAGGTCAGATCCTCTCAAATTTCCAACGATCGCATCAGATAGGGACCGAACTGTCTCACGACGTTCTGAACCCAGCTCGCGTGCCACTTTAATCGGCGAACAGCCGAACCCTTGGGACCTTCTCCAGCCCCAGGATGTGACGAGCCGACATCGAG
>JBILGC010000117.1:0-4014 GCA_044351265.1 Bacteroidia bacterium
GGTTCTTCATGCTGACATACAATGGAAAAACCCGGCCTTTCCCGCTGGCTTGTCGTTCAGCATGCAGGTTTGCCATATCTGGACTGCTTGTTGTCCATATTGCCCCTGGAGCTTTTTTTGAAGTTGCGCCAGATGGCTTAAATTCGTCGAAATCGAGTTGGCTTCCAGTCCCGTGATATACCACCAGCGGCTTCCCGTTCTCATCAACCACCCTCGAATCACCAAACCACGCCTTGAACTGCGGAGTCTCGGTGACGTGAGGCTTGGCGGGTTTCGAGGCTGTGCGACGAGCCGCGACCGATTGCGCGGACTCGACCAACTCCCAACGATGATTCTCATTGAGGCGGTAGGTCTTGCCGTTTTGGGTCTTTGTCTGGCCGGGTTGCATTGGTATTCCTCTTTGCTGCATGCGCCGCGTCTCGTATCGCTTGCTTGGCCTCTAATTCCTTGAGGACGGCTTGTTCTCTGGGATTCAGGACTTCACCAAATCGAATTGCCTCATGCAATTCATCGAGGTTGATCGAATCGATTAGGTGTTGCTGATCGTCGGAAAGTCCTTCCTGTGTCGTCAACGGGAATTGCAATGGGTCTATGGTTGAGTTTGCTGGGTTGGGTATGGGGGTATCCATTTCTTTGCCTCTTCAATGTACTCAGGGCTAGTCAACCCCTTGGCGATTGCCTCGGGTATGTCGCCAGCAAGATACCTGTGAGCTACGTTCCTATGCAACCTGTCTTCCAGTCCGTTTGCCGCGTTTTGATCCTCTTCAGCAACTCGCTGCTCCAGATATTTAATGGCCTCATTTCGGTCGGTGATTAGGCGCTTTTCCCCGCGATTATCGCTGCGATTGTCCACAACGTGAACCTCGACATCATGTCGCCTCTTCAAAAGTTCTAATGTTGCCTTTCTGGCCTTGATGTTGGCTTCAAAAGCAATGTTGGCGGGTACGGTACGCGGTAATTCTCCCCGCTTGTGCAAACCCATGGCTCGCTTGGCGATGCCGGTAAGTGCGGATTCGGGTCCGCGATCGATGAACACATGCAGAGGTTTGTATCCATTCGCGATCGCATCATCTAGTTTTTGTTCCAGTTTTGGATAGCTATCGGATGCTTGATCCAGAACGATCGGGTATTCCTGTTGATTGTAGTAAAGCCCGGTTGCTGTTCCCTTCCCTGAGCCACCGCCACCAGCAAGAATCAGCATTCGATTATTGCCCTTGCCTTTCATGCCGGACAACGCCTCCGAATACAACCGTTTGTTCAAATAGCTACTCGCTTCGTGAACATCGGCAGCGTTCGTACCGACGTACTGCGGGAAGTTGGTGCGCCATTCGTCGGTGTTTAGCACTACTCCTTGTAGATTTCCTTGGGCATCATACATGCCGTTGGATTGCAAATACTTGGCCTTGTGTTGTTCGTAGTTTTCCGCCGCGTCTCGTTGCGTAATCTGGTCAATCGTCTCTAGTTGCGACTCCATCGAAGGCGTCTGCGATTGAGGCTGGCTCGGCGAAGACTGGGGATGCGGTGATACCGTCGAAGACGTAGGTTTCGGCGGTTGCGGTTGCGAAGGCTTTGGGGTTGCCGAGGAAGTCTGTGCATCGCCGGGTTGTCGTGCCGAAGCGTGCGCAGATTGCGTAGCATGACCTACAGGTAGCTTTTGCCCTGTCCCTGGGTCAAACGTCGGCATCGGTCGTCCAGGCTGCGCCATCGGATGCTGTTGCGTTTGCGCCGGTGCTTGTTGAACATGCTGGGGATGGGGTGACGGCTGTGGACGATCGGATCGTTGCCATCGGTGATGCTGGTTGAGCGTGTATTGCCGACCATTGAACGTGCGAACGGTTCCAGGTGCAAGATTCATCAATGCAGGATCCTCTTGTTCGAGTTCTGCAAGTCGCCTGCGCAATCGTTCCGCCTCTTCGAGCTTTGCAGTCGATTGAACGATCTTTGGCGCATTGTCCTCGGATTCGGGCTGGTTTCCGGTCAGTGCCGCTTCGACTTCTCGGAGTCGCTGTTGCTTTTTCTCCAACTCTTCTTGCTTGGCGAACTTTTGCCCGATCTTGGCTTGCAAGGATGCTTTGTTGGCTTCCTGGGCAGAAATAGCCTGAATCTGATCGTCGGCTCGCTTCTGCATGTTGGCCGAGTATTCGATCGACTTCAAAGACGGTTGCGAACTAGAATGGATTTTGTCGCCGCTCGGAAGATCGAGAAAGAGACGCCGCGTCTCATGGTCTATCGGTGACAATTTCCATTTTTCCGTCCATGGCTCCTTACCATAGGAACGCGATCGCCAGCTAGGAAAGTATTCTGCTGGCTTGTAGTGCAACGGAACGCCTCGATATTCTCCGATGTGGATTGGCTCGATGTTTCCGCGATCCCATTCGTCCGAGTTCGCTGCTTCGTGATCGATTTCCGTCATTCGCGACGCAAGGGCTTCCTCGGCGGCTTTTCGTTCGTTGTAGGTGGTTTCACCTATCTTCATCTCGAAGTCTGGACGGCTGGCAAAATGAGCCAAGTCGGCTTTATGCCGTTCCAGTTGCGATTGCATTTCTGGTAGCGACTTGTCCGCTTGAGAAAGCAATTCTCGTGTCTTGGTTTGCTCGCGTATGTGACGTTGCTGGCCCTGTCGCAGACGCTTGATTGCGTCCTCTAGCTCCACTTTTTCCATCGTCAGAGGATTACCCGATGCGATCGCCATCAACTGGTCGGGGGTAACGGTTTCCGTGTCTGCGTCCGCGACTTCTCTTGCATCGCTCTTGCCAGCCATGACTTGGTTGATGAATTTGGCCTTGGTAGATACGGTTTGCCAGAAGAAAGAATCCAACGAACCTTCTTGAATGTACGGGATGTTCAACAATGGCTTGCCCAGCTTGGCCAGTTCGTTGCCGTGCCGGAAACCGCGTCCGACACGTTGCTCTAGCGCTGATGGGGTCCAGGGAACGTCCAAATGGTGCATGGCCATGACCTTGTTCTGGACATTGCATCCCGTGCCCAGTTTCTTCGTCGATCCAATCGCGACAAGGATTTCTCCGCGTCGCATCTTGTCCATGGCGTCTTCTTTGGCTTGACCCTTGAGCGCCGAAAAATCGGCAATCTTCTCTCGGGGAATCCCACCCGCTACCAGCTTGTCGATGATGTCGTCGTACAATCGGAAGGATCCTGTGCTTCCGAGGTTTGCGTCGGCAAACTCTTCATTGAACGTGATGTCTTCATCTTCTTCCTGGCGTTCTTCGCTTTCTGCATCGTCACTGACGACCGCCTCGGCTGCTCGCGATGTGGTGGTAGACGGATTGACACCCACATCCGAAAAGATCAGTTGCGTGAACCCTGGGTTTTCCCTTGAGAGCCGTAGGACGTTGCGAACGCATTGATTTGTTTTGCTGTTAGGTAGATCCGGCGCGTTGTCGTCTAGCAGACGCAAATCGACGGCTCCCTTGCGGCCATCGGTACAAATGACCAGCATGTTGTCTTCGCCCTTTTCGGCCTGACCACGTTTTCCGCTGAGTGCCTTGGCTCGCTCTTGCAGATTGCCCATGAGGGCTTCGATTGCAGGATGCTTTGGAGAGACGGTTTCTTGATCGACCTTCTTTGGCCTTAGAATTACCGGGGATCCAGCCGGACGCGACGGATCGTTTATTTCCGCCGCTTGCGCAGGTGTTAGCTTGAGATCGTCCGCCCGTTGCACGTCGATCACTTGTCGAGCCATCGCCATCAGCTCGGGAACATTGACAAACTTCGAGAATCGATCCGTAGGCTTGTATTCGCCAGCCACGTTAAAGTTATGCCGCGTTTCGATCGATCCGAAGACGCTTGCCCAATCATCGAAATTGGAGATTCCACGTTCTGCAAGTGCGTTCGGCTGCAAATACCGCTGCATCGTGTACAGTTCGGCCATGGTGTTATCCAAAGGCGTTCCTGTGGCAAACACAACACCACGGCCACCGTTGTGTTCTTGCAAGTATCTGCAACGCATCAGCATCGTGGTTGCTCGCTGGCTTCGGCCTTGCGGGATACCCTTGA
>JBILGC010000098.1:0-3915 GCA_044351265.1 Bacteroidia bacterium
CGAATAAGAAAAATGCAGGCCATTCAATAAAGGGTAACCAATGTAATTGTTTAAACAACGTTAAAATTTGATGATTTGCGTGTAAGCGTTGGTTGTTTAATAAGGTTAAACTATGTGGTCAGGTAACCTTGTATGATTTGCAAAAATATGTGAAATTTAAAGTACGCAACGATATGCGTAATATCCAGAATATTTCTACTCAAAATCCAATGTTTTGTTGAAATGAGGCCGAAAATCTTCTATTCAATCATCCAACTCAGAAAACGTTATTTGTTGCATTAAATAAGCACAATCTATTTACTTTTTTATTTCTTCCCACTTCATTGCTTGCACGTCCTTAATCAGGCTTAGTTCGGCAATGATGCTTTCGATATCGGTTTGTCTTCTATCTAGCGAATGTATTTCTGCAGTAATTTTGTTATTACTCTCAATGGATATGCTGCTTAGGTGCAGGGTTGGCGATGCTTTAACTGATTCTATTAAGGCTACCCTAAGTGCATCTTTAGCCTGCTCTGTGCAATGCATATGAAGGGCATAGCTATATCCTGCAACTTCAATTTGCTGTATGCGGTGATCAATTTTATTGCCTATAGGCCTCAGCACTATATTGCCAAAAACTACAAAAGCAGTGCCCACTATGCCTTCATAGAAATGTCCCAGTCCGGCAAGCGTTCCTATGGCTGCAGAACACCAGATGGTTGCTGCTGTATTAATACCGGAAATATTCACTCCATCACGCATCATTATACCTGCACCTAAAAAGCCAATACCTGTTACAATATTGGCTGCAATGCGCGCAGCACCTGAAGGGTCGCCACCAATGTTTTCAGATGCTAAAATAAACAATGCAGCACCACCCGAAACCAAAGCATTGGTTTTAACTCCGGCCAATTTATGGCGCCATTGCCGCTCCAAACCAATAATTGTTCCGAGGGCAAATGCCAGAAGAAGTCGGTGCTCAAACTGGCCAATATTCATATCCTGCAAATTCATAAAGCTAATGTAAAATAAATTAGCCAATTCGTTCATAAAATATTTCTATGCACTTGCCGCCCGAATTGTTAAATTGTACCCCCATTTAACATTCGGTTATGAATATACTAGAGGTTAAACATGTGTCAAAATTTTATGCCGATCATCAGGCATTGAGTGATGTGAGCATAACTGTTCCGCAAGGCACTGTATATGGTTTACTTGGCCCAAACGGAGCAGGTAAAACCAGCCTTATTCGTATTATTACGCAAATAACAGGTGCCGATATTGGTGAGGTGTTTTTTGATGGAAAACATATTAAACCCACTGATATTTATCGCATAGGTTACCTGCCTGAAGAACGTGGTCTTTATAAAAAAATGGAAGTAGGGGAGCAGTTACTCTATTTTGCCCAACTAAAAGGTCTTAGCCGACAGGAGGCATTAAAACGCCTTAGGATTTGGGTCGACAAATTTGAAATTAAAAGCTGGTGGAAGAAAAAGGTAGAAGAACTTTCTAAAGGTATGCAGCAAAAAATTCAGTTTATAGCAACTGTATTGCATGAACCACTTTTAATTATTCTTGATGAGCCTTTTTCAGGTTTTGACCCGGTAAATGCTGCTATTATAACCGAGGAAATTTTGAAACTCAAAGCACTTGGATGTAGCATTATTTTCTCAACCCATAGAATGGAAACAGTTGAGCAATTGTGTGATTATATTGCACTCATCAACCAATCTAAAAAAATTCTCGAAGGATCGGTTAAAGAAGTGCGCGAGCAGTTTAAAACCAATACTTACGAGATAGAATACATTGGCAACACGCTTAACCTTGGGCCGGAAATTGAAATTGAGGAAGTGAAAAAATACGACAATGATCATAAACTGGTTGTTATCCGTTCTGAGCAAGATGTTTCACCTAATGCCATCTTAGGAAAAGCAATACAGCAGGTTCAAGTGCACCGCTTCAACGAAAAATTACCCGATATGCATGATATTTTTATCAGGCTGGTATCAGAAAGCAATAACCTTAAATCATTAATCAATAGCTAATTTATACTTTACAATATATGCAAGACGTAAAACAGTACATTGAACTAAACAAACAGAGATTTTTAGACGAATTATTTGCCTTATTGCGCATTCCTTCCATCAGCGCTGATTCTGCTTATACAGGTGATGTGAAAAAAGCTGCAGAATTTGTGGCTGAGCGCATGCGCGAAGCCGGGGCCGACCAAGTGGAGGTGTGCCCAACGCCTGGACATCCAATTGTATATGGCGAAAAAATAATAGATCCCAAATTGCCAACTGTTCTCGTTTACGGACATTATGATGTGCAGCCAGCTGTACCTCTTGATTTATGGGATACACCTCCGTTCGAGCCTACCATCAAAACTACCGCAGTGCATCCTGAAGGTGCTGTTTTTGCTCGCGGTTCTGCTGATGATAAAGGCCAATTTTATATGCACATCAAAGCGTTTGAGTACATGATGAAAACAAACAACTTGCCTTGTAACATAAAAATGATGATTGAAGGAGAAGAGGAAGTTGGCAGCTCAAACCTGGCTAATTTTTGTATGCAAAACAAAACTAAATTAAAAGCCGATGTGGTGCTCATCTCCGATACTTCCATAATTGCAAACGATGTTCCCTCCATTGATACCGGCTTGCGCGGATTAAGCTATGTAGAGGTAGAAGTAACCGGCCCCAACCGCGATTTGCACAGTGGTGTTTACGGTGGTGCAGTTGCAAACCCAATAAATATCTTGGCTAAGATGATTGCTTCTATGCACGATGAAAATAACCATATTATCATTCCGGGATTTTATGATGAAGTGATGCAACTTTCCGATGCTGAACGGAATGAATTAAACAAAGCCCCGTTTGATATGGCAGACTATAAAGCCGACCTGAATATTGCTGATGTATGGGGTGAAAAAGGTTATACCGTTCTTGAACGAACAGGAATAAGGCCCACATTGGATGTAAATGGAATTTGGGGTGGCTATACCGGAGAGGGTTCAAAAACAGTTCTGCCATCCAAGGCATTTGCTAAAATAAGCATGCGTTTGGTACCTAACCAAAGCAGTGATAAAATAACAGCCTTGTTTCAAAAACACTTTGAAAGCATTGCACCTGCATCTGTTAAGGTGGTGGTTAAACCTCATCATGGTGGAGAACCGGTTGTTACGCCAACAGATTCGCCTGCTTATCTGGCTGCAGCACGCGCTATGGAAACAACTTTTGGCAAAAAACCCATTCCTACACGCGGAGGGGGTAGCATTCCTATTGTGGCTATGTTTGAAAAAGAACTGGGCTTAAAATCAGTCCTCATGGGCTTTGGTTTAGATAGTGATGCGCTCCATTCTCCTAATGAGCATTATGGTGTTTTTAATTATCTAAAGGGTATAGAAACCATACCTTACTTTTTTAGCTATTATGCAAAAGCACATTTGGATTAATTTCAAATCTTAAAATTTGCTTCAAACAACGAAAATATTTTATCTTCGCCTGTCGATACTGCGGCAGTGGTCCCGATGAATAATCGGGATGGTAGACACGCCAAGGCAAACTAAAAATAAAAACCGCTGCGGTGGTGGAATTGGTAGACACGCCATCTTGAGGGGGTGGTGCCGTTAGGTGTAAGAGTTCGAGTCTCTTCCGCAGCACTAAAGAGTCGCAATATGCGACTCTTTTTTTTTACTTATTATTAGTTGATTTAAAATGGCATATAACGTTTTGCCGCTTTGCGAAGGCGGGGTTTTCAGCACTAAACTTCATTAGATGTACAAAGCTTGAATTTAGCACTTCACTTTCATAGAAGCACGAACCCCCCGCTTTTGTAAAACGGCTGTTGGGTGCAGGTATTATTGTTCCAGTTTCTTTATACACTGTTCTCTTATTTCCCAAATTTCCTCAAAAGTCAATTTTATTTCGTTTTCAT
>JBILGC010000054.1:0-12433 GCA_044351265.1 Bacteroidia bacterium
ACCAATTTGCCGTGCATCGTTTATTTGATAAGTTTTTGAAATATTATACCTTGCATCATGCTCCTTAATCTAATATTTACATGTCGGTAAACAAAGTAATATTGCTTGGCAATCTTGGTAAAGACCCGGAGGTAAGATACCTTGAACAGAACAGGATTGTTGCTAAATTTACCCTTGCTACCAGTGAAACATTTACCAACAGACAAGGTGAAAGACAAACAGAAACTGAGTGGCATAACATAGAAGTTTGGGATAATCTGGCAAGCATTGTAGAAAAATATTTAAAAAAAGGCAACCAGCTTTATTTGGAAGGCAAAATAAGAACTGAGCGCTGGACTGATAAAGAAGGGCATGAGCATACAATAAAGAAAATAAAAGCTACTAGCCTAACACTGCTGAGTAGCAGAAATACACCGGAGGCTTCTGATGCTCTACAAAACCGAAAAACAGCTACAGAAAATATAGATATTAGCCCTCAAAGTCTGCCAGCTCCTGAAGACGAATTGCCTTTTTAGTCAATAGTATAAGTAACTTGTATATATTTGCATTAAACAATCTCTAATCATTTTGGATAGCACGCAGGGGGAACCCCCATCTCATATTGCACTGCAAATTTTTTCAATAGTTAATCAAAACCTCTCTGCCGGTGAAATATTAACCGCTCTTATTTGTGGTGGGATAATTTTATTGCTCATCCTTTGTTCAGCTATTATCTCAAGCTCAGAAAACGCCTTTTTCTCTTTAAGCGCAACGGATAAAGAAGTTTTGGCTGAAGAAAAATCAAGGGCAAGTACATCTGTTCAATACCTTTTATCACATCCAAAAAGTTTACTTGCCACCATTTTAATAGCCAATACATTTGTGAATATTGCTATTGTAATGCTATCCACCATTGTAATCGACATAATTTTCAACTTTGGTAATAGCCACATTATAGCCTTTTTAATTGAAGTTATTCTGGTAACATTTATTTTAGTACTATTCGGTGAAGTGATGCCTAAAATTTATGCATCACAAAATAATGTGCGGGTTGCCAAATTTGTTGCCCTCCCCATGTTTTCCTTAAGTAAGGTGCTTTATCCTTTTGTGTATTTGCTTGTAAAATCAACCTCAATCATTGATAAACGAATAACCAAAAAGGGACATGTTTTAAGTGTGGATGAACTAACCCATGCTATTGATATTACTGCGGAAGAAGATACCCCGAAAGAAGAAAAAATCATATTAAAGTCAATCGTTAATTTTGGCAATACAAGTGTAACTCAAATTATGCGCCAAAGACCCGACATATCGGCCTTAAACCAAACCATACCCTTTATCGAAGTCAAAGAAAAGATAACCGAATGGGGTTATTCGAGAATGCCTGTATACGAGGATAATCTAGATAATATAACCGGAGTACTATATATTAAAGATTTACTACCAAAGCTTCAGGAGGCCGAAGATTATAAATGGCAAAAATTGGTAAGGAGGCCTTATTTTGTTCCTGAAAGTAAAAAGATTGATGACCTCTTAAAAGAATTTCAAAGCAAGCGCGTGCACTTAGCTATTGTGGTGGATGAATTTGGAGGAACTTCAGGCATTGTAACAATGGAGGATATTCTGGAAGAAATTTTTGGAGAGATTCACGATGAATTTGATGAAGATGAAACCTTTTACTCTCGCCTTAATGAGCACACTTTTGTATTTGAAGCTAAGATGCTGATAAATGATATGTGCAGATTTATGGAGGTTGACACAGATGTATTTGATGAAGTAAGAAATGAAGCTGATACTGTTGGCGGCATGCTGCTTGAAATATCAGGTGAATTGCCGGAACAAGGACAGATAATCCCATTTAAAGAATTCAGGTTTCATATTGAATCTGTGGATAAACGTAGAATAAAAAGGGTTAAAGTAGAAATATTGAATGAGGAGGACGAAGCATGAGGTTTTTGCCTGCAGTATGCAGCGCATTGCTTTTTTTAGCTGCTTGTGATTCGGGATATGTGCCCAAACCAAGAGGATTTCAGCGGATTATTTTTCCGGAAAGAAAATATCAGCCATTTACGAACGATTGCCGCTTTACCTGCGAAATACCCATTTATTCAATAGCCGAAAAAGATAATCATCCTATGGCAGATAAATGCTGGTTTAATGTTAATTATCTTCCATTCAATGCTACTCTTCATCTAAGCTATGTGCCCATCAATGATAGAAAAGATTTATACAAAGTTTTAGAAGATAGCCGAACACTGGTTTATAAGCACACCATTAAAGCTGATGAAATATATGAAACCGTTATTGGTAATGCCTACCTCAATGGTATGTTGTATGAACTAAGCGGTAATACTGCAACAAACTTCCAATTTTACATTACTGATAGTAATCATCATTATCTGAGAGGTGCTCTTTACTTCAATGAAGCAACAAATCTTGATTCTATACAACCCTCGCTCGCCTTTCTAAAAACAGATATACTTCATATGTTGCAAACCCTGCGTTGGCAGCAATAAGTAGAACCGAATAAGCAGCTTGTCTTGATAAGAGGATATCAAGGTAATGAATAAGGCATTTCTAAATATGAATAAAATCAATTTAATAATTATTTGGTATGGTTACATTTGCGGCTCATAATAATATTGAGACTTACCTAGCGTGTTCATGTATCCATTTCGTAGTTTGTATCTATTAATTTTCTTCCTTGCTGCCTGCTTATTTGCAAATGCCCAGCAGCGCTACTCCATATCCGGTTTTGTTAAGGACTCTGCCAACGGTGAATCACTTATTGGTGCTACCATTCTGGTTAAAGAAACAAAGACAGGAAGCTCTACCAATGAGTATGGTTTCTTTTCATTAAATCTTGCAGAAGGGCGGTATACACTTGTGGTTTCCTATATCGGCTTCAGACCAAAAGAGATAAATTTAAATCTCAAAGAAAATACCAAAGTTAATTTCTCGCTTTCAGATGCTGCGCTTGAAACTAAGGAAGTTATTATTAAAAGCGATCGTACAGATCGCAATGTGAAGAGCACAGAGATGAGTAGATTGGAAATTACAGGCGATAAAATTAAGGAGCTACCTGTTATTATGGGTGAACCAGATGTACTCAAAGCCATCACGCTTTTACCCGGCATTAAATCAGGTGGTGAGGCTAGCACCGGTTTTTATGTGCGTGGCGGTGGCCCGGATCAAAATCTGGTTTTAATGGATGAAGGCGTTATTTACAATCCTTCTCATTTGCTCGGATTCCTTTCTGTATTTAACACCGATGCGATACGTAATGTGGAAATTATTAAAGGTGGCATGCCTGCCCAATATGGGGGCAGACTTTCATCCATTTTAAATGTGAGCATGAAAGAAGGCAACAACCAAAAATATCAAGTAAATGGCGGAGTGGGATTAATTGCATCACGCTTATCGGTTGAAGGTCCGATAAAGAAAGGAAAGAGTTCGTTTATTGTATCGGGTAGAAGAACTTATATCGATGCCATTGTAAGACCTTTTCTTGCCGATAGCCTTAGCAGCAATGGCTACTACTTTTATGATTTTAATGCCAAGGCCAATTATGCTTTTTCTGACAAAGACCGCATCTTCTTTTCAGGCTATATAGGTAGAGATATTTTTACTTTTACCAGCCCCCGTAATACCGATTTTAAAGTAAGCATTGGCTGGGGCAATGCTATGGCGTCATTCCGATGGAATCATGTATTCAGCAATAAAATATTTTCAAACCTGAGTATCGTTTATAATAAATATGATTTAACCAATAAGTTTGAATTTGGGCAAAATGATTTTAAAATTGAATTTAATGCAAGCAGCGGCATTTCCGATTGGAATGTGAAATATGATTTTCAGCATCTTGCAGGTGCTAAACATAAACTCAGATATGGAGCACATTATACCTATCACACTTTTCAACCCGGCATAGCCAACGGACAGGCCGGCACCACCAATATCAGTGAAAAAATTGCGAGCCAATACGCACATGAAGGTGCAATTTACCTGCAGGATGAGTGGCGAATAAACAGCCGATTAACCGTTAATGCAGGTTTGCGTTACGTTGGCTTTAATATGGTTGGCCCTTATACCCAATTTGCATTTAACGATGAGAATATTCGCACAGGCATAGAAAAAGAATGGAAAGCCAATGAGAGTATTGCATTTTATCATGGTGCAGAACCCAGAATAGCCGCAACTTATCTGCTCAATTCCGAGTCGTCCATCAAAGCATCCTTTACCCAAACTTATCAATTCTTGCATCTGGCAACAACATCAGGTGCAGCATTTCCAGCCGATTTGTGGATACCTAGTTCCGGTAAGGTTAAACCACAACTAGCCTATCAGGGTGCCATCGGATATTTTCGAAATTTTAAAAATAACGAATACGAGAGTTCCGTTGAAGCCTATTACAAACCCATGTATAATCAAATTGAGTTTAAACCAGGAACAAGATTATTCTTTAATCAAAACTTAGAAAGTTCGGTTATCCCCGGCCAGGGTCTTTCCTACGGTGTTGAGTTTTTTCTTAAAAAGAAGTTTGGCAAAACAACAGGATGGATTGGTTATACCTGGAGCAGAACAACACGGCAATTTGATGAGTTGAATAATGGTGAGCCCTTCTTCTATCGTTACGACCGAACACATGATATTTCCTTTGTTCTAACTCAAGAGTTAAGTAAGAAATGGACCATGAATTTTGTATTTGTGTTTGGAACAGGCAATGCCGTAACACTACCCACCTCCAGAATGCCTTTTAGAATTGGATTTAATACCCAAACAGGAGAGCCCATTTTTGAATTTATAGATTTGTATGATAAAATAAATGACTACAGATTACCGGCTTATCACCGCGCAGATATAGCATTCACCTATACTCACAAAAAAACCAAGAGGTGGGAGTCGGCCTGGAATTTTTCTATTTATAATGTTTACAACCGTGCGAATCCTTTCTTTATTTACTTTTTACCTGATATTGAAAAACAAGAAGTAAAAGCATATATGGTATTTTTATTCCCCATCTTACCTTCTGTGGCATGGAACTTTAAATTTTTGTAAGATGAAAAGAGCACAATATATTATTCTTGGCCTCATCTCATCAATACTTTTGGGTTGTGAGAAGGAAATTGATGTAAGCAGACCGGGCTCAAAAGAGCAGTTGGTGGTTGAGGCAAGTATCAATCAGTTGTTAACCAATTTAAATTATGTTTATGTAACCAAAAGCCTAGATTATTTTAAACCTGACCTTACTGTTGGTGGCGTAAAAGATGCAAATGTGTTTATCAGAGAAGGGCGCATATCCGGTACAGATACTATTTATGACGGGCCGATTACTCAGTTCTTTAATATTTACGGTATTCCCGGAGCAGATACTATCATTGATTTTTTTAATAATCCATTATTGGATAATCTGGCAGGTATCTATGTGAATCCTGCATTTACCGGTAAAGAAAATACAGCTTATGCGCTTGAGGTAAGCTTGCCCGATGGCAGAATGGTAACAGGAAAAACTTTTATACCCAAAGTAATTAGCTTAGACACCATTAAATATGAAGTAAGAGGAGAGCCTGATGACAGCGGCAGATATGATGCTTATGTTAATTTTTACTGGCAAGACCCACCTGAGAGAAACAATTATCGCCTGGCATTTATTAAAGGAAGTTTTGGCAACCTGCTACTTGGATGGGGTGCTGCAGAAACTTTTCGAACATTTGATGATGAATTTTTAAATGACCAGTACAGGAGCTACTCATTCTTCAGGCCATTTAAAACTACCGATACATTGAATCTTTATTTTTCGCAAATTGGCAGAAAAGAGTTTTTGTTTTGGCAATCATACAGCCGCGCAAATGATAGTGGCAACCCTTTTTCAACACCTGTTATTTTAAAATCAAATATAACAGGCGCTATCGGAACGTTTACAGGTTATGCAATAGATTACAAACAACTAATCATCAGGTAACTAAAAATTAAATTTTAATCCAAGATGAATCAAGAACCATGATGGATAAACAACTTGAGTGTTGTATTCAGCCTTTCCAATATTATTAAATAGAACAGTTTCAATTTTCGCAATTTCAGCAGCTCCTCCCATTGCATAAGTTCCTTTTAGATTAAGGATTAGCGAGCGGTATGGATGACTCTTCAATCGGTATTTAAATTTTAATCCTGTACCCAGATGAAATCCATTAGCACCTTTTTCAGACAATGCCTCACCGCCATATTCAGTATAATTTGTTGTAGCGTTTCGTGTTTGTTTTTCCATGTCTAAAACCGGATTTAGAAATATGCGGCAATATCCACCTGCAACATAAGGGCAAAAGTATTCTCCATTATATTCAACCTCCAAATAAGGTGATAAAACATCCATACCGTTTTTTATACTAAAGGTATAGGTGGTATCGCCATCACGTTTTATAAAAGGATTTGATTCTCCAAAACTGGTAAAATCCATATTCATTCCTACATATAGCTGCCACAAAGCATCAGGGTCGGCAAAGATGCGGGTAAGGTTTACACCAATATCAAACGAAAATACCGAAGCCGCATTCACCTTTTTAGCAAACGATTGTGTAGGCATAATGTATGAATACCCCACACCAATATTAAACATTGGAGCAATGGAGGTTAATAAAAACCACACAGGGTTATGCATGGCAGTTTGTAAGCCTGCTTCTTTAAATTGATAATAAAGGGTTGAATCAAACTTTAAGGAATCGGTTTTATGTAGGGTGGTTGATGGTTGAGTAGTATCTGTTTGTGCTACCAATGGTGAATAGAAAAAAATCAAACATAAAAACAATATTATTTTAAAAGCAGCAGCTTGAGAAATTTTCATAGGCGGGCAACTCATGGCAATAGTCTATGCCATTAATTAAAGATATTTTTCTTCGATAACCTTTCTGTGATGTATTTCATGACCGAGGATAGCAAAGAAGATTGCCCTTACTGTAACCGGATTATTATTTGCCATGCCACTGCGATCAAGAACAGATTCCGGCAAACTCTTAAATAGCTCAATGGTTGCAGCCCGAAGCACAGAAAATTCCCTTGCCATATCATTCATGTCTCTGAAAATAGCATTTGAAGTTTCCACATACATATTTTCATCAAATCCGGGTAATGATGTTTTATCATTTCTGGCAATAGCTAAGGTTCGATAACAAAATATTCTTTCCGTATCAATGAGATGCTGTACAATTTCACGGATTGTCCATTTACCGGGCGCATATCGGTATTGCAATGTTTCTTCATCAAGAGAGGTGAGCAAATCAATTGTTTCATAATGCTCAGTTAGCATAGCATCCATTATGTTCTCTCCTCCCACCTTGCTAATATATGTTTCGTAATAAGCAGGATAGGTTCCTTCTTCAGGTCGTTTCATATTCATCATCTTTTATTTAAAAAATACGGTGTTATAAAGTTCATTCAGTATAGCTTTGGCATGGGCAATACCTGCAATATGCGGTATGCCTATAACCAAGTTCTTGGGTGTTTGTTTAAACTTGCATCGTTGGGGATTTTGTTGCACAAAGTTTAATATTTTAGAGAACACTTCCGACTGATAATAATGTTGCTTTTTCTCGTCAGGAAAGTGAGCTGCCATTGCGTTATTTTTCAGAACCAATTTTTCAAGTCCAAGTTTTTTAGCGGTTTCTCTTAGCCTTATAAACTCTATTAAATCCAGTACCTGCTCCGGTAATGGGCCAAAACGATCTTTGAGTTGAATGGCAAATTTTTCTAAAGCTGCATCATCATGAGCGTTGGAGAGTTCATTGTATAAACTTAATCTTTCACTGATGTTTCGCACATAACTGTCGGGTATCAAAGCCTCTAAATCGGTTTCAATGGTGCAATCTTTTGATTCTATTTTATGCGTTTGCTCTTCCCTAAAAAGCTCTGTAAATTCTTCTTCTTTTAATTCCTGAACTGCCTCATCCAAAATTTTATTATACATCTCAAATCCAATCTCGGCAATAAATCCGCTTTGCTCACCTCCCAACAAATTACCTGCACCGCGTATATCCAAATCGCGCATAGCTACGTTAAAACCACTACCTAAATCGCTAAACTCCTCAATAGCCTGAAGTCGCCTGCGTGCATCATTGGTTAACGACAGCATAGACGGAACCATCAGATAGCAGAATGCCTTTTTGTTTGAGCGCCCAACCCTACCCCGCATTTGATGAATATCACTTAACCCAAACATATGGGCATTATTGATTATAATCGTATTTGCATTGGGTATATCAAGGCCCGACTCAATAATGGTAGTAGCTACCAGCACATCATAATCGGCCTCAATGAATTTAATCATAACATCTTCCAGCTTATCTCCTTCCAGTTGTCCGTGCGCCACACCCACTTTTACACCCGGACAAAGCGCTGCAATTCTATCAGCCAATTCATAAATATCCTTAACCCGATGGTGCACCACAAAAACCTGTCCTCCTCTTTCAACCTCATTCATCACCACTTCCTTCATCAGTTCATCTGTAAAAGGGTGGAGCTCTGTGGTAACTGGTTGCCTGTTGGCAGGAGGCGTATTGATAACTGATAAATCTCTTGCTCCCATCAGAGAAAAATGCAGGGTACGCGGTATTGGAGTAGCCGTTAGGGTAAGCGTATCAACATTGGTTTTAATGGCCTTTAACTTTTCCTTTGCCGCTACACCAAATTTCTGCTCTTCATCTATAATGAGTAGACCCAGATCTTTAAACTTAATTTCTTTGCTAAGCAGCTTATGCGTTCCTATTAATATATCCAGCTTTCCATCTTTGGCTTTTTGCAATACAGCTTTTTGCTCGGCTGCAGAGCGAAACCTGTTGAGGTAATCAATATTACAGGGAAAATCTTTCAGCCTTTCTTTAAAAGTACGATAGTGCTGATTGGCCAGTATGGTGGTTGGTACCAACACGGCAACTTGCTTGCTATCACAAACAGCTTTAAACGCAGCCCTAATAGCTACTTCAGTTTTACCAAATCCTACATCTCCACAAACCAGTCTATCCATAGGATGCGGGGTTTCCATATCCTTCTTTACATCAGCAGTGGCTCTACTTTGGTCTGGTGTATCTTCATACATGAAAGATGCCTCCAACTCAATCTGTAAATAATTATCCGGATTAAAAGCAAAACCTTGCTGTGCTTTTCGCTTGGCATAAAGTTTTATTAAATCGCGTGCAATATCTTTTACTTTCTTCTTGGTATTGTTTTTTACTTTCTCCCAAACATCGCTTCCAAGTTTATGCACGCGTGGCTCAGTTCCATCTTTACCAACATATTTAGAGATTTTATGCAAGGAGTTGATGCTTACATACAGCAAATCATTGTCGCGATAAACCAAGCGAACGGCTTCCTGCATTCTGCCATTGATTTCAATTTTTTCTAGCCCTGCAAATTTGCCAATACCATGATCAATATGGGTTACAAAATCACCAGGTTTCAGCTCACGCAATTCCTTTAGGGTTATTATTTTGCTCTTGCTGCTGGATGAGCGTAAATGCCCCCGGTAATATCTATCAAATAGCTGATGCTCGGTGTAGCAGGCAAGTTTTAAATCTCTATCTACATAACCGGCTGAAAGCGCATGGTAAACCGGCTGAAACACTACCTCTTTATCTAAATCCTCAAATATGGTGTATAAACGCTCTACCTGGCGTGCACTGTCTGAAAAAATAAGATTGATGAACTCTGCTTCCTGATTTTGCCTAAGGTTTTGTATGAGTAATTTAAAATTTTTATGAAATGAAGGCTGAGGAGCCATATTAAAACTCAAGACCTCTGAACCTGCAATATTGCTAACCGTTCCATGCTCGCATACATGAAAGCTATGAGCAGCTCGCTTAATACCATCAGGGGTTTCATAAATTTGTTCAACAGGGAGGAGTTTATCTTCTGCATCTTTAGGTTGATGCTGAGAAAATACCTGCTGTGCTTTTTCAATTCCAGATGCTATTTGATCAATAGAAAACTGATAATCTTTGAACCATAACACACTGTTTTGCGGCAAATAATTAAAAAAATGCAGACGCTTTGAATGGTCTAGTTCTTTCTGAACATTGGGTATTATAAAAAACCGATCAACTTTTTTTAATGATAGCTGAGTGTCGGGATCAAATGTTCTGATGCTTTCAATCTGGTCTCCGTTTAGCTCAATTCTGTACGGTTTATCATTGCTAAACGAAAACACATCAATAATGCCACCGCGTATACTGAAATAGCCTGCCTCGTAAACAAAGTCGCTTCTTTCAAAATGATGCTCGGTTAAAAAATCGATAAAAAATTCAATATCGAAGGGATGGCCAACTTTTAGTTCAAATGTATTGCGGGTTAAATCGCCCTCACTTATTACCAATTCAGCAATTGCTTCTGCAGTTGTAACTATCAGTTCACCTGTTGTGGCATGCTGATTAAGGCGACTAAGCACCTCTGCTCTTTCTAAAATCTGCCCATTATCCGGTTGATTGATTTGAAACGAACGTTTGTAGGATGAAGGAAAGAATAAAATGGTTTTACCTTCCAGTAGGTTCTCAAGGTCAGAGCTAAAATAGCGTGCTTCATCCACATCATTAAAAACAAAAACCAGGGTTTTATTGGTTTTAAGAAAGATAGCTGATGCAATAACTGATGTGGAAGAACCCACCAATCCCTTCAGGTGAAGCGTAGAGGGGGTGGGTGATAAGAGCTTTCCTGCAATATGCGCAACATGCTTACTTGCGCTATATGTATCCAATAAGGCCTGTAAATTCAACTACACCAAACTTATGAGGCCGCAAATATAAAGGTGTTTTTATATATATTTAATATAAAGTATAGGTGCTTATCAGGAGAAGTTAATTAAGCTTCAGATACCTTTTCGAACTTATTATAAATAATCAATATTAATAGCCCGAAAAGCACGGCTACAAAAACCAATACATTATTCATCAGCCCCTCTACAGTAAATGAAAGACGTATAAGAATGGTGGATATTATAAAGCCAGAATTTCTTGCAATAAGATGAAACTTATCGGTATAGAAAAATGAAACAAGTAACAAGAGAACATCCACAACAACCAAAATGGTAAAGAAATGCTCAAAAAATACATTATTTATATTTTTGAAACTGTTTCCTGAGGTTTCGAAAGTAAACATTACATCAAGCATCCAATTAACTAACGAATAGATACCTAGAATAAACACAATAGGAACTAACCATGATGCTATCATAATCTTAATTTTTTTATTTCGGGTTGTACCTGCCCACTCGATTTCATCATATTTTGTGTGAGAATATTTCCGCCTGCTTTGGCTGTAGAAAAAGTATATGAGTGTAAAAATTAATAGAGATGTTAGTATATCATAGGTAAACTGTAAATCATATGGAATAGAGAACCAATCGGAAGAAATTTTCAAGTTGGATAAATCCTTAAAAAGTCTACGCATGATGATGAGGAGAATAATTTCATATTGCTTGGTGATATAAATGGTAATTGACTGAGGCAGATAATATATTAGTAGGTAAACTTCATAAATGAGTATAAATGAGAATGGCGTGTAAATTGCCGAAATAGGGCTTTTAAGTAAACTTGCGTCTTTATTGATGTCAATTATATCCCATTGAACCAGACCAATGATGGCCAAATGGCATATAAAACTTACAATGGCAATGGTTAAAATAATTTGCTCTACCTTGTTTCGGGTATTAGCCGAAAGCAATTTTTCCGAAAATAATTCCTGTTTAACAATACCCATAAACTTTACGATGATAGTATAAAAGGTTAACTAGGGTCTGAATCTATGTATGCAAGGACATTGGAAACATGCTAAGAAAACAACACTGTATTCAAATTCGTTTTTTCAGGCATATAAGCCAATATAATTTAATGTAAAGCTATGAAAATTATTAAATTAAACAACCCATGCCTAGTTGGCTGTAAATTTTCCTTTAGCGCCTCTTGCCTTTCCAATTCTTGGCTGATTGATTGGCAGGCTTACCTGCTTTACGCATTTCCTTGAAACGTGCCTTAGCTTCTTCTTGTGCAACTTTAATTTCCTGCACAGTTTGGGTTAAAGGCCATGCATGGTCATTGTTAACAGGAATACTTTTTTTAATGAGCTTTTCTATATCCTTTAAATATGCTTTTTCCTCTGCATCACAAAAAGAAATGGCAAGACCACTGGCTCCTGCCCTACCTGTTCGGCCTATACGGTGTACATAGTTTTCAGGCACGTTGGGCATATCATAATTGAATACAAAAGCCAATTCATCAATGTCTATTCCCCTAGCTGCAATATCAGTAGCTACCAGTGCACGTATTTGTTTATCCTTAAAGTTGCTAAGCGCACGCTGCCTTGCTCCCTGTGATTTATCACCATGAATGGAATCAGCCTTAATGCCGGCTTTGTTTAGTTCTCTGGCAACCCTGTCTGACCCATGCTTGGTTCTAACAAAAATAAGGGCCTGCATAAT
>JBILGC010000056.1:0-12335 GCA_044351265.1 Bacteroidia bacterium
AAAAATCTTCAGCAAGATAACCGCAAACCAGAGGAGCCAGAAATGCTCCCAGATTAATTCCCATATAAAAGATGGTAAAAGCAGCATCCTTTCTGGTATCTCCAGGAGGATACAATTGACCAACGATGGTAGAAATATTGGGTTTGAAAAATCCGTTACCAATTATTAAGAGTATTAGACCTGCATAAAAAAATCCAAGTGCAGATGCAGATGAAAAGAATAAACAGAATTGTCCAAGCGCCATCATAATACCACCAATGGTGATGGATTTGCGTTGACCCAGGTAGTTGTCAGCCAACCAACCACCAAAAATTGGAGTTAGGTAAACCAGTCCGGTATAAATACCATATAAAAGTCCTGCATTGGCATCATCAAAACCCAAACCACCTTCAATGGTAGCTTTGGTTAAATACAATGTGAGAAGTCCACGCATACCGTAATAGCTGAATCGTTCCCACATTTCAGTGGCAAACAACAAGTATAACCCTTTAGGATGTCCTTTTTCGTTCATGAGGTTTATGTATTAGTAAGTGCAATATAAGATTCAGTATGAACTATTCAAATTTAGCTTTCTACAACAACCATAAATTCATAAGGTAGAGCACGAGGATGCTGCTTATGATTACACCCAGTATAAAAATGAATTGAATAATTGGCTTGAGTTTTTCTTTCATTATAATTTTTCTAGGATATACCTGGTCATGCGTTCGTATAAGTGCAAACGGGTTTTTGCTCCGCCAATTCCATGGTTTTTATTCGGGTAAAATTCACTGTCGAATTTTACACCTTTATTAATCATGGCATTCACCATTTCTACTGCATTTTGGAAATGAACATTATCATCTGCCGTTCCGTGTATGATTAAATAGTTGCCTTTTATTTTCTCTACATGATTGATGGGTGAATTGTCGTCATAGCTTTTGCCGTTTTCCTTTGGTGTTCTCATGAAACGTTCGGTATAAATATTGTCATAATACCTCCAGTTGGTTACCGGAGCAACAGCTATTGCTGTTTTATAAACATCGGAACCTTTGCTAATGCCCAAACTGGCCATATATCCGCCAAAGCTCCAACCCCAAATGCCAATGCGGCTTTCATCAACGTAGGGCAATTTGCCCAACTCTTTTGCAACAAAAATTTGGTCTTCAATTTCGTATTTGCCCAATTGCAGGTAAGTTGATTTTTTGAATGTCTCCCCTTTAAATCCTGTTCCTCTTCCATCTACACATATAATCATATATCCTTTTGCAGCAAGTAGTTGATACCAAAAGTAATTCCCGCCCATCCATCTGTTTACTGCAAGCTGATGCCCGGGCCCTCCGTATACATACATCAATAACGGATATTTTTTTGTAGCATCAAAGTTTTTAGGTTTCATCATAAATGCGTTGAGTGATTCTCCATATGCATTTTTAAAATCAGTTATCTCAGCCTTGGTCAAATCATACTTCGATAAGCGCTCTTTAAGCAGTTTATTATCTTCCAATACACGCACTTCTTTCCCTGCAGCATCGCAAAGTGCATAATAGGGTGGTTGGTTTATGGCCGATTGACTTAATAGGAAATAGGAGTAATCCGCATTAAATGTTGCGCTATTCCAACCTATGCGTTTGGTAAGCTGTCTTTTTGTTTTGCCATCTATGCTGCACGCATAAACATATCTTTCTGTGGAGTTGATTTCTGATGTGGAGATATAGAACAGCTTCTTTTTTTCATCAATCCCATAAAATTGATCTACATCCCAATTGCCGCTTGTTAATTGCCTGATGAGCTTTCCGGAAAAATCATACTCATAAAAATGATTCCTGCCGCTTTTTTCGCTGTTCAGTAAAAATGTTTTCCCATTAGAAAGTAAATGTATTTCGGGAACATCGATATAAGCCTTATTCTCTTCTGTGTATACCACGTTTGATTTACCATTATTTGCATCTGTTAGTAGCAATTCTAATTTGTTTTGCAACCTGTTTATGCGTTGAATAATCAGTTTGTTTTCACTGCGTGTCCAGTGAATGCGTGGAATGTAGATATCGGCTTCACTGCCAATATCCATTTTTTGTAAGCGGTTATTTTGAATCTGATAGGTATAAATTTCTATCACGGAATTGGCTTCACCTGCTTTGGGGTACTTAAATTTATACTCCTCCGGATACAATTTCCCATACATGGGCATACCAAATTCTTTCACAGCGCTCTCATCAAACCTATAGTAAGCCAGCATGGTTCCGTTGGCATTCCAGTAAAATCCTTTTGATAAGGCAAATTCTTCTTCATATACCCAATCGGTAGCACCATTAACAATTGCGTTAATTTTACCGTCTGGTGTAATCTGAATTTCTTTTCCTGCAGTTAAATCATAGCAGAATAAATTATTCTCTTTTACATAGGCAATTTTAGAAGCATCAGGTGATAACTCTGCCAGCATTACCTGCTCTTTAACAGGTTGAATCATTTTCCTTGTTTTGAAATCGAATACATAAATATTGGCTGCAAATGAGTGGCGGTAAATTTGTTTGAAATTTGTTTGAAGCAGCAACTTACTTTCATCGCCACTCCAGCTGTAGTTAAATCCTTTTAAATTAAGTTCACTTGCTTTTACCAACGTGTCTATTGCTTTGCCAGATGCAAAACTGTAGCGAATGATATTTTCGTTTTCATCTTGGGCGCAATAGTAACGCCCGTCTTTCATCGACTGAAACCCCGGAACACCCTTAGCACTAAAGGTTCCCTTGGTCCAGATATCTTCAAGGGTAATTTCTTCCTGTGCAGATACGCCACTAAACGCAAAGACGCAGAGTGCGCAAAGAATAATTTTTAATTTTTTCATAAGCCATTTACTTTTCTTCTTATTCCTTTTGTTAAAGTTATTCATGGAAATTAATCAATAATCCAAGTTTCATATTAGCTAATTTAAGGTAGGTTACCAAAATTACCTCATGTATTGGCAATATAGTTTCTATGGCTTTCAATTCAAGGACAATAGCATCTTCAATTACAAAATCCATCCTAAATTTGATTAAGGTCTAGACCTTTATAAATAACCGGTAAGTACACCTGCCTTTTGTGTAAAATATTCTGATTGGTTAATTCAACCGAAAGGGCAGATTCGTAAACACTCTCAAGCAAGCCAGGGCGCAGTTCTAAATGCACGGCAATGCAAAATGAAATAATTCTCTTACTTAGTTCATTATAATCCTCTGCGGTCATCGATGTGAATAATTATATGCGCACTCTGCGTCTCTGCGTTTATATTTGATTCATGCAATATAACAAAGTAACCCAAACGCAAATAAACGTCTTTCAGCAAATTGTAGGCCAACCGTTTGTCATTATTTCTGAGGAAGAAAAAGCAATATACGCAAGAGATTATACCGAGGACTTGAATTATATACCAGAAGTGGTGCTTAAGCCACAAACACCAGAGCAGGTTTCTGCTGTTTTGCAATATTGTAATGAACAGAAAATTCCGGTTACGCCACGTGGTGCCGGCACTGGTTTAAGTGGTGCTGCTTTACCGGTTTTGGGTGGCGCGGTAATATCCATGGAGAAATTTAATCGCATACTTGATATTGATGAACGCAATTTTCAGGTTACGGTAGAGCCCGGTGTTGTGAATGAAGCATTGCAACAGGCTGTAAAAGAAAAAGGTTTGTTTTATCCGCCCGACCCTGCCAGTAAAGGCAGTTGTTTCTTGGGTGGAAATATTGCTCACGCAAGCGGTGGCCCACGCGCTTTAAAGTATGGTACAACAAGGGACTATGTGTTGAACCTGGAAGTTATTTTGCCTACCGGTGAAATTATCTGGACCGGAGCAAATACCTTAAAATATTCAACCGGTTACAACCTCACACATTTAATGATTGGCAGTGAAGGAACGTTAGGTATTGTTACGAAAATAGTACTAAAGTTAATTCCGCATCCCAAGCAAACATTGTTGTTACTGGTTCCTTTCCGCTCACCCGAGAAAGCCTGTGAAGCGGTGAACGGTATTTTTCTTGCGGGTTGCAATCCCAGTGCATGCGAGTTTGTAGAACCTGAAGGTTTTCGTTTATCAGCTGCCATGCAACAACTTACGTTTGATATTACGCAAGGTGTTGAGGCGTATCTGCTGATTGAAGTAGATGGAAATGATTTGGATGAAATGATGAAAGCCTGCGAAACCATAAGTGAGGTATTATACGCACATGAAAGCGGAGAAATTCTGTTTGCACAAACTGCAGATGAAAAAGAATTTTTCTGGAGGCTGCGCAGAGGCATTGGTGAAGCCACCAAACTTAATAATACCTACAAAGAGGAAGATACAGTGGTACCAAGGGCTGAATTGCCGAAGCTTTACAGAGGAGTTAAAGAAATTGGCTTACGTCATGGTTTCAGAACTGTTTGCTATGGACATGCCGGTGATGGCAACCTGCATGTAAATATTTTAAAAGATGAGCTAACTGATCAATTCTGGAACCATGATATTACACATGCCATTATTGAGATATTTACGTTATGTAAAGAATTAAAAGGCACCCTGAGCGGAGAGCACGGAATTGGTTTGGTGCAGAAGCCTTACATGCAGGTGGTGATGCCCGCATTTCAACTTGAGCTTATGCGCAAAATTAAGCTGGCATTTGACCCCAACTTTATTCTAAATCCCGGTAAGATATTTTAATCAGGTAGTTTACACACGTTGGTAACTGATTAAAAAAAAGAAAGGCACCGAAATGAATCGATGCCTTTCAAATAAATTATTGTGATTAAAATTATTCTACAATCATTTTTCCAGTTGAGCTAAATCCACCTGCGCTTACTTCATAGAAATAAACACCTGATTGCAATCCCGGTACTTCTATATCCAATGTATTGTTGCCTGCAGGCTGAGTACCAAAGTTTTTGCTATACACTTCCTGGCCAACAATATTTCTAATTACCACACCAACCTCTGCATCCTGCTTCATCATAACAGGAATGGTTGTTTGTGTGCGGAAAGGATTTGGATAATTTTGGTTTACATTAAATACGTTATTCTTAGCATTCTGCAAACCTACCGGATCAACTGTGCTGAATACTGCAGTATCTAAGCTCATGTAATAGATGTCGTATGGTCCAACCGCATTTGGGTTATTGGTTGCATCGTAACGACCAACACTATTTTTCTGCATATATGTAATGTGAACCTTATTATTTACCACTCTAGCCATGCTTCCAAAGATTTGCTCAATATTCAAACCAACCCATGCTGTAAGATTAACTGCATCAGACCATGTTTGACCACCGTCATATGATACAGTACCATATATATCACGGTAGTTAGAGCCCGTTGTGGTTTCATCTTTTTCAGTTAAGGCTGAGTAAATAACATAAATTTTTCCGTCAGCACTTAAACCTGCACTTGGCATGGTTACAATGGAGTGGTTACCATAGCGTGCGCCTGTGTTATTCCAGTCGCTTCCTAAGGAAATAGAACCATCATTGTCCATATCTACCATACCGGCAATAGTTTTGGTTGAATCAATATTCCAACCTTCTTGCCAGTATCTTAATTCGGTTTGGCCCGGGAAATATGATACACTGCCATCTCCTGGAGTTGCATCTAAAACGCGTGCTATTGGCCAGAAGCAGTGCGCTTTCCCATTTGCATCTAGTAAAACATGCACTGCACCATCATTACTGTATGCGGTGTCAAATGCAGTATTGTAATCGTATGCAGGAACAGGGAATGAGTCTATAATAGTTTTGGTCCAAGTAGAGCCATTGTCGGTTGATTTAAATAAATTAACATCGTCTGTTAAACCCCCAATTAAAATAACTATTGTGCTATCCTTTGCATCTATGCTGTAATTGTCGCCACCACCGCTATAATAGCGAGTGCTGTCATATCCGGGTAATAAAATATTTTTATTTATCCAGGTTTGAGTAGAAAATTGATATCTTGAATAAACCTGAGGGGTTCTCACTCCATTTATAATTACACGATTTGGTTGGTTGGCTGATGAATCGGTATAAGATGCAAACACGTGCATATAATCACCTGAAACTACTGTTTTAGGCCATAAAACGCCAGGGAAAGTGAGGTTGGTATCCAACACAAGGTTGCTGGTCCACGTTCCTGCACCTAAGCCGGTTTTACGGTTCATAAATAAGCCACCTGCTTCACCTGTGCCTTGTTTAACGCGATGCGACATAATGATTTCTTCGTTGGCTGTAGGATTGTAAGCATAGTTAGGGAAACCCGCGCGTTCAGCTTCGATGCGAGAGTTACCAACTACTCCCCAAGCTGATCCATCAAAGTGGTTATATCCTGAACCACGTGAATTATATGGTGAGGCATCAGCTGAGGTAGTCCAGGTAACTGATATTTTACCATCGTTGAAAATGTGAACACGGTTGTAGATAGAGGCATTTGTCTGCTGATCGTTCATGGAACGGCCTACCAGTTGTGAACGGGTGTTTTTACCGAAATAGGTAGTTTTGTTGTTGGATTGCTCAGGATTAATTCTCACAGGAGATTGTGGAATCAAGTCCCTTGTCTTTACAACTTCAGCAGGAACCTGCTGGATGTTGGCTGCCATTTTAGTTTTAGGAGCCTGTGCAAATGAAACCGAACATATGCCCATTAGTCCCATTAAGTAAAATTGTCTCATGGTGTATAAATTTTAAGGTTTAATAATTCTAAAGTTTCAAAACTATACAAGATTTTTTAATATGCAACCAAAACATAATGCTGCGATAAGAATTTAGTTATTTCTATTTCAATCAATTCCGAATCTTATTTGTTTCATATAGATTAAACAGAAAGTTTGTCATAACGGGCCTTTCTTTAACACTTTTATCAACATAGCCTCATGTTCTCAGTCATAAGTATAACTTCGAAGGTTTAAAAGATATTTGCTTTACATGTTTACGTTTTCGCATCTTCATGTGCACACCCAATTTTCGCTGCTTGACGGAGCAGCAGATATAAGTAAGTTATATAAAAAAGCAATTGCCAATCAGATGCCCGGACTCGCTATTACCGATCATGGCAATATGTTTGGAGCATTTAAGTTTGTTGCTGAAGCCTACAAACACAAAAATGCAGATGGCAAACCACTTGTAAAGCCGATTATTGGTTGTGAATTTTATGTGGTAGCCGATAGGCATAAACGCTCTTTTACAAAGGAAGATAAGGATCAGCGCTTTCATCAACTAATGCTTGCAAAAAATGAAATTGGTTACCGCAACCTTATCAAATTATGTTCGCTGGGCTATACAGAAGGATTGTATGGCAAATATCCAAGAATTGATAAAGAGCTGATTTTGCAATACCATGAAGGGTTAATTGCCACCACTTGCTGTCTGGGTGCAATGGTGCCACGCACCATTCTTAGAAAAGGCGAAGAAGAAGGGGAAAAAGAATTTAAATGGTGGCTGGATTTGTTTGGAGAAGATTATTACATAGAACTGCAGCGCCACAATATTCCGGAGCAAGAAAAACTCAATCAAACACTTCTAAAATTTGCTGAAAAATATCAGGTTAAAGTCATTGCATCCAATGACTCGCATTATGTTGACCAGAAGGATTACAATGCGCATGATATTTTATTATGCATCAATACCGGAGAGAAGCAAAGTACGCCAAGCCTTAAGGAATTTGCAGAAGATGATACGGTAACCAAGGGTAAGCGTTTTGCCTTTGCCAATGACCAGTTTTTTTTCAAATCAACAGAAGAGATGGCTGCACTGTTTCATGATGTGCCGCAGGCCATTGATAATACCAACGAGATAGTAGATAAAGTTGAATTACTTGATTTAAAGCGTGACATACTCTTGCCAAATTTCCCCGTACCACCTCAATTTGCTTCACAGGATGATTACTTGCGTCATTTAACCTATGAGGGTGCCCGCCAAAAATACCATGAACTGACTCCGGAAATTGAAGAACGGATAAATTTTGAATTACACACCATTAAAACCATGGGCTTTGCCGGCTACTTTCTTATTGTAGCCGATTTTATACGAGCAGGCAGGGACCTGGGTGTGTTTGTAGGTCCGGGTCGTGGCTCTGCGGCAGGAAGTGCTGTTGCTTTTTGTATAGGTATCACCAATATCGATCCTATAAAATACGATTTGCTATTTGAGCGTTTTTTAAATCCCGATCGTAAATCCATGCCCGATATCGATACCGACTTTGATGATGAAGGCCGGCAAAAGGTAATTGATTATGTAGTTGATAAATATGGTAAAAATCAGGTAGCACATATTGTTACTTATGGCTCAATGGCTGCCAAAATGAGTATCAAAGACGTGGCACGTGTACTTGATTTGCCATTGCCTGATTCTAATGCGCTGGCTAAACTTGTTCCGGAAAAACCTGGTATATCGCTTGACCGTGTGCTCAATGCTCCGCTTGAAGGTGAAAAAAGTTTAAAAGAAAAGGAAGCCTTACAGAACGAAGATTTAGAGAGTGTAAAAAAACTAAGAGAAATTTATTCCGGAGATGATTTGCGCGCACGTGTGCTCAAAGAGGCGCTGGTGCTTGAAGGCTCGGTAAGAGGTACAGGTATACATGCAGCAGGCATCATTATTGCCCCAAAAGATTTGAGTGAACTTATTCCCGTTGCTACCGTAAAAGATGTGAACCTCCTTGTTACGCAATATGATGGCAAAGTGATTGAAGATGCCGGTGTGATAAAGATGGATTTTCTTGGTCTGCGCAACCTATCCATCATCAGAGATGCATTGCTGCTCATCAAACAAAATCATGGAATAGAAATCGATATCAATACCATTCCGCTAGACGATAAAAAAACACTGGAACTATTTGCACGTGGTGAAACCAATGCTACTTTCCAGTTTGAAAGTGTGGGTATGCAAAAGTATTTGAAGGAACTTAAGCCCGACAGGTTTGATGACCTAATTGCCATGAATGCTTTATACAGGCCAGGCCCTTTACAGTACATTCCTAATTTTATTGCACGTAAACATGGCAAAGAAGAAGTTACCTACGATTTGGAGGCCATGGAGGAATTTCTTAAAGATACATATGGCATCACGGTTTATCAGGAACAGGTGATGCTGCTCTCTCAAAAACTGGCCAATTTTACAAAAGGTGATGCCGATGTATTGCGCAAAGCTATGGGTAAAAAAGACCGCATGACGCTTGATAAATTAAAGCCGCAGTTTATTGAGAATGCCGGTAAGAATGGACATGATGCCACCATACTTGAAAAAGTGTGGACCGATTGGGAAGCCTTTGCTTCCTATGCATTTAATAAATCACATTCCACTTGTTATGCTTTTGTGGCGTTTCAAACCGGTTACCTCAAGGCGCATTATCCTGCGGAATATATGGCTTGTGTGCTCACCCATAATCAAAGTAATATTGATAAGGTTACCTTCTTTATGGAAGAATGCAGGCGCATGGGAATTCCTGTTCTTGGTCCGGATGTAAATGAATCAGAAGTAAATTTTGCAGTAAACAAAAAAGGTGAAATACGTTTTGGTTTAGGGGCCATTAAAGGTGTAGGAGAGGGTGCTGTTGAAATGCTGATTCAAGAAAGAACAACCAATGGCCCATTTACCAGTTTGTTTGATTTAACAAAACGTGTAAACCTGCGCGCAATAAATAAAAAAACCTTAGAGGGCTTAGCTTATGCAGGGGCATTTGATTGTTTTGCCAACGTGCATCGTGCACAGTATTTTGCTAGTGCCGGCACAGATGAGCCAAATGTGCTGGAGAAAGCTGTTCGATTTGGCAGCAACGCTCAAAACAATGATTCGGCCAACCAGCAAAGTCTGTTTGGTGGTGTATCTACAGTCACCCTAACAGAACCTGTGATACCTCAGTGCGAGCCATGGAGTCTAATGGAGAAATTACACAAGGAGAAAGAAGTCATTGGCATGTATCTATCCGGCCATCCACTGGATAACTTTAAACTGGAGTTTAAAACTTTTGTAAATGCTGAACTTTCTAAGGTTGAGGAAATAAGAAACAAAGAAGTAAGCATTGCAGGGGTTGTAACAGATTCTTATGAGAAGATGAGCAAGGCCGGTAAACCTTATGGAGGCTTTACCTTAGAGGATTATTCAGGAAATCTGCGTATAACCATGTGGAGTGAAGATTATCTGAAATATCGTCATTTGCTTAGTCAGGGGCAGATGCTCTTTATTAGAGGAACAATGAAACTGCGCTACGGAAGCACCGATCAGTACGAGTTTAAGGTAAACCATATTATGCTGCTGGCTGAGGCAAGAGAAAAACTGCTCACTCAGGTAACTTTCACTATCCGTACCAATTTATTGGTTAATGGATTCGTGCAACAATTTAAGCAGTTGCTTGATGAGCACAAAGGAACAGCAACTGTTAAAGTAAATATTATTGACCCTGCTCAGCAGCTTGCCGTAAGCGCATTGGCAACAAAAAATCGCATTTCCTTTGAGAATGATTTTATACAGAAAATGAATGATTTAAATATTGAATGGAAGATAAACTGACAAATTGTTCTTTTTTTAAAATTGGTCGTTAAATTGCACCCTCTTATTCATAAATAAAATTAAAAGAAAATGGCATTAGAAATAACAGATGCAAACTTCGAGGAAGTTGTGTTAAAAAGTGATAAACCTGTATTGGTAGATTTTTGGGCAGAATGGTGCGGACCTTGCCGCATGGTTGGACCTGTTGTAGATGAACTTGCTAAAGAGTATGATGGCAAAGCAGTGGTAGGAAAAGTAAATGTAGACTTCAATCCAAAAGTTGCCACAGATTATGGCATTATGAGTATTCCAGCCCTGCTCATATTCAAGGATGGACAGTTGGTAGATAAGCAAGTTGGTGCAGTTCCTAAACATGTGCTGGCAGGTAAATTACAAGCTCAAATGTCATAATAGAATCTATTTTACATATAAAAAGCCACTTCGTTATGAGGTGGCTTTTTTAGTTTAATCAAATAGCTTTTAAGATGGTTATCTAAGGTATTAAACTTCAAACTCTGAACTCATCTCAACCATTCATCGAAGCAAGAAATTCCTCATTGCTGCGTGTTCCTTTCATATTCTTCAACATTAAATCCATTGCTTCTTCAGGGTTCATATCAGCAATATGGTTACGCAATACCCACATACGTTGCAGGGTTGATTTTTCAAGTAACAAATCTTCACGTCTGGTGCTAGATGATATAATATCAATAGCAGGATAAATACGTTTATTCGAAAGCTTACGGTCAAGTTGTAATTCCATGTTACCCGTACCTTTAAACTCTTCAAAAATGACCTCATCCATTTTAGAACCGGTTTCGGTAAGTGCTGTTGCAATAATGGTGAGTGAGCCACCATCTTCAATCTTACGGGCAGCACCAAAAAAGCGTTTTGGTTTATGAAGGGCATTGGCATCTACACCACCGGATAATACTTTACCCGATGCAGGCTGCACCGTATTGAATGCACGAGCCATACGAGTAATGGAGTCGAGCAAAATTACCACATCGTGTCCGCATTCCGTCATGCGCTTTGCTTTTTCCAATACAATATTGGCCAGTTTTACATGCTTTTCTGCAGGTTCATCAAAGGTTGATGCAACCACTTCCGCACGCACACTGCGTTGCATATCGGTAACCTCTTCAGGTCTTTCATCTATCAATAAAATAATCAGATAAACCTCAGGATGATTTTTTGCAATGGCATTAGCTATATCCTTTAGCAAGATTGTTTTGCCTGTTTTTGGCTGTGCCACTATCAGTCCACGCTGGCCTTTACCAATAGGCGCAAGCAAATCAATAATACGGGTAGAGTAGGTTGTGGCATTATCTGCCAGTTTCAGTTTTTCATCAGGGAAAAGTGGTGTTAAATGTTCAAACGCCACCCTGTCGCGAACTTCAGTTGGCGTTCTTCCATTAATGGTTTCAACTTTAATCAGGGCAAAATACTTTTCACCTTCTTTTGGTGGGCGTATGGTTCCTCTCACCGTATCGCCTGTTTTAAGTCCCATCATTTTTATTTGAGACGGAGAAACATATACATCATCTGGTGAGGGCATATAGTTGTAGTCTGATGAACGTAAAAAACCGTAACCATCCGGTATCAGTTCCAGCACACCTTCAGCACTCACAATGCCTTCAAGCTCTGCAAGCAGGGCAGCTTGTTGCTGTATGCGTTCCATTCTTTCCTGTCTTTCATTGCGTTGTTTGTCTTTCCAGTTGTTGCCTTCTTCATTTGAGTTGTTCGACTGGTTTTCTTCAGCGGCAGGCAAACTCACAGGATTATTTTCAATCAACTCGGTTGTCGTTTCATTAGCTGTTTTTTCTTCGGAATGCTTATCAGGTGCGGAGGCATTTAAGTCAAGTCCATCCAACAAGCTTTCGGATGAGGTATCAATG
>JBILGC010000005.1:0-79715 GCA_044351265.1 Bacteroidia bacterium
CACTATTTTTTCTTTGAGGGCTGCAATCAAATCGTTCTGCGATTGTGTGAGCATATTAAGCTGTTGTATTTCTTTTTCAAGTTGTTTAATCGCATCTGATTGCCTGGCATTTTTTTGAATGCCATAGTTGGTGCGCTCGTCATTCATTTCATTATTCAAATCATCAGGATCTATATTTAGTATGGAGCAGATTTTTTTAAGTGTGTAATAGTTTACTTTTCCCGTTTGCTCAATGCTGCTTATGAGGGGTCTTGTTTTATTGATTTTCTCGGCCAGCTCTTCCTGGGTAAGTCCTTTGCTGATGCGCGCAATTTTTATACGTAAGCCTAAATGCATGGCGCAAGTTTGTAAATAAATGACTTACAATCAGATAATTAATATATTAAAACTAATAATAACATTATTAATTTGATAATTTTGATCAAAACAACTTAATTTGTCAAACTTCTTAAGAAGTTTAGGCTTTAAGTGCGAGGAAGTACTATATACTCATATTATTTGAGGTTATAAGGAATTAGGAAAAGCTGCCTTTGTCATGAGAAGTTAAAAAATATACTGAAACAGCTAGGCTCTAATTGTCGGTTTGATAATGTTAGTGAGAACGTATTAACAATGAAAAGCCAACTTATTTGTCTTAAGAGTCAAAATGAAAATATGGAATTATTGTTTAAACAGAAACTAAATATACTAAGAGTGATTTTAGTTGATGATGCCCATTGTAATTATTGCAGATGGCATTAGTGACTTATAATCAAACCAAATTGACTAATTAAACTACGAATATAAAATAAAAATAGGCTGTTCAATCTATGTCGTAAGCGCAGAAATGCGACACAAAAAAAGAGAGTATGCACAGGTAAGCTGAAAACTGTTTAGAGTAGGCAAAAAGAAACACAAAATGAAAAAAGTTATTTTATTATGTGCCATTGGTTTTTCTATTATTTCACTATCAGCCTTCACGATAATCAACAGTAAAAGTGCTGGTGGTGTTCAAACACTTGATTGCCAATATGGCCGATGTATGAAGATTAAATCTGACGGGTATCAGTGCAGAAACTGCGCCCAAAAAGATAGTTACTATTGTTGGTCACATCGTGACTAATCCTGGATAACTTCAGATCTTATCTCAATTTCAGAGGGGTTTAAATTTAATTAGATTAAAAAGTAAAGTGGAGTCCAGAACCCACTAAAAAAAACGGACTTAAAAAAGTGGCGACTACGCAAGAAAACAAATGAAAAAAATGTTCCTTAAATCATTCCTTTTAACAGGAATTGTAATTATGACGTTATCAAGTTGCACCACTCTTAACCATCAAATGAGGGAGCCGAATACAAGAGTGAATTTAGACAAAAGCGACTTCACCTTATCTGAACAGGTTACAGCAGAAGCTAAAACAGCAACAGTTTTTGGAATTGACTTTGCAAGACTTTTTACCAAAAAAACTGGGGTAATAGAAGGCGGTGGTTCTTCTTCAATTAGTTTAGCAAATATTCCTGTAATTGGGAATCTTGTTGCGGACAAGACAGCAAATTATTCACTTTATAACTTGATGACTAGTAATCCTGGTTATGATGTTATTATTTATCCACAGTACGAAACAAAAGTTGTTAAACCCATTTTAGGTATTGGTTTCTTAACCAAAATTACAACAGTAAAGACAACAGCTAGACTTGGCAAATTGACAAAATAAAACTACTCCTACTTGATACATTTTTGAGTATGGTGGGCTGTTGATTAATGAAGTTAAACATACAAAATGATAAAAAGCTGCTCTGCGAAAGGGCAGCTTTTTTTGTGTATTCCTGCCTCATTTTTTGCAGCTCTTATTTATTTCTGCTTTCAGTAGAGCCTTACTCAAGGGTATTATTACCATACTTAAATTATACCTTTAAGGGTATAAAGATGGCGATTATTTCTAATAATGCACCCGAAAAGGTATAATCTCAAGTGCTGTTGCGGTATGATAACTGTAGGAAAGATACAAATGGATGGGAAATAAGTGTTGGCATGGCTCTCAAATAGCCTCTCGCTTATTCAGCATTGGGCTTTATTTAACTCAGGTATTGCCTCACCGCATTTTTTAAAATTGTTTTTACACCCTCCCAGGTTTGGCCCTTCAGGCCAATAGGATCTTCGCCCTCATCGGCATCATCAAAATAAGTTAATGCCTGAGGTATGGAAATCAGTAATTGTTGAGAGGGGAATTTGCGGTGATACAACTCAATCATCTGAGCAACGGTATAGTGATTGCTCAATTCTGCCAAATCCCAGAAGTCTTTCTTTTTGCCCCTGCCTAAAATAGCATTTATTTTCATGGCAACAATATCATCGGTGTGATACATGCGTATGCCATCTAAGAGCATTGGTTCTGCTAATAACGGATGTGGGTATTTAACAATGTCAACTTTTATATTGGCTATATATCCAAATATTCCCCAGAAATTGTTTTCCTCTTCAACTTCAAAATTTTTCCCGAATGTTAGTTTAAGTTCATTCATAATAACATCTCTTTTAAATTCGCTATGAATAAATAAATCTAAGTCGATTGAAATACGGTGACCGAATAAAAGCGATAAAGCAGTACCTCCAACTAAATAACTTGGCTTAAGCGATGGGAGTTCCATCAGCTCGTTTAGTATGGAAAACGTTCCGGGTTCAACTGTCTGAGTTTGTAACATCTGAAGGCTTCTAAGGGTTCATTGATTATAGCACTGGCCAAATGAATGCGTTTATATCTGAGTGATTTTACTTCCAACAAAGCCTCTTTCACTTTCTCATCTCCATAAAACCTGCGGCAATACCTGATGTCTTCTACATCGCCTCTATCAAACACACGTTCAATAATAAAATTAGCTTTGGCATACACATCCATTTTATCGGCATCTACATCCCAGAAAATACGTTTGTTATAATAAGGTTTATCAGGCTTTTCAGACATCAATACGAAGGTAGCTATTTCTACCATTTTTTAAATATAACAAATACAGCTAGTATAATCAGTGCAAAGCCAAGCAAGTGATTCCACTGCAATTGCCCGTCTTTAAACACCAGTACGTTTACCATAACAAAAACAATAATTGAAATGGCTTCCTGTATGGTTTTAAGTCCAAACAAATCAAATGGTCCTCCGCAGGTGCTGTGACCTATGCGATTGGCCGGTACCTGAAACAAATATTCAAAAAAGGCAATAAACCAACTGATGAGGATAATGCCAATGAGGCCGGTTTGTTTTAACCAGCTAATCTTCTGAAACTGCAGGTGTCCATACCAAGCAAATGTCATAAATAGGTTGGAACACACCAGCAAAATCACCGTATAAAACCCTTTCATGGCTAATAGTTTTTAGAATATTCAAAAATGCCTACTTTCGCACCACAGAACAACAAAACATATACACATGAAACAACACATTGAAGCCATTAAAAAAACAATTGATAAGGAAGGCATCAATACAAAAGTGGTAGAGCAGTTAATGGAACTGAGGGAGTGGTTTAAAGCCAACCTGAATGAACCCGGATATGTGCGCATGCTGCGTTTGGCTTATGAAAATATTCAGGAAAAAGGTACTTATACGTTTTTATACCTGGAAGACGAAGACGGTGCAGCAAACCTGAAATACTTCCTGGATTTACTATCTGACTACAATAATAAATACAACAAAGATGAGCTGATTGATGTGCGCCATGTGATGGAAGGAACCAAACGTGAAGATGAAGAAGAAGAAGAAGATTTGGAGCAAACGGCATAATTAGCTATTTAAATAATTGAATAAGGCTGCTTCAGTTTATGAAGCAGCTTTTTTTATGGTATTGGTTTAACCAGCTTTCTTCTTTGGTGCCTTTTTCGTCAAAATGTTTTTTAGTTGTGGGGCTATGCGCCCCATACCCGCAGTTTCTTTTTTCTCTAGCGGGGGCTGATTGGCCCCTGATTGGCCCCTGAGCTTGTCGAAGGGGTCGTGATTTTTTTGTTATGGGGCTATGCGCCCCATACCCGCAGCGTCTCGAGAGACAGGTTATTTTCTCAGCAGGCTCAACTGCTTTTTTCTTTCGTACCTTTTTCGTCAAAAAGGTACCCAAAAGACTTTTTTATTTAAGGGGCTATGCCACTGCACAGTCTTTCATCAACAGCACAACCCCTGCTGCTGCCTGCTTTTGACACCTTGTGTCGCACAGGCTTGCGCTTCGGTCAAAACCAGAAGGCTACTCAGGCTTTACATGTTGTGCTGTTGCACGCCCTGCAATAAAAATGAGTTATCTTAAAATTACATGATCATGGTTGTAACTAAGATGGCATTTGTCTCGTGACAGCGTCTCGCGTGACTGATTATTTTCGCAGTTCGTGCAACTGCTTTTAGATGCAAGGCTTTGTTAAGCCTTTTTTGTTATGGTATAGGTGTGTTCTTAAGCGCTTACTCGCTCGCTAATCATGGTTTTGACCATACGAATAATGCTTGGTGCGTCAAAGCCGCACTCTGCATATAGTTCTTTTTGTTCTCCATGCTCAATAATTGCATCCGGCATACCCAGCATTTTTACTTCTGCATGATATCCGTATTTTGCCATAAACTCTAGCACTGCACTGCCTGTGCCACCTACAATGGTTCCATCTTCTACAGTAACTATCTTTTTGTATTTGGTAAATACTTCGTGCAGCATCTCTTCGTCCAAAGGTTTTACAAAACGTAAATCATAATGCCCAACTGAAATACCTACTTCCGACAGTTGGTTGGCAGCTTGTGCGGCAATATTTCCAATATGACCAATGGTTAGTAAAGCTAACTCATCACCATCTCGCAATTTACGTCCCTTGCCAATCTCCAACTCTTTAAATGGCGTTTTCCACTCAGGCATCACACCATTACCGCGCGGGTAGCGGATAGAGAAAGGGCCTGCATTTTTTTCTAGTGTTGCTGTATACATCAGGTTGCGCAATTCTTCTTCATTCATCGGAGCACTTACCACCATATTCGGAACGCATCTCATATATGGGATATCTATCATGCCATGATGGGTTGGACCATCTGCACCGGCTAAGCCTGCTCTGTCCATACAAAAAATTACATGTAGCTTTTGCAGTGCCACATCATGCACCACCTGATCATAGGCGCGCTGCATAAATGAAGAATAAATATTACAAAACGGTATCAATCCCTGCGTTGCAAGGCCTGCGCTAAAAGTTACGGCATGCTGTTCTGCTATGCCTACATCAAAAGCTCTTTTAGGCATCGCCTTCATCATGATATTCATAGATGAGCCGGAAGGCATGGCAGGGGTAATACCAACAATTTTTTCATTTTTTTCTGCCAGTTCAACCAGTGTGTGGCCAAAAACATCCTGATATTTTGGTGGCTGTGGTTTATCAGATACAGATTTAAAAATTTCTCCGGTTACTTTATCAAACAACCCGGGAGCATGCCATTTGGTTTGGTCTTTTTCTGCTAAAGCATAGCCTTTACCTTTAACGGTAACGCAATGCAATAATTTTGGCCCTGGTATTTTTTTCAGATCGTTCAGTACTTTAACCATATGGTTCACATCATGCCCGTCAATGGGTCCGAAATAGCGGAAGCGCAATGATTCAAACATATTGCTGTGTTTCAGCACTCCGGATTTTATGGTATCGTGAACTTTTGAAATTATATCTTGAGAAATATGACCGATTTTGTTCAGACGATCAAGCGCCTTCCATACATCATCTTTAAATTTATTGTAGGTAGGAGAGGTTGTAATATCTGTTAGATATTCTTTGAGTGCGCCCACATTCGGGTCTATACTCATGCAATTGTCATTTAGCACCACAATCAGATTAGAATCTTCCACTCCTGCATGGTTCAGGCCCTCAAATGCAAGACCTGCGGTCATGGCCCCATCGCCAATAACGGCAATATGCTGCCTGTCTAATTCGCCTTTTAATCTGGAAGCAACAGCCATACCTAATGCAGCTGAAATAGAAGTGGATGAGTGACCCACACCAAAAGTATCATACTCGCTTTCGCTGCGTTTTGGAAAACCTGAAATGCCTTTGTAAACCCTATTTGTATGGAAAACATCTCTTCTTCCGGTAAGTATTTTATGGCCATAAGCCTGATGGCCTACATCCCAAACCAGCTGATCATAAGGTGTATTGAAAGCATAGTGCAAGGCTACGGTTAGTTCAACCACACCCAAACTCGCTCCGAAGTGACCCCCGTAAACAGAGACCATATCAATGATATATTGCCTTAACTCGGCACATACCTTCACCAAGTCCTCTTCCTTTACTTTGCGTAAATCAGCAGGGTAATGAATGGGGCTTAGCAGTTCTCCCGGTTTAATTTCCATCATACGTTAAAACAGCACTTTAATTGAAAAGTTTAGTCACCGACAGATTTATTCAATATCTGCAGGTAGCCTAATAAACGGTAAAAATAAGGTTTTGGTTTAAAAACCCGAAATAAAGCCTGTTTTTATAAGCGAGCCTCTGTAACCATTAAATCCTCACGTGGCGGAATGCTAAGCACCGGAATATTGGAGTGGTTAACCATCTGCTGAGCGTATTTGCCTAAAAAGAAGGAGCCAATCTGAAGTTCCTGCTCTGTCATAATCACAATTAAATCAGCGTCTTTTTCCTGTGCAAAACGAATGGTTTGGTTCGTTATGTTTCCTCCCAAGCGCTTTTCATGGGTTGAATTGATGTGATGCTCATTCAATTTGTCAATGGTTTGCCTCAGGTAGGCATTCACTTTGTGTTCTGCTTCTTTGTTGTTATCGGTTGAAACGCCAAGCAGGTTTATAGTTGCCCCAAATACTTCAGCCAGTTTTATAGCATAGGGCACCTTTTGCCTGGACTCAAAAGAAGTATCAATGGGCAAAACAATAGATTTAAACTGGTTGATACCTGCATCTTCTCTCATGGTAAGGACAGGGCAGCTTGAGCTGTTTACCACTTTGTAGGCATTGCTGCCCATCCAAAACTCCTCAAAGCCCGAAACCCCATGTGTGCCCATTACAATCAGTTCAGTGTCCGATTCTTTTGAGGTGGCTATAATTTCTTTGTAAACGGCACCCTCCCTATGCAAATAATGAAAATCCACTCCTGCATTTTCTGCATGAAGTGTTTGGCGCAGCTCACCAGCTGTTTTGTTATTTTCATGAATGTGCAGGGCAGTAAGTTGTGCATTTAGTTTTTTAGCAAAATGAGTGGCTGCTCTGAAGGCAACAATAGATTGCGGTGATCCATCAACCGGAACCATAATACGCGATAATGAAATGCTCATAGCGGTAAATTTTGGTACAATCTAATTTACCGATACACACAAATAAAAAAAATGAGAATGGTCAGGTTTGGATTAGTTGCCTTTAAACTCAGGCTTTCTTTTTTCATTAAATGCTGCAACCCCTTCTTTGTAGTCATTGCTACGCCCTGCTATTTCCTGGCAGTAAGCTTCATATTCAAGCATGGTATCTAAATCGCTGTTAAATGATTTATTAAGCATTTTTTTCATGAGGGCAATAGCCTTGGTTGGGGCCTTTGCATAATACAATGCAATATTCATGGTTTCTTCATCAAGCTTTTCCGGAGCAGCTACCCTGTTAACCATACCCCATTCTAATGCTTGCTGTGCGCTTACTTTTGAGCCCATGGTACTCAATTCAAACGCACGGGCAGAGCCAACCAAACGTGGCAGAAAGTATGATGATCCGGAATCTAAAACTAACCCAACATTTATAAATACTTCAATAAGACTAGCTTGTTCAGAGGCTATAATAAAATCAGATGCCAAGGCCATTGAACAACCGGCACCTGCTGCTACACCATTTAACTTGCATATAATGGGAATAGGCAGGTTGCGCATAGCTCTAATCATTGGATTATAGCGTTTGTATAAGGAATCACTTAGCGACCTGTTTTTTGCGCCTGCAATAGATTTTAAATCCTGACCAGAGCAAAAGGCTTTGCCGGCACCGGTTAGTATCAGCACGCGAACGCTTTTGTCTTTTTCTATTTTCTTCAACGCATCTATCACATCAAAACTTTGCTGCTCATTAAATGCATTAAACACATCAGGGCGGTTAAGCGTTAGGGTGGCAATGCCATCTTTTATATCCAGCAATATGGTTTCGTATGTGCTCATATTTTGATTAATTAGAAGGGCGAAAATAGCTTTTTTGCGTAAATGTTAACCATGTAAACCACAAGCAACTCGCTGCCCGGATATGTAGTATTTGATATACGATAAACCAAACCAACATTGTGCACTTGTGCATGCCAATATAATTCTCTGCACTAATTTTACTGCGTGAAAAAACTATTCATCGTTGCAATTGCCTTTGTTATGGTGCTGGCATCATGCCGCAGCAAAAAACATGCAATGCATGGTTTAAGTAATAGAGATAAGGCGGAGAAAAAGACTTATTTTGAAAATAAATATGGTGTTGTATTCGACAGAGAAACCAACTACAAACTTTACATGGCCATTGATGCATGGTATGGTACCCCGCACAAATTAGGTGCATGCGAAAAAAGTGGCATTGATTGCTCTTGCTTTGTGAATAGGGTTTATAAAGAAGCCTACGGTTGCGAAACTCCCCGTGACACGAAGGGTTTGATGGAAGTGATTAAACAAATTGACAGAGAAAGATTAAAAGAAGGTGATTTGGTTTTCTTTACGATGAACAAGGGCAATAAGGTTGACCACGTTGGCATTTATTTAACGAATGGAAAATTTGCCCATACCTCCAGCAAGAAAGGGGTAATGGTAAGCAGTTTAGACGAACCACATTTTGAGAAAGCTTTCAAAACAGGTGGCCGAATAAAGTGTGTGGGTTAGCTTATTGGTTATTTTATTAATGCGGGTTTACTATTACGAGTTTTTTATTTGCAATTACGGGTTTACTATTCCTTGTTTGATAGTATAGGTTCATTATTGATTGGAGGTTAAAGGCTAGAGGATTAAAAGATTTAAACTTCACGCGATTCTTCATTCAACATTTTGCTGTGTTTCAGTGTCTCTATGGTTTTATTGATTGGAAGGCAACAAAGTTGGAAAGTTACAAGGTTAGAAAGTTACAGGGTTAGTCAGAAGGTTGGGCAGATTAATATTTTCAGTAACTCAAAATTGATCTTCGCTCGACTCTCTTCACGTTTCTATATTTCTTATTAAATGCAATTCAATAGGCAGGAATCACTAAATACCAAAAAATAAGTCTTAAGTATTAGTCTTCCTGATACGCTTCTTCTGCAAAAACGGGTGCGTTGTATTGTTCTAATGCTGTGTTTTTATTTTCTTCAAGATTCACTGCATATCTGAGTCCGGCACCTTTACCAATAACCTTCACCAAATTTTGGTCAACAAGGGCGGTAAAATCTCTTTGTATGGTTTTTCTGTTGCAATCAAACTCACTCACCAAATCTTTTGTAGAAATAAAGCCTTTATGCTGTATAATATACATGATGAGTTTTTGGCGCTTGTTTAAAATGCTTTCATCTATTTCCCTTAACCTGTAACCACGCTCAAAAACATAGTTCATAATATTTTTTTGACGCGCATTTAATTGTTCAAAATCTATTTGCTTTCTGAAATAGGAGCGAAGCAATAATTTAAGACGGTTTAGTTGTGCTGCATACAAATCAGTGCCAAAGTCAAGTTCAGCCTGCATACTGTTTACATTTTCCTGCGGAGCATCTATGCGGTTTTCAATAAAGTAGTTTTGGTAATCATTCTTATTCAGATATAACTCATGCTCAATGCTAATCAATCCCAGCAAATCCATTCCTTTTTTTCTAAGCCAAAAGTTCTGAAGCAGTGATGCTATTTTGCTTTTTGCCTCAGAGAAAATACGAGTATTGAGTAATTTAAAATGTAAAATCCATGATTGAATAATGGGGTGTTGCTCTTCATCCTGATTCAGATATTCAAATAGGCTCTCCAGTTCAAGCTCAGCTGTTGGACTTAGCTTTTCCGGACTGCGCAGGCTATTTACGGAGAATAGGTTTACATCTTCACGGTTATTATATAAATCAAGTATTAGCAGTTTTTGAAGCTGATAAAGCATAGATACATGTAAAGGCTGGTCTAATTGCGAATCAAGCCAAGCCTCCGCTTTCATATATTGTTCCACTCCTCTTTCTGCTAAACCTTTCGGCCTCATTTTACCCTGAACGATATATTTTACTGTTTTGATATCAATGATGTTGTGATCAAGTGCATTGGCGTAATAGGTGCGAAGGATACGAGAGTTTTGCTGCTCTATCTGCCTGATATGATCAGGCAAATCAATGAAGTCATGTATTTTGATGAGCTCTTCATGCTGATGAAAACAATCATAGTGTTTTGCATCAATAGCTATGGCCGGCTCAAACTTATTGATTAATATCACTCATCCAAAAGTACACGCATTATGCATGTTGTGCAGACTAAGTACCTCTCAAACAGTTGTGGATATTGGCATTTTAAAGATAGGTAAGGTTTAACAACTTCTTAAGATGCCCGAAAACATTAAGAAAAACGCGATTCAAAAAAATAGACAGGCCTCTAAAATAGCTGTGAATAATTGCTGTTATAAGGTTTCTAGCGTTTGCAGATAATGCTCTGCTTGCTTAAAGATCTCCTGCCTTTCTGCACTGGCCATTTTATTCAAGACCTGATACATCATAGAAATACGTTGATTGTTGCTTAACAGGTTTCTGTTGCGCTCATAAAAATGCCAGTATAAACTGTTAAACGGACAGGCTTTATCGCCATATTTTTTCTTCTTGTCATAATAGCAACTCTTGCAGTAATCGCCCATCTTATCAATGTAGTTGGCAGAGGAAATATAGGGCTTACTACCTACTATTCCCCCATCGGCAAACTGACTCATGCCTCGTGTATTGGTTATTTCAACCCATTGCAGCGCGTCTATATAAATACCCAAATACCATTGGTCTACCTCATCCGGATGTATACCGGCAAGCAGAGCAAAATTACCTGTTACCATCAATCGTTGTATATGATGTGCGTACGCGTTTTGCAAACTATTATTTACCGCCTGCTTCACACAGTTCATATTGGTTTCTCCGGTCCAGAAATAGGCAGGTAGTCGGGTTGAATGATTGAAGAAGTTAAGTGTTTCATAAGCCGGCATTTTCCACCAATAAATTCCCCTCATGTATTCGCGCCATCCGATGATTTGCCTCACAAATCCTTCTATCTGTGGTAGGCTAATGTGTTCCGTATTTTTTCTCCAAGCTTCAACTGCTGCATGAACAACTTCTGCAGGAGAGATCATTTTTGTATTAAGTGCAAACGATAAGCGTGAATGAAATAGAAAAGGTTCCTGAACAGACATGGCATCCTGATAAGTGCCAAAGTAGGGCAAAATGTGCTTAACAAAATAGTCAAGCAAGGCTAGAGACTGTTGTCGCGAAACCGGCCAAAGAAATGCTTGAGGTTGAATATCGCCTAGATACTTTGCGCCACATTTTTTTATTTCCTCTATTATCTGAGAAACATCATTTTTTACCAAATTATAAGCAGGTGCAGTGGGTTGGCCAGACCATTTTTTTCGGTTTTCAGCATCATAGTTCCATTTACCGCCAATGGGCTCTGTGCCATCCATCAGTATACCATATTGTTTTCTGATTTGCCTGTAAAATGTTTCCATTAGAATTTGCTTCTTGCCTTCAAACAATTCTTTTACCTGCATGCGGGTACTCATAAAATGTTCGGTATCAAAAGAGCTGTAAGGGATGGTAAGGCTTTCGCAAATTAGCCGAAGTTGTTCATCAACACGCCATTCATCAGGCAGCTGATATTGAAATTCCTGTACACGATATTGCTTAATTAGCTGAGATAAATTTTCCGATAGTATATGTTTATTGGAAGGATCATTGATGGTATAATAAATTACCTGATGACCTGCTTGTTCAAGATTTTGGGCAAAGTTGCGCATGGCCGCAAAAAATCCTGTAAGCTTTTGTATGTGATGCGTTACATAATCTGTTTCCTGCCGCATCTCAAACAGGCAGTAAATATGTTCATCGTTTACTTCACCAAACCAACTGTGGTTTTGATTTAACTGGTCTCCCAGCAACAATCTGAGCTTTTTTGCCATTTGCTCTCTCTTTATTGTTTAGGGCTTGGCATAAGGCAGTTCTGCAATTTTAGATAGGCGGTAATATGTTTCCAATCCGCCTGCTCCAATGCTGCCGCTATTTTCCAGTTGCAAAATATTGGATTCGTTTACAACAGCATGCTCCAGTATAATTTCTTGCACTTTACCTATAATCAGAATGGTTCCGTTTGATTTAACAGGAATTTCTTCTTCAAATGTTAGCCCTATTTTTACAACAGATTCTTTTACATAAGGAGCTTTTATGGCTGATGTAAATTCCGGTGTGAGCCCTGTTGCTTCAAACTCACTGATGGCATAACGAGCAGAAGTTTGATGAGCCTGTCTGTAAATTCCTTCATGCACATGATTAATGGTGAAGCAACCTGTTTGTTTGAGGTATTCGTAGGTATGTCGTTCAACACTAACCGGACGCATAATAAATCCCATAAGCGGAGGATTGGCACCGATATGCACGACAGAATTGAAAATAGCCAGATTGGTAATGCCGTCCTTATTGATGGTACCTATAAGATTGGCTGCGCGGATTCCGGGCAATGAATTAATTAAATTGGTTCTGGGTTGTTTATCCATTCCCAATACATCTGATAAGGTAAGTATGGTTCTGCTCATGAATATTTTATCTAATGGCCTGCATGCCACCATCAACTGAAATAATTTGACCTGTAATCCAATTGGCATTTATGAGAAACAAGGCTGCATCTGCTATATCATCAGGGCTGCCAATCTTTTTCAGCGGATGTCTTTCTTCTGCAGCTTTAATTTTTGCTTCGGCATTTAAGAGTTTTTCTGCCAGAGGTGTTTGTGTAAGCGATGGGGCAATAGCATTCACCCTTATTTTAGGTGCGAACTCGGCAGCAAGGCTTCTGGTTAGGCCTTCAATGGCGCCTTTTGCTGCACTGATGCTTGCATGAAATGGCATACCTGTTTGCACGGCAACCGTACTAAACAAAGTAATGCTTGGTGATTCTGCCTGTTGCAACAGCGATAAATAATGGCGCATAGTTTTAATGGCTCCCAGCAAATTGATATTCCAATCGTTTAAAAAATCCTCATTTTTTAATGAGCGAAATGGTTTGAGTGAAATGGTGCCGGGACAGTAAATCATGGCATCAATGGGTTTATCTATTGAAGGAAAATCCGGATTGTCTTGTGCTATATCAACTTTAAAGTGATTTATACTGCTTCCTGTGTTTAGGTTTCCGGTGTTTCTGGAAAGTGCTGAAATTTCATGTGTTATGCTCAGCTTTTGGGCAAGTGCACCACCAATGCCACTGCTTGCTCCTACAATTAATGCATGTTTCATGTGTAAGTAACATCCTTTATTTAAAAAGGTTTGCCATGTGTTTTGCCGATGAGCCACTGCGTTACGAAGGGCATAGGCTTAAGCGCTGAAATGGTTAGGTTGGTTAGCAGAGGGTTACCAAATAATCCTTGAATAAAACGACCTGCTTTAAGCCTACCAGCAAATTCTCTGTTCCATGCTTCATGGTATGCTGCTGTCAGTTCTTTTTTATTGCCATTGGGTTGTTTGTATTGTTTTACTAAGTCGGCAAGTATATGGGAAGCATGCATGGCCATGCTCATGCCGTTTCCGCATAAGGGAGTAATTAGCCCGGCTGAATCGCCTGCAAACAAAAGATTACCTGCATGGCTGCTTTTCTTTTCAAAGCTAATCTGTGAAATAACCAGTGGCTTATCATATAAAAAGCGTGCACGCTTAAAAATCAATTTCAAAAAAGGATTTTTGTATAGTACCTCTTCTTCCATTTGATGAATATCTCCATTTCTATTTTTAAGTTGGGTTGCAGTGGTGAGGTAACACAAGCAAAACTGATTATTTTCTATTTTTGAAATACCGCAATAGCCATTTTGGAAATTATGCAATGAAATGCGGAATTCCGGCTCATCTATTTCAATATGATATTTTACGCCAATAAAGTCATTTAGCTTGCGCTGGGTAGGATGTATAAAGGAGCGATTTAGTTTTACATCCAAATTGGCGCGTTTACCCCAGGAGCCAAAAACAAGTTTTGCATCGTAAACTTCTTGTGTGGTTCTCAACTCATGTATATGTTCTTTTTCACACACATCTGTTACCCTTGTATTGCATTTAACACTCACCCCGATTGAGAGTGCTTTTTTATATAACAGATTATCTAAAGTAAATCTGCTGATGCCAAAACCGCCCTGATAAAGCGGCTGTGTTAAATAATTGCCTGATGGTGCCGATACCAGTAATTCATTTATGCGCGGAAGTTGCATTGCTTGAAGCGGAATGCCAAGGCGCTCTAAAAATGGCCAGCTTTCCATGCTGATGTACTCACCGCAAACTTTATGAAACGGATAGTTTTCTTTTTCAAACAATATGGTTTGTAGTCCTTGATGCTGCAGTTGCATGGCAAGCGTTAAACCGGCAAGTCCTCCGCCAATAATGGCAGCATCATATGTTATATGCGCACTCATTGATTTGCACCTGGAATTAGCACAATCCATCTAAAAGCCCATTTCCATTTAAGAGTATAGTGAGGGATGTGAGTTGCTTTAAGAATATATTGCCAATCCTGCTTTTTAAAACCACGCAGTACCGATAATGGCGCATCGTTTTTAACAAGGTATGAATGTGAGAATAGGCGTGTGAGCCAAGCAATGCTAAAGTAAGCAAGTGGGTGGCGGTGCAGATCATTAATGATAACGGCCTGCTTTGCCATTTTAACAGACCAACTGATTAGCGCTGAGGTTTCCTCATTAGATAAGTGATGACAAAACAATGCATTCACCACAATATCAACTTCCATGTTTTCACTTAGTAGATTTTTATAATCTTCCCTAATAAAGCTTATTTCCGGGTATCCGGTACAGGCTTGTTTTGCATAGGCAATACAATCTTGTTTTAGATCAACACCTGTTAGTTTCACATTTAGATTTTTTCTGCGTGCCCAGCTTGCAATGGCCTTTAAGGTGTCGCCACCTCCGCATCCAATATCTAGGATATGAATGGTTTTATTGGTCGGTAGAGACAATTCATTAAGTGCAGCAATGGTAGCAGCATGGCCACCCAAACGGGTGTTGATGATGTCCAGTTCAAGCAAATTTCTGTGCAGCGCATCTACCGGGATATCGAAAGCATCTAGCAATTCTTTTTGTTTGGAGCGGCTATTAAACATGTTTTTCAAATAAAAAACTTTCCATGGTTAAACCGGGACCGAAGGCTACGCCAAAGGCTTTTCCTGATTGATTGGATTGAAGCAATTTTTTGAGCACAAATAAAATGGTAGCACTGCTCATATTGCCATAATTGCGCAATACTTCATAAGAGGCTTGTAACGCTTGCTTAGGCAAGTTTAGTTGTGATTGAATGACATCTAGGATTTTTCTTCCACCCGGATGTATTGCCCACAAGGTGATATCTGACAAAGATAAGCTGCCCTTAAGGCAATGATTAAATAGCGTTTCAATATGCTGCTCAATTAATGAAGGTATATATGCACTGAGCGTCATTAAAAATCCTTCTGATGAAATGTGCCAGGCCATATCTTTTTCTCCATTTGTAATGAGCTCACTGTAAAAGTCATTCAATCCAAAATATGGTGTGTTGCATGCATTCAGGTATGCATCTCCGGCAATTATGCAAGCTGCTGCACCATCAGCAAATATGGCATTGGCTGTTAGATTATCTGCTGTGGGTTGCTTTTGGAAATGTAAGGTGCACAACTCAACAGATACTATGAGAACCAGCGCATCTTTACTGGCAGTGCAAATAGCATGAGCCTGCTTAAAGGCGTGTATCATGGCATAGCACCCCATAAAGTTTACAGATGTGCGGTTAATGGTAGTAGGTAGTTTCAGTTTTTTTACCAATTCAATGTCTAAACCCGGTGCCGACATACCTGTGCATGAAACGGTAATGAGATGGGTAAATCTTTTGCTGGTATCATCAGGTAAATCATGCAAACAGTTATGAACTGCTTGCTCTGCCAATGATACCGCATTGCTTTGATAGCAAGCTAAACGGGTATCTATATCTGGTTGAAGATTGCATTTAAATAATATTTTAGACTCATAATCACTATTAAAGTCGGGCAATACGCTATAGCGATATTCAATTCCGCTTCGCTGATACATGAGATTTAAACGCTGTAAATCTGTTTCCTCGGGGGTGTACTGCGCCTGCATAAAGGATAGTATATCAGCCTGACTATGCTTATAGGGTGGCAATGCTGTATCTATTGACCAAATGAAACTCATAGAATAATATTTGATATGATGAGAGAAAGGAAATATAAATTTAATAAACTTGACGCAAGTACATTCATTCGCATAGTATGGGTAAAATCTGCATACTTTGTTTCTTTCCACACCTTGCTAAGCCAGTAAAAAAAATATATCAGCACAGGAGCAAGCACAAACTGAAGCAGCCAGAATTTCCATAAATTGTCCTGAAACCTAGTAAAGAACATAAGCATAGCAAGCACAAAGCAAATAGCAGTGAGTAAAAAAGTGCCGCGGTAGCCAAGCAGCATGCTTATGGTATTCACCCCATCTTTCCTGTCAGCCTCATGCTGATAGATTTGTGTAAGCGGATAAACACCGGCAATAAGCAGGGAGGAAATGCAACATCCGCTTAAATCAGGTTGCATGCCACCAACAGCGTAAAAAGTTAACATATAAATCCATGCGCCCTGAAAAACCACTACCGTTAAAAACCCGGGAATTGCATATTGTTTGAGCCTGATTCCTCTGTAACTATAAGTACGTGAAGCAAGGATATATATTGAAACGTAAAGTGCTGCTTTTAAATCAATCAGCAAGCTCATTAAAATAGCCATTGTATCCATGAGTGCAGTGAGATGAAAAACTTTTTTATCTGCTTTAGGTGGCTTTTTTAAGCCACCAATGGGTCCTTCATCTTGATCCATATAACTGTTGTAAGCATTGCTTGCTGGATAAATAAGCAGGTGAAGAATAAAAAACAGTAGTAGTGCACGATGTAATGAAATATGTTGGATACTGCTTAATGCAAATAAGAATACGGGCAGCAAAAAAAATGAAAAAGGCAAACGAAGCAGTTGTAAATTCTTGGCTGATATCATAAAGGGGAAAATACGATTTATTCTTAATGTTTGCTTAATAAATAACATTAAGAAAAAATTAAAGAAGTCTGTTTACATTGATTATAAAGGCTTTTAGGGCATTTTGTTTGCTGTTCATTCATAATAGGTGTGCTCTTACGAATAAAGCAAATAGGATTTTATAACTTTGAATTGATTAATAACACGCAACTATGCAAAAGGAACAACAGCCACATATACTTTTAGTTGAAGATGAATCTACATTAGGATATTTTTTAAAGGAGCATCTTAAATTGGGAGGGTTCAAAGCCAATCTTTGTGTTGATGGTGAGGAAGGTTGGGAGACTTTTAAAACCGAGAAATTTGATTTATGTATTCTAGATGTAAACATGCCCAAGAAAAACGGTTATGAGCTTGCAAAAGATATACGAAGCATTAATCCTTATGTGCCTATTGTTTTTTTAACTGCCAATTCTGCGGAAGGAGATCGCATCAAAGGGTTTGAAATTGGAGCAGATGAGTATATAGTTAAGCCTTTTAGTCCGGAAGAGCTGTTGGCCCGTATTAGAGCTATTCTCAGGCGCACGCGATTTGCTCCGCCTGTTATTAATCCAAAGGAGGAAATTAGAAAAGTAGGAAGCCTCGAGGTTGATTTTATTAATCATACCATTACCATTAAAGGAAATCAAAAACGAATGAGCACAACAGAAGCAGATTTGTTTAAACTTTTTATTGATAATAAAAATAATTTGCTCACCCGTAACTCTATACTTATCAATATTTGGGGGCGAGATGACTATTATACGGCACGTAATCTGGATGTATATATTAATAAACTCAGAAAAATATTAAAGGAAGATCCTTTATTGGAAATTGTGAATATTCACGGTGCAGGCTTTAAACTTGTAGAAAATACTGCTTAGTAACTGTGAAACGCATTCTGCTTATATTTACCCTTATTGTATTTTGTTTCCGCCTGGGAATTACCCAGGGAATTAATACCGATAGTTTAATTCAAATCACTCAGCAGGCCCCCGATAGGCAGAAGCAGCAGGCATTACAGGTACTTGTGCAATTTTATAAGAACAATGATCCCCAAACCGCTTTGCAGTATATAATGAAACTGGTGGAGCTAAATGAACGCTTGAATGATGATATTGCATTGGCAAAGGCTTACCAAAATGCAGGAATACTCAACTTCAGGCTTGGTAATTTTGCACGGGCAAAGGAGTTTTATCTGTTAGCCCTCGATAAGTTTGTACAACAGAAAAATACAGATGCACAAAATGAAATCAATGGTTATCTGGCTGCCGTTTATTATGCAACTGGGAATTTACCTCTTGCTGCTGATACGTATTTAAAAGTATTGCGCTATTACGAAGAAAAGAATGATAAAGCAGCACTACTCAATATTTTAACTTCTCTAGGAAGTATTTACTCCCGACTGAACAACTTCTCAAAAGCATTGGAATACAACTTACGTGCCTTGCGTATTTATGAGGAATCATCTGACAAATTCAGAACACTCGTAGGATACGACAATATTGGCAATATTTATTTAAGGCAAGGAAACCTGCAAAAAGCGGGTGAGTTTTTTAACAAATCGCTTTTGGTATACAGAGAGCTGAATAATAAGGCAGGTGAAGCATCTACTTTATTTCAGCTTGGAAATATAGCCGATAAACAAAACGATGTGGAGGAAGCAATTGTATACTACCAAAAAGCAATTGATGTTGCAAAGGCTATTAAATCTCAGCCTATGCAAACCACCGCAGAACTTGCACTAGCCAATAATTTATTTAAAATAAAGCTTTACCAGCAGGCCATTACCTCATATCAAAATGTAATACGTTTGGCTAAACAACTTGAAATGAAAATTGAGTTGGAGGAGGCTTATAGAGGAATTTCATTGGCCTATGCAGCGATTAAGCAGCAACAAAAGGCAACAACATTTGGTGAATTGAGCAGGGAGTTAAAGGATTCTTTATACAACGACAGCAATATTAAAAAGCTTGCCGATTTACAGCTGGTGTATGAAACGGAAAAAAAACAACAGCAAATAGAATTGCTTTCAAAAGAGCAGCAACTGCAGGAGCTTGAATTAAAGCGTGAGCGAGAGTCGAAGAATTTCTGGGCTTATGCTTCAGTTGTGCTTGCCATTGTTTTTATGGTACTCATTTATTTCTCTATTCAAAATAAACGTATTGCCAATAACCTTCGTAGGCAAAAGGAAGTACTTGAGCAGAAGAATAGAGAGGTGCTGGCGCAAAAAGAACAGCTCAATCAGTTAAATAATGTTAAGGATCGTTTCTTTTCTATTATCTCACATGATTTAAGAAATAACCTTGCCACCATGAAGTTGTATTTTGATTTAATCAGCCATCCCAATTATAAGCCTACTGATCATTCAGAAGCAACCAAGCAAATATCAGCTTCAGTTGAAAACACCATCGATTTGCTGGAGAACTTGCTTGTATGGGCTTCTGCGCAAATAAAGGGAGTGCCTATTCATATACAGAAGCTACATTTACACTCACTTATACAGGGAAATATCAATTTACTTCAAGGTAATGCCCACCAGAAAAAAATCAGTATACAAAACAATGCAGATGAGCAGGCCAGCGCAATGGGTGATATGGATATGATTCATTTGGTTTTACGTAATTTAATTTCCAACGCAATTAAGTTTACAAACGATGGTGGCACAATTCAAATTAGCAGTGAAGAAAGAAATGGCAAACAAATCATCTGTATTCAAGATAATGGAGTAGGTATAAGCAAAGAAAATTTATCAAAACTATTTGATCAGCATTTGCATCCCAGCACCAAAGGAACTGGTAATGAAAAAGGAACCGGATTAGGGCTAATGCTTTGTAAAGATTTTATGATGCGTAACCAAGGCTCTATCAGAGTGGAGAGTGAAAAAGGCAAGGGTGCGTCATTTTATATTGAGCTACCTATAGTGGGTAAATTGTAAAACGTTTATTTTTTCTTCATAAGTGGAACATTGCTGCATGCCTCACCATACATTATGCTTTTTGCATAAGGAGCAAGTTTGTGTGTAATTTCAACATATGCACTTACAGGCACAGGTATTTCTCCGCAACCTTTAACAATAACCCTGGCATCTTGCAATGCTTCTAAATTAATTTTATTTAGTGCATCGGTAAACAAAGCCCATTCTAATGTTTGTAAATTTCCGAATACATAACGGTTTGCAAACGGCTCGGCAGCTACCGCAAGTAACATATAGGCCCATGTTGGTATAATGGCATCTGCACTGCAAGTGAAAGCAATATTTTTTCCTGTATATTGGCTCCAGTTGTGTTGCTTTACGCGCTCTCTGAAATCTTTTTCTTTTAATATTGCTTCTCTGAAAAGCCAGGGCTTAATATCAAACAACAAACGCTCGCCCGGATGATAATAGGTTTCCAGATCAATGGTAATTAATCCGCTATTCGCCACACGGTTTTCTATGGGTTTTATTTCCGATTCCATAGGTGCAAAGATACCAAAAAGCAATAAGCTAAGGCAGCTTACTTAACTTCCGCTTGCAAGTTCCAAAGCACAAAGCCCCAGAAATCAGCCGCATCTTCAACCAATTTGGCAGTGGGTTTGCCTGCACCATGACCGGCCTTGCTGTCAATTCTGATAAGCACCGGATTTCCATTTTTAGCTTGCTTGGTTTGTAACTCGGCAGCAAATTTAAAACTGTGGGCAGGTACCACACGGTCATCATGGTCTGCTGTCATAATCATTGTTGCCGGGTAGTTTATACCGGCTTTTACATTGTGCAGAGGGGAGTATTTAATCAGGTAATCAAATTGCTCTTTCCGCTCACAGCTTCCATACTCAACCGCCCAGCCCCAGCCAATGGTAAATTTGTGGTAGCGCAGCATATCCAACACACCTACTGCAGGAATGGCTACTTTAAATAAATCCGGTCGTTGGGTCATACAAGCACCTACGAGCAAGCCACCGTTGCTGCCCCCATTGATTGCAAGTTTAGCTGATGAGGTATATTTTTCATGAATCAAATATTCTGCTGCAGCAATAAAATCATCAAATACATTTTGTTTTTTATCCAGCATGCCTGCTTTGTGCCAATCTTCGCCATACTCGCCTCCACCTCTTAAATTGGCAATAGCATATACACCACCTTGTTCTAAAAACATCATGCGTGAAATGCTGAAGGAAGGGGTTAGGCTTATGTTAAAACCTCCGTAACCATATAACAAAGTTGGGTTGTTACCATTAAGGGTAATACCTTTTTTATGCATAATAAACATAGGAATTTTTGTTCCATCTTTTGACGGATAAAAAATCTGTTTGGTTTCATACATCGATTCATCAAAAGCCAATTCTGTTTTTCTGAATAGTTCTGACTTCCCTGTGCTTATATCATAATGATAAATCTCACCGGGATTGGTAAACGAGGTAAACGTATAAAAGGCTTCTGTATCTTCCGCTTTGCCTGAAATGCCGCTTGCTGTGCCAATTCCGGATAATGTAATTTCGGTTTTATTTTCTCCGTTCAAATCAAATCGATACAAGCGTATGCTTGCATCTTTCAGATAGTTGGCAAATAATTGACCTCCACAGGTGGAGGCACCTTCCAGCAAATCGGCAGTTTGCGGAATAACATCTTTCCAGTTTTGAGGTTCCGGTTTTAATGGGTCTACTTCAACTAACCGGTAACGCGGTGCATCCTTATCTGTAATGGCCAGTATTTTGTCGCCTACATTATTAATTACTGAGTAATTGTTTTCAAAACCTTTAAACAATGTTCTAAACGATTTTTCATTTTTGGTTAAATCCTGAATCAGTATTTCAGATCCGGAGGTTCCCTCGCTAACGCTAATAATCATAAAGCGCTCATCTTCTGTTATGCCGGCATTGAAATAGCGCAACGGGTGAGCCTTATCTTCATAAACTAGCTTGTCTTCCGATTGTGGTTTCCCTATTTCATGGTAATAAATTTTCATGTACTCATTGGCATTGCTAAATTCTTTGCCTTTACCGGGCTCATCATACCTGCTATAATAAAATCCGTTTTTATACCAGGTTGCACCGCTGAATTTAACCCACTGAATCAGGTCGGTTGTTTTTTCTTTGCTTGCTACATTCATCACAAATATCTCATTCCAGTCGCTGCCACTTTTGGCAATGCCCACTGCACAATATTGGTGGTCTTTACTAAAAGTAAAACTTGCCAAAGAAACGGTTCCGTCTTCACTTAGTTTGTTGGGATCTAAGAATATTTCAGGTTCTCCTTTTAGCCCCTGCTGACGATAAAGCACGCTTTGGTTTTGCAAACCATTATTTTTAAAGAAATAGTAATAGTTACCTTCTTTAAACGGAGCTGAATATTTTGGATAGTCCCATATTTGGGTAAGCCTTTTTTTAAGCTGATCGCGGTAAGGTATTTGTGAAAGATAGTTTTTTGTAACATCATTTTGCGCTTTAACCCAGGCTTCCACATCGGCAGCTGTATCATTCTCTAGCCAGCGGTAGGGGTCGGCAATCGTTGTTCCGAAATAATGATCACTTACATTCTCTTTTTTGCTTTCAGGGTAAGGCTTCATGGCGATTTTTAGTTGTTCTTTTTTCCCGCATGCAATGACTAACGTCATCAGGGTAATAAAGGTTATATTCTTCATTGTATTCATAATTTCTAAATTCAAAAATACCTGATGCGAAAAAAATAGCATCACCGCTTATCAAAATTACATTAAATGCAATAGATGGGTAACATCATTAGCACGAATCAGATGGTTTTCTTCAGCATTTATATGCACCTCATATAAACAAAGGTTACGGTGTTGAAATTGCTCCATCTTTGTTAATGACTGATTGAGCAGCAAGCATAAGAAGCTCTTCATAGCTCGTCCGTGCATGCAAATCAGAATTTCAGATTCAGGTAGATTTAATATCAGATTCAAGGCACGCTCTTGCCTCTGCTGCATTTCAAAAGGACTCTCACCATTAGGAATTTTGGCGTGCAAATCTCCATTATTCCAATTGTTAATCATTTCCCAATATATGGCTTTTTGTTCAGGAGTTTGCTGCTTGCCTTCAAAGTCTCCCCAGCTAATTTCGTTTAACTCCGGCAACATGGTATGTGGTATTCCTTTCTCTATGAATGAGGCAACGCTCTGCCGACTTCTTTTTAGTGCCGAAGTAAAAACATGCTCAAAAGGGTAATGCTGATATGATTGATAAAACGCCTGTGCCTGCTTTATACCTAACTCATTCAGGTTAGTATCTACTCCGCTACCCTGAACAATATTCTGGCGGTTAAACTCTGTTTCACCATGTCTTACTATAAACAGTTTTTTCATGCTTTGTGAGTATACCATCTGTGTTAACTTACACTGTTATGGTGGTGCAGCAAATATAGCAAAGGTTTAGCATGCTCCATCATTGGTTTGTGAAAGGTATACTTGGGATTACTCCCCCGCAATAATTTAAATGTGGCAGTCCGGTTTGGTAGTGTTATTTTATTATTTTGCACACAAATTTATTTATATGTCGGTTTTTAAAGCAGATGGTGTTACGCTGGAAGCCATAAATAAGAGAAATGAGAATACAATGGCCCAATGGATAGGTATTGAGTTTACCGAATTGGGTGTGGACTATCTGAAGGCACGGATGCCTGTCGACCATCGAACAGTTCAGCCGTTGCGTTTGGTGAATGGAGGTGCATATTGTGCGCTTGCTGAAACTGTGGGAAGCATGGCAGGTAATTTGTGTATAGACCGCGATAGATATGTTGCACTTGGTCTGGACATTAATGCTAATCATGTGCGCTCAGCATCTAAGGGCTTTGTTCATGGTACGGCAAAACCAATTCACTTAGGACGCACCACTCAAGTGTGGGAAATTCGTATAACTGATGATGAGGATAAGTTATGTTGCATAAGCCGCCTAACCATGTCGGTAATAGAAATTAAACATGATAACCGAGGATTTAATCCGCCAAAGGTTTAAACAGGGCGAGCAATTTAATTTTGCTGTATGCAGGTTGCCCTTCTCAGATACGGTATACTTTTTTTATTCTGATAGGCCTTGCAAACTCGCGCGTTTGCAATATGAAACCAACTCAATAACAGATTTTGTTTTTTCACCTTATGCTGCCGGTAACCAGGCTTATCATATGCAGGCCAATCTCATATATAAAAATGATGCGCCTGTTTATGGATTGGATGCAAAACTCACACCGATAGATAAACCAATATCTAACACGTATAATTTTGAGGCTGACGAGAATTTTTACAAAGAATACGTTTCTGATATCATCACAGACATCGAAAAAGAGCATACAGATAAAATTGTAGCAGCCCGCGTATTGCGAAGTGCATTGCCTGATTCATTCAGCCATTCAAATTTTTTCTTTAAATTATTGCAGCACTATCCTCATGCAATGGTTTATTATGTAAATCATGCTGAGTGGGGATGTTGGTGCGGAGCTACACCTGAAATGTTGCTAACAGCAACTGAAAACAAGTTGCAAACTATGTCGCTTGCAGGAACTATGCCAGCGCACTCTAATGAAGCTTGGGGAGAAAAGGAGCTGCAGGAGCAAGCTATGGTAACCGATTTTATTGAACAGATTTTTGAAAAATATCAGCTTACTTTTCAGATAAATCAAACAAGTGAGTTGGTTTTAGGAAAAATTAAACATCTGTGTACACAACTTGAATCGAAAACTGATGAGGAATGGCTCACCAAAAAATTTCATAAGTTGCTGGCTGAGTTAAATCCAACGCCTGCCGTTTGCGGCATACCTCAATTCAATGCATCTGTTTTTATAGGCAAGCACGAAAAGCTTGAACGCAGGTTTTATAGTGGTTTTTTAGGAATTAGTGCGCCTAAGCATATTCAGTTATATGTTAATTTGCGTTGCATGGAAATAGGCCTGCAAGATGCTTTATTATATGCCGGGGCAGGAATAACAGCTTATTCCTCCCCGACAAAAGAGTGGCAGGAAACCATCAATAAATTAATGGTTTTGGGCAGTATGATTAATGACGAATAAGGATTCGCTTATTATATACATTTTCATCTGCGTAAAGATTAAGCAGATAAAGTCCATCAGCTATACGTGATATATCCAATGTGTTGTTTGTGGCCGGGTAATTACCACTTTCAATTACTTTTCCATTGAGGTCAGTTAAAGAATAGCGCTGCGGTGCTAATGATTTTGGAAGGCTCACTTGTATAAAGGTACTTGCAGGATTTGGATAAACAGAAACACCTAAGTCATTACCGGAAAACAGCCTCACAGATGAAACGATGGCTCCTGTATAAACGCCATAAAAGAAATCAGCCACATACTTCACAGTAGAATCCATGTATGATGCGTTGAAAGAAAATGGCACGTGGTCTTGTCCTTTAAATGTTAGCAGGCGAGAGTTAATGCCATTTAATTTTGCAGCCGAGTCAATGCTGAAACTTCCCTGAAGAAAACTTACCCTATTGCCCATATAATAAAAGTCGGCACTACCATAAGGTACAGTTTGGTCCTGATCGCCATGTATGTGGCACAACGGAACTGTTTTTTTATCAAGCATCCAGCTAACATTTTTAAGGGCTCCTGAAAGGTTGGCTATAGCAGAAACGCCAGACGAATAACCTGCATTCCCGGTATTGCCTTCAAAACCTCCTAGTAAGGTGGTATCTACGCCTAAACCTTCAAGTTCTGATGGCTTGTCTAAAAATGTCATTTGTAATCCTAGCACACCTCCTGCTGATACACCAGCGAAATAGATAATACCTGGATTGATTTTATAACTATTTCCTGTAGCAGCATGCTTGCGCAAGAAACGTACAGCTGCCCTGCCGTCTTGTTGTCCTCTCCACACAGCTTGAGTAAACTCTATTTCGTATCCCAAGCCTGAAAATGGATTTATCCCTTGGCGATATTGAATGGATGCAGTTACATAACCTCTTTTGGCAAATTGTTTGCACAGATGCACCACATCCGGTAATCTGCGATCACCATTAATAAATGAGCCGCCATGTGCAATAACAATTACAGGGCGAGAAGTGGCAGTATCACCTTCGGGCTGATAAATATCCATTACCAGATTTTGAGGTACACCCAAAAAAGTATTATTGGTTCCGTAAGCTACATTGCTGTCAACCTTTACGCTAGCAAAAACACTGTCGCGAAATCTGGTTTGCGCAGATGTAAGGGTGTAAATCAATAATGTTGTACAGATGAGTAGTAGTCTTTTCATAATTTTATTAAATAAGTTTAAACGAATATATAAATATGTTAGAATATCAAACAGTTCGTTTCAAGCTCAGCTAGTAAAATCAAGATAAATTTTGGAAGAAGAATAAATTACTGAATGGTATATCGCAAGGATACCCCTCCACTTTGAATGATGGTTGGGAAGGAGTTTGATGTTGCAGGGTCAGTTCTTCTGTAACTGTAAAAAATACGCATCATCAGCTTTTCGTTAAAATTGTAATCAATTTGTGGTTTCAAATCATAAATTACCTGACCTTGCACCGGGTCGTTGGATTCCCTATCGAGATAGCGAATTTTTGTAAGGTTATTCCTAATAGAAAAATCAATTCTGAAATTCACCTCATTTTCAAGAACCAGTCTTCTGCCTCCTCCACCTAGCATAGGTATTGCAAGTTTGCTTGCCCTGTAGCCGGCACCTATTACCCACTCGCTTCCTGTTTGTTCATTTAGCTGACCATTGGTAAGGGTAAAGTTCATTGTGCGGTCTTTTTTATACTCAAGCTTAGCCTGAATATTATTTACAAATGTGATATCAATACCTATAAAAGGGCCCCACCTTTCAGTTATAGATATTTGCCTGATTTGATACTTGGATGCATAATCTCCGGTGAAACTGGGTGAGGCGTTGGTATCGCCAGGTAGGATGGTTTGGAATGCACCAACATTATAATTTGATGTATATTGATTTGAGATGGTAATATTGCTTGCATACTCCTTAATCAATTCAATTTTGGTTAATCCATTATAGGTGATACGCCAGTTTAGATCAGGTATTTTAGGAAACGGAGAAAGACCAGTTTGAGAAGCATCTTCACCTCCGTATGCAGAGAGAAAAGCAGGAATCAATACTTCCTGAGAAAGTCGGCTATATCCGCGTGGGAAACCTGTACTGTCTGCTGCGCCACCCGGAAGTTCAGGATTCTGACCTAAACGATTGGCAATGGCTAAACGATTTTCCTGAAAGCGTTTAAAAACTTCGCCAGGGTCAGTAAATGCTGTCGCAAGCGCGTTGTATGTGATAGAAAAATTACCTGTTTGTGTAGGGATATTTACATCAACAAATTCTTTTCTTATACTATCATATCGGAACAAAACACTGGTTTGAAGAGAGCGCTGACTCTGCATATTTAGTTCTATCCTAAAGTCTGTAATGGGTTCAAGGGTTGCTCTTCCTGTTATATTTTCTCTGAAATCTTCAGTATAAAAATTAGTTATCCTTGGGTCGTTGCTTAGCCAGCCATTTCCAGCTGCCCTGAATCTGTAATTGTCATCTTGCATAGCCAAGATAAAATCAAATCCGGGGCCATCATTATCAAAATTTTGCCCAAGGTATTGTGGCCTGGTTTTAAAACCCGGAAGCACAACTCCTTTATTGGTGGTATGAGCAAAGGTTATATTCTTTAAGCTGGTAATAAGCTTAACAGGTATTCGTACAAATGGGCCATAATTTTTAGGACTATTGTCTTCTTTTTTCTTTTTTATTTTTGTGTCTTTTTTATTTGGCTCTTTTTTGTCTTCTTCCTCATCTGCAGGCTTGCGTGGAGTTTTCTTTGCAGAATTATTAATATCACGCAGAAACTTCCATTTGTTGTAAAGCAAGCTCATATTCAGGTTAAAGTTCCATGCTTCAGTTTTGGCATTGGATATGGTATTGCCTAAACTGTCTGCAGCAGGAGGTGCTTGTTTCCACTGGTAGTTTACCGTGTAGCTATACGCAGATTGCGAAATGAAACTGAGTTGCTGTATTTTATTTAATGGAATATTGTAGTTGAATCTAATTGCTTGATCATACTGCATCAGGCGGCCACCATTCCAAAAATTATTCCACATAGAGTCGCGTTTGGCAGGTGTATTTTCATCTATTTGGCCTAATGGTTCATCAACACGGGCCAATACAGTTGCATTGTAATCTAGCCTCAAACTTTTTGATAAATTATAGCTGAATTCATAGTAGCGGGTCATGGTAAACATCTTATCATACAAAGGTTGTATCAATGTTAATGGATTATCATTATTCCTGTTAATCGTAACACCATATCGCCTGTCAGTTTCAAGCCTTGCACCCCATGTTTGTGGCGTAAACATTAAGTTAAAGTCCTTGATCAAGGTAAGTTGTTTTGATTTGATTATTTTACTGAAGGGCTCCCACGCCTTCGGATTAAAGCTATATTGGTAGGCAGTTATGGTTTTATAGTTTTGAAGGATATAATATTCCATCGTTTGATTTCTTCTGAAGGTTTCGCTGTAGGAGTATGTAAATGTCCAGTTTTCAATATCCCAAACATGCGCTTTGGCTGCACCTACTCTATTTTTTCTTATATTGGTAAAGTTCAAACTTCGTCTTGCTGTAAAATCATCAGCAGCACGCGAAATTCTGTCTCTGCGCTCTTCATTTGTTGTTTCATCAATTTCTTTTTGCAGTCGTGTATCCGGATTCAGTGGATTATAAAATGGTCTCACCAATGTATTACCATAAGATAAAAATATCGGAATAGAGATTCCTAGTTTTGTTGGCAAAAATTTCCCTAATTCGAAACTACCCTGCACATCATATTGATATGTGTCATCAAATGTGCGTTCGTTTATTTTTTTATCAATTCCACCAAAACCAACCGTTGTCAAATTGCCTGCCACCTGCATGTTGCCAAAGTCTGCCAGCTTTATCTGAGCCCTTGCGGTTGCTGCCCAACCACCATTGTTGTTAAATTCAGTTGCACGCATTTCATTAAACCAAACTTCTGCGCACTTGGGTAAACCATCATCGTTGCTGCCCGGAAATGCTCTTGGGTTGCGCACTCCAAGCATCATAACTCTTACATTGCTCAAATCCGGTAAGCCAACTACTCTTATTTTTTTATTGCCGCCAAGATCTCTTGCATAAACTGCAGTAAAGGGATGACTGGCATTGGTTCTTTGAATCTTTGTATTGATAAACTCCTCCAGATCAAGTATCATTTCATTTTCTGCCGGCCAAATATTGTTTGCACCGGCATCTCCCAACATAGATGCTTTAAGCGGTATTTCATATTCATAATAATTGTTGGTAAGGTCTGTACCTAGGCGTACAAATGCAGTAAGGTCTCCATCATTTAATGTAGCACCTTCGGCATGCACAAACATGCGCAGCTTACCGTATCTTCTTAAATCCACATTGGTTACATTTTTAAATACCCCTCTTGCATCCGCATCTTTCAGGTTACAAACCTGAAGCGATAATGATTGCTCATTTTGCTGAATAGCTTGAGGGGCACTAAAATCAAGTTCGCGTTGTATGCCAGGAGGCGTAACATAAGGCAAAGGCACACGGAATCGATTTTCTTCTATGTTTACTGTAGACACCACAAACTTTGTATCATCATCCGGATCGCTGGGTTTATTTTCTTTACCCTGCTCTAAGCTTCCTAAATATTTTCTCCAATCGGCACGTACCAATTGAAATGCACCTAAACGCAATACCATCTGATCTTCAAAGCCGCGCATAAACACGCGCATAAAACGAATAGATTTGAAATCTAAAATCTGCCCAACTCGTTTCTCATATTCTCTGATGGGCACTTTTAACTGATACCAGGTTACTTGCTCACTGGTTCCATTTTCAAGCCTTACAGTTGTAGCCACACTATCGGTTACATAGTTTTGTCCAACAACCAATCTTTCTTTGCTGATATCAATTCTATACTGATAATATTCTTCAATATCGTTTAATGTATAATCTCTGTTGATGTCTTCCATGTCTGGCAGGTTGGTTGCTACAGGCGGTGGAGATGCTGTAGATACAGGTGAGTTGCCCTGCGTGTTTGAGAAATAACGGAAGCGGTCTAATATAGATGGAGAGTTTACATTTAGGTAGAATTGAAAATTATCTTTTGATGGATCTTCGTTTGCTAGTTGATAGGCAACAGATGTAGTTCCATAGAGATTGGCTACTTGTTGCAGATAATTATTGCTATAGTGTAAGCGCTCACCTTCGTCAGTTAGCCCATCTAATCCCACATCTTGCAGTTCTCTGGAGGCAGGATCGGCATCAAAGGCGTAGTTAATTACCGGTTGTCTGGTAACCCGTCCCCAAACTGTTGTATCAATTGCCAAGTTAAGGTCATTGGCTCTTGGCAAACCATTTTCAGCAGCTTTACGATTATCACGCAGCACATCTTCAGAAATATTACCCAGGTTTATGTAAAGTTGTCCGCGGTCATTTTGATTGGGGTTAGACAAGTAAGGATCGAGCATCCATATTTCAATATAATCAATATTGGCGGCTTCAAAATCATTCTGATCTATTTTGCGCATAAGTCCGCCCCAGTTATTCTTAGGATCCTTCAGTGTTCCGTCTGCATTAAGGCCTGAAAGGGTGTAGTTAAAAGGGCCTCTCTCCTTTGGATAAAACGCAAGATCAAGTGTGGCAATATTTTGAGGCATGCCCTGCTGTATTTGTCTGCTTGGGTAAATCTCGTTTACAAATATTTGTCGTACACGGTGATTGGATAATTCCTCGTCAGTTATGTTGGTTGGCCTAAATGGATTTCCTTCCTGATAAAAATTTGTGGGTATGGAGTACCAAGCTAATTGTGCGCGTCTGAAACCATAAGTTAAGTCGTTCAATAAATTTCCTTCAGGAAATAAATCGGTTTGACCTTGAGGTGTGCTGGCTAAAACCCAATTGTTGGTTCCGCGCAAATCAATCTGGGTTTCGCTTCCTTCAAAATCATCGAGGTAAGCTGTTCCTCCTTGCGCAAGGGCACCTTGTACTCCTGGGAATAAGCGGGCATACTCTGCAGATAAGGTTAAATCAGATTTTTCTTTGGTTTCAATAAAAGGTAAGGCATCAACAATTTTGGTGATTAAACGCGATTCAGTTTTATAGGAGCCATCAAACCCAATCATTACATTGGAAATGGGTTCTTCATTCAGGTTTACTTTTGGTGTTAGTGGCCGCTCATTTAGCCATAATACCGTTCCGCCAACAAGGAAATCACGGTTTACCTTGTAATCAAACCTTGAGCCCATCAGTGTTTTTTGCTGTATGCTAAAAAGTGAATTACTTTCTGATGATACTTTGATAATGGCACCGGAGTTTAGTAATCCTGTATTGATGATGCGCACGCGCCCGATATTGTAATCAACGGTAAAATCTACATTTTCGGTAAGAGGCGCACCGTTGGCAGTAACCCTTACTGAGCCTCGCGGCACATTTGTTGAATTGAGTGATATTTCATTGGTTGACTGCCCCTGATAGCTTCCGCGCAGAAAAAATTTATTGTACTGCGGCAGTTGTATGGCAGCAAAGCGGGTAGAATCATACAGTTCATAAAAGCAATAGTAGCGTGCGCGTGAAGGATCGTTTACAAACTTTGTTTGCAAATAAGTTCCAAAAGGCTCAACCATTGGAAAAATAATACGGCCCTGTTGTGTATTTATGGTAACTCCTTCAATAAAATCAAACAAACCGTCAGGTGCTCTTTCCTGCTGGGTATTTAGATTATCCAGATTAAATACACTCACCAAAGGCACACCAATTAAAGCGGGTTCATTTTGTGCAGGTATATAATTTAAATCTGCACCTGACGGGTCATCTGCATAAATAATATTGAGGCGAAAATCTTTTTGCTGTACACCAAATGTTCCTAATGAATAAATATTTTTCATCATTAGATCCCAGATAGGTAAATCAGGTCTGAGCGATGGACCCTTTAGCATTTTGGTAAAAAGCACATTAGGTTGTTGTGCATTTACCGGCACATCTGTAGTAAACTCCCCCACCTTATATACCTTGCCGTTTAATGTATATTCATATGCCACACAAAGTACATCATCATTGTTCAGGGTTTGATTTAATGAGATATAGCCCAGTCTTGGATTTATAGTGTATTCATTGGCGCTTAATAATCTTGAATAATTAATCATCTGATATTGAGAGATGGGCTGAAGTTTTGTTTGATTTTGATCACGCAGCAACTGATTTTGCACGTCAAAGGAAGAGCGCAGTGCATCCTTATTTGTAGCTAATGAGCGGCCCAGCAGGTAATCGTATAAACCATTTGTAAGGTTATTTGGAAACGTATCAAACGGAATTGGATTTACATTCCAGTTTTTATTGTCTCTTTTCGAAGCTTCACCCAGATCTGCAAATCCAACCACATCTCTAGAGTTATCAAAAGCACCGGTACGGTTTGTTACCCAAACCTCTACACGGTTAATGATAACAGGTGAGCCTATAATTGGAAGGTTTGACAACCACTGATCATAATTATCCCTAAAATAATGAGATAGGAAGAAGTGGCGATTCATGTCATAATTATCACCTTGTATATCAAATCGAGTGGATTGTGCACCTCCTTGTATTTCTGTTTCGGTTGTTCTGCCCCTTTGTTGTGTAAATATGGAAGTCATCGTTAATCTTCCAAACTGCATAACGGATTTTACACCAAATAAGCTTTGGCTGCCTTGAATAAGCGAGGAGTTTAGCGGAAGGCTAACATTACCCAATTCAATCTTTTTTATGATGTCATCATCTTTTCCTGCATAATCAAGCTTTACTTGGTTTTCAAAATCAAAAGTGGCTTCGGTATCATAGTTTAGATTTACTTTTAATCTATCGCCAATACTGCCTTGAACGCTTAGCTGTATTTTTTGTCTGAAATCGAATTGCCCGATGGTTTGCTGTTGAGGAGCAAATGCAGGATTCTTTACTGTATTGAAGTTGCCAGAAAAAATAAGTTCTGCTGTACCTCTTGGTCTTATATCAATAACCCCACTTCCAAAAATGCGTTCAAAAATTTTAGGACCAATTTTGAGTGGTGGTATGATACCGCTGCCACTTGCCATATTATTGGCCTGAGCCCTTTGTCTGAAATAAGCAATGTTTTGTCGGTTATTTTCTGCTTTCAGTTGCTCAGCAATAGTTACCGAGGCAGGCATTCGATATTCTGAATTGCCAATTTGAGAAGAGTAATTGTATCGGTTTTCAGAAGAATCGAGCGCATACTTTTCGGTGATATTAGATGGTTCTGATAAGTCAAGCGGATGACGTTTTGATCCCCGTTCATAAGGATTACGGTCTTTAATTGGAAACTTTAGTGGCTTGCGGCTGGTGTCTTGAGCTGAAGAATCAGGCGGGAGCACAATTTTAAAATCACGATTTTTGGAGTCATTTTCAGGCAAAACAGAGGGCGTTGCCCCCCACACCAGCGTGATGAAGAAGGCAAAGGTAGATGAAAATGATATGTACTTAAATCCCGATTTACTTGACAAAGTAAAGATGCGCCATCAAAGAATTTTTAGGGTGTTTTTAACCAATTGTTCAACTGTATATTCGGGGTTCTGCTGTTTAATTTTGATAAGCCCTTTTTCAGCTTCAGCCTTGCTAAAGCCGAGCATAACAAGCGCTGAAAGGGCTTCTTCCATTTTGGTGTTTTTTTCAGTAGCAAAACTGAAACCTTCCGCAGCTTCAACCTTCTTCATTTTATTTTTTAAATCAATCACCACTTTCTGGGCCGTTTTTTCACCTATGCCCTTTACCGTTTTAATTAACGCCCAATTTCCTGCGCTTATTGCCTGCTTAATATCTCCTGGCTTAAGCGAGGAGAGCATTAGGCGGGCAGTATTGGTACCAACCCCGCTAACGGAAATAAGCTGTTTAAATAAGGTTCGCTCTTCTTCATCGGCAAATCCATAGAGGATATGCGCATCTTCTTTGATAATCAGGCAGGTAAGTACTTTAATCCGTTCGCTCTCTACTATTTTTTCAAAGGTGTTTAATGATATATTTACCTCATAACCAACACCTGAACACTCCACCACTAAATAAGTGGGGGTTTTTTCTACCAGTTTTCCTTCCAGATGCGATATCAAAGCGTTTAATTGATTAAAGATAAGTCTGCTAAAATAAGAAATGTTTGTAATTTTGAATGCATTTAAGGCATTTATGCTCAAATATTTCAAAATTATTTTAACTACATTTTTACTGCTTCAGTGCTGTTATACATATGAATTACAGGCATTTAATACTGAAGCGCCTCCACAAAACGGCACACATCGTGTGATACATGCCAATGGCAAAATTGCTGAAACAGGCCACTATAAAAATGGTCTGAAACACCGAATATGGCACTATTACAATGAATATGGAGTGAGAATAAAAAGAGAAAAATGGCTTGATGGGGCATTGATTTGGCAGGTATTTTATAATGAAAAGGGACGCACCATACGAACCATTGACAAGCATGGCAATGTTAAAGAATTCTCGGGTTGTGGATGCTGAGGCCAATAAATGATTAAAATATGTAAGAGAGAATAACTTGGTTCATTCGTGCAACTATAAATTTATAGCACACACATAAAATTACCTATTGGAAAAATAAATGAATACCTCCGCTGAATTGTATTTTATTGATGGCTGCGGTCGCTGCTCTTTGGGTGGCACACTGCAATGCAAGGTAAACACATGGCGTAATGCATTATTATATATGCGAGAGATTCTGCATTTATGCGGTTTGCATGAAACATGCAAATGGGGCGTGCCCTGTTATATGCATCATGATAAAAATATATTATTGCTAACGGCATTTAAAGAGTATGCTGCTTTAAATTTTTTTAACGGGGCTTCGTTGAGCGATACCAAACGCCTTTTGCGCAAAGCAGGCGAACATTCGCAATCGGGTAGAATGTATAAGTTTAATGATATAAGTGACATTAAAAAGCATGAAAAAGCAATAGTTAATTTAATTCAAGAGGCAATGAGGTTGGAAGAGGCCGGAAAGATAACAACAGCAAAACCGGCAACAATAAAACTACCTGAAGAATTGGTAAAAGTGTTTAAAGAATTACCCGCTCTAGAAACAGCTTTTTATGCATTAACCCCAGGCAGGCAGCGCGCATACCTCATCTATTTTACAGGTGCTAAACAATCGGAAACCAGAATGGCACGGATAGAGAAGTACATACCGCAAATATTAAAAGGCATTGGGCTTCATGACGCATATAAAAGAGCTAGTAATAAAAAGTAAATTCAAAATACAAGCCCCTTGGACTACACGTTTCTTTCAATATAGTCTATCAGGGAATGTATGCATTTGATATGAATTTCCTGTGCACGGTCGGCATAGGGGCTTTGCGGGGCGCGAATTTCGGCATCACATAATACTGCCATTTTTCCTCCGTCTTTTCCTGTAAGGCCTACTATTTTCATTCCTTTTTTTCTTGCAGCCTCAATAGCATAGAGTACATTTTTAGAATTGCCACTGGTTGATATTGCCAATAGCACATCACCTTCATTTCCCACTGCTTCAAGGTAGCGGCTGAAAACAAAATCATAACCATAATCATTGCCTACGCAGGCAATGTGAGAAGGATCTGAAATAGAAATTGCCGCCAACGCAGGTCTGTTATCTCTGTATCTACCTGTTAATTCTTCTGCAAAATGCATGGCATCGCACATGCTGCCTCCGTTACCACAACTAATAATTTTTTTACCTGCTTTTAATGCCTCTGTCATTAAACTACCTGCCTTTTCTAGAGATACGAAATTATTATCGTCAGCAAGAAACCTGTTTAATACATCCTGTGCTTCGGTAAAGTGTTGTTTTATGCTCATTTGTTTTGAAGGATTATTTTAACTGGAATGCACTTTTCCCCTTGTCCAGAAACTCAATAAATTTTTGCTCATCGGTATCAAAAAATGCTGGACCTGATAGTTGATTTTCATGCGCATCTATCACCACATATTGTGGTTGTGCAGAAAAGTTGTATTTGCTAATTTGTAAGTCCTGATTTTGTTCGCCAATGGTTTTTTTGATTTTGCCATCACGTGCTGAAGTATACCATTCACTTTCGGGCAACTCTTTTCTTTCATCTGCATAAAGCGATACAATGATAAAATCATTATGCAGGCGTTTTAATACTTCCGGCTTGGCCCATACATACTCTTCCATTTTACGGCAATTCACACAGGCATGCCCGGTGAAGTCAATAAAGATAGGCTTGTTTTGTTTACGAGATTCTTCCAATGCTTGTTTATAATCAAAGTAGCCGGTTAAGCCATGCGGCAAGTGTAAGAAATCTGAATGTTTTATTTGTGAGCCAGCTGTTATGTTTGGAAGATTTCCAGGCGTAGCATGAGTTGATGTACCTAAAATAAAATCCTGTGTTTGCATAGGTGGCAATAAGCCTGAAAGGCCTTTGAGTGGTGCACCAAATAACCCCGGAATCATATATACGCCAAAGCAAAAAGAAATTAGGGCGAGTCCAAAACGTGGTACACTTACATAAGGCAAATCACTATCATGGCTAAATTTAATTTTACCCAGTAGGTACATACCCAATAAAAACGCCAGTACAATCCATATGCTCAGATAAATTTCACGGTCAAGAATGCCCCAGTGATACACTACATCTGCGGTTGATAAAAACTTAAATGCAAATGCAATTTCAATAAATCCTAAAACCACTTTAACTGAATTTAGCCAGCCACCGGATTTTGGAAGGTTGCTAAGAAAACTTGGAAATACAGCAAACAAAGTAAATGGCATTGCCAGGCCAAAGCCAAATGCAGCCATTCCCAGTAAAGGTTTCAAAAACTTTCCGCCAACTGCCTCAATCAGCAAACTACCAACAATAGGTCCGGTACAACTAAATGAAACCAACACCAAAGTAAAAGCCATAAAAAACAATCCGGCAAAATTACCCATACTTGATTTTGCATCAACTTTATTAACCAATTGATGAGGTAGGGTAATTTCAAACAAACCCAGAAAAGAAGCTGCAAAAACCATGAAGATGATAAAGAACAAAATATTGGGTAACCAGTGTGTGCTAAGCCAGTTTCCAAAATCAGGACCTAATCCAAAAAAGGCAAATACCAAACCCAGCGAAGCATATATACCAATAATGGAAAGGCCAAATGTTGTTGCTCTAATGGCAGCCTGACTCTTGGTCTCACTTTTCTTAGAAAAGAATCCCGCTGTCATGGGCAGCATCGGAAAAACGCAAGGTGTTGCAACAGCCACCAAGCCTGCTATAAATGCAAGAAACAAAAAGGTTAAGACACTTTCTTTTGGGTGTGTTGTATCTGATGCACTCATTTTTTCGGCAGCATCAGTTGCAACATTTTTAGAGGTTGATGAATCTATACCGGCAGCTATTGCATCAGTAAATACAGAATCACTTTGAGCGTTTTTAGATTCAGTTGCTTGATCAGGGTTAATTACCATAAATAGGTCTTTTACTTCATATTCCTGATCGAAAGGGGGCATACAAACACCGGTAACTTCAGAGCACTCCTGAAAATAAAGAGATACCTTAATCTTGGGTTTAACAGATAAAATTTTAACCGTCTGTTTAAAAATGGCCTTACCCGTAAAAACAGAAACGGTTCCATTCCATACCTCTTCAAAATGTTTTTTGGAGCCCACGGGTGTTGTTTTGCCTACTAACTTATAGGAGGCATCATTCTTAAAATTAATTTCAGCAGTAATAGGGCCAAGGTTTGGATCAAAATCATTGGAGTACATATACCAGTCTTTTTCAATAACACTGGTTAGTGTAAGAGTTAACTCTTCACCAACTTTTACCTCTTTCTTATCAGCGGTAATGGTCCATTTAGGTGTTTCTTTTAAAACAGAAGGCTGGTTGGAATGCAATTGCGCCTGATTTGAATGAAAAACAAACAAGGTTGCAACAAGCAATAAAAAATAACGAGTCATGTTCAAATAATTTGCAGGTACTTAACGAGCAAATTTAGAATTTAATATCAGAAACCAAAGGTGAATGGAATGAGGACTCGTGCTTAAAGCGGCTGCTCATTTTGTTGTTGTTCATGCTCAATAGCTTCTCTTTCCCGCATTTTGCGAAAGATATATTTGAGGAATTGATCGGTAACAATAATTATGGCTACCAGCGTTATTAATGAGATATAAAGGTATAGCAGTTCATTGTGCAACCCTGTGCCAAAACCGCCTGCCTGCGCAACAAAAGGAATAAAGCAACATAAAATGATACGTGTTTTCATAGGCCGACATTCTTATGAAGGTAGTAATAATTTGATTAATAAACTATACAGTTGTGGGAAAACGCACGCTGAAACGCATAGGCTTATCTTGTAAGTGCCCTATTTTCGTGGCATGAAGAAGTGTTTTGGCCTGATTATTTTTATTGTTTTTTCTTTAATCATTCATGCGCAACCGGTTCCAACACCGGAATTTCCGTTTAAAATGACGGTGCAGCAATACCTGGAGAAATATGCACCCATTGCAGTTGAAGAAATGCACCGAAGCCGCATTCCTGCAAGCATAACACTTGCACAGGGATTGCTTGAATCAGGCAATGGTAATAGTCGCCTTGCTATTGTAGGCAATAATCACTTCGGTATTAAATGTAAAAAAGACTGGCAAGGTGAAACACTTAATGAAGATGATGATGCCCCTCAGGAATGTTTCAGAAAATATAAGGCACCAATAGATTCTTACCGCGATCATTCTGAGTTTTTAAAAAACGGTCAGCGTTATTCATTTTTGTTTGATTTGGAAATGACTGATTATAAGAGTTGGGCACATGGTCTTAAAAAGGCAGGATATGCTACCAATCCAAGATACGGTGAAATACTGATTGCTACTATTGAAAAAAATAACCTTCACCGATTTGACTTGATGAAGCCCAATGCGCAGGAAGAACAAAAAATTGTGGAGGAGAAAAAGGAATTTATTGCCGAGCATAAAAATCTCGTTATTAATAATATCCCTGCATTGGTTGCCAAGCCAACTGATAGTTACACAAGCATAGCCCTTGAAAATGATATGCGTGTTTGGCAAGTCTATAAATATAATGATTTGAATAAAACGGCTCAAATTAACAGGGGTGATACGATTTATTTGAAACCTAAAAACTATAAATCACTTACTCAAGAATTCCATACTCTTCAGCCATGGGAAACCATGTATACAGTGGCCCAACGATATGGAATAAAATTAAGCAAGTTGCGTTCAAAAAATTTATTGAAAGAAGGGCAGGAAGCAGCAATGGGTGAAATCATTTACCTGCGCGATAAACGCAAACAGCCACCTTTGATTAAACCACTATTGGCAGTTGCTGTACCCGTTGATACCATATATAATAATGAAGTGTATGATGATCCGAAGAAAAATATTGAAACCAGCGGACCTGTTGTTCCGCACGACCCATATAATTTAGAAGAGCATGGCATAAAAGAAGATATGGCTTTTTTTCATACCGTTCAAATAGGCGAAACCCTGTTTTCTATTGCCAAAAAATACAATGTGCAGGTAGAGGGTATTCGCAGTTTAAACAATATTCGCGGTGAGCAAATTAATTTGGGAGATAAGCTCATCATCAATCCCAATCAGCCTGCCATTGTTCCTAAGGAAGAAGCAGTGGTTCCCGGATATCATGAAGTACAAACCGGTGAAACCTTATACAGCATTGCCCGCAGGTATAATATTACTGTTGCTGAGCTTAAAGCTTTAAATGATTTAACCAGCGATACGATAAAAGTGGGCGAAGAGCTAACCGTAGTGCCTTTAAATGGCGAAAAGCCGGCCGAGGATAAAGTGAATGACAATAAATCTGATGAGCCGGTTTATCATACCGTAAAGGAAAAAGAAACCTTGTATTCTATTGGAAGAAAATATGGAGTAAGCCCCGAACAACTGCGCTCTCTAAACAACTTGCTGGATAACAGTATTGCCGTAGGACAGGCTATTCGTGTGCGATGAATTGGATTAAAGAAATACCAACCCGCCTTTGGCTTTTTCTGTTTGGTATTCACACAGTTTATTTTCTGATTGCATACTTTTTCGGAAATATTTATACGGTTGATTCTTATGGATACTTGCATCAGGCCTCAAACTTATGGAACCACCACAGCTGGTATGCCGAGTATTGGCATGCTCCTGTGCTCATAGATTATTTTTCCTTTCGGCCGCCTTTGTATGCGTGCTTTATTATTTGTTGCAAAGTTTTAAGTCAAAGCAATTACTTTATCCTTATTCTTCAAAACGTCATTAGTATTGGTAATCTTATTTTAATATATAAAATTTATCAGCGTTGTGGTTTAAACCAAAAGCACAGTTCCATTGCGCTGATTGTTGTATTTAGTTGTTATCCGGCCCAATTTATTCACGCCAATTTGGTGATGACTGAAATAATTTTTCAAAGTTTATTGTTATGGTTATTTTATTTTACACTCCTATTTGTTCAGTCGGTAAAAACTAAAAATGTTTGGCCTCTTGCTTTACTATTAAGTATAGCTTTACTTACCAAACCGGTTATTGTTTTGTTTAGTGTAGCATTGTTCCTCATTGTATGCTATTATGCATGTCAGGAAAAAAAATGGCATATCATTTACCCATTTATTTTGGTTCCGCTAACTTTTCATTTCATTTGTTTGCAAAACCAACACAGCACAGGATATTATCATTTCAGCAGTGTTAAGCCCGTGTTTCATTTAAAGTATAATGCCAAATATACCTTGCTTGCTAAGTTTGGAGAGAACCATGCAGATAGCACAATTAGTGCAGTAATGAAAGAAGCAGATCGCAGCATTAACTATGCATCCAGGTATGAAACAATGCAGCACAGGGGTAATGAAATTATTATGCAGTACCCCGTTTATTATGCAAAGATTTTTGCTAAAGGATGTATCGCTTTTTTTATTGATCCCGGACGCTATGATTTGTTTCACCTATTTGGTGTAAACGATTATGGATTCAACGGATTGTATCATGAGTTTAACGTCTATGGCCTCTCTGCTTTGCGTAAATTTATTCAACAAGCACCTTTGGGTTTACTGTTGCTGTTGTTAATGAATTTGTGTTGGAATATTTTGGCGACTATTTGCTTTGTGTGGTTTATGTTTTATCGAAAAGCGCCCTTACTGCTGCGTATGTTGGTTGTTATATTTGTAGCGTATATAGTTTTAGCCACAGGTGTTTTGGGGCTCTCCAGATACCGCGTGCCTGTTTATCCTCAATTAAGCATAGCAGTGATGTATGCCTATCAGCGTTTTTATTTAAGTCGCAAATATGTTTAGTGAACACATAGAAACTCCTATACAGCTCTTGGATTTTTCGGCATGGAGAAATAGCGGTGTTCAGGTTTGTATCAAACGAGAGGATACCATACATCCCTTTATATCGGGTAATAAATGGCGTAAGTTGAAATACGTTTTACAAAATGCAAAAAAAAACAACAAAACACATTTGGTAAGTTTTGGTGGGGCTTACTCCAATCACCTGGTAGCCCTTGCAAGTGCAGGTGTGCAATTTGGTTTTAAAACCACTGCTTTTGTTAGAGGCGAGGAGGTGCACAACCATATGCTGGGATTGTGCAAATGTTGGGGGATGGAACTGATTTTTGTGTCGCGCGAGGCTTACCGAAACAAACATGAATTGTTTGATGCATATGCAGGAACTAATGAACATATACTAATGATAGATGAAGGTGGAAGAGGCAAATTGGCGGCAAAAGGTTGCGAAGAGATACTAGATGATGTGGTAGGTTACACACATGTTTGTTGTGCGGTTGGAACAGGAACCACGCTGGCCGGACTGGCAATTGCCGCACATCAAAAAAGTATGATAGCTGAAGGATTTTGTGTTTTAAAAGGAGCTGAAGAAATTGAAAGTGATATAAAAATGCTTACTGGACACAATGTGCCAGTTGTATTACATCATCAGTTTCATTTAGGCGGTTATGCAAAAACAGATGAGGCAATGATGCCTTTTATACAATCATTTGCCAGAGAAACAGGCATATTACTTGATCAGGTTTATACAGCAAAAATGGTAAGAGGTGTGGATAATCTGATAAAGCAAGGTCATTACCCCAGAGGCAGCAATGTATTGCTTATACATACCGGAGGCTTGCTGGGTTTATTAACTATAATTTAATGTTGGAGTAGTTTCAAAAGTTTCTCGGTTGATTTTAATCCATGCCCACTAAACAGAGAAACCACCACTTCATTCTCTGATTGCAGCAGATATTTTTTAAGGCCTGCTATGGTTGCAGCAGAGGTTGGTTCAATATAAAAACCTTTTGATATTATTTCCTGTAAGGTGTTGATGATTTCGGTTTCATTTACGCTAATAAAAGAACCTTTACTTTCTTTAACTGCATGAATCATTTGTTCTCCTCTTACCGGTTTTGCAATGGCTATTCCTTCGGCAAGAGAAGGAAGCGCATCAACCTCTGTCGGTTTGTTTTCTCCTATTGCAAAGGCTGCAGCAAGGGGCGCACAGTTTATACTTTGCACGCCAATTAGTTTAGGCATTTGCCCAATGATGCCGGCTTTTAATAAATCAGAAAAACCAATATAGCAACCCAGCAGCAAGGTTCCATTTCCTGCAGGAAGCACAACAGCATGCGGGGCTTTCCAACCCAATTGTTCGCAAACTTCATAGGCAAATGTTTTGGTGCCATGTAGAAAAAACGGATTATAGCAATGGCTTGCATAATAATGCTTTGATGCAGCATCGAATGCAGCAGCAGCAGTTTCTTCACGTGTGCCTGCTATTTTAAATAGTTGTGCACCATACCACTCCATTTGTGCAAGCTTGGCCGCAGAAGTATCTGCCGGAACATAAATATCACATGCAATACCAGCTTTGGCAGCATAGGCGGCAACAGCACAGCCTGCATTACCGGATGAATCTTGCACCACTTTATCAATTTTTAAATGTTTGATATGGCTAAGCAATACCGATGCTCCCCTGTCTTTATAAGAACCCGTTGGGAAGATATGATCCTGCTTTATAAACGCCTGCTTGTTATTAAACGAAAGAGGCAACAGGGGCGTAAAACCTTCCTCAAAACTTATAATATCTGTATCGTGCACAATAGGCAAGGCCTCTCTGTATCTCCATAAATTGGGTTTGCGTTTTTCAATGGATGAAATAGGAAATGCAGCCTCAAATTCAAGATCAAGTAAATAGCCGCTTTTACCTAAAAAGTAGGTATAATCTGTATCTAGCTGATCTTGTGTGAATTGTTCTTTAAACTTCATATTTAGCGCGTAAAAACTGTTTTTTTGGTCAGATTGATTAAGTAAAGTAGTAAAAAAGTTTGAAGTCTGATATAATAGCTGCGTTTTAAACCTTAAAATTAAAGCATCTGAAAAATAAGGTTGATTTATTTAGAAAATCAATAACCCCTAAATGGACAAATATAACTTTCTTAAATATTTGATTTGCAGTAGTATATTATGACATATATCTTGTCTTTGCATCATCTCTTTTATTTACTTGCCATTGTTCCAAAAGTTTAATCTTTCTTAAAAGATTATCTTGTGCCTTTCTTAAGAAAATATTAAGAAGTGTAGTTTTTATATTTGTTATCGAATTTCAACATAAAATGAATATATATATCATGAATAACTTGTTTACTTTTTTAACAAACCATCTAAAAAAAACAATAGCAGCAGTTCTGCTACTATTGCTAGGATCTATTTTCCAGCAGGCTGAGGCTTCTCACGTTGTGGGTAGTGATATTAGCTATGAGTGCGTAGAAGGAGCGCCTCCGGGCACATTTCGTATTCGCCTTGTATTGTATCGCGATTGCGCAGGTATACCAATGTGCCCCGGTAATTGCGGTGCACCGTGCAGTCGTACAGTTGCTATTCAGGGGGCAGATCCATCGTGCAATGGCCAAACATTTGGTAACGTTACGGTAAATCTAGTTAATGTAAGGGATGTAAACCCCAATCCTGATTGTCCTACATCCAAGAGTACCTGCACCAATATGGGTTGTGTTTCCCCAGGCCCTTTTACCCCTGCTGTTGAGCGGTATGAATTTACAGGTATAGTAAATCTTAATCAAATAGGCATACCTGCCAGTTGTTGTAATGTACGAATGGTTTGGCAGGAGTGTTGCAGAAATGGAGCGATTACAACTGGAGCATCTAATCAGAATTTCTACATGGAAGCAGTCGTTAATCGTTGCCTTTCATCCAATCCATGTAATGGTTCTCCTCAATTGAGTAATGACCCATATGCCTTTGCATGCGGTGGTCAGCCATTTACATTTAATAATGGAGCCATCGACCCGGATCTTGATTCATTGACATACTCATTTACTCCTGCTCTGCAAGGTCCAGGAGCATCAGTTACTTATATTCCTCCTTACAGTGCCCAAACCCCAATGCCATGGACCGGTCCGGCTAGTGGTGTGTTTCCTGCAGGTATCTCATGCGATCCTACTACAGGCGATATTATGTTTACTGCTCCAATGGGAGGAGGTGGAATGATTATAGGCGTAATGGCAATTGTGGTGCGACAATGGCGAACCATTAATGGTGTGCCAACTGTTATAGGTATCACAAGGCGCGATATTCAGATGGTGGTGATGCAATGCCCGCCAAATAATCCGCCAAGAATCACAACCCGACCGAGTAACCCTGGAAATCAACCCAAAACCAGCTGGAGTATTTGCGCTGGTGACCAGTTGTGCTTTGATATCGTGGCCAAAGACACAGATTTTTTACCACCAACCATATCAGATACGACTAAACTAGCATGGAATAACGCTTTGGCAAGGTTTGGGGCTACCTTTACTCCCAATTATAACCCAACACAACGCAGGCTGCTCGGGCCAAGGGAAGATGATTTTAAATTCTGCTGGCAGCCGGCAGAGAATTTAGCCAGTACAACTCCTTATTATTTTACTGTAACTGCTAAAGATAATCGTTGCCCATTGCCGGGCACCATTACAAGGGCGTTTAATATCAGAGTGCTTGCCAAACCTGATGTAACCATGCAAAAGATATCACATACTTGTGGCAAGTGGTCAGTAAAATATAATCTACCCGTAAATAAACCTGTACAATCGTTTGTGCTTCGATCATGGCAAATTGCCAGACAACCTTATGACTATTCTTTTCTGAATGGCACTTATGCATATAATAATGTTCAGGAAACACCTATTATTAGCTTTACCAAGGGTGGAAAATATCTCGTGCTACTTAATATGGCTTCTCCTGGCCCTCCGGGCTCACCACCTTGTATAAAGAATTTTTATGATACAATTACTGTTGATACACCTGTTGCACCAATTGTTCGCGATACTTTTGTATGTATTGGTAATTCTGTTACCTTCAGGGCACAGGCTCGATATGGCCGCCCCGCCTATCAATTCAGATGGTTTAATAATATTAAAGATACAATAGTGCCTCTAAATACGCCTCCACTAACTGTTGGCAATTTAACTGTTGCGCCTACTCAAACCAGAAGATACACTATTCAGGTTAGAGATATAGAAGGTTGTAGGGTTTATGATTCTATTACCGTTCAGGTCAGACGTTCTCCCATTGGTGCACTTCCTGATTCAACCCGCTTATGTTTTGGAGATAGTGTTACTATGAACCCGGGTGATGATGGAGGCAGGGTGCGGCAGTTCTTATGGAGCACCGGAGATACGCTCCAGCAAATCACACGTGGCGACTCCAATACTTATACGGTTAGGCTAATAGATACCTCCGGTTGTATTCAGTTTGATACCATGAAAGTATTTGTTAACCGACCCATAGTGCCTAATGCAGGCATAGATACCGCAATCTGTGCCGGTGATACAGCAACATTAATTGCTAGTGGAGGCCAACTTTATGCATGGCGAAATATTACCAGCAATACAGTACTTTCTCCAAAGTCTCATAACAGGACCATACGCGTTAATCCAATCAATGTAACCATACCTACGCAATATGAGTTAACTGTTTATCAAAGCTATCCTGATACCACCAGCCGATATAAAGAATGCCAGAATATTGATACTGTAACCATAACGGTCAGACCACTACCGGTTCTTACCCGGCCTCAGCCCGTTCAGGCATGCCGGTCTACCAGCTTAATCAATGCCCCCATTTTTGGCGTTAATCAGCCTGGAGGTGTTGGTATATGGAGTTATCCCAAAGCTCCGGGAGCCGTGGTTAACGGGCCTGTAGTGCAGTTCAGAGTGGATAGCCTAAAGAATATACCTAATAAAGACACCACAGGTTCTTTTGATAATTGGCTTATCTATAGCTATACCTCACCTGCAAACTTTGGCGGCTGTAGCAGAACAGACTCGAGCATTATGCGTATCTATGGAAATCCTAGAGTAAACGCGGGTCCTTTACTAACATGGTGTGAGAATGGAGGCATCTATAATATTACAAGTGCTAATCAAAAATATTCTCCAACCGGTAATGCCACTCAAGAAGAATGGACAGGAAATGGTATATATTCTCAAACAGTTGGTATTAATAAACTTCACTACTTTAATCCAAACTTGCCTGGTGTAATAAAATATCCGGGTATTAATATACAAAAGTATAAGTATACTCAAATTTATAATGCCAGCAATCCCTCCATACGTATCGACTGCTGGAATGAGGATACTGTAATTTTCCGGGTAATTGAAATACCTCAAATTGATGCAGGTAATAACTTAACTATTTGTAAGTATGAGCCTGAGTTTATCATTAGCCAAAAAGCTACCGCATCTACCACGCCATTTACCGGGGCAAGTTATTGGCGTCCTGCCAACACGGCAATAAACTCAGCAATGAGAGATACAGTGCCTGGTGCAGGAGGAAATGGATGGTCAAAGTTTTTCGCGGGCGCATCGGTTATACCTAACCCTATGCCTCCTGCAAATCCAACCAACACTGTTACTTATAAAATGTATTTCGAAGATCGCTCTACAGGTTGTTTGGTGCGAGACAGTATGAATATTACGGTAGCGCGTGTACCGCAAATTGATGTTGTATATGCCAACCCGGCAAATGATTCTCCCTTGGTTTGTTTAAGCAGAGGAGATATATTCTTCAATTGTTTTGTAAATGGTAGCTTAAATAGCAATGGTGTTTATGGAGGCAGTGCAGCGTTTACTAAAAACAATTTAGGTGCTGTTCCGGGTAATGCCATCTTTAATACCTTAAACAGTTCTGTTCAGCCAAATAATATGATGATTTATTCTTGGACTGATAACTCTACTACAGCTGCTTGTTTCAGTGCAGATACAACCTTTATTAATACTCAGATACCGCCTACTATAAGTGTTACTCCTGGCTCTGTAATCTGTGCCTACCAAGATAGTTTGCCTGTTTCCGTTTCATCAATTGGTGCAGGATATACGCATACCTGGAGTATACTTCCTCCGGCTGATGGTTCATTCAGCAATGATCAGGCGCTTGCTACTAGTTATAAACCTTCGGTTGCAGATAAAGTTGCAGGAACTGTTTGGGTTAAGGCAACCACCAATCTAAAGGATAAATGCCCAGTTGTTGCAGATAGCACTATGCTTACCATTCATCCGGTTCCAACGGCAACTGCTTTAAACGATACCGCAGCTTGTTTACCATTTACTGCTAATTTGGTTGCAGGCCCAAGCAATATTGCAACACCTGTAAATTACAGCTGGCGTTGGATTACACCCGGTGGAGGAATATCTACATCCAGCAGTATCAGCAGATCTTTTTCTACGTTTCAGAATAATGGCTTGCATTTAGGAGAGTTAACGTTAACCAGTCAGGTAGGTAATTGTGTAGACATCGATACCTTTTCCGTAAGAACACATGCAGTGCCTAAGGCTGATTTTTCAACGGATCCTCTAAATCGCAGAACCACCATTGCGAAGCCATTCTTTAATTTTTATGACCAATCTACTGTGGAAGATAACAGCAATATGAGCTTCTTATGGCAACTTGGTCCCGAATTGCTTGATTCAACCAAAATGCGCATTTCCACTGAGCGCAATCCTATGAATATTGAATACAATCCCGATGTAGGTGGCAAGGACATCTGGCTGAAAGTTACCACCGAACATGGTTGCGTTGATTCCATCTCAAAACAGATATATATAGAGCCTGATATTACAGTATTTATTCCAAATGCATTCTTCCCCGGTTCAGGTGTGAATTGTCGTGATGGCGAGTTGTGTAACCGCGTATTTAAAGTTGCTGCCGATGGACACTTATCTATTGAGATATTTATCTTTAACCGCTGGGGCCAGCAAGTGTATTATAGCAAAGATGCAAATGAAGGATGGAACGGCATGATGAACAACGGCAGAGATGGTGGTCAAGACTGCCCACAAGAGGTCTATATCTATCAGGTAAATGCAACTAGCTATAATGGTAAGCAATACCGCTACTCAGGCTCTGTTACTTTACTCAGATAATATTTATCATTAGCCTTGATAGAAACGGGATGCTGATTTATTTCAGTGTCCCGTTTTCATTTATACTTGCTCAGAAAGCAAATGAGGAAATTTTATATCTTGCTGCAAATTGTATGCAATGAAAAAAGTTATCATTCTTCTGCTTTTCTTAGACACCCTTCACGCAAGTGCACAGGAAACTTTTCCGGTAAATGGACCACATAACTCCCAAATACAATTTGATGCATTTGTAAATGCAACCATACAGGTTGATGAACAAACAAAACTTACTAATGCCACACTCATTATTAAAAATGGTAAAATAGAACAGGTAGGCATTAATCTGCCTCGTCCTGCAGGCGCAATAGTGCATGATATGAAGGGGCGTTATATTTATCCTGCATTTGTTGAGTTGTGTGCCGGCACGATTACTGTACCCAAAAACCAAAATACAAATAAGGCTGACTTGCCCTTTCTATCATCTAAATCAGGAGCCTATCATTGGAATGAGGCCATAAAACCAGAAGCCCATGCAGTTAATTATTTTACCACCGATGAAAAACAGAGCATGCATTACAGAGCTTGCGGTTTTGGCTCAGTGCTTGCGCATATAGATGATGGTATTTACCGAGGTACTGCTGTGCTTGCCACTACAGGTTATGCTGCAAATGAGCATGAACTCATTATCAAAGAAAAGGCAGCCTCTGTTCTCTCATTTAAAAAAGGCAATTCGCCACAGGATTATCCTTCATCATTGATGGGGTGTGTAGCATTATTGCGCCAAACATATTATGATGCCCGCTGGTATGCTAATCAGAACATAGAGAAAAATCTGAGCCTTCAGGCTTTTAATGAACAACAAACATTACCCCAGATTTTCATAGCCAATCATAAATTGAATTTATTGCGCGCAGACAAAATAGCTGATGAATTTAATTTAACCTATATCATTAAAGGAGCAGGAGATGAGTACCAGCGTATTAGTGAAATTAAGGCCACTAAAGCCCCACTTATTGTTCCGGTAAATTTTCCAAAGCCATTTGAAGTAAGTGATCCTTATGATGCAGATTTAATTTCGCTTGGCGATTTAAAGCATTGGGAGCTGGCTCCATATAATTTAGCTGCCTTGTATGCAGGCCAAATTGAGTGTGCCATTACCGCTGATGGATGTAAAGATGCTTCAACATTTTTAAAGAATTTAAGAAAAGCCCATCAAAATGGCGCTTCTTCTCAGCAGCTGCTTCGTTCATTAACCACTATACCTGCCAAGCTGATTAAAATGGAACAACAACTTGGTGCTGTAAGGCCGGGGATGATGGCCAACTTGATTGTAACAAATGGCGACTTATTTGATGAGGAAACCAATATTCTTGCCATTTGGACAAAGGGTGTGAAGCATACAGTTGATCAGCTGCCTGAAAATAAACTTTCCGGAACCTATCAAATTCAATTGAGTAATAATGAAGCTCTACAGTTGATTGCAAAATCAAAAAAAGGAAAACAGTTTTACCAAATACTAAATGGAACAGATACACTGCAAGCGCAGGTAAATATTTCTCAGCTCATTACCATTGGTTTTCCGGTTTCAAAAAGTAATTCGTTTAACCAACAACTTACAGCATATGTTACAAAAACCGATAGCAGCAGTTTCCCTTATGTTATAAAAGAATTGCAAGGGGAGGTGGTTCTGCAATCAGGCAGCCGCATGGCATGTAATATTAAATGGGTTGCACCAACTGCGGTTGAGAAGGCAGCTGATGCAGAGAAGAAAATATCGGAGCCCGGAAAAGTTCTTTATCCTTTTACTGAGTATGGGTATGAAGCTTTACGAACTCAGGAAACAGTAATATTTAAAAATGCAGTTGTTTGGACAAATGAGCAGGAAGGTATACTGAAGGAAACCGATGTGGCAATTAAAGACGGTAAAATATTTGCAGTAGGGAAAAATATATCTATACCTGCAGCAAAAATTATTGATGCTACTGGTAAGCACCTCACTGCAGGAATCATTGATGAGCACTCTCATATTGCCATCACTCAAGGTGTAAATGAAGGCACACAAGCTATAACAAGTGAAGTCAGAATTGGTGATGCGGTAAATAGCGAAGACGTTAATATCTACAGACAGTTGGCAGGGGGCGTTGTAGCTGCTCAACTATTACATGGTTCAGCCAATCCAATTGGTGGGCAAAGTGCAATTATTAAGTTACGATGGGGTTTGCCACCGGAGCAAATGAAAATTGAAGGGGCTGACGGTTTTATTAAATTTGCATTGGGAGAGAATGTAAAGCAAAGCAACTGGGGCGATAGGGCTACCATTCGTTATCCGCAAACACGCATGGGTGTTGAGCAAATGATGATGGATGGATTTACGCGTGCAAGCCAATATGAGCGAGATTTAAAACGCAATCCCAATATCAGAAAAGATCTGGAGCTGGAGGCTTTGCTTGAGATACTTCGGAAGAAAAGATTTATCAGCTGCCACTCTTATGTGCAATCAGAAATTAATATGCTCATGCATTTGGCCGATTCATTTGGATTTAGGGTAAACACATTTACACACATCTTGGAAGGATATAAAGTTGCTGATAAAATGAAAAAGCATGGCGTTTATGCCAGCACATTTGCCGACTGGTGGGCATACAAATATGAGGTGATTGATGCCATACCTTATAATGCAGCCATTCTCAATAAAGTGGGCGTATTAACTGCTGTTAATTCCGATGATGCCGAGATGGGCAGAAGACTTAACCAAGAAGCGGCAAAGATTGTGAAGTATGGAGGCATAAGTGAAGAAGAAGCATGGAAGATGGTTACACTCAATCCTGCAAAGATGCTCCATTTGGATCACAGAATGGGCTCAGTGAAAGTTGGTAAAGATGCAGATATTGTTCTATGGAACAATCATCCTTTAAGCATTTATGCCCAGCCTGAGTATACATATGTTGATGGTAAATGTTTATATAGCAAAGAGCAAGATGTTTTGCTAAGAACCTACATACAAAAAGAGCGTATGCGAATTATTGCTACAATGCAAGCTGCCAAAGCTGCAGGTGAAAAGACAGAGAACCATGTTTCAGAAACAGACCCAAATTATCATTGTGAAGATTAAAACAGATTGTATGAAAAATAACATATTTACATTCCTATTGTTGTTTGCCATTAGTCCTTTGCTTGCCCAGCAAATACCGGTTATTATTCAAGATGGAACATTCCATCTGGGCAACGGACAGGTTATGGAGAACGGCTATCTTGTGATGCTTGAAGGAAGGATTGCGTTTGTTGGCAAAGAGTTACCTGCCTTTTATAAAAATGCCAAGGTTATTCAAGCTACCGGTAAACACATATATCCCGGATTTATTTGCATGAATACCTACGTTGGTTTAAACGAAATTGATGCCGTGCGTGCCACCAGAGATTATCAAGAAGTAGGCTTATTCAATCCAAATGCCCGTGCACTAATTGCATATAATACCGATTCTAAAATCATACCTACCGTAAGGTTTAATGGAATTACACACGTACAGGCTGTTCCGCAAGGTGGAGTAATAAGTGGTTCGTCCAGTGTGATGAAAACTACCGGCTGGAATTGGGAAGATGCCGCTGTGCTTGCAGATGATGGCATACACCTAAACTGGCCTGAACATTACATACAAACAGGTTGGTGGGCAGAGCCGGGTGATATACAGAAAACCAAAACCCGAGAGCAGGTAGATGCAATTGCCGATTTTTTCAGAGAAAGCAAGCGTTATTCAATGCTCAAAAATTCTGATAAGGTAAACCTTCGCTATGAATCAATGAGAGGGATATTTAATAGCAGTAAAAATGTGTATGTGCATATAAATAGTACTAAGGGTATTCTTTCAGCTATCCAATTTTTTAAAAATTACCCCGAAATTAAATGGGTATTGATGGGAGCAAGCGATGCATGGAAGGTAGCTGATTTAATAAAAGAGAATAATATTCCGGTTGTGCTTAATCAGTTACACCGCCTGCCAAATAGAAATGCAGATGATGTAGATCTACCATTTAAACTTCCGTATTTACTTATGCAAAGAGGAATTCAGGTTGCTATAGCACATGGAGGTAGCTGGGAGAGCAGAAATGTAATGTTTAATGCAGGTACTGCTGCAGCAAACGGTTTAACCAAAGAGCAGGCGTTGATGTGTATCACTTCAATACCCGCAAAAATTATGGGACTTAAAGATGCAGGTACATTGGAGCAGGGTAAGCAAGCAAGCATCATCATCAGCGAAGGAGATGCATTGGATATGCGCACCAATAAAATTGAGTGGATGTTTATTAATGGAGAAGCAATAAACAATAAAAATCAGCAGGTAGATTTATATGAGAAGTACATAAATAAGTACGGATTAAAACCATGAGCAAGGAGGAAGAAAATCCTTGGCGCACGCTTCAATCCAAAACTGTTTATGAATCCCCTTGGATTGCAGTTCATCACCATGATGTGATAAATCCGGCAGGCAATCCGGGTACTTATTCTGTTGTTCACTTTAAGAAACTGGCAATTGGTATTTTACCACTTGATGAAAATATGAATACATGGCTAGTTGGTCAGTATCGTTATCCTTTGAATACTTATACTTGGGAAATTCCTGAGGGTGGAGGTAACCTCGATGAAACACCGCTGGCATCTGCAAAACGAGAATTGCTGGAAGAGTGCGGTTTAGAGGCAACAGAATGGAAGTTGATACAACAATTGCAACTGAGTAATTCTGCTACGGATGAAGTTGCTTTTTTATTTGTTGCCAAAGGTTTAACGCATAAAATGGCACAGCCTGAAGAAACAGAGCAATTGCAAATTAAAAAAGTGTCTTTTGACGAAGCCTATAGAATGGTAGTTGAAGGCATTATTACCGATAGTTTAAGTGTAGCCGCCATTTTGAAGGCTAGATTATTGTTGCTTGAAAATAAATTATAAAACAGCATTGCTATTTAATCTCCAGACACATCATATAGTCTTTGCAAAGCCTCTCGCCCAGTTGAAAACTCCTTTCACCAAAAACGGTGAATCCATTTTTCTCATAAAACTTTACTGCGCGTATATTCTCCTTCCACACACCTAAAAAAAGGCAATCAAAATTATATTGTGTGGCATGGGCAATGGCTTTATCCATTAACAATTGCCCGGCATGCTTGCCAAAGTAATTTTGTTGTACATAAATCTTTTCAAGCTCAATGCATCTTCCCTCTAATCCATCATAAGGTATATTGGCAATGAGTTTAATATAACCAACGGGAGCAACATCTTCTTCGCAGAGATAATAGGTAATGTCAGGCGTATTCAAGTTTTGTTCAATAGTCGAATGACTATATGCTTTTTGTATATACGCCTGCATATCTTCTTCGGTATTATGAGGTCTGAAGGTATCATAAAAGGTTTGTCCACCAATTGCTGATAATGCAGCAGTGTCCTCTGCATTACATTTTCTTATGTTCAGCATATTTTGCAGCGCTTAGGTAATCTCTTATTTGCATCGCTCTTATAATATAGGTAGCCATCAGCTCAAGATCGGGAGTGTGATGTTCAAACAACTCCCAGTGCTTTACATGTGTCTGGCCCGCATCCGCCACAAGCATGTGTGTATCTTCTGTCAATAAATTTCCATTGCAGAAACCCAGTACCATCCTTTTCTTTTTAAACGTGCCCATATAAAGCATCATTCCTTTGTAGTCGAAAAAAGCAGTATTGTAGCGTATGGTTTCTTTAATTTCCGGAAAGGTAGAAATCAGTTGTCTTACTTCCATGAATCGTTCTTTCATCCATTGCGGAAGTTGAGAAACATAATCATCAACGGAATAAAACCGAGTCATTTACTTTCTTGAGAAAATCAAATCCAGGTTTCTTTTAGGCATGGCAAAATCCGGATAAATCTCAAGGGCTTTAAAGTAGCATTCCTTTGCCTTGTCGATGTTTTTTTGCTGCATATAAACAAAGCCCAGCATATTCCAGGCTGCAGCTTCAACAGGAACCATTTGTTTAGTGCGTTCATCTGCAAAAACTTCAAGCGTTTCTTTGCTGCCTTTATAGTTTGCCAAAATATTATCAATGGTTTGGCGAGCATCCTTCAGGTTGCCGGTAGCTACCTGAATTGATGCAATCTGAGCCATGTATTGAACCTTACCGGTTGATTTATATAGGTTGCTTAGCAAATTAAATTGCTCTTCTACCTCACCTGTTTCCTGCAGGCAAATTAATTTTATATTCAGAAATTTCTCATCGGTGGGATAGCGCTTTAAACTTTCATTAACCGATGCAAGGCAAGCCTGAACATTGTTTACAGCTCCAAACAATTCAGGCAGTGAGTCGCGCAGCCCATTGGTTGAGTCAGAAAGTAAAATGAGCTGTATTGCTGATATAGCAGTTTGATAATCTTTCATTGCCATACTTTTTTCGTATAGCTTTTTATAATCGACACCATTATCTGCTCCTGAATTAGTTGAAGGTTTACAGGCAAAAAACAAGGCAATTGCAACAAAAGGAATAATCAGTCTTTTCATTATTGATGTTCTTTAAATTGTTTTATTTCTTGGCAAATGTAAGCAAGTGTTTCATTTATTGGGGTGAATTTAAAGTCTGTTTTTGTTTCAATCTTCTTTCCGCTATAATAATATGCTTTTAAAGATGTTCGGGCAGTTTCACGGGTTATTGCAGGCTTTTTCCCAGTAGCCAGATATTTTAAATAATCTGCTGCTACTGCAAGTTTTGCAATAAAGGGTGTTACGCAGATTTTTGGTTTCTTTTTTTGTAGCAAGGTTGCTGTGGTATCCAAAAAATCCTTCATGCATAAATTATCTGATACCAACACATAACGTTCGCCAAATTTTTTTTGTTCAGTTAGAACCAGCATGGCTTTAGCTACATCATTCACATCTACATAGCCGTTTACACCGGTAGTATAAAATGGCATGCCATTCCAAACCAAATCAAACAATTTGCAGGAGCCTTTATACCAGCTTCCTGCACCTAAAATAACACCCGGGTTTACCACTACCACTTGCAAACCTTCTTCCATGCCACGCCACACTTCCATCTCTGCTTTGTATTTGCTAACAGCATAGTTGCTATTTTCATTAGAGTTTATCCATTTAGACTGCTCATCAATTAATGTCCCTGCTTTTGCTCTTCCGAGCGCTGCTATAGAGCTTACATGACATAACTGCTTAACACTGCAGATTAGTGCTGTATTTACAACATTGGTTGTTCCTTCAACGTTTGTAAGCATCATGGCATCGCGGTCTTTTTGTAAAAATGAAACCATGGCTGCACAATGGTAAACTGTATCAACTCCATCAAAGGCTTTAGTAAGTGCCGGAACATCCATAATATCTGCATCCAGCCATTGAAGATGAAGCATTAACTCTTTTTTCTGCTCAGGCGTACGGGTTTTAAAAAATAATGCTGCTATGTATTCAAACTCAGCTAATGAAGATTGGGCACGTTTTAATGCACGCACATTTTTACCTGCCTGCAATAAGTGGCAAACAACGTGTGCGCCCAAAAATCCTGTGGCTCCGGTTACTGCTATCAAGGTGTGGATATGTTAATTAAAGGCCGCTCAAAAATAGGCTATTTTGTGGTGTTCATTTCTATAAGTATGCAATTAGCTGATTTTTTAACACCTGTGCAGGAATCCGTGTTTGGCAGCATGGCAGATAGCTCACCGAAAACCATGATTAATGTGGCAGATGTATTTGTAAAACAATTGCCCGATTTGGAAGGTGCACATTTGGCTATTGTTGGTGTGCAAGAGGATCGCATGGCCGAGGCGCATCAAGGCGCTGCTATGTCGCCCGATGCAATCCGAACTTATTTTTATCAGCTGGTGCAGCCTAAGTTTGAAGTGAAGCTAATTGACCTTGGAAATATTAAAGGTGGCAGCACGGTAAATGATACCTTATTTGCATTGAATGAAGTGGTATCTTACCTGCTCGATAGAAAAATTATTCCCATTATTCTTGGCGGTACACAGGATTTAGCTTATGCCCAACACACCGCTTATCAGGGCAAAAGGCCAAATTTACAATTGGCTGTATGTGATTCGCGTTTTGATTTAAAACAAAATGATATCAATCCTTTTGCATCTAATTACCTATATAAGATCATTGCGCATCAGCCCAACTATCTTTTTAATATTGTGCATATAGCCAATCAGAATTATTTTATAGAGCAGGAAAGTTTTGAAGCATTTGAGCGTATGAATTTCGACTCGCATAGGTTGGGTAGCATCAAAGGTAAAACTGCAGAAACAGAACCTTTGCTGCGCAATGCAGATGCGTTTGTTTTTAGCATGAACAGTGTTCGTGCTTCTGATTGCCCTGCATCCATTGAGGCTAACCCCAATGGATTATTTGGTGAAGAAGCTTGTCAGATTATGCGATACGCAGGTATGGGTAATGAACTAACCAGTGTAGGTATTTATGATATGAATGCAGCTAAAGATACGGATGGCCGAAGTGCTAAATTGGTTTCTCAAATGATTTGGTATTTTATTGAAGGATTTTATCACCGTAGAAATGAATATCCGCTTCCTGAAAGCAAGGATTATATGATTTATCGGATGGCATTAAAAAACAACCATTACGAAATTGTATTTTACAAACACATGCTAAGTAATCGCTGGTGGATGGAGGTGCCATATCCTAAAGAGCGCTCTAACCAAAAGGGATCATTCATGGTGCCCTGCAGCTATGATGATTATGAAGCGGCACAAAATGATGAAATACCCGATAGGTGGATGAAAGCGTATCAGAAGTTGTTATAAGGAAAGACCGCTTCGCTGGGAGCGGAAAGAAGTGAGAGACGAGAAGCGAGATGGAATGTTGTGTAATGATTTTAAAATGTTAAGTCAGTCAACTTATAAACTGCTCAACTTTATAAAACCACAAAACCAATTTTCTAATCTTCCAAGAAACCTAACTCAGTCCCGTTCAGCCTACTCCACTGTAACGGATTTAGCCAAGTTACGAGGTTGATCCACATTACAACCACGCATCACTGCGATATGGTAAGATAACAATTGAAGCGGTATGGTAGCCAACAGAGGTAACATGGCTTCTTCACATTGCGGAATATGGATGATGTAATCGGCATGATCTTTAATATGTTCATCGCCTTTGGTCGAAATAGCAATTACCTTGCCCTTGCGCGCACGCACTTCCTGTATATTGCTGATTACTTTTTCGTAATTGCTGTGTTGGGTGGCAATAACCACTACAGGCATTTCTTCATCAATCAGTGCAATTGGTCCATGCTTCATTTCAGCTGCAGGATATCCTTCAGCATGTATATAAGAAATTTCTTTCAGTTTAAGTGCGCCTTCCAGTGCAATGGGGAAGCCATATCCACGGCCAAGATACAAGGCGTTACTTGCGTCCTTAAATTGTTCTGCAATACCTTTGATATAATCGTTCGATTTCAGTGTTTCTTCAACCTTTGCCGGAATGGTTTCCAGTTCGGTTAATAATTCGCGCAAGCGTTGTGTAGAGATGGTGCCTTTCTTTTGAGCAATGGAAAGTGCAATTAGAATGAGTGCGGTAACCTGTGCTGTAAAAGCTTTGGTAGATGCCACTCCAATTTCAGGTCCTGCATGTGTATAAGCCCCTGCATCAGTCATGCGTGGTATAGAAGAACCTACAACATTGCAAATGCCAAAAATGGTTGCACCTTTTTGTTTGGCCAGCTCTAGTGCAGCAAGCGTATCAGCTGTTTCTCCGGATTGCGAAATTGCAATAACAAAATCATGCTCATCAATAACCGGGTTTCTGTAACGAAACTCAGATGCATACTCAACTTCTACTGGAATACGTGCAAAGTCTTCAAATAAATATTCACCAACGAGGCCTGCGTGCCATGATGTACCACAACCAACTATAATGATTCGCTTAATATTTTTCAGTTTGTCTTCAAACTTATCAATACCGGCCATGGTTATCATGCCTTCATTGATGTGTATGCGGCCGCGGAAAGAATCTTGAATAGAACGGGGCTGCTCATAAATTTCTTTCATCATAAAATGATCAAAGCCGCCTTTTTCAATACTTTCTAAGTTTATTTCTAGTTCGTGTATGTAAGGTGTTTTAATGGTATTGTCAATGGTTTTAACGGTGAAGTTTTTACCTTCCACAATCACAATTTCACCATCATTTAAGTACACCACGTTGCGTGTGTATTCAACAATGGGTGTTGCATCAGAGGCAATAAAATATTCTCCCTCACCAACACCTACTACCATAGGGCTTCCTTTGCGTGCACCAATTAGATAGTTTGGGTCTTTTTTAGATAAGATAACAATTGCATAAGCACCAATTACTTGTGTGAGTGCCATACGCACAGCTTCTTCAAATCCCACATTGTTTTTATTGTGCACCTCTTCAATAAGGTGAATTAAAACTTCAGTATCAGTTTCAGATTTAAACTCATGACCGCGCTCTTTAAGCGCTTGTTTTAATGACGCATAGTTTTCTATAATTCCATTATGAATAATGGCAAACTCTCCATTTTGCGATAAATGGGGATGCGCATTTACGTCATTTGGAGCACCGTGAGTAGCCCATCTGGTATGTCCCATGCCGGTTGAAGCAAACTTGGCACTGCTATCAATTGTTTGTTCAAGGTCGGCTACTTTGCCGCTCTTTTTAAAAATTTGTAAATTTTTTTCAGGGGTAAGCAATGCAACACCGGCACTGTCATAACCTCTGTATTCTAGCCTTTTCAGACCTTTAATAATAATGGGTAAGGCCTCTCTGTGGCCAAGGTAAGCTACTATTCCGCACATATTAATTCAAAAATACTAGAAAGATTGTAGTTTAAAAACTGATTCCTGATCTGAAGAAAAGGACTTGATGCATTCTCTGATGGCTTCAACTTTAGAGGCAATGCTTTTAAAGTTGTCAAATGAAATAGCTTGATACTCATCCGACAAGGCCTTTGAAGGATTTGGGTGCACTTCAATAAGCAGCCCGTTGGCACCTGCTGCAACAGCAGCAAGTGATAAGGCTTCTACACGAGATGCTTGCCCTGTACCATGACTTGGATCTGCAATAATAGGCAGGTGACTTAGTTCCTTAATCAAAGGAATTACGCCCACATCCATTACGTTGCGGGTGGCATTATCAAAACTCCTGATGCCTCTTTCACATAATATAACTTTATCGTTTCCTCCGCTTAGAATATATTCTGCAGCCAGCAGCCATTCATTTACACGCGCATGCATGCCTCGTTTTAGTAAAATGGGCTTATCAATTTTACCTAATTCATCAAGTAAAGAAAAGTTATGCATGTTGCGGCTACCCACTTGTAAAATATCGGTATACTCATAAACCTCTTCCAATAAGGAGAGATCCATGATTTCTGTTACCACACGCAAATCATATTTATCTGCAGATTTTCTGATTAGCTTCAATCCATCAAGTCCTAATCCCCTAAATGAATATGGAGAAGTGCGCGGCTTGTAGGCGCCACCTCTTATAAATTTAACACCAAGTGATGCAAGGAAAGCTGCAGTTTCTTCAATTTGTGATTCGGTTTCAATGGAGCAGGGCCCTGCCATCATTTGAAAAGACTGATTGCTAATGTTTGCTCCCTTTACATCAAACGAAGTATGTTTTTTAAATTGAATGGATGCAAGCTGATAAGGAGTATCGGTTTCTGTTATGTGTTCAATGCAGGATTCGTTCTTAAGAAAAGCAGAGTCGTTAAGTTTTGGAAGAACAATCAGGTTTTTTGCTTCAACCCATTTATAAGAGGTGTGCAGAGATTCCAATTTTTTCAGGAGTTCTTGCTTTTGCGTTTCCGTGCTCTTATGTTTTAATTGAATAATCACCTTATTTAATAACAGTATAAGTTAGTTTAAGTTTCACTTTGTGATTCGTTTGGTCTGTATCCAAAATAGCACGTGCTGCTGTAAGCGGGTTATCGGCTGGCACAATCAGATTCAAACCATAGTTTACATTGCGATTTCTTTGCTTGTATTCGGATAACACGTATTGTAAATGTCGTATAATATTAAATTTATATTCACCTGTTGTTTCGTTGTATTGGCCTCCATAGTAAGATGCCCCAAGTGTTTGGTCAAGCAAAAAGTCGTTTCGGCCCAAGGAGTCGCAAGAAAGCAGTCTGAGTTCTGAAGGCTTGGTAAAAGGGGCTACAGATGAGCCTGACTTTAGCGTAAAAATAATCTCTGCACTGCTAATGGCAATGTTCTGATTCTTTACATAATCAAACAAATGAGGTATTAATATTCTGGTTTTAATACCGCCTGCAGGTTGGCAATACGTGGTATTTTGATGGGTGCCATGCATCACAGGTAGTAGGTTTATTCCCGGCTTATGAACATGCTCATATCTATTGGCTTTCACATCAGCCCTAAATGCAAAATCAACTTTTGTGTTGTTATGGTAAATTACCAAAGCAGAAAGGCCGCTTCTGGGGTCAACTGTTATTAAGGCTCCTTCGCCACCTGCCAAAAACGGATTGTCAGGCACGAGAATAAATCCTTTAAAAGCTTTCTGAAAAGATGCATTATTTATAAAATGTGAGGCGGCTTCAGCATTATTTAGCTTGTTTATAAAACTACTGTCTGTTATGGTAATGCGAATATGGCCCGGCAGTTTGCTGTTAGTTGTTTTTATGCTATCAGTTAACGCTTGGGCGCTTCCCTCCCAAAACCCAAGTGGTTTATTTTTATCAAACGTATAGTTTCTGTTAGAAAAATAAGTTGAATCGATATACAAGTCCTCATTAAGTTCATAGAGCACCATTTTCTGAACCGTTTCTTTATTGCCATGAAAATAAATGGGAGAGTTAATAATAGCCAACTGCAGCACTGCAGAGTCTACTTTTATTCCGGTGCCAAATGAGAATTGATTTTTAGGTAACGTAAACTGACCAATATAGGAAGCACGGGTTAGTCCCATTTCAGGATCGTGCATTTCGCCTGCAAAAAAATAGCTTAGCGCATTTCTTGACCTGTATGTTGCTACTGAATCATGACGTGTACTAAAGGTAATCAGTGTTGTGGTATCAATACCATCAGCTAAATCAAGCGGATTTCTTTTAGCCAGAAAATCTGCACCAACAGTATCTTCATGTTTGCGGCAGGAAAAGAGTAGAGCAAAAACGATGAGAAGCGGTAGAAGATGGCTTAAGGTTTTAGTTTTGGCTTTTGAGCAGATTGTCATATAGTTTGATATATGCATCAACGTAACCTTCTTCATTTTTGTGCTCAATAACAATTTTCCCTTTTTGCTTTTTCATAAAACTAGCCACTTCCGGGTCAATATCAGGGCTGCATCTTACAACTGCATCAGCATGTGTTATACCTGATTTGTATAAATCTGAACACGAGGCTTCACTCAAGTTACTCATTTGTTTATTATCAATGCTATTAAGACTGGCTTTGCGTGCAAAATCTTTTCCGAAAGAAATATCAAACTGATTTTCAAATACAGAGAAAACCACTTTAGCATTTCTGAAAACGGGCTCATCTTTGTAGATAGTCTTAAGATAAAGCGGTATTAGGCTGGTCATCCAACCTTGGCAATGAATGATATCCGGTTGCCATCCTAATTTTTTTACGGTTTCCAAAGCACCTTTGCAGAAGAAAATAGTTCTCTCGTCATTGTCTCCAAAAAACTCATTATTCTCGTCAGTGTATACATGTTTACGATGGAAATAATCTTCATTATCAAGGAAATAAACCTGCATTTTAGCCTCAGGCAAAGAGGCCACCTTAATGGTTAACGGATTGTCATTGTCATCAATGGTAATGTTTATTCCGGACAGCCTAACCACTTCATGCAGCCTGTTTCTTCTTTCGTTGATACATCCAAATCGGGGCATTAATACCCTAATTTCGTTGTCCTTCTCCTGAATGGCTTGTGGTAATCTTCTTGCTAGTTCTCCAACTGTGCTTACCTGAAGGTAAGGTGTCATTTCTGATGATATGAACAATATGCGTTTCTTTGTCATAGCCAATGTGCTTAAAAAAGTATGCAAAGTTATGCTTAATGATAAAAAAATCCTTAATATTCGCCCGTTTTCTTCCTATTTACAGGATAAGTTACAGAAAATTAACACGCTATAATTAAATTCAAGGGTCTTGCATCTCTCGAAAACTATAAGTGGTCTGCAGCAGCATTTACTAAAGGCTGCGCAAAAAGGATTGGGAATTGGGTTTGTCCCCACCATGGGCGCCCTTCATAATGGGCATATTTCCCTTATTAAAAGAGCTTTATCTGAGAATGACTTGGTGGTTTGCAGCATCTTTGTTAATCCTACCCAGTTTAATCAGGCAGCCGATTTAGAAACTTATCCGAGAACTCCTGCAGAAGATATTGTTCTGCTTACCCAAGCCGGAACCCATGTTCTCTTTCATCCGGAGGTAAAGGATATGTATCCTTCCGGAATGCAGGTAAAGTCAAGGAATCTGGGGCCCGTTTCCTCAATTTTCGAAGGTGCTTCAAGACCCGGCCATTTTGATGGCGTGGCAGAGGTGGTGAGCCGTTTGTTACATGCGGTAAAGCCAACGCGGGCTTATTTTGGTCTAAAAGATTATCAGCAATGTATGATTATTAAATCTTTGGTCGAGCTGGAGCATATTCCTGTTTCGCTGGTATTTTGCCCAACCCAGCGTGAGACGGATGGATTGGCCATGAGTTCTAGAAACAGAAGGCTCTCGCCTGAAGACAGAAAGCAAGCAATTATTATTTCGCGCACACTTTTTGAAATGAAAGACAATTATAGGTTTGAGCAAAAACAGGCATTACTTGAATTCTGCAAAGCTCGCCTAAATAAATCCCTTCAGCTGGAATATCTTGATATCGTAAATGCCCACACCTTGCTGCCTTTGCAATCAGCAGATGAATCGGCAGTGGCCTTATTTGCAGGCAGGTGTGGAGAAGTAAGACTCATTGACAATATGCTGTTAACGGAATAACAGATTTATTTATTTAATTTGAAAAGGATGCGCCCGTTCGAAGAGTTTTTAAGTAAAGCAACCCATGCAACTGCCAATAAAGAGCAGCGCAATGCAGTTTATGTACATGGGCAACGGTATCAGGATGCTTTAAGTACTGCAAGAAAACAATACAAGAACGAGGAACTGGCCAAGGACCGTGCGGCTTATCTGAAGTGGAAGGTAACGGAGAATCTGGATAAATACCTGATTGATTTTGAGGCTACCCTTATGCGCAGAGGCGGCCGTGTGGTTTGGGCGCATGATGCAGAAACAGCAAGGAAAGAAATCCTGCAACTCATCAGTAAAAATGGCGCGCAGCGTGTGTTTAAAAGCAAATCCATGCTGAGCGAAGAAATTAAACTCAACTCCTTTTTAAGGGAATCAAGTATAGAAGTTATTGAAACCGATATTGGCGAATATATAGTTGATGTAGCCGCTGAAGTACCATTTCATATGGTAAATCCTGCCATGCATAAAACAGAAAAAGAAATTGCAGGGTTACTTAATGCCAAAATTGGCACTTCTATGGAGGCCGATGCTGAGGGTATTACCTCAGATGTGAGAGAAATAATGCGCAGTTATTTTAGCAAAGCAGCTATAGATGTTTGTATTACCGGAGCTAATTTTTTAATTGCAGACAGCGGCATGGTAGCCATTACGGAAAACGAAGGCAATATCCGCATGATTACCGCTTTAGCCAATACGCATATTGTTATTGCAGGGATAGATAAAATTATTCCTACGTTAAATGATATTGATACCTTCTTCCCCTTACTTGCTACCTATGGTACAGGCCAGAAAATTACCTCTTATAACAGTGTTATTGGTCCTAAAACACCGGATGATTATGATGCACCTGCCGAGTTTATTGTGGTGTTGATTGACAATGGCAGAACCAATCTGCTCGCTCAGCCCGATCAGCGACAAGCATTGTCGTGCATCAAGTGTGGAGCATGCGCCAATGTTTGTCCGGTTTATCAGGTAATTGGTGGCCATGCATATGGCGTTAATAATAGTGGGCCAATTGGCGCGGTTACCCAGCCCCATGAGCAAGGACTTGATGAGTTTAAACACCTTAGCTACGCCTCATCGCTGTGTGGCAACTGCACGCAGATTTGTCCTATGAAAATAGATTTGCACAATCATTTGCTTAGAAACAGGCGCGATAGTGTGCAGCAGGGCCATGCAAAAAGTGCTGAGAAGTTGATGTGGTACAGTTGGAAAAAGATGATGTTAAGCAGAAAGAACATGAACAAAGGTGCCACTATTAAGAACTTTATGCTCAAGTCTTTTTTTAAAACAGCATGGGGTGAGGATAGGGAGTTTCCTAAAGTTACAGAAAAATCCTTCAATCAAATCTGGAAGGAAAGTCATTAGGAATTGTTTAAAGGTTTACTTTCACAATTCCAAGCAAAATAGCTATCGTTGCTTATTGCAAAAACACATTTACTTTTTTCTTTTCAATGGTAACTGCAATATGCTCCTGCAGAGTAGTAGATAGGCTAATGCCAATAAAATCTGCAGCTACAGGAAAAGTTTTGTGGTTGCGGTCCACCAGAATAGCTGTTTGAATTGTGGCTACTCCTAATTTTAAAAAAGGAAGAAGCGCATAAATAAGTGTTCTCCCTGTATTCAGCACATCATCGACTATTACAGCATGCATGCCAGATTTTTTTAGTTCGACAGAAAGTTGGGTGCTGCTTTCTGATGGGTTATCCTTATTAACCATTATAGTTATTGTCATTATTTTAATGCCTGAAATAGATGTAAGTTCCTCTGCCAGCAAAGAAGCAATGGTTTCACCCCGCCCGCTTATACCTGCAATGCACAACTCCTTTGCATTAAAATTTCTTTCATAAATTTGGTAAGCCATGCGTTTCACAATCTGCTTTACCTGCTCATGCGTAAGTATTTGGGTACGTGCAACTGACATAAGGATTTTTTCTTCAAAAGTAGGTTTTCCGTGCAGTATGCCCAATATTTATTGGCTTGCGTGTAAACTTTTATTTTTAGTGAATTATTTTGTGCAAAATCAAAAATCCCTATATTTGCCCTCCCAAATTTTTTACAAATGAAACCAGAAATACATCCTAAAAACTATAGATTGGTCGTGTTTAAAGACATGTCTAATAACTATTCTTTCCTATGCCGCTCTACTGTAGATACTAGAGAGACTGTGAAATGGGAAGACGGAAACGAATATCCTTTGTTTAAACTAGAGATTTCTCATAAATCTCATCCGTTCTTTACCGGTCAAAATATGCTTATTGATACTGCAGGACGTATTGACAAATTCAACAAACGTTACGCTAAAAAGAAGTAATACAAAATTTATATAGAAAAGCTCTCCGTTTGGGGGGCTTTTTTTATAATATCGCATCATGAACCTAATTCTGTTTGATGGCTACAGCAGAACCGATCTACTGCCTTTTACTTTTACAAGGCCGGTAGCAGCTATTCGTTTTGGCATACTCACCATTGCCGAAAAATGGCAAAAGCATTTAAATACAACTGTTTCTTACCTTACGCAAGATTATCTGCAACCTAAGTTTCCGCCGCTAACCCAAGCCGATAATTTGCTTATAAACGGATCGGTTTGCCCGGATGATATTATTATAAGTGAAATTAAACAGCTTAACCTAGGTGAAGCATTATATGCAGGAAACTTGCTGGTAGCAGCTTATGTAAAGGCTGCAGATGTGGTGGGTTTTGATGAAACAACTTTTCAGGGAATTAAAGTTTATAGCAAGCAGGAAAATCCTTTGCGTACAGAATTTGTGCACGATATTTTTTCTAAAAATGATAAGGCCATAGCGGCAGACTTTGCATTGCTAACCAAAGGCCGTATATCCCAGCCAATATCTGCAACCAATCAGGTTGTTAATCCGGAACATATTTTTATTGAACCTGGAGCAAAGGTTGAGTTTAGCATACTCAATGCATCTGCCGGACCTATTTATATTGGTAAAGATGCAGAGGTAATGGAAGGCTGTAAAATTAGAGGTCCATTTGCTTTATGTGAGCATGGTGGTTTAAAAATGGATGCCAAAATTTATGGTGCAACCACTGTTGGTCCGCATTGCAAAGTGGGAGGCGAGGTAAATAACGTGGTGTTTTTTGCCTATTCCAATAAGGGGCATGATGGCTTTTTGGGTAATGCGGTAATAGGTGAATGGTGCAATCTGGGTGCCGATACCAACTGTTCCAACCTTAAAAACACTTATGATGAGGTGAAATTATGGAGCTACCGCACCCAACGTTTTGATAAAACCGGATTAACCTTTTGCGGATTAATAATGGCAGACCATGCCAAATGCGGAATTAACACCATGTTCAATACGGGAACCGTGGTTGGTGTAGGTGCAAATATTTTTGGTGCCGGTTTTCCCAGAAACTTTATTCCATCATTTGCTTGGGGCGGTGCGCAAGGCTTTGATACATTTCAGCTAAATAAATTTTATAAAATGGCTGAAGCCATGTGTGCCCGCAGGAATGTGGTGTTTGATGAAAACGATAAGGCTATTATTGCTCATATTTACAAGGCTACTGCTGAATTCAGGTTATGGGAAAATTAGCACATTATATCCATTCAATGCATTTTAATAGTCATTTATAAACTATACCAATGATGAGAAAAAAAATAATAGCCGGCAACTGGAAGATGAACAAAACCTTTGAAGAAGGAATGGCACTTGTAACCGAAATAACCGGAATGCTAAAAGACGAATACAGCGGAAGTGCTGAGGTAGTAATTATTCCACCCTTTACACATGTTAACGCCATTAGCCGAATGATGGCAGATGCAAAAAACACTACAGTAGGTGCGCAAAATTGCAGCAACCATGCAAGTGGTGCTTACACAGGAGAGGTAAGCGCAGCTATGCTAAAAAGTGTGGGTGCCACATATGTCATTATTGGCCACAGCGAGCGCAGGCAATACTTCTTTGAACAAAATGCCTGGCTGGCTCAGAAGGTTGATGCCGCGCTGGCAAATAACCTAATGCCTATTTATTGCTGCGGAGAAACGCTAGAAGAACGTGAATCAAATAAACATTTTGATGTGCTGAAAACACAAATAAGAGAAGGATTATTCCATTTATCTGCTGAGTATTTTGCAAAGGTTGTAATAGCCTATGAGCCTGTTTGGGCAATTGGTACAGGCAAAACTGCATCTACAGTACAAGCACAGGAGGTGCATGCATTCATCAGAAGTTTAATCAGCGAAATATATGGCGAATCCATTGCTCAGCAAACAACTATTCAATATGGTGGAAGTGTGAAGCCTGATAATGCAGCTGAATTATTTGCAGCTCCTGATATTGATGGAGCATTAGTTGGCGGAGCAGCGCTGCAAAGCCGCAGCTTTGTTGATATTGTTAAAGCAATGCGTTAAGCATACATTTTATAAATTAAAGGCTGCCATTAGGTGGTCTTTTTTTTGGCTATACGCACAGTGAGGTTAGTTGTCGTTGTGCAGAAATAAGCCTTGGTTTGATATTCTAACATCATTTCTTTTATTATTTTAGCCCTTTCATTATTCGCCATGATCAAAAAAGCAGGTGTTATTTTAATGTTGGTTTTCTGGGTGGGTATTGTTAAGGCACAATTGTCAACCGACCTTATTCAGTTTAGCAACGATCTCGAAGATTTTATTAAGAAATCAGGAGGCAGTACCGCCAGGGATGCAGGTGATGAGTTTGTAGGATATTTCAATGCCGGACGTTTTACCAATCCGCAAAAAATTCAAATCATTCGTATATGCAATGAAATGATAAACCGCCATACCCCAATGCCCGACTTTGAAAATTATTTGCGCACGGTAAATGGCATGTTTGAAAATAACCAGCATAAGAAGTTTGATAATTGGCAAAAGGCTGCATATGCTACTTTTACTTCAGGTGAGTCTGATGAATACCATGATTTTTTGCAGATTTCACGAAATATTTTTGCAGAAGGCATAGTAGCTCAGGTAGGCGGAATGAAGTGGATGAGCAGCAACCCCAATGTGGAAATGGAAACCAAAGGAACAGTTGGTTTCGTCTTTAAAAACATTAATCTCTTTTGCTATACCCAAGGTGATACACTTGAAATTTACAGTACCAGTGGTAAGTATTTGCCTGCATCAAATTCTTGGAAAGGAAGCGGTGGTAAACTGGACTGGACCCGCGTTTCTATTGACAGTGCCACTATGTTTGCTGAACTTAAAAGTTATGAAATAGATTTTGCGACAGGATACTTAAAATCAGATTCAGCATGGTTAAGTTATCCGTTATTGTTTGATAAACCCCTTCTTGGTAAGTTGGTTGACAGGGCAATGGCGCAGAGCCAAGGAGAACGCTCTAACTATCCGCAATTTGTTTCTTATCAGCGTAATTTTTCAAAATTGAATTTCGGCAAAGGAAAATTTACTGGATCCTTTGCCATGAAGGGCAAACGAATTAATGGTAAAGGCTCAGACACCTTAAAAGCAGAGCTTTTGTTTACTTATAAGGATAAACCAACCCTAAAGGTGCTCGCCAATGATTTTGTGGTGAAAAATAACACAGTCGTTACCAATGAAGCATCAGTTATTCTTTACCTTGAGAAAGATTCAATTTTTCATCCGCAGGTAAGGTTCAATTATCGTATTCAGGATAATTACATAAATATTTACCGCAGTGAAGAAGGAATAAGTATGGCCCCTTTTTACGATTCATACCACAACGTAGAATTTTACTGTGATGAAATAAAATGGGATTTAACCAACCCAAAGATTGATATAGATATGGTGAATGACAATGCACCGGCCAAGTTTGAGTCAATCAATTATTTCAGAGACATGAGGTATGAGAAGCAGCAGGGTATATTGGCTTATAACCCTTTGAACAGAATCAACTCCTACTGTTTAAAGTTTAACGTAAAGGAATTTTTTGTTCAGGATTATGCCGCTAATTTCAAAAGCAATCCTGAGGATATAGAGCTGCAGATGATTGATTTGAATGATAAAGGTTTTGTGGAATATGATAAAAAGCGCAAATATGTTAAGGTGAAACGTAAATTACAGGATTATGTTAATGCACATAACGGAAGAACCGATTTTGATGCCATTGCCTTCCTCTCAATCATTAAACGTATACCAAATGCAACCATTTCACTAATCAACAATGATTTACAGATTCAGGGTGTACCTAAGTTCTATTTCTCCGATTCGCAGAACGTATATATTATTCCGCAGGATCAGATTATTACCCTTAAGAAAAATCGTGCAATGGATTTTTCAGGCAAGTTACGCTCAGGTAAAGTAGATTTTTATGGCAACGGCTTTTCATTTGATTATGTAAAGTTTCAGATACGATTAAACAACGTAGATTCTATGAAGTTTCTTTACAAGGATGCTTCCATCGGGATGGATATGCCAATAAGAAGTGCCATCGAGAATATTTACGGAACGCTGGCCATAGACCATCCGAACAATAAAAGTGGTAGAAAAAAATATCCGGGTTATCCTATTTTCAAATCAGATATTGGCTCTAAAGTTTTCTATAATAAACCCACCACACAATTGGGTGTTTATGATAAAAATAGATTTTACTTTGATGTTGATCCTTTTACCATGGACAGTCTTAATGATTTAAATCTTGAAGCGCTTGCACTTAGTGGCACCTTTGTTTCGGGAGATATTGTTCCGGAACTAAAGCATTTTCTTTCCCTCCAACCTGATAAATCTCTCGGCTTTATTCTTGAAAGTCCGGAAGCGGGTTATCCAATGTATAGAGGTAAAGGTCGAGGATTTATTAGATTGTCATTGAGTGATGAAGGATTGTTTGGTGATGGAGAAATAAAGTATCTCTCATCCTCATCAAAAGCTGATCAGTTTATCTTACTACTAGATTCGATGAATGCACAGGTAAAAACCTTTGTTAACGACCGCACCGGAATTTATCCAACGGTAAAAGCAAATCAGGTTTATGAGCATTGGATGCCATATAACGATTCCATGTATGTATATAGTCAGCAGGAAAAAATTAGCTTCTCAGCCGATAGGGCAACCCTAATGGGAACATTGATGTTAACGCCCGAACTAACCGCAGCTGCAGGCAATATTGATGTGGAAAAGGCAGTACTTAACTCACGGAATTTTTGGTTGCAGCCGGATAATATTTTATCTGACACTGCTTATTTTCGCTACCGTTCTGCTGCAGATTCTGTTGTTTTTGCATTTGTCTCAGGTGCTACAAAATGTAATGTTGACTTAGAAAATAGGATTTCCAATTTTGACTTCAATTTATTTAATCTCAATTCCAATTTTATATATAATCAGTATGCAGGTTCATTTGCACAATTTATCTGGTACATGGATCATAAGAAACTTGATTTTCGTTCTTATCTTCATGCAGGTGAAGAAGTATCGTATCTTGTTTCAACCAATGCTGAGCAAGACTCACTATTATTTAAAACAGGCATAACTACATATGATGTAACCGATTATACGCTCAGACCTCGTAAAATCCCATATATAAGTGTGGGCGATGCTAAAATCTATGCTGATAGCCAGAAAGTAGTGATTAGAGAGGCTGCTGATATGGACATCTTATATCGAGCAAAAATTATTGCCGATAGTGCCAACCGATATCATAATATAGAAAATGCCATGCTTAAAATAGGCGGTAAATTTACTTTGAATGGTGTAGGAGATTATGAGTATATTGATCGAAAGAAAAATCGGCAGTTGTTTTACCTGCATGAAATTGGCATAAGCAAGGAGCGCCATTTAATTGCCAAAACAAATATCCCTGATTCTATTAATTTTTATATAGGCCCTAAAATATTATTCAGAGGTAATGCTAACCTAAAAAGTATTATCAAAAATCTGGAGTATGACGGCTTCTTCCTCACTCAGCATACATTACCTATTCCTAAAACAGAGTGGTTCAGAAATGCTGCTGTTGTAAATCCTGACTCAGTTTTTATTAATGTAGCAGCACAAACCACTAACCTATCAAGGCAGGCTTTGATGGTAGGTGTAAATGTTTCAAATGATTCAACGCACGTATATCCTTTATTCTTTACTCGCAAACGCAATGGATCAGATCATGAATTAATGCGTGTGGAAGGAACCTTGTTTTATGATGAGAAAACAAAAGAATTTAAAATGGGTGCCTACAATAAAATATTTAAAGAAGCTACAAAAGGCAATTTAATTGTACTGAATGAAGCTAAGCAATCGGTTTCATATGAAGGTAAATTTGATATGGCGTTTAAGGGAAGCAAGTTTGAAATTGGCGCAGCAGGTTCGGCAGTTTATTCATTAGCTGATACCTCATTTAATATGAAACTGGTAGCACTGCTTAATTTTCCTTTCGCCCAAAATGCATTACGCATCATGTATGATTCTTTAACAGATCAATCGCTTATGGCCGCTCAGCCGGAGTTTAATCCTGAGTTTTTAACCAAGGCACTTTCTGAGTTGGTTGAAGAGAAAAACATCAAGCGTATCAATGAAGAGATTAATGAAAACAACAATATTCGTTTAATAAATGATCTGGAAAAAACCATATTCATTTCCGATATTCAGTTGAGGTGGAATCAAACCACGCGCTCTTTTGTTTCGGTAGGTGAAATTGGTATCAACTCATTTGATAAATATAAGTTCGAAAGAAAAATTAAGGGGATGATGGAAATTGTGAAACGTAGAAGTGGTGATGACTTTACCCTTTATCTGCAATCCATGCAGGGAAGCTGGTATTTCTTTAAGTACCAGAAAGGTATCATGTATACCATTGCATCCGATCCCCTTTATAATAAATATGTAAAAGATAATATTGATAAGGTTTCTAAAGATGATTTCAAACTAAGGTTGGCTAATATTTCTGCCCGCAATCAGTTTGTAAAAGCAATGAAAAATAAGCAATGACAATAACCATTATTTGTTTTCTTGGTGCCTATCTGCTAGGCTCAGTTCCCTCGGCAGTTTGGATTGGCAAAAATTTTTACGGCATTGATGTGAGGCAACACGGCAGTGGTAATGCCGGTGCTACCAATACACTTAGGGTATTGGGTAAAAAAGCCGGATTTATTGTATTGGGCATTGATGCGCTAAAGGGCTTTGCAGCAGCCTCGCTTGCAATATATATTTTACCTGATGCAGGAGATGAAAACCTTTTGCTAATCTATAAAATGGTTTTAGGCTTTGTTGCGGTTTTAGGTCATGTATATCCGGTGTTTGCCGGCTTCAAAGGCGGTAAAGGTATTGCCACTCTACTGGGTATTGTCATGGCACTTAATGCCTGGCTTGCACTTTACTGCTTTATTTTGTTTGTATTAACTGTATCAATTACACGCTATATATCCGTGGGCTCTATGCTCTCGGCAATGGTAAGCCCGATTATTGCTTTTTGGCTTAATCAATACAATATTAACCCATTGTTTTATTTTTGTTGCGCAGTGGCTGTACTGGTTATTTATACTCACCGCTCCAATATTAAAAGATTAGCAGCAGGTAGTGAAAACCGTTTCAGTTTCAATAAAAAGTAAATATGAGCAGAGAATTATTAAAACAGGAAGAATGGTCAGAAGTACTGGATGATATAGGCACGCCAGCAACCTTACTTCTGTTTAATGATGATGTAAATACATTTGATCACGTAATTGAGTGCCTGGTTAGAATTTGCAAGCATGAACCCCTTCAAGCCGAGCAATCTGCCCTCATCGTTCATTCTAAAGGCAAATGTGTAGTTAAAACAGGCGACTACCGCGAACTGGCAGCTATGTGCCAGGCATTGTGTGACGAAGATTTAAGCGCAGCCATGGGCGAATAATCAATAAAATTAACTTAGGTGTAATTTATGCTAAATAAAATTGTAGAAAATGCCGATCAGGCTATACATGACATACAAGACGGAGCAGTTTTAATGCTCGGTGGTTTTGGTTTGTGCGGAATTCCTGAAAATTGCCTTGCTGCGCTGGTACGCAAAGGAGTAAAAAATTTAACATGCATTTCTAATAATGCCGGTGTAGATGATTTTGGTATTGGCCTGATGCTGAAAACACGACAAGTGAAAAAAATGATTTCTTCATATGTGGGAGAAAATGCTGAATTCGAGAGACAGCTGCTTAGTGGCGAACTTGAGGTTGAACTAATCCCTCAGGGAACGCTTGCTACACGCTGCCTTGCAGCAGGCTATGGTATGCCTGCTATTTATACTCCGGCAGGTGTGGGAACTGAAGTGGCACAAGGAAAAGAAGTGCGTGAGTTTAATGGAAAACAATACTTACTTGAACATGCCTTCAAGTCTGACTTTGCAATTGTAAAAGCCTGGAAAGGCGATACACACGGAAATCTTGTTTTCAGAGCCACATCCAGAAATTTTAATCCTTTAATGGCAATGGCAGGAAAAATTACCATAGCTGAGGTAGAAGAACTATTGCCTGCCGGCCAGCTCGATCCCGATATGATACACACCCCTGGTATTTATGTAAACCGCATTTTTCTCGGTGTAGATTATGAAAAAAGAATTGAACAGGTAACCACTCGTTTAAAAAATTAAGTGCATGTTAGATAAGTATGGAATAGCGAAGCGCATCGCAAAAGAACTGAAAGACGGCTACTACGTAAATCTTGGCATTGGTATACCCACGCTGGTTGCTAATTATGTACCGGACGGTATCGAAGTGATATTGCAATCAGAAAATGGATTGCTTGGAATCGGGCCGTTCCCCTTTGCCGATGAAGTAGATGCTGACCTCATTAATGCAGGCAAGCAAACGGTAACCACCACCAAAGGTTCTTCATTTTTTGATAGTGCCATGAGCTTTGGCATGATACGTAGCGGCAGAGTAGATTTAACTGTTTTGGGTGCTATGGAAGTAGCCGATAATGGTGATATCGCCAATTGGAAAATACCGGGAAAAATGGTGAAAGGCATGGGTGGCGCAATGGATTTAGTAGCTTCTGCTAAAAATATTATTGTAGCCATGCAGCATGTAAATAAAGCCGGTGAAAGCAAATTATTAAGCAAATGTACATTACCCATAACTGGCTTGGGTTGTGTAAAAAAAGTAGTAACAGAACTGGGGGTATTCGATATTACACCGGAAGGTTTCAAGTGTGTAGAATATGCTCCGGGCGTATCGTTGGATTATATCAAAGAAAAAACCCTAGGACGCCTAGTCATTGCTGATGATGTGAAGGAAATGAGTGTTTAACTGAATCGTACTAAATATATTTTTTAAAAGGCATTCTACCAATGGATGCCTTTTCTTTTTATGATAATTTGGGCACATAAAATCTTCTTTCAAATAAATTTTTAACAGTGAAGTAAAAAACTAATTTCGCACACGATTTTTTAAACGATTTAAAACTAAATATTTATACCATGACAAAAGTATCCGTAATTGGTGCAGGTGCAGTAGGAGCAACCACTGCCGATGTAATTGCTTACCGCGAACTGGCAGATGAAGTAGTGCTGCTGGATGTGAAAGAAGGATTTGCCGAAGGCAAGGCCCTCGATATTAATCAAACCACTTCGTTGCTGGGCATGAAAACCCGCATCAGCGGAACAACTAACGATTACAGCAAAACAGCCAATTCCGATGTGGTGGTTATCACTTCAGGTATTCCGCGAAAACCGGGCATGACCCGCGAAGAGTTGATTGGTACCAATGCCAATATCGTAAAATCAGTAGCTGAAAACGTATTGAAGCATTCACCCAATGCAATCATTGTGGTAGTTTCAAACCCGATGGACACGATGACTTATCTAGCACTTAAATCAACTGGGCTTCCTAAAAATCGCATTATTGGTATGGGCGGTTTGTTGGATAGTGCACGTTTCAAAGGATACTTAGGATTGGCATTAAACCAACCAACTGCCGATATTCAGGGAACAGTAATTGGAGGACACGGAGATACCACCATGATTCCATTAACGCGTTTGGCTACCATAAACGGTATTCCGGTTTCGAATACACTAAGTGCCGATAAATTGAAAGAAATTAGCGATGCAACCATGGTGGGCGGAGCTACCTTAACCAAACTGTTGGGCACATCAGCATGGTATGCACCGGGTGCGGCTTCAGCATTATTGGTAGAGAGCATCGTTCGCGACCAGAAACGTATAATGCCTTGCTGTGTGCATTTGGATGGTGAGTATGGCCAAAAAGACATATGTTTAGGCGTGCCGGTTACCATTGGCAAAAATGGTTGGGAAGCCATTATTGATTACAAACTGAATGCTGAAGAACAAGATCTGTTCAATAAGAGTGCTGATGCGGTGCGCAACATGAATAATGTGTTGAAAGAAATAGCTGTACTTTAATAGTGTTATCTTAATTTTTTTCAAAGACGTTTCCACTTAAAGAAACGTCTTTGTTTATTAAAGGCTATATGAGATTTACAATTCCATTGCAGGTTAAAAAACTGGAACCGGGCAATTATCATGCTTTTATAAATATAACCGTTGATAATAAGCCATGTCGCCTACTGATTGATACGGGCGCCTCTAAAACTGTATTTGACGCAGAACAGATTTTACAATTTGTGGATGAGCAAGAGTTTAAAAAGCATCCGGCAAAATCGGTTGGTTTGGGTGCTAAAGCTATGGATACCCATGTAGTGGTGATTAGGCAACTATTATTAGGCAAGCTCGCTAAAAAGAAAATGGAGGTTGCTGTTTTGGATTTGTATCATGTAAACCAAACGTACAGCGCACTTAAACTTCCAAAAATTCATGGTGTGTTGGGTAGCGATATCTTGCACAAATACCAGGCTATTATTGATTATGGCAAGAAGCAACTGGTGCTTCAAAAAAATGCTAAGGCTTAGCTACGCATATTGTCAAATTGCAATGGTATTTCAAAATCATGCCCTCTTACCTTGCCAATGGTGGCCTGCAATTCATCTATTGATTTACCGGTAACCCTTACCTGATCATCCATAATGCTCGCCTGCACTTTTAACTTGCTGTCTTTAATAAATTGAACCACCTTCTTTGCAGTTTCCTTATCAAGGCCCTCTCTTATTTTAAGTTCTTGCAGCACATGCTTGCCGCTAGGTCTTGGCTCTGAAGATAAGTCGAGCAACCGCGGATCCAGCTGTTGTTTACTCATTTTACTCAAGATAATATCTATAAGCGAGGTGAGCGCCATATCTTGTTTGGCCTGCAGCTTAACGAGCTTAGTTTTTTTATCCAACTCAATCTCGCACTCTTCTGCTTTCAGGTCATAGCGGTTTATGAGTTCCTTCTTGGCTATGTTAATGGCATTGTCAATTTTCTGTAAGTCGATTTTGCTTACAATGTCAAAACTTGGCATAATGTGTTTTAAGTAAAAATTATGATTCGAAAATACTAACTTTGATTGTTCAAAAAACAAAAAATTGAGAAAGCATTATATCTTCAACACATTCCTGATGCTGTTAGTGATAGCAGTTGTGCCAGGATTAAATTCATGCAGCGATGAAGCTGATGATGAATATAATGGTGTAGAGATTAACGGTACAGGAAGTTTAACACTTCAGTTCAATCATTTTTTTGGCAGCAAGCCTCTAAAATATGCTCCCGATAGTTTTTTCTCGGCCGCAGGAGATACCATCAAAATTACAAAACTGGCTTATTATATTTCTAATATTACGCTGGAGAATGAGGCAGGAGCCAAAACTAATCTAAACACGTATCAATTAATAAATGAAGGGGTATCTTCAACCAAAACAATTACGCTGAGCAATATTCCTCCAGATAAATATAAGTCCATCTCATTTGTGTTGGGCATAGATAGCATTCGCAATCACAGTGGTGTGCAGGATGGTGATTTAGATCCTGCCTATGGCATGTTCTGGACCTGGAATACTGGTTATATTTTCTTTAGGTTAATTGGTAGGTTTGGTAAATCAGACAAGCCAATTTCTTATGATGTTGGCGGAGATAATCACAGCAATATTTTTAAATTTCCGCTAACAGGTGCCAAAGTAAAATCTAATCAGGTGCAAATGCAGTTGAACATGGATGTAGCAGAGTTTTTTACCGGACCATATATCATTAATTTGCAGCAGGATGTTCATGAAGTGCATTCAGGTACTGATACCCAAATACTGCCTCGCCTTTATCAGAACATGAAAGATATCTTTACACTCACCAATATTCAATAGCGCAATGAGGAAATTCTTTTTGCCATTTGTATTGTTTATTATGGTTGCCAGCTGTTTGTTGGCTTGTCGCAAAGACAGTGAAGTGAGAGATGATGTGCAGCCGCCACCTGCTGATACCACCAAACCATTTAAGGCTACACCATATCCGATTGCCCTCCCACCGGGCTGGCCATCCATGTTTATTCCTACCGATAATCCGTTAACCGTAGAGGGTGTAGAATTGGGTAGGAAATTGTTCTATGACCCCATTCTTTCCAAAACAAATTCCATGTCTTGTGGTACCTGCCACAATATAAAATTTGCCTTTACCGATAATGGCAAACAATTTAGCGAAGGCTTAAACGGAGAGAAGGGCACACGCAACTCTATGCCACTATTTAATTTAGGATGGGTTGAAAAATATAATCAAACAAACCATAAGTTTTTCTGGGATGGTGGCGCAGCAGATATGGAATCGCAAGTGCTAGGCCCCATAACCAACCCAATAGAAATGAATGAAACGCTGCTCAACGTTTTGCAGAAATTACAGCAACACGCAGTTTATCCGGGGTTGTTTAAAAAGGCATTCGGAACCGATAGTGTTACCACCAAGCACCTCATAAAAGCTATTGCACAATTTGAACGAACCATCATTTCTTTTGGCTCAAGGTATGATATGTATATGGTTACCAAAAACCGTAATTTGCTTACAGACCAGGAGTGGCGTGGATTTGACTTGTTTAATAAGGAGGTGATAGATGGTGGTGCCGATTGTTTCCATTGCCACAATATCACCTCTCCTTTTTCTTCTGATTTTCAGTTTCACCACAACGGACATGAAAGCACAGATGAAGGGCTTAAACGCATTACAGGCAATCCGGAAGATATGGGTAAATTCCGTACGCCTAGCCTCAGAAACCTTGTTTTTACAGCTCCTTATATGCATGATGGCAGACTAAAAACATTGGAAGAGGTAGTAGAGTTTTACAATTCAGGAGCCATTAGGGTTTTTCCTGCAGATGAGCTAATCAGAAAAAATCCGGATGGCCTAAATCTTACACCACAAAAAAAGGCCGATTTAGTGGCGTTTCTAATGGCCTTAACAGACTCTACCCTCCTTACCAAATCTCATCTGATGGCACCCTGAGAAATAAAAGTTTCCCGCATTTGATTTTTTATTAAAAAAATGTAGTTTTGATTGTTAAACCTCTTCCTTATAGAAAATTAATACTTGATATGAAATTAATATCTACCTCTAAACTATCGCGTAAAATCATCGTTTCGTTGTTTTTACTGCTTTCATCTTTTGCTGAGTTAGTAGCGCAAAGTGTAATACCGTATAACTTTTTCGCATTTTCAAGACCTTTTGTGCCTATTTCAGGTGGCACAATTGTTTCATCGATTCATACAGATGATGCTGTTGCTACTCAAAGTTATCCAATTGGCTTTGATTTTGTATTTGGTGGGCAAACTTTCACGCATTTCTGGCCATCATCTAATATGTTTTTAACACTAGGAACAGCATCTATGACCGCCCCTACCAATTGTTTAAGTTGCGCATTTACAACTCACGGCACTTCATCGGCTCTTTATCCTTTCAATCACGATGCCTATGGTCTTTCAACCGGTGCAGAAGCGTCCTTTAATGTAACAGGTGCTGCCCCTTACAGGGTTTTTACCTTTCAATACTTGAATTGGGGTACTTGTTGCGGTGCTACACCATATTTTTCTATTCAGGTTATTTTGTATGAAACACATAATGTAGTTGAATACCATTATCGTTTGGAGCAGCCAAGCTCTCCTTCTACAAGAGTTGGTATTATTGGTAATTCAACCTCATTTAGAAGTTTAAGCGATCGGTCTGCTGCACCAAGCAGCCAACTTAACGTAGACGTTGCAGCTGCTGGGGTTCCTCCTAATAATCAAGTTTATCAGTTTACATTGTATAATAGTTCAACATTTCCTTCTGTAGGCCCTCAAGTTCCTGCTCTTGCGAGCTTTGTATACAATCCGAGCATAGACACGGCATGGATACAGAGCCCATATACGTTTGTAAACACGTCAAATAA